>DASQGZ010000035.1:0-49979 GCA_035632315.1 Kapaibacterium sp. (SeqCode) | reverse complement strand
CCATTGGTAGTTACCCGCATTGGTGATCGAGATATTAAACGTTCCGTGACCGCCGGCATTGGTGTTCGGAACCGTCGGAGCCGGAGCCGAAACATTGGCACAGGCGCCGGAGCCGCCGAGCGCTACCGAAAGTGGCGGCAGGTCGGGGGTCGTGATCACGAGCGTGCCGTTCTCGACCGTCGTTGAGTTCGGATGGAACTTCACACAGAAGCTTGCCGTGCCGTTCGGAGCAATAGAGCCCGACGTCGTCGGTGAGCTGATCGTGTAATCCGGTGAGCTCGATGACGAGAGCTTTGCCGTATAGGTCGATGCGACTTGTCCGCAGTTGGTGACTGTCACGCACTCGGTCGAGTCGGTGTTCTCGAGAATCAGTTCTGGTGTTGAGCCAGTACTGAACAGCGCTGACGGAGTAACCTGGTCGCAAACTTTCAGGCCATAGACGTTCAATGAGATATTTACCTGCTGACTCTTTCCGTTGGATTTGCCATTGATGGTAAATGTCGCAGTGTTAAGCCCATCGGTCGTAGGAGTTGCACAAAGGTGTATGACGACCGATGTGCGGGCTTTTAACGTATAGGGAAGTGTCAAGCCGCTCGCCTGGAAAATAGAAGCGTTGGTGCCAGTGAGTGCCCAAGACGTGATCGTCAGATCGGCATCGCCGTTATTCTTCAACGTATCGGTACGACAAATTTGTGTACCGGTAATAGTCGTATCATACGTTGCCGCACCGAGCGTTTGCGCGAGCACACCAAACGGTACGCCGTTCCCGGTGATAGTTACAGAGACTGTTCCGGCAGTATCGCGCCGCGGCTGCTCAAATGTCGGGATGATATTTGTCCTCATGAAATACCGTGCCTGTCGTGTACCTTGCTGTAAGGGCTTGAAGACGACCGTGACGGTTTTGAAGTGATCCGGCGGAATAGCGGTGTCTCCCCCGGTAAGCAGCGTAGCGGTGAAATCACCGTCGTTGCTTGTCAGCATATTCGGGCTTAAACGAAGTGTATCAGATCCCGGGTTAGTGATCGTGATCGTCTTGACTGCAGAATCGCCTTCATAGGTTGAGTCGAACGTTAGCGGGTTCGGTACAACTGTAATGTGAGGCAATGTTGCCGTTCCGATCAACTGTACCGGGTATGCCGGCACATTAATGGCATTTGAATATACTGTAAGGGTTGCTGAATGCCGTCCCTCTATGGTCGGTATATAAGCGACAAGGATACTATCAAATCCGCCAGGGGGAATAGGGTTAGGCGGAGAATAAACGACTGAGTATTGAGGCGCATCTATTCCGCTAATGATAACATTATTCACGATCATTGTCCCCGTTCCGGTATCTTTAACAATAAGCCTCTTGATGAGCGCTTGCCCCATCTTCGTGAATGTTTTCTTAAAGATAATATTAGTATCAAGAGCAATTAACGGTGCAAGTCCTGTACCATTCAATGTGATGGTTTGAGTTCCGCTGTCACGTCCGTTGGAAATGATCGTCAGTGTGGCGGAACGAGAGCCATTGATCTGCGGCATGAATTGTACGACAAGATTGCCTGATGCTCCCGGCCCGAGCGGACCAGGGGTCGATACCACAGTGAAATCAGGGTTGCCCGAGATCGATGTGCCGGTGATCATCAGATTGGGCGTGGTTGCAGTACCAGTGTTGGTAATAGTTATGTTAGTTTGAACAGATGTACCAACGTTTGTATTGAGAAATGTGACAACCTTTGGTGATGTCGAGAGCTGTACGTTCGGCGGCAGCGATGGACATACCAATTGATAGCTTTTCGGAGGGGTGTAATAACTTGAATAGTTGAAATTTGATCCACCCAGTATGGTATTCGAAGCAAAACTTGGTGAGCTAGTGCCATTAAGTCCGATATTTGGAGCATAGCCGGTCATATATTGGCCATTCGAAGAATAATAAAACTCAATATTATTATTTGCTTCGTATAGCTTCACTTGCATTCCCTGCATAACATAACCATATTGATAGCCGTAGTACACATATAGAGCATAACCATGCCATTCAAGTGTCAGTACGCGGTTGCCGACTTGTCCGGAAACCTGATAGTACATACCTCCGGAGTAGCCAAACCCATCATAATAGTTTGTGGGGAATCCGCATAAATATGTGCCGCCCCACGGGAAAATAGTATTTGCCCAGGTTGAATTGCCTACTTCACTGCCATAACCATAGGTGTTGCTGGGACCGGAGCTATTAAAACAGACTTGACCATTATAACACATCCAGATGGTTGAGCCTGAATTGTAAGTGGTGCTGTCATAACTGAACGCAAAAGGCATAGAAAACGAACGAGCGTAGCCTGTTCCTGGATATCCATAATAATATCCGCAACAACCCGGGTTGAATAGAGTGTTTGTTCCGGCTTGGCCAAGAATGGTACTGAATGAGCCGTTGAAAGATGTATTATTAACATATCTATTCACACGACCTGCAAAACCATTCGGCGAGATCTGTGCCGATGACGAGCCGGGAGTTCCGACAAGTATCGAACACAAAACGGCAAGAATGACTAAGGGTAAAAGGAAATACCTGTTGTTCATATTGAGTTTTATTTTAGTGGATGATGTAAAATCCTTGGTGAATAATGAGTAACTCACAAAGTGAACGTTCTGACCCCTCACTGGTTTCCCGCGTCGACACAAAACGCCACTGTACATTTACAAATATAAGACAATTTTAGTTCAATTGCAAGAAAAACGTCAATTTTGTTTAATTCTCGCATAAAAGAGCTTCCCGACTACCGCTCCGATAGTAAAAACAAGCGCCACATAATATGCCCAAAGAGCCACAACGGCCACAAATGCATAAGCGCCATAAACAGCCCCGAGGCTTGAAATTCGCTCTAAATAGAAGGTAAAGACAAATTTCATTAATTCGATAAGTATAACCGTCACAATAGTAGAAATGCCCGCTGCTCGCCAGGGGATCCGTTGGTGAGGCAGCGATTTATATAAATAATAGAAAACAAACGTCATCAGCACGATCGAGACGACGGTCGTGATAGTGCTGTGAATAATGCTTGATAATGAATCCGGAAGGATATCAAGGCTGATTTTTCTGAGTGCACCGACAAACGGATGGATGAGAAAGGTTATGAGCAAAAAGAACGCGACGACGAAAATTGACCAAATATCCTTCAGTTTCAGAAACGCAATGTTACGGCGTGTTTTGATATGGTATATGCCGTTGACCGCAGAGCGAAGCGAGGAAAATAATGCACTCGCTAACCAAACAAGAACGACAAGAGCAATGATACCGGGTATGAGCGATGCATTTGAGACATACGAAAACTGATTTTGCACCCAGTCCTGAACGAATGGCCCGTATTGCTCTATCGGCAGGCTGGTCTTGATAAAGTGGATCACGGCATGTTGTGCTTCTGCATCATTTTGCATGATCACTGAAAAAATCTGGAATATGATCAATGACAGGGGGATGATGCACAAGAGCGCGTTGAATGCAATGCCGGAAGCAAAGATAAAGCAATGATCTTCATCGAGACCATTCCATAAGCCGATGGCGT
Source organism: Kapaibacterium sp. (SeqCode) (assembly GCA_035632315.1). Classification (GTDB taxonomy): domain Bacteria; phylum Bacteroidota; class Ignavibacteria; order Palsa-1295; family Palsa-1295; genus JAFDZW01. The sequence continues at coordinate 46,437 of DASQGZ010000035.1, read as the reverse complement.
AGTATTTGAACGATTCCGTCAGCCGGTTTTGTGTCACGCTCGTCATTGGCTACAAAAATACCGCATTGAAGAAAAAATTATTGAAATTAAGCAACACGGTTGCCCAAGGGCTTGTTTGAGTCCGCGCAATGACAACCGGAACCGGCACCGATATCTCTTTAGCTGTAAAATTGCTTCGCAACGGCGGGCTGGTCAGTATTCCGACGGAAACCGTTTACGGACTTGCCGCAAATGCTCTTAATGAAGAAGCAGTAACAAAAATATTTGAAGTCAAGGACAGGCCTTTTTTTGATCCGTTGATCGTCCATATAGCATTGTTCGAACAGGTATTCAAGTATGTTGAGTCGATGCCTTCATGGGCCGAAAAACTGTTTCAGTCATTTTCTCCGGGGCCGCTGACGATCGTTCTGAAAAAGAAAAAGATCATCCCTGATATCGTTACGGCCGGGTTAGAAACTGTTGGCATTCGAATCCCAAGCCACCCGATGACACTTGAGCTTCTTCACGAGCTCGATTTTCCTCTTGCTGCTCCAAGTGCGAATCCGTTCGGTTATGTCAGCCCGACGAACGCGAGTCACGTTCGCGAACAGCTCGATGGCAAGATAGAATATATTCTTGATGGCGGAGATTGCGCCGTTGGAATAGAGTCAACGATCGTAGCAGATGATAGGGGTGCTCCAACTATCCTGCGATTGGGGGGAGTGTCTATGGAGGAAATTCAACATGTAGTAGGGAAAGTGAATATAAATACATCGGGTCCGACGCCGCAAAGTCCCGGAATGCTTGTATCTCACTATGCACCTCGAAAAAAATTTGTGATCGGCTTCCCCGATAATTCTATTCGGGCAGCTTTTCTTGGATTTAAGAATTATTCTGAATTCATCCCGAAGAATAATCAGCAAATTCTTTCTTCGACCGGCGATCTTCGAGAAGCAGCACGGAATGTATTCCGCGCAATGCGTGATCTCGACGGGTTAGACGTCGATATTATTTTTGCGGAATTTGTGCCTGATACAGGGCTCGGCAGGGCGATCAATGATAGGCTCAAACGTGCGGCTGCAGGACACGAGTCGTAAACATCGTAATTTTGTACTTCTAAATTCCAACTAATTTTTTAATTTAACTTTTTCAATGGCAAATAAGACACCAATCACGATCGCCCGTGGCGATGGTATCGGACCCGAGATCATGCAAGCAACGCTTGATATTATCATGGCGGCAGGCGCCTCGCTCGACATCGAAGAGATCGAAATAGGCGAACAGCTCTATTTACGAGGCATCTCGACGGGTATTGAGCCGAGCGCTTGGGATTCGCTTCGCCGCACGAAGGTCTTCCTCAAAGCTCCGATCACGACTCCTCAGGGCGGCGGTTATAAGAGTTTGAATGTTACAGCCCGCAAAGTTCTTGGACTCTATGCTAATGTTCGTCCGTGCGTCAGCTACTATCCATACGTTGCGACCAAGCACCCGGTGATGGATCTCGTGATCGTCCGCGAGAATGAAGAAGATTTGTACGCCGGTATCGAACATCGCCAGACAAATCAGGTCTATCAAGCTTTAAAACTTATTTCGCGTCCGGGTTCAGAAAAGATCGTTCGCTATGCCTTCGAATATGCACGAACAAATGCGCGAAAGAAAGTCACGTGCTTTATGAAAGATAATATCATGAAGCTAACCGACGGATTGTTCCATAAAGTATTCGATGAAATCGCGGTAGAATATCCCGAGATCACTGCCGATCATTGGATCGTTGATATTGGTGCCGCGAAAATGGCCGACACGCCGGAAAATTTTGACGTGATCGTCATGCCGAATCTTTATGGCGACATTCTCTCGGATGTTGCCGCTCAGATCGCCGGCTCGGTCGGACTTGCAGGTTCGGCGAATATCGGCGAAGCAGCTTCGATGTTCGAAGCGATCCACGGCTCTGCACCGCGTCGTGCCGGGCAGAATCTGGCAAACCCGTCCGGGCTCCTGCTCGGCAGTGTGATGATGCTTGTACATATCGGCCAGAGCGACATTGCCGACAAGGTTCACAACGCATGGCTCCGGACGATCGAAGACGGCGTTCATACTTATGATATTTACGACGAGAAAGTCAGTAAGCAAAAAGTCGGTACAAAAGAATTTGCCGAAGCCGTTGTTGCACGCCTCGGCCAAAAACCGCAAGTTTTGAAGCATGTCGATTATTCGAAAGCCAAAGCCGCGATGAAACTTGGTGTGACACCGAAGTCGAGTTATAAAGCGAAGAAAGAACTGCATGGCGTTGACATTTTTCTTGACTACAGTGGTGAAAATCCGAACAAGGTCGGCGAAGATTTCTCAAAGATCTCCTCAGCCAATCTTTCACTGACGATCGTCGAAAATAAAGGCGTGAAGGTATATCCAAACGCCCAGCCGATTTCTTCGTACACCGACTTCTGGCGTGCGCGTTTTATGACGACTGACAATAAACCATGCGAGTATAAGAACGTGCTCGAAGTTATCGGCAAGATCAGCGCCGCCGGCTATGATGTCGTTAAAACCGAGAATCTTTCGACATTCGATGGTGAAGCAGGATTTTCTTCATTACATGGATAATTAGTACACGGAAAATTAATCTTTTCAAAAGGAGAACTGATAATGAACAAGAGAACAGACACATTCGAGAATCTTGAAGTATGGAAAGCCGCGATGGAATTGGTGCAGGAAATTTACGGCATCACAGAACATTTCCCTGAATCAGAGACGGCGGTGCTGCTGCATCAGATCAGAACTGCAGCCATCAAAATTCCTGCCAAGATCGCCGCGGGTCACTCCTGCGGACGCGACGGCATGGCATTTCGTTTCTTTGCTTATACGCTGGCGACAATAGGGATGCTCGAAACGCATCTCGAGCTGTCTGTCCGCTTCAAATACGTCCCGAAGCTCGAAGCGAATCCTGTATTTGAAAAATGCAAGAAGATTAGCCGGATGGTCGAGAAGATGGTTATGCCCGAAGACGAATGATCGGGAAAAGAATGATCAATAGAAAGAGCTATTAAGCGTTTTCCAAAGCCTCTTCGAGAAGCTGCTTTCGGTAGAGATCGTGATATGCTCCGCGCTGGTCGAGCAGTTCGCTGTGCGACCCGCGTTCGGCAATAACTCCATTATCAATGACAATGATCTCGTCGGCATCTTTCACCGTCGAAATGCGGTGACTGATGATAATGCTCGTTCGGCCGCGCATAATGTTTCGAAGATTGCCGAGAATTCTCTCTTCGGTCGCCGTATCGACAGCGCTCATCGCATCGTCGAGGATCAATATCTTTGGGTCTCGCGCGATCGCTCGTGCGAGCGCCGTGCGCTGCTTCTGCCCTCCGGAGAGCGTGATGCCTCGTTCGCCGACCATCGTCTCGAAGCCTTGCGGAAAGTCGGCAATGTCTTTGTAAATTTCAGCAGAACGTGCGGCGTTCAAAATTGCATTCGTTTCGGGGCTTTCGACGCTGTATGAGATATTATCGTGCAGAGCTTCGGAGAACAAAAACGATTCTTGCTGTACCATCCCGATATTCTCGCGAAGAACTTCTACCGGTATCGTACGAATATCTTTCCCGTCAATGAGGATCTCGCCTTCACTGACATCGTACAATCTCGGGATCAGTTGAACGAACGACGATTTGCCGGAGCCGGTCTTCCCAATGATGGCGAGCGTATGTCCGCGTGGAATGCGAAGATTGATGTTGCGAAGAACCAGAGGCAGTTCGTCGCGGTAGCGGAACGACACATTCCTAAATTCAATATCGCCGTTGATCGACGTGACGGAACGGTTGGTGATCTCAGAGTCCGAAACATCGGGTTTTGTATCGAATACTTTATTGAGGCGGTCCATCGAAGCGACGGCTCGCTGTACCATACCGGAGACAAACCCAATGCCAATGAACGGCCACGTCAGCATTCCGAGATACATTATTAACCGCGAGACATCGCCAAGTTTCAGCGAACCTGAAATAAGCTCCGGCGCTCCAAAGAACAACAGTATAGTGATCGAAAGACCCACAAAGCAGAAAATGGCAGGCATCATCAGCCCCTGAATTTTTTGCAGACGCATATTCTTCAGGTAGTATCCGTTGCTGAGTTCGTCAAACGTCTGCTGTTCGAAATCTTCGCGGACGTAAGCTTTGACGACTTTCGAACCGGAGATCGACTCGGTCGCCCGAGCGGTAATATCGGCATAATGCGCCTGCACTGCATCGAAGAGCGGATGCGACCGCCTGCCGATCATATATACTGCGATTGACATCAGAGGAAGCGGAGCCAAACTGATCAGAGTCAGCTTCGGCGAGATCAACAACATTAAAATAAGCGAACAAACAAACGTACTGATCGTATCGGCGCCGTACATAATTGCCGGCCCGACAAAATTTCTAACCGCGTTGATATCGTTCGTCGCGTATGCCATCACTTCTCCTTGCGGCGTATTCTGGAAGTACCGCATCGAAAGCGTCAGAATGTGTTTAAGAAAATCGTTGCGGAGATCGTATTCGACCCTCCGGCTGGCGACGATGATCGTCTGGCGAACGAGGTAAAATAAATATCCGGATAATGCGCTCAGGCCGACAACGAGGAGGCAGTACAGCACGATCGACGAGCTCGTCGCCGTCGCGCTCTGGATCGAATTGACACCTGCCCCGAGATACCACGGAACGAGCGCCTGTGTGATCGCCGAAAATAACGTGAAGAGAATACCCCAGATATATTTCGACTTATATCGCTTGAAGTAGGGAAGTAAGGTCAGCAGAGTTTTCATCGTGAGGTTTAACAATCGTTTTCCAGATTGTGTTTAATGAAGATATCAGAATCATGCTTTGGAACTCCACTTCCGATCTCCGCCTTTCCATTGCTTCAGATTCATCGCATCAAAATGAAAATACTTCTATTTCTCATCGTGCTCGGATCGCTCGGCGCGGCGCACGGGCAGGATCTCCTCGATTACAAGAACAAGCAATACCATTTTACGCTTCAATATCCCTCGAACTGGGAGAAAATGGAGCCGCATACGTCCATTTTTGTCCTCAGCGAGCGCGACGTGAAAGAATGGACCGAGAAATCCTCGTTCGATATTGAAGTGAACGATACGCTGAAAGACCTAAACCAGTTTTGCAGCACTTACGCCAATTCGATGCGGATTAGCGAGAATTTCAAACAATTCAAGATCATAAGCCGCAAGGACACCACCTTTAAGAATTTCCCGGCAATAGAATTAACCTGCACGGCATTCATCCCGCAGAACAAAAAGACGGTCCAGTGGCGCTCGATGTTCTTTATCAAAGGCGATAAAGTCTTCAAACTGACGCTCTCGTCCTACCCCGAAAAATTTGCCACCGCCTCCGATGCGACGAAGGTGATATATGAGTCATTTCGGTTTCAGTAAGTAAACACGAAATATGCTACCTTGTCTAAATATGAAAATACAACACATTCGTCATCACACCATTCGTGACATTGATCGTTTTACCGGAGTTTTGATCGACGCCGGAAAGACTGAACGTACCTGAAAACCGCTGCTTCACCGTATCGATGCTTGTGATCGTAATTCTTCCAATTGCGCCTCCTTGACCGTTAATAATTTCCGATGAGACTCCGACCGAGTGAATGTACTGCCCGTACTGGTAGGCATTATTCGAGAGCGGATAATCTCCGGTGGCGAGCACGGGTACGATGAACAAGAATTCTCTTGTTCCGCTGGTGCTGTCATAGCTCACCGCTTGAATGTCCATTCCGATCCCGTTGTAGTTGCCAAATGCAAACGAGAAATTGTTACCGCCGCCTGCCGAAGAAAATTTGTAGCCGTCAATATCTGCTGTGACGACGCCTTGTCCGTACGAGCCTTGGTAGATCGGCACTTGGTAAAAGTATCCGGTCGTCGGAGCAAGTGTATCGCCCGGGTATAGTTCGGCAACGAACTGGAGTGAAAATGTGGCAGTCACATAATTATTCACCGTATCGAACGATGTTATGGTGACCGTCCCACCTGGTTTCGCATCGTAATGCTTCGCTGCGATCGTCAGCCTCACGCTCGGGTTTACATAGTCCGCCACATTCGGGATAGTGAACGTCCCGAGCACAGGCGCATTCGTGAATGGGATGTAGAATTGAATCAGTGTCTGATGCGAGCCATTCGCACTATCGATCGTTACAATCAAATTAATGCTTAGCATTTTCCCGTTTGCAGGAACGCCGGTACCAGCATTCGGTGTAATCTGTGCCGAGCTGCTCCACTGAAATTTTGCAGTCTTGCGGTCGTATGAAGAACCGTTCAGTGTAAAGCCGAACTCGCCCGGGAAGTACGATAAAGTGTCGCCGCCACCGGGACTTGCAGGATTATTATTCGACGTTTTGCTGCACGATGAAAGCGCGAAGATGCCGGCAAACATAAATACGAGCACTCGGTAAGATAGACGCATAATGAGAAATTAATAGTTTTACTAAAATACGAGCATAAGTAAGAGGACGTTTTAGAAACACCAAACCTTACATGGACAGCCTCAGATCAAATATAAAAAAAGGGCACACGCGGCGTGCCCCTACAGGTATTATCTGTTACTCGCACTAAAAACGCCCCCGCAAAAGCGAGGGCGTGATACGTATTTTACGAAAGCCAAACGATTCTCTTTACATCGGCTGAGGTACTTTGGATATTGTGCTCATCGGACCGTAGAGCTCTTTGAACATTGCAGTGACATCGTAACCGAGACTGCCGGCGATGCCTTTGCCGAGTTCGGGATCGACACGCAGCCAGTGTCCGAGTTGGCGTTTAATTATTTCATCGCGTTTCGGTCCTTCGATGCCGATCATCGAAGCGACGATATTGTGTATCGTGTTCGTCTTCTGCTTCGTGTCCATGACATTACGGAACAGATTTCCGGGCTGTGTATAATGATCGTTCTCGCCTTCGGCATTGCGATCGAACCAATCGGCAGTCATCGAATCGAGCATCATTGGCGACTCGTTATAGCTTGGGTCAATGGCGATCCCGTCGAAACTGTTTGGATAGTAGTTCGGATTCGAACCGCCATTGCCATCGACGCGCATGGCTCCGTCGCGCTCGAAGTTCGATGCGCCAAACGGGCATTTATTGACAGGGATCTGCTCGTAATTTGCGCCGAGGCGGTAACGGTGCGCATCGGGGTAGGAGAGCAGGCGCCCCTGCAGCATCTTATCCGGTGAGTATCCGATGCCATCGACCACATGAGCCGGAGCGAATGCCGCCTGCTCGACCTGTGCGAAATAATTTTCCGGTATCTCGTTAAGCTCCATTGTTCCCACGTCGATCAACGGGAATTCGGCGTGTGGCCAGATCTTTGTGAGATCGAATGGATTCCACCGGAATTTCTTGGATTGCTCGTCGGTCATCACTTGTATCTTCAGCGTCCATTTCGGGAAGTTGCTTTTCTTTATCGCTTCGACAAGGTCGCGCTGCGCGTAATCGGGATCAACACCCCGCATTGCGCCCGCACTTTCGTTCGTGAAGTTCTTGATGCCCTGTTTGTTCTTGAAATGGAATTTCACCCATACCCGCTCATTCTTTGCGTTAATAAGCGAGAAGGTGTGGCTGCTGAATCCGTCCATATGGCGATAGCCGTCGGGTGTGCCGCGATCACTCATCAGGATAAGCACCTGGTGCAGGCTTTCTGGATTGAGACTCCAATAATCCCACATCATTGTCGGGCTTTTCAGGTTCGTTTGTGGATCGCGTTTCTGTGTATGAATGAAATCGCTGAATTTCTTCGCGTCCTTGATGAAAAAGACAGGTGTGTTATTGCCGACAAGATCCCAGTTGCCGTCTTCGGTATAGAACTTGACAGCGAAACCACGCGGATCGCGTTCAGTATCAGCGCTGCCTTTTTCGCCTCCGACAGTACTGAAGCGAATAAGCAGTCGAGTTTCTTTTCCGATCTTGGAAAAGATCTTCGCTTTCGTGTATTTGGTGATGTCGTTTGTAACGGTAAATGTGCCGAATGCTCCGGTGCCTTTGGCATGGACGACACGTTCGGGAATGCGCTCCCGGTTGAAATGAGCCATCTTCTCGTGCAGAATGAAATCTTGAAGGAGAAGCGGTCCGCGCGGACCTACGCTCATGCTATTTTCATCCTCTACATACGGTTTTCCCGAAGCCGTAGTTAACTTTTTTGACTCGTCTTTCATATTCTTTACCTTTCAAAAATAGATATCTATCGAATTACAGTCCCTGACGAAATGAGGGTCGTTTTTGAGCTGTTTAAGCAAAAAATATGCAAATATCAAGCCAATTGTGTAGGGATATGAATAGGCCTAAGTTAGGCTGTTCATTTATATCCGTCCGACAACGTTCCGATGAATGCGACGATATCAGCTTCGTCCTGAGGAGAAAGGTGCATGTGGCCGAGTTGCTGCATATCTGCGTTGCCGGGGACTTCGGGTCCGGGGAAAACGCCGGCAGCCGTTGCGGAATCGCGAACGTTATACCAATGCACAACTTCTGCGAGGGTTTTGAAATATCCGTTATGGAAGTATGGTCCTGATATTGCAACATTACGAAGCGAAGGAGTTTTGAAAAAGCCGTCCCACTCGGGGTTGCCTAAGAATGCGCCCAATCCTCGGTCAGTGTAATTCGCGCCTTCAGGATTTTCGGACGGGTCCATTTTATAGTACGGGTTGTCCGGATTTTTCGGAACACCAAGATTATCATAAGTCATATCCGTGAACAGGACTTTTCCGCTCGTAGGATCGGGCTTCGAGAGATGGCACTTGCCGCAGTTAGCGCTGAGGCTGTCATTGAATAATTTCATTCCGTGCATTTCTTGTGCAGTGAGGGTGGCTTGCCCGTTGAGATAGTAATCGTATTTGGAGGAGAATTTAGAAAATGTAGACGTCCGCTCGAACGTGGCGATCGCATCGGCAATATTATTATAGATCGTTGTGGAATCGTCGGTATTACCGTAGATCTGCTGAAAGAGGTTGAAGTATGAAGCTTGTTTGAGCTTTGCAATGACCATCGAGCGGCTTGAATTATTCATCTCCAGATGATTCAAGAACGGGTGTTGCGCCTGTTCTTCAAGCGTGTTCACTCTTCCGTCAAGAAAGAGCCCCCCGGCATACGAAGTGTCTTCCGGGCTCCAATGCATAGGCAGAAAATATTGCGCGTAAGAAATGCTAGGTGCATTTCGATTTCCGAACAGCCCCGGCACTACTCCGGGAGAGACGATCGCATGGTTCGGATCGCTGAATGCAATGGAAGAATCATGGCAGCTTGAGCACGATTGTCCGGCAGGATTAGAGAGGGTCGCGTCAAAAAATATCTTTCGGCCGAGATCCGCTTTGCTGCCCGAAGCAGTCGGCGGTTCCGTGGTTGTGCTGTGACACTGCGTAAACGCCCACCCTAAAAAGAGTACCGCAAACAGTGCATATATCTTATGAATTCTCATTTCCGTAATGGTTTATTGTGAAGAATACCTAATACATACCCGCCCCATTACATAACATTTACAAAGACTAAATCTTAATAAGAGTTCCAAAAAATAATAAAAAAAGGGGCACGCGCAGCGTGCCCCTACGGATATTATCTGCAAGTCAGATCAATATACTTCGAGATAGCGGTCAAGCTCCCATTGGGTGACCGACATACGGTATGAATCCCACTCGGCGGTTTTTGCTTCGATAAGTTTTTCGACGCAGAACTCGCCGAGCGCTTCTCGGACAGTCTTATCGTTGCGAAGTTCGTCGATCGCTTCCATCAGGTTCTTTGAGACTGTTGTGATGCCGCGCGCTGCTGCTGCTTCGTCGGTAAATTCGAAAATATTCTCCTCCACTGGTGCAGGCGCTTTCATTTTCTTTTCGATGCCTTCGAGTCCTGTCGCAAGCATCACAGCAAATGCGAGATACGGATTCGCTGTCGGATCGGGGCAGCGAAGTTCTGCGCGGACGGCTTTCTCGCGGCCTGCAGTGATGCGCGGAATGCGGATGAGCGCCGAGCGGTTGCGCTGACCCCACGCTACGTACACCGGCGCTTCGTAACCGACGACAAGACGCTTATAGGAATTCACCGTCGGATTTAAGATCGCATTCATTGCGCGAATATGTTTGAGCTGACCTGCGATGTAGCTCTTCGCAATATCCGATAGCTGATACGTGCCTTTCGGATCATGAAAGAGATTCTTCTTTCCGTCTTTCGAGAAAAGCGACTGGTGCACGTGCATTCCCGAGCCATTAATGCCGGCGATCGGCTTCGGCATGAACGTACAATGCAATTCGTGCTGAGCGGCAATGGATTTTAACGTATATTTCATCATCATCACGATGTCCGCACAGCGCAGTGCGCCGTCATACTTAAAATCTATTTCATGCTGACCGATGGCGACTTCGTGGTGCAGCGCCTCGACATCGATGTCCAGCTCTTTGAGGGCGTGGGTCATCTCTTTGCGGATCTCGGTGCCGAGATCTGTCGCCTGATCGAAATATCCGGCGGTATCGTGCGGCAACGGATGCAGTTCTCCGTTATCTTTTTTGAAGAGGAAGAACTCAAGCTCCGGACCCGTATTAAAAACATATCCCATCTTCGATGCGCGCTCGAGCTGACGTTTTAAGATGCCGCGCGGATCTCCTGCAAATGGCGAACCGTCCGGCATGAAGACATCGGCGATGATGAGCGCCGTGACGCTGTTGGTGTTCCGCGTCCAGGGAATGACCTTGAACGTATCGAGATCAAGCTTCAGATACATGTCCGATTCCGAGATGCGTGCGAAGCCTTCGATGGACGAGCCGTCGAACCAGACGTTCGAGTCGATCGCATCGGGCAGCTTCGAGACTGGGATCGTAATGCCCTTCATCACGCCGAGAATATCGGTGAAGAGCACGTTGATGAATTCGACTTTCTCCTGTTTTGCTAATGCAAGTGCTTGTTGTTTGTTCATTGGCGGTGTAATTGGTTGAATGAAACTTTATTTATGCGTTGTTTTCAATTCTTCGACAGGCAATGCCGTCGATTCTTTCGGCGACGAGAGCACGATGTTCGTTCGCGTCTGTTTGACGCCTTTCCACGATTGTATCTCGGAAAGGAGTTGCTCGAGCGTTGACGTGTTCCATGTACGAATTTTCAGTAAGTGCGAGCCGTCGCCGGTGATGGCATGCACTTCCAAAATTTCTGGATGTTTGCTCGCCGCTTCGAGAAATGATGGGTATAGCGTACTGGACTCAACTGTGACGAATATAAATGCCGCGACGTCAAGCCCAATGCGTTTCGGATCGACTTTTGCATGGTAGCCGGTAATAATACCGCGCTCTTCTTCGAGCTTGCGCAGACGTTCGCTTGCAGCAGGTAATGAAAGCCCAATTTCCTCGGCGAGCTCGTTACGCTTGCGGCGTCCGTACTTTTGCAGGGCGATGATGAGATCGAGATCGATCTCGTCAAGCCCCAAATGCGTCAGTGCCGGGGTGTTGCGTTCGTGCTTTTTGCCGGATGCCATGAAAAAGAGCGTTATTTTGATGCGTTAGTAAGTAACGCCGTACAAATATACGACAAAAATAATTAAGGTTTCTAAAAAATAAACTTTATTAAATTAGGCTATGACTCCAATAGACCTTCGTTCGGATACAGTGACCCGGCCTTCTGATGCTATGCGCCAGGCAATGGCAATGGCTCCGGTAGGGGATGATGTCTTCGGTGAAGACCCGACTGTGAACGAGCTGCAGACCGAAGTCGCGGCGCTGCTTGGGAAAGAAGCTGCGCTTTACGTCCCGACGGGTTGTATGGCAAATCAACTTGCAGTAAATTTCCTTGCCGGCGAAGGCGACGAAGCGATCGTCGAATACGACAGCCACATTTTTAATTATGAGACGACCGCCGCAAGCTTTCTTTCACGAGTGCAGCTTCACCCGGTAAAGGCGAAGACCCACGGCATCCTTACCGTCGAAGAAATTGAATCCGTTGTTCGAAGCAAAGAATATTACATGCCGGTGACGCGAATGCTTGCGATCGAGAATACGCATAATCGCGCCGGCGGGACCATCTATCCTATCGAACGCATAAAAGAAATTTCGGAATTTGCAAGAAAGAATAATATTTTGCTGTATATTGACGGCGCGCGGCTTTGGAATGCTTGTGCGGCGACAGGAATCGCTCCGAAAGAATATGCCAAATATTTTGATACCGTTTCTGTGTGCTTCTCGAAAGGTCTCGGTGCGCCTGTTGGCAGCGCGATCTGCAGCACGAAAGCGAATGTTGAAAAAGCGCGCCGTGCACGCAAGATCTGGGGCGGCGGAATGCGCCAAGCAGGGATTATCGCAGCTGGAGCATTGTATGCATTGCGAAATAATCTTGCAAAGGTAGGAGAGGACAACGCAAAAGCAAAACGATTTGCCGAGATCATTTCTGCAAAGTCAAAAAAAGTTACTGTCGATCATGAGACAGTACAGACAAACATTTGTCTGATAAATCTTACGAGCCCTCCGCCCCAACTGAACGACCATATTGCAAACTTAGATAAACAAGGTATACGAATTGCATCCTGGCCAGGAAATAAAATGCGCGCTGTTATGCATCTTGATGTCTCGATGGCTGAATGTGAAGAAGCTGCAACGATCATCGCAAATTATTTCGGATAATGCAGCCGGAATATAACCTTTCCGATTATTCTTACTCGACGCCGTACCGCGTCCGTTCGCACGAGTGTGATCGGCAAGGAGTCGTGCATAACTCGCGTTATCTCGAGATGCTCGAAGTTGCGCGCATTGAATTCTGCCGCGATGTTCTGAAAATTCCGATGGATGCCGGGACATTCGCTCAGCATCATAAATTCTTCTTCGTCCGCAACGCGATCAATTATTTTAATCCTGCCCGGTTCGATAATGAACTTCTTATTTATACCCGTATTCCAAAAATAGGGAAGACGAGCATCACGATGGAGCAACTTATGAACCGTGTATTTGACGGCAAACGAATTCTCGAATGCGAATCGGTGATGGTTTCTGTTGATGAGAAGACAGACGAACCGAAGGAAATTGATTCGGACATTCGCAAGCGTATAGGTCTTTCATGAGCGAGTCGCAACTTTTACACTGGTGCGATAAAACCTCACGGGTTCTGCTGGTGATCGGCGCTCTCATTGTGCTCTCGCTGCCGTTCTTTTATCCTGTTGTTGGCTATGATGGCTGGATCCATTTGAACTGGCTCTCGCAATTTCCGCGAGTTTTTTTCGAAGGGAATCTCTACCCGCGCTGGATGCCGGATTCATTTGCAGGCTTTGGCTCACCGGCGTTTTATTTTTATCCGCCGCTTGTTTATTGGGTCGGAGGGATGATATATACCTTCGGAATACAATCGCCACTTGCATTATATCAGAGTCTTTCCCTGATATTTTTTATTCTTTCCGGTCTAACGTGCTACTGGCTTCTAGTGAAATTGGTCAAGAATAAACGCGCGGCATTTTTGGGGGCATTATTGTACTGCATCTTTCCATATAGATTTGCAGATCTCTATATGCGAAATGCACTCACCGAACATGCAGCATTTGTTTTTATTCCGATAGTAGCTATCTCACTGATCTGGATAAACAAGCCCTCGATCCGACGCTCACACATTATTTTAATGTCGGCTATTGGCTGGGCAGGGGTTCTGTTAACAAACATTCCTGCCTTTATCATAATATTCTATGGCTCTCTCATTTACTTGTTTTTTGCACGATCATATCAAAAACAATTTCGAAAGCAACTAATAGCTTTTCTTTTCGGGGTAATATTAGCATTGGCTATCTCGGCAGTATTCGTCATACCACTGTCGGATTTGTTAAAAGCCATCTCGATCAGCACGGCAATTCGTGATAAAGGCTTTCTTGGGGCGATCATGCAGACGGGATATGCTCTCGTTGATATGTTCAGTCCCCAAAAGATAAAAACTTTATATTGGCTGCTCTGCGTGATCATATTTCTTGGTGGATTGATGCTTCTCTCGCAGCGAAGATCAATTCTCTCGGAGCATGTTGCGACTGATAAAAATGATCGTGCACTGATCTGGATACTAATAACTGCCTTGACGTTCCAAGTGCCTTATGTTTTCCAATTCCTGTGGCGCATCCTGCCGATGATGCCGGTGACACAATTCGCCTGGCGATGGGATATTTGGATTACGTTGATCGCGGCAATACTTGCTGCGAAAAATTTCGCTGCGACCAAAAGTAAAGTCTGGACTAATACCATTGTGATAGCATCTGTGACCGTGACTATTGCATTCGCGGCTACGTATTATGCCAAAGTACATTCGAAAAACGTCGGATTCAATCCGGGCGGAATGGTGGCAATGGATGCTCCGGAATATGTGCCTCAGTCAGCTGCGATACCTGTGGATTCACTGTACCCTCTTCTTATCTCGCACAAAGACGATCGCGAGATACTCATTTCGAAAGGATATGCAAATGTTAGCGCTATAATTCGCGAGCCGCTTGCCACAACATTCAATGCATCCGTTACTTCTGAACAGACAGAATTACTTTTTCACCGATTATATTTTCCGACGTGGCATTTGCGGGATGACAGGGGAGTGGAGTATCCGATTCGCAGTGATTCTCTCGGAAGGATTATTGCGACGCTTCCGCAAGGGAAGCGAAATTATTCTTTAGAGATTGTACCGACTAATAACGAACGTATCGGTAAATGGATATCGATCGCCGGAATTCTTTGCGTTGCCGGTTTTGGAATATTTATAATACTTTCGCGAAAGCGAGAAGCCTCGTCGTCGTTGTAGCTGACGAAGATTCGGCGTAATATCTCAGTAACGGCTCTGTCCCTGATGATCGGATCATGAGCCAACTTCCGTCCGCAAGAATATACTTAAATCCGTCTTCAGCGATCGTCTTTGTTACTTGTTTGTCGGCAATTTCAGTAAATCCCGCTTTCGCTTTTGAAAGTACCTGCGATTTACGTTCATCGGTTGTATGAAAATCAAAACGATCGTAATTGTGCTTGCCGAATTCTTTCTCTAATTCTCTGACCAACACGCCGAGCGACTTTTTATAATGAGCACAAATTTCGGCAAGGAGTAGTCCATTGAACAAGCCGTCTCGCTCCGGGATATGAATTGACGGAATGCCAATTCCACCGGATTCTTCGCCGCCGATGAGCACGCCACCTTCGAGCATATACTGAGTGATATATTTGAAGCCAACAGGTGTCCGAAATAATTTGAGCCCATACTTCTCACACATTTTATCCATCATAGATGTGACAGAGAGGCTGACAACTACTTTCCCGGTTTTCTTCCTAACCTCGATAAGATATTTCAACAGCAGACAGAGGATCATCTGCGAACTGAAGAAATTTCCTTTTTCGTCAATCGCTCCGATGCGGTCGGCATCACCATCGGTGACAAGCCCGAGATCGTATTTGCCCTCGACTACAAATTTAGAAAACTCTTTCGTATTTTGTGGCAACGGTTCGGGAGGAGTTCCTCCGAAGCCGGGATTCCAGACATTATGAAGTATGGAAACATTCGGAATCAGTTGCTCGAGTGTCTCAATACCTGCTCCGTACATCGGATCGTATGCTAACTTTAGTTTAGAACGCTCAATGACCTTGAGATTGACGAGTTTCTTGAGTTTTTGGATGTAGAGCTTTTTTGCATCAAGATCATTTACCCGCCCCGACTTCATAAATTCTGAAATTGCAGGTAATTTTGAAAGGAATGCGCGGACGTCGATGTTTTTCGATACATCAATGCACTCTATCTCGATCTTTGCTATCGCTTCCGGCAGCGCCGCGCCGCCGTATGCGCCCTTTATCTTATAACCGTTATACTTCGCCGGATTATGCGAAGCAGTGATCATCACGCCGCCAGCGAGCTTGTTTGCAACGATAGCAAGCGATGTCGCCGGCGTCGCGCAGATCGTTGTTGAGAGATATACTTTTACACCCTCGTTTGCAATGACTCTTGCAGAAAGCTCGGCAAATTCCCTTGAAAGAAATCTCGCATCGTAACCGATAAAAATGCCACTGTTCGCTAACGGAAGCGTTTTGAAATATCGCGCTGAAGCGATCGAGATGCGCGCAACGTTCTCGAATGTATAATCCTCGCTGATGACATCGCGCCAGCCGTCCGTTCCGAATTTAATGGGCATCTATCGAATTGAGCATTGTGAATTGAGAATGGTGAAAATATTATTTCTTTTTCTTGCTGTTGCCTGACATATATTTCACGCTTAATGCGCTTGCGCCTTTGTATTCGGCTGCACCAGAGAGATCTTCTTCAATACGTAATAATTGATTGTACTTTGCCATTCGGTCGCTGCGAGATGCCGAACCGGTCTTGATCATTCCTGCATTGGTCGCAACAGCGATGTCCGCGATCGTGCTGTCCTCCGTTTCGCCGGAGCGATGACTGACGACACAGGTATAACCTGCCCGCTGTGCCATCGCCATCGTATCGAATGTCTCGGTCAGTGTACCGATCTGATTCACTTTGATGAGGATCGAATTCGCAACCCCTTCGGCAATGCCTCGTGAAAGGAATTCCATGTTCGTGACGAACAAATCGTCACCGACGAGCTGCACTTTGTCACCGATCGCATCAGTGAGCGCTTTCCAGCCTTGCCAATCGTTCTCAGCCATCGGGTCTTCAAGCGACGCGACGGGATATTGCCGCACCATATTTTCGTAAAGCTTCACCATCTGATCGCGTGAGAGCATTTTCTTTGTGGACTTGTACAACTCATATTTCCCGTTTCGCCACATCTCGCTCGAAGCTGAATCAAGTCCCAGAAGAATATCTTCGCCTGCAGTATAACCTGCCTGATTGATCGCTTCGAGAATATATTCGATGGTCTGGTCTATCGAACTGAGATTCGGAGCGAAGCCGCCTTCGTCGCCGACATTCGTATTAAGTCCTTTCTTTTTCAAGACCGTCTTCAGAGAATGAAATGTCTCGACACCCATCCTGATGGCTTCAGAAAAACTTTTTGCCTTTGCAGGTAAGATCATGAACTCTTGAAAGTCGAGCGAGTTATCTGCGTGGACGCCACCATTGATAATATTCATCATCGGCATCGGAAGCGTATGTGCATTCGTACCGCCGAGGTAGCGATAAAGCTCTTGACCGACAGATTCTGCTGCCGCTTTCGCAACTGCCATCGAAACGCCGAGAATGGCGTTCGCGCCAAGTTTCGATTTATTTTTGGTGCCGTCAAGTTCGACGAGCAGATCGTCGATCATTCGCTGTTCGGTCGCAAACTCGCCTCGGAGCGCTTCAGCGATCGTCGAGTTTACATTCTGAACTGCTTTGCGAACACCCTTGCCGCCGTAGCGCTTTTTATCGCCATCGCGGAGTTCGACTGCTTCGTGCTCGCCGGTCGAGGCGCCGCTTGGTACGGCCGCTCTGCCGAACGAGCCGTCTTCGAGAATACAATCGACTTCTATAGTAGGGTTGCCGCGTGAATCCAGTATTTCGCGGGCATGAAGATCAAGAATTGCAGACATTATATGGTTTTACAAAGAATAAGAATACAAATTTACGGAGGCAGGAAGCGTTGGTTACTAATCGGAGCAATTTTATGATGATGGCTAACAGCAACATATCGAATGAATTGACGTACCAAACCGTTAAGCAAACAAACAAGGACCGTTCGTGCAATTCATTCTCGACCTGTTGTTTATCTGTTTTATGTACCTCGTCGTGTACCGACGAATTATCGAGCCATTCACAGAAGGGTACAGAAGCAAACAGCGGACATATAACCAGCAAAAAGGCAGCCGTGTTTTCCCCAAAGAATCTACAAAACTTCATCCCACTGAAATAGAAGAGAGTTCGAAACCGGTTGTACTCGACGCAGAGTTTACCGAGATACCCGCTTCTCCCAGTTCCGAGTAGTATATACTCCGGGTTATAGTGCTCCCGATTTATTTTGCTTTGTCACCTCCTGAGATTACCTCTTTGCGTATTTTTGAGTGAATCACTTTCAATCTAATTTATTTGTAAATGCGCATTGCCGCCATAGACCTCGGGACGAACTCGTTTCATCTTGTCATTGCCGACACGAAACCGAACGGCTCGTTCAGAGTGGTTTCGAGCGAGAAGGAAATGGTACGCCTCGGTGAAAGCGGCGCAGATATGAAATTTCTGACGCCCGAAGCGATGAAGCGCGGAATGGACGCATTGCGGCGCTTCAAAACGATTACCGATGCACGAGGAGTGAAAGCGATCAGGGCAATTGCGACAAGCGCCATTCGCGAAGCGGAGAATCAGGACGATTTTATTCGTAAAGTGAAGTCGCTTCTTGGTATTTCTGTGGAAGTGGTGTCCGGTTTCGAAGAAGGCCGTCTCGTCTATCTCGGTGTGTTACAAGCGCTCCCGCTTTATAATAAAAGGACACTTGCAGTTGATATAGGAGGAGGCTCATCGGAATACGTACTTGGTGAAAAAGGGAACCCAAAATTTATTATAAGCCATAAGCTTGGGGCTATTCGTCTGACAAAACACTTTAATCTTGCAGACCGCCCGACTTCTCGTGATATTTCTAACGCCAGAAATTTTGTCATTGGCGAGTTAGCTCAGACTGCGCGTGAAATTTCAAAACGAGGGTATAATGCCGCTGCATTCTCAAGCGGCACGGCCCTTTCAGTGGCTGCAATGATCGCTGCAGCAAGAGATGCTTTTATGACGGGATCAGCCCCGCTTCGGATGAATAGCTTTACTCTTGAGTACGACGATGTCCGCGAGATCGTTAGACGACTCATTGCGTCGCCAACTGCCATTCAGCGAAAACGAATTTCCGGCCTCGACGAAAAGCGGGCTGATATTATTCTTGGCGGGGCTATCATTCTTGAGGAATCTATGCGGCTGCTTGGTGTCAAGCGTGCGCTCACCAGCAGCTATGCGCTTCGTGAAGGGATTATCTACGATTACATCCGGCATCATCGCTTCAGCGACGGAACGGTGCATCGCAAGATCGTTAACGTTCGCGAGCAAAGTGTTCGTCATCTTGGCGAACAATGTAATTATGATGAAGAGCACTCGAACCACATTTCCGAATTGGCGCTTTCAATATTCGACCAAACGCGACGCCTCCATCATCTCAGCTCTGAAGAACGTGAGTTTTTGCACTATGCTTCGCTTCTTCACGACATCGGCTATCACATTTCTCATTCCGAACATCACCTTCACAGCTACTATATCATAAGTCATTCCGATCTTCTTGGCTTTACCAACGAAGAGATCGAGCTGATCGCTAATATTGCCCGTTACCATAGAAAATCACACCCGAAATTAAAGCATGAAGGGTTCTTGCGGCTTCAAAGTGATGAACACCGCGATCTGGTCCGTAAACTGGCAGCGATTCTACGTATTGCCGAAGGCCTCGACCGTGGAAACATCGGTATCGTGCGGGACGTAAAATGTTCAATTCGCCCAAATAAGGTTGAAATGCAGTTGCGATTGCGTCGCGGAAAGTCTCGCGATGCCGCTCTTGAAATATGGGGAGCCGACCGCAAGAAAACCTTGTTTGAAGAAGTCTACGGACGCGAAGTCCGATTTTCATAAGGTTTTACGTTAATTGCAAGAACTTGAAGTGGCCGCGCAATGTGCCACTTTACTGCTCTTACACAAAAAGATACGATGCTTAAATTATTAGAAAAGGTTTTCGGCTCCAAGAAAGAAAAAGATGTGCAGGGGCTTCTGCCGATCGTTGACCAGATCAACGAGGAATTTGCCAAACTCCAATCTCTTTCCGATAGTGAACTTCAGAACAAAACGGTCGAATTCCGGGCTCGAATCAAAGAAGCAACTCTTGTGATCGAAAATGAACTTGCTGCTCATCAGGAAGAATTAAAACAAGATATTCCTCATGAACAGAGAATGAACATCCTTGACCGCATTGGGGAGCTCGAAGAAGAACTCAATCAAGAAATTGCCGCGATGCTCGACGATCTGCTGCCCGAAGCATTTGCTGTTGTGAAAGAAGCCTGCCGCCGGCACGTCGGAAAAACCTGGACTGCAGGTAGCCAGGAAGTAAAATGGGATATGGTGCCGTATGATGTGCAGCTTATCGGCGGTATTACACTTCACCAAGGCAAGATTTCGGAAATGGCGACCGGTGAGGGAAAGACACTCGTTGCCGTTATGCCGCTCTATTTAAATGCACTCCCTGAAAAAGGCGCGCATTTGGTCACGGTCAATGATTATCTCGCACAACGCGACTCCGAGTGGATGGGTGAGATATTTAAGTTTCTCGGTCTTTCTGTCGGAAAGATCCTTCAGCCGATGCAGCCTTGGGAACGCAAGAAAGAATATGCGTGCGATATTACCTATGGCACGAATAACGAGTTTGGTTTTGACTACTTGCGCGATAATATGGTCACGCAGGTCGAAGATATGGTGCAGCGGCCGCATAATTATGCCATCGTTGATGAAGTGGATTCCGTCTTAATAGATGAGGCGCGTACGCCGCTGATCATTTCCGGCCCTGTCGAGGCAAGCGAGCACAAGTTCGACGAGATGAAGCCGATGATCGAGAAGCTTGTCAATGCGCAAAAGAATCTTGTTGCGAAAATGATCTCGGAAGCAGAAGATCTGCTCAAAACAGGAGATGCTGAAAAACGCAAAGAGGCTGGCGTGCTTCTCGTTCGTGCACAACATGGGACGCCGAAGAACAAGCGTTTGCTCAAACTATTTTCTGACGGTGAGATGCTCCGGCTTATGC
Organism: Kapaibacterium sp. (SeqCode); assembly: GCA_035632315.1. Classification (GTDB taxonomy): domain Bacteria; phylum Bacteroidota; class Ignavibacteria; order Palsa-1295; family Palsa-1295; genus JAFDZW01. The sequence continues at coordinate 25,762 of DASQGZ010000035.1, read as the reverse complement.
AGCAGACCGAGCTTGAGTATATGCGCGATAACAGCCGCAATATGCACATCATCGATGATGAGCTTTATTTCATCATTGAAGAGAAGAACCACCAGATCGATGTTACCGATAAAGGCCGCGATTATTTAGCCGGAGGTGGGACTGACCGCGACCTTTTCGTACTGCCGGATATTGCGACCGAACTTTCGATGATGGAGCATCAGGAACTGACCACTCTTGAACTGCAGCAGAAAAAAGACGAGCTTACCCGGGTCTATGCAGACCGCTCTGATCGGTTGCATACTATCTCACAACTTTTGCGCGCATATTGCCTCTACGAAAAAGATACCGAGTACGTCGTACAAGACGGCAAGGTGATGATCGTCGATGAATTTACCGGACGCATGCTTCCCGGGAGACGTTACTCGGAGGGCCTTCATCAGGCGATCGAAGCAAAAGAAAGCGTTCTCGTCGAGCGTGATACCCAAACGCTTGCGACGATCACACTTCAAAATTATTTTCGTCTCTATAAGAAGCTTGCCGGTATGACCGGAACTGCGGAAACAGAAGCGGGCGAGTTTTACGAAATATACAAACTCGATGTTGTGGTTATCCCGACGAACAGACCGGTTTCGCGTGATGATAAGAACGACAATGTTTATCGCACGAGGCGCGAAAAGTATAATGCAGTGATCGAAGAGATCCAGCAGATGCGAAATGCCGGACGCCCCGTACTTGTCGGCACGACGAGTGTGGAAGTGTCTGAAACGATTGCGCGAATGCTCAAGCGGCTCAACGTCCCGCATAATGTTCTCAATGCGAAGCAGCATGCCCGCGAAGCGGAGATCGTATCTCACGCAGGGCAAAAAGCGTCGGTAACGATCGCAACAAATATGGCCGGGCGCGGAACAGATATTAAACTCGGACCCGGCGTCAAGGACGCAGGAGGTTTACATATCGTTGGCACGGAGCGTCACGAAGCTCGTCGAATTGACCGGCAGCTTCGCGGCCGTTCGGGACGTCAGGGCGATCCCGGTTCTTCGCAATTCTTTATTTCGCTTGAAGATGACCTGATGCGGCTCTTCGGCTCCGAACGTATTTCCGGCGTGATGTCGAAAATGGGAATGAAAGAAGGCGAGGTCATCAATCATTCAATGATCACTCGCTCGGTCGAACGCGCTCAAAAGAAAGTCGAAGAGAATAATTTTGCGATTCGTAAACGTCTCCTCGAATATGATAACGTGATGAACTCACAGCGCGAAGTCATTTACGATCGCCGTCGTCACGCCCTGTTTGGCCAGAGATTGAAAGATGAAATTCTCGAAATGCTCGATGAGTCACTTGGCGAGTTAGTTGCCGAGCATTTCGATCAGGGACAGTACGATGAGCTTCACGATGAAGTGCTGACACGATTTATGACCGATGTCCCGGTTGACCGTGACGAGTGGGCAAAGATCGGAGCCGACGGGGTCGAATCGAAATTAAACACTGAGATCAGGGCATTTTATAATCGTAAGGAAGAGCAGCTTGGTCATGAACTGATGGCACAACTCGAACGATTTGCAACACTGCAAGTCATTGACGAAAAATGGCGAGATCATCTTCGTGAAATGGATGAGTTGAAAGAGGGTATCGGTCTTCGTGCTTACGGGCAAAAGGATCCGCTTATTGAATATAAGCAGGAGGGCTATCGGATGTTTACCGTGATGCTTCGTCTGATCAGAGACGGAGTTCTCGATATGGTATTCAAACTGTATCCACAAATGACCGAGCAGCAGTCACAGCAAGCATCCAAACGATTGATGCCTTCGCGTCCGGCAACGCCGCGCCGAATTGTTGCGACAAAACAGGAGTATCATTCAACGGTAATGGCGCAGCCTGCTGCCGTTGGCGCCGGTGAACCGGGACTTCCGCCCCCTCCGCCGCAAGCCGCCCCTCGAACACCTGTTCGGGTCGCACCGAAAGTCGGCCGCAACGACCCATGCCCTTGCGGAAGTGGTAAAAAGTATAAGAACTGCCACGGAGCAGGGTTGTAAAATTAGAATGTCATTGCGAGCGAAGCGAAGCAATCTAATATTCTTCAGATTGCCCGGCAGCCTGAAATACTTTAGATTGCTTCGTCGCGTTGCTCATGGCAATGACATTGTTCTATGCTCAGCAATCCTTCTCTCATCATTCTTATGTTCTTCTTGCGACCGCGGCATCACTCCCGGTGTGCTCCGCTTCTCGAATTTCTGGTCTGAACCCGGTCAGCGAGCAGTGATGGATTCGGTCATTGCCGAATTCAAAAACGAGAATCCTGAAATTCCGGTCGAAGTCAGCGAACTGAGTTGGGGTGACGGCAAAACAAAATTGATGATCAATTTTAATGCCCGTACCGCTCCGGATGTGATCGAGTTTGGCAGTGATTGGGTGCCGGAGTTCTCTTCGAGCGGGGTGTTGGAAGATATTTCAAGTAACGATTCACTCCGTGCGCGTGAATTAACAACTCCCGAATATGCCCGCGAACCGGGAATATGGAAAAGCAAGCTGTTCGCCGTGCCGTGGTTTGTCGATACGCGAGTATTGTTTATCAATGCCGATCTCCTTGTAAAGGATGATTCAAATTTACTCGGCAGTTGGGACGGTATTCTGCAAGCGGGGAGTGAAGTTAAGAAGCGAGGGCTTGGCAATGGCGTCGGAGTAAATAGTTCTGACGCGCACCGGTTGTATAAAAAGATATTGCCTCAGATTTGGTCTAATGGGGGCGATATTCTCGATTCCAATGGTAACCCGACATTTGCTCGAAAAGAAAATATTGAAGCGCTTACATATTATGTGAAGCAGCTCGATGCCGGTGTCCTCGAAACACAAAAGAATCTCGATGACCTTTTTAAGCGTGGAAAGCTAGCGATACTCTTTAGTGGCGCTTGGCTGTTGCAGCCGCTTGGATCGGCAACGTTTCATTGGCAGTGTGTGCCTTTCCCTGGGAATAACGGACATCAGGGAATATCATTCGCCGGAGGAGAATATCTTGCTATCAATTCGGCCACTGAAATGCAGCCACAAGCGGAGAGACTCGTGGCATTTCTTACTCGTCCGAATATTGAATTGCGACTTGCAAAAGCATTTAATATTTTTCCGGCAAATTCAATGTTGCAGCATGATGACTTTTATTCGAAGCGGAATCAAGGACCGGTTTTCATCGAGCAATTAAAGAATGCTAGAATGACTCCGAATCATCCTCGCTGGCTTGAGATCGAAGCTATTTTAGAAGACGAAACTGCTCAGGCATTGTATAAAAAGAAAACGCCGGAAGAAGCATTAAAGAGCTGTGATATAAGAGTTGCTGAATTATTAAAGGAGCCGTAAATAAATCTTGAGTACACCATTCAAATCTGGTTATTGTGCGATCGTCGGCATTCCGAATGCCGGCAAATCGACGCTGCTTAATACACTGCTTGAAACAAAACTTTCAATCACGTCTGCGAAGCCTCAGACGACAAGAAAACGTGTGCTTGGCATTTATTCTTCAACCTCAGAACAGATCATCTTCCTTGATACACCCGGTATTATGCCGCGGCCAACGACACTTCATCATAAGGCACTTCTTGAAGAAGTGCGCCATTCGTTTGATGATGCCGATGTCATTATCGTACTTGCAGAAGCAAACAAACCGCTTGACAGGGCACTGCCAGACCAATGGAGAAAATATGTCGATCTGGCAAAAGGCAAGCCAATGATCCTTGCACTTTCAAAGATCGATCTTATTAAAGACAAAAAGGGTTTGCTTCCCATCTTACAGAAATTTGGCGAGATGCATTTATTCGCCGAAATATTTCCATTTTCTTCGAAAAGCAAACATAATATCAAGCACCTACCGGCGCTTATTGCAAAATATCTGCCTGAAGGGAAGCCCTTCTTTGATGAAGAACAGTTGAGCGATCAGAACGACCGTTTCTTTGTCAGTGAGTTCATCCGCGAAACTGTATTCAAACAATTTCGTGATGAGATTCCGTATTCAACCGAGGTTGACATAACCGAATATAACGAACGCGAAGAAGGGAAGTGGCACATCAGTGCCGAGATCATCGTTGAGCGTGATTCACAAAAATCCATCATCATTGGCAAAGCCGGCGAATCGTTGAAAAAACTTGGTGCTTCCGCTCGCTTTGAGATCGAAAAATTCATCGGGCATCCCGTATATCTTGAGCTCCATGTAAAAACGAGAAAAGATTGGCGGGAGGATAAAAATTTATTGAAGAATTTTGGTTACTACGTATGAATAGTTTTACTCCATTTAACGGAACGAGATATAACCCCAAGCTCGTCACACTGAAGGACGTCGTCTCTCCTCCGTATGATGTTATTTCAGCCGAGCAGCGAGAGAGCTTTTACGAACGTGATCCGCACAATGTCATTCGTCTGGAGCTTAATCACGATGTCGATCCATATACTAGTGCGAGACAAACGTTCGATCAGTGGATAAAAGAAGGCTCTCTCATTCACGATGATACACCGACATTCTACGTTTATTATCAGACATTCCAAACACCCGACGGCGAGCAAGTTACTCGTCGCGGAGTACTTGGTACCCTGAAGGTTTCTGCATATTCCACCGGGGATGTGCTTCCGCACGAACAAACACTACCGAAAGCGAAGAAAGACAGGTTAGCTCTGCTCGAAGCAACCCATACACAGTTCAGCCCTATCTTTGGGCTCATAGATGACCAAGCGCTGATTTTCGATCATACAATAGATGGTGTTACGGCACAATCACCATTGGCAGACGTGTTCGAAACGCTGCCAAACGGAGAACAAGTACGGCATACGGTGTGGCAGCTGACTGATCCTCCGCTTGTAACGCGCCTTGAAAAACTTATTGCTTCCCAAAAGGTGTACATTGCCGACGGACATCACCGATATGAAACAGCAGTTGCTTTTTCAAGTGCACATCCGGAGCTTCGCGGCGCAGACCGTATTATGATCTACCTCGCGAATCTTCGCGGCGATGGAACAGTGATCTTACCAACACATCGGGTATTGTATGGTCTTTCGTCGTTCAATCAATATGCATTTCTTTCCGAACTTGAAAAACATTTCTCAGTTATCATAAAAAAGTCTCGCGAAGATGCGCTCGAATATTTTTACAACGATAAAGCCTCATTCGCACTTATCCAATTTCCTGAAACGCCTGAATGGGTTGTTGTCAGTCAGAAGGATGTTATTTCAAAATCTGCGCTTGAGCAACTCGCGGTTTACCGTCTTCATGAGCAAATTCTGAAGGCTATTGCCGGACTGACACAGAAGCAGATCGACAACAAAACAAATCTGCTTTATCCCCATACTCTGCCTGAGCTCGATGAAATGTTATCAAAGCAAGATTATAACGCCGCATTTATTTTGAAATCAGTAGCGGCTGATGAAATGACAGCCGTTACATCCGAAGGCGCGTTTATGCCGCAAAAATCGACGTACTTCTTTCCGAAACTTCTGACGGGGCTGGTATTTTATGAGTTTGGCAATTGATTTCCTTTTCGCAACCTGCACCGGATAAACCGTGTTTTACCATTCTAACTTTCCACTTGGATACTAATGGCGGATAAATCGTTCGGTTTATTAAACGGCAAGACCGGGATCATTTTCGGTCCTCTCGATGAGTCGAGCCTTGGATGGCATATCGCTACTGCAGCATATCGTGAAGGCGCAAAGCTTGCGATCAGCAATGTCGCGCTCGCGCTTCGCATTGGCAAACCGCAAGAACTTGCAAAAATGTGTGGTGATGCGCCGCTGATTCCTTGCGACGCAACGAATATGGCTGAGATCGATACCTGTTTCAAGACTGTTAAAGAAAAATTCGGGAAAATAGATTTCTTTGTCCATTCTGTCGGGATGTCAACGAATATCCGCAAGGGAGTTCCGTACGAAAAGTTGAATTATGAGTGGTATATGAAGACTCTCGACGTGTCGGGCATGTCATTGCACCGGCTTATTGCAGGGGCACTTGCGAACGACGTGATGAACGATCATTCGAGCATTCTTGCATTGACGCACATGGCAGCGCAGCGGCCGTTCACCACTTATACCGATATGGCGGAAGCAAAAGCGATCCTCGAATCGATCGCTCGAAATTTCGGCAGCAGGCTTGGGGAGAAAAAGATCAGAGTGAATACCGTTTCACAATCACCGACTTGGACACGTGCCGGAAGCGGCATCGAAGATTTCGATAAAATGTATTACTATGCCGATCTTCTTGCGCCGCTCGGCAATGCGAGTGCAGAAGAGTGCGGAGATTACTGTACGACGTTATTGAGCGACTTGACACGCAAAGTGACGATGCAAAATCTTTTTCACGACGGTGGATTTGCGATGATGGGTCTTTCACAGAACATGCTCCGTTTGATGGACTATGCCATAGACGATCCCGAAGTAATGCGCAGATCAGGTTTTACCGAAGAGCAGATCGAACGGGTACAGACACTCCGTAATGAGCATAAGAAATGAGATATATTTTCTTTATCGCGATCGTTCTCGGTGTTTGCACGTCTGCATTTTCAAAGAGGCATCCTCAGCCAAAGTCAAGGCAGAAAGTATTTGTCGTTGAAGATTCTGTTATCAGCGCAATCACGCGGCTTCGCGATGCGGGTATGTGGCGAACCCCGATCAAGGATATGTGGGATGACGCTATGGCGCGTGCGCAGAAGTCACATCGTCCGGTACTTGCCTTTAATGTCGATTATGTCGATTCAGCCAGTATCGGATTTCGCGATCGCATTTTGCAAGATCCCAATGTTCTTGTGTATCTGTTCGAAAATTTTGAGATCGGAGTAAACAATTACGCTGTCGATCCGCCTCCGTCTGTCGGTTTTGATAGTTTGAATCATTTAGGCAAGCGTCTTGACGGTCTCGAAAAAGGATATAGTATCGCTGTTCGTCCTACAGCGATCTTGATTCGCCCTGACAGTCAGGAGATCGAGCGAATTCCGTATCCCAATTTAATGACGGGCTTCGAGTTTATCAACCGCATCAGAGATTTTCTCACAGGCAAGAACACGGTCCAGTCTCTTCGCGAACAATTTTGGCGCGATACAAATAATTTTATAGTAAGGACCGCATATCTTCGTCGCCTTACAGAACGTGCCGAATATGATAGTGTTGTGTATCAGCTTGGGGTCATCGCGCAATTAAAAGATCATCCTGATGAATCGGGTAATGCGGCAAAACAATTTGCGTATCTCAAGATGAATGTTGAAGGCAAAAGCGATTATCTCAAGCAATGGGTGCGCTCACTTCCGAAGAATCCGGATGACAGTTTGCAAGCATTGCAAGGATTGAACGATCTGCTTGAATTCTATCAGGTACGAAAGAAGATCGATAGTATCGCTGTTTGCTATAATAATATATTTGCTTTTACCGGTACCCGCGATCCCGAAACGCTGAATAATTTCGCATGGGATCTTGCTAATTACAGCAAGCGATGGAACGAAGCGCTCGATCTTTCGAATGAAGCGATACGTGCAAGGCCAAGCAGCGCCGATTTTTATGATACTCGCGCGTTGATCTATTGGTCGCTAAAACAATATGAAGATGCCGTGCACAGCGCTGAATCTTCCTTTCGTTTTGCTAAGAGTAAAGACGATAAAAAGTATTTTAAAGAGCGACTGCAATTTTATAAAAAACAATTAAGTGAATCTCGAAAGACAACCGGTGATTCGCACACCAACAAATAATTATGACTGATACAGCGATAATGCAGGATATTCTCGTCGAACTCAAGCCACAAAAAGCTGCGCCGAAGGCGGGCAAGCTTTTTATTAACGGAGAGTTTGTCGATTCGGTAAGTGGCAAGATGTTCGATACGATCAATCCTGCTACCGGAGATGTAATCGTAAAAATAGCCGAAGCTAATTCGGAAGATGTTAACCTTGCCGTAAAAGCGGCTCGCGCGGCATTCGAAGAGAGCAGTCCGTGGCGAAAGATGAATGCTCAAGATAGGCAGCGCTGCTTATTCAAACTTGCAGATCTTATCCGCCAGCACTCCGAAGAGCTTTCCGAACTTGAAACACTCGATACGGGAAAGCCAATCTTCGAATCGTCAAAGTTCGATATTCCTCAGGCGGCAGAGTGCTTCGAGTATTACGGTGGCTGGGTGACGAAGATCACCGGAGAAACGATCCCGGTTTCAAAAGGCGGCGATGCGTTCGCTTATACGCTCCGCGAACCGATCGGCGTTTGCGGGCAGATCATTCCCTGGAATTTCCCGTTGCAGATGCTTTCCTGGAAAGTTGCTCCCGCGCTTGCTTGCGGGAATACTGTGGTACTGAAACCAGCAGAACAAACACCTCTTACGGCTCTTCGTTTTGCCGAACTGACGCTTGAAGCCGGAATCCCGGCGGGCGTATTTAACGTCGTTACGGGTTTCGGACACATCACGGGTGCGGCACTTGTCGATCACCCAGGCGTCGATAAGATCGCATTTACAGGTAGCGTCGAGATCGGGAAAGAAATAATGAAGATCGCTTCGAAAACATTGAAGCGTGTATCGCTTGAACTTGGCGGGAAGTCACCAAATATTATTTTCGCTGATAGCGATCTTGAAACGGCTGCGAAATATGCGCTCGGCGGGATATTCTTTAATCAAGGTGAAATGTGCACTGCCGGTTCGAGGATTTTTGTCGAAGCAAGCGGATATGATTCATTTATGTCTGTGCTTACTGCCCGTGCACAAAAGATGGTTGCCGGCGATCCGCTTAATCCGAAAACAAGACTCGGCGCGCTGATTTCTTCCGAACATCTCGATCGTGTTCTCAATTATGTGAACATTGGTAGAAATGAAGGGGCGAAGGTTGCTGTCGGAGGGGAGCGAATCGGTTCGAAAGGCTTTTTTATGAAGCCGACTGTTCTTGAAGGGGTGACAAATTCAATGCGTGTCGCGCAGGAAGAAATATTCGGACCTGTTGCCAGCATTATTAAATTTAATGATGTCGAAGAAGCGATGCGCGAAGCGAATAATTCTCAGTTCGGTCTTGCCGCTGCTATCTGGACTCGGGATATTAAGAAAGCTCATAAACTTGCCCGTTCCATCAAAGCCGGAACAGTGTGGATCAACACCGTTTCGACAACCGATACCGCACTTCCGTTTGGAGGATATAAAGCATCCGGTTTTGGCCGTGAGCTTGGCCGCGCTGCGATAGACCTTTATACTGAGACGAAAAGCGTATGGGTCGATCTTAATTAATAGACTCATTTTACTATTCTAAAAAAGGGCAGCAAAAAAACTGCTCTTTTTTTATTTTTGTGTGTAATATTCGACGCATTTTTCGTGTCTATATTATATAGTTATGTGTTCTAACATACAGTTATGGATCCTGAAAAAGTAGTTGGCAAGCCGGCCGGGAAACGACGGACTATGCTCAAGGGTATTCTCGGCGTTGGCTTGACAACGGTGTTTGCCCCAATTTTATATGCTGTCGGGAGATATCTTGGCTATCAAGGTGGCGGCTCGGGGCAGAAGGACGTAATGATCGGCGCCACCGATGTTTCTGCCGATCACCCGTCAAAGCTTCTCGATATTAACGATCAACCGGTTCTCGTCATCTATCAAGCCGGCCACGGCATACGCGCTTTCAATGCAAAATGCACACACCTCGGGTGCACAGTAAGTTACCAGCCTGAAGTGCCCGGATTCTATTGTAAATGCCATCACGGCAGATATGATGCGAATGGAATCAATGTTCCCGGCACTCGCCCCAAACGTCCATTGACAGAACTCACTATCGTCGAAAAAGACGGACAGCTCGATGTCACATTAATCCCCAAACAACAGCCGTCATGACGAACGAGAAATTTCATTTGGTCGACGCATTGCATTTGCGCCATACGATCGAAGCATTAAAAGAAAAGCATGTCCCGCATCATCGTGCATCGCTCTGGTATTATTTGGGCGGCCTGGCAATTCTTTTTTTCACGATCCAGGTCGTGACTGGGGTTTTGCTGCTCTTCTATTACGATCCGACGACCGGCGGCGCATATAAGAGCATCGAGCGTATCATGCTCAACGTCCCGTTCGGCTGGCTGATTCGTTCGCTGCATTCATGGAGCGCGAATGCACTCGTGCTCGTCGTATTCATCCACATGTTCAGCGCATTCCTGATGAAAGCGTACCGCGCACCGCGGCGCGTAATGTGGCTAACGGGAATTGTGCTGCTTGCACTGCTTCTTGGTTTCGGTTTTACCGGATATTTGCTGCCCTGGGATGAGACAGCATACTTTGCAACGAAGATCGGTACCGAAGTACCGACGGCATTACCTGTCGTCGGCGAATTAATTTCCGGTCTCATCAAAGGTGCGAACGACGTGAACGGTTCGACACTGACACGAATGTTCGCATTACATGTTGGTGCGCTGCCGGCGATAGCAATTTTATTCGTCATCCTTCACAGTGGGTTGATAATGCTCTTCGGCAGCAGCTCGCCGCCTGAGATAAAAATAACCGGACAGACAAAATATTTTCCCGATTATTTACTCAAAGAATTAATGCTCTGGGTCATCGGCTTTGGGGTCATCGTTGCGATTGCTGTGCTCTATCCATGGGGGATCGGAAGAGCTTACGATCTTGCAAACCCGACCGAACCGCCTGCAGGAATTCATCCTGAATGGTATTTTATGTTCCTCTTCCAAACACTTAAGATCATTCCCGAATGGATAGTGATTGTGGGCTTCGGTATCATTGCGGTTCTGTGGACAGTAGTGCCGTGGCTCGACCGACGCGCACACCAGAATAAACGAAGCCCGATATTCACATGGATCGGCGTTGTCGCCATATTATATATGACGGCAATGACAACATGGGCATACGTCTCGGTAATGCAAGAACAGCAGGATAAACCTCCGGTAATGCAATCATCTCCAACCGACAGCACCCATGCGAAATAAATTATTTACTATATTCGTCCTGCTTCTTCTGCCGAATATTTCCTTCGGGCAGGACGCATCTTCTGCACCAACCGATTCAACTGCTATCATCGATTCGCTTCTTGCGGTCCCGCATTCGGGTCCGCTCGGGATAAACGATGAAACCGGGCTTGCGTTGTTTATTATCGCACTCCTCATTCTGTTATTTGGAATGTTCCTATTGCGAAAAAATATCATCGCCCGCGCGCAATGAACGAACCGAAATCACAAGACAGAAATTTTAATGTCGAGATCGACCGCTGTATTTATCCCGATTGTGGCGGCGAGCTATACGAATTAGCATACGACGAGTCAAATAATTGGATTACTGTAGTCTATAAATGCGCACAGTGCGGCAGAGATTTTACGGTCAAGATCGAATTATGATCATCCAGGTCTTGTATTGACGATCGAAAGAACGAACGTCGAAGTGATCAGTATCATATTGATCCCGACGAGCTTTGTATAAGCCTTGTGAAGATCGTCGAATTCCGCTTTCGCCTGAACATATTCCGTCGTTTCCTGAGGATGATCGAAATCACCGATCGTTTGGCGCAGATCGTTCATTCTTCCGGTAATGCGTGTAGAATAGATCCATAGTATTGAGATCATCACGAAGACGAGCGCCGTCTCAATGATACGAAGCGTACGGAATTCACCGTTCCAATTCATTGCAAGCAGCACCACCGAGCTGATAAATGCCAGAGTACCGCATACCCATTCGATCAGATTCATTCGCGATAAGATAATTCCATTAAGATGTCCCGCAAGCGTCTTCGACGGCAATTCCTGAAAGATCGGAGCAGCAACAGCTGCACCGAGCATCAGCAGCGAACCAAGCCAGACGCCGAGTGAGAGTGATTTCAAGATTGATAGGATCATTTGTTCTGGTAAATTATGAAAGTCCTACAACATTACGAACGTGTCCTGCGTTTGTTCTATGACAAGGAGTATGATATGACATTCGATCACATTGCTGTTGAATACACCGACCTCCAAAGCGAAGTCGATTTTTATCTTCGGACATTCGTTAACGCAGAATTGCTGTATCAGGATGCAACATGGGCATTCGTGAAAGTCGGCGAAGTAAAGATCGCTTTTGTCTCGCCGACCGAACATCCGCCGCATATTGCATTCTCTGTTAATTCTCACGACGAGCTCGTCAACATCGCAGAAGAATATAAAAAAAAGATCAAAGTCCATCGCGATCGTACAGAATCGTTCTATACGTCCGACCCCAGCGGCAATGCGATCGAGATCATCTGGTATCCGACGGAACCGTAACTTCACCGGAATTCGTTTACCACCGTCTCAAAAAAACGCGCCACCCTAGCTCAGTTGGTAGAGCAGCTGATTCGTAATCAGCAGGTCACCGGTTCAAGTCCGGTGGGTGGCTCTTGGGGAATTGCGAAGTTTGAATTGTGAAGGTCTTATTTATCAGCGTTCCGTTTATTACTCTTTCTCGACCACACCGATCTTGCGGATTAGTAAACCCACGATAGTCCTCAACTCAACATTGAGCCCTGAAAATTGTGAGGAGGGTCGTAAAATCGCTCCGAAAAACCGGACTTTTTACCCTTATTTTTTTGTTGTATCAATGCTTCAAAATTCGTTGTTTTTTCAGGCGTTTACTACCCGTTTAGATGTCAACTATTACCGAGAAAATTCTGCCTCGCGGGCTCGAAGATGAGATGCGCGAGAGCTATATCGATTATTCTATGTCCGTCATCGTCAGCCGCGCGTTGCCTGACGTTCGCGACGGCTTAAAGCCGGTTCACCGGCGCGTGCTTTATGGGATGAACGAGCTTGGAATGGGACCGACTCGTCCGTACAAAAAGAGCGCTCGTGTCGTCGGTGAAGTGCTCGGAAAATATCACCCCCATGGCGATATGGCAGTCTATGACTCGATCGTTCGCATGGCGCAGGATTTCTCGATGCGCGCGATGCTCGTTGACGGTCAGGGCAACTTCGGCTCGATGGATGGCGATAGTCCTGCAGCGATGCGTTATACCGAAGTCAGGATGACGCAGCTTGCGATCGAGATGCTCAAAGATCTCGATAAGAATACCGTCGATTTCGGTCCGAACTTCGACGATACGCTCCAACAGCCGCTCGTGCTTCCGGCGGCATTCCCGAATTTACTCGTCAACGGCGCGACCGGTATTGCCGTTGGCATGGCGACGAACATTCCGCCGCATAATCTCGGTGAAGTCATCAACGGATGTCTTGCATATATTGACAATCCGAAGATCACGAATGAAGAGTTGATGAAGATCATCATCGCGCCGGATTTTCCGACGGGTGGTTTGATCTATGGTTATGACGGAGTCCGCGATGCATATACGACCGGTCGTGGCAAAGTGATCGTGAGAGCTCGTGCAACGATCGAGACGCAGAAGAATGATCGCGAGTCGATCATTGTAACTGAAGTCCCGTATATGGTCAACAAAGCGACGCTTCAGGAAAAGATCGCCGAACTGATCCGCGATAAAAAGATAGAGGGCATTTCCGATATTCGCGACGAGTCAGATAAAGAAGGCGTGCGCATCGTGTTCGACCTCAAACGCGATGCCGTTGCAAAAGTGGTGCTGAATAATCTCTACAAGCACACACAGATGCAGACGACGTTTGGCGTCATCATGCTGGCGCTCGTCAAAGGTGTGCCGAAGGTGCTTGTGCTGCGCGAGATGATTCGTCATTATGTCGAGCATCGCAACGAAGTTGTTCGCCGCAGAACGCAATTCGATCTCGATGCTGCAGAAAAGCGCGCACACATTCTTGAAGGTTATATCATTGCGCTCGATAATATCGACGAAGTGATTCAGGTCATCAAGAAATCGAAAGACGTTGATACGGCACAGACGAACTTGATGAAGCGCTTCAAGCTTTCGGAGCCGCAGTCGAAAGCCATTCTTGAGATGCGTTTGCAGCGTCTGACCGGTCTTGAACGCTCGAAGATCGAAGCAGAGTATCGCGAGATGATCCAGCTCATCGAAAAGCTGAAAGCGATCCTTGCATCGAATAAACTTCAGATGAAGATCATTTCCGACGAGTTAACCGAAGTCAATAATCGCTTCGCCGATAAGCGCCGCACCGAGCTTATCTTCGACACGAAAGACTTCACGATCGAAGATATGATTGCCGAAGAAGATGTTGTTGTAACGATCTCGCATACGGGCTTCATCAAGCGTTATCCGGTGTCGGGCTATCGCCGCCAGGGTCGCGGCGGAAAAGGCATCACCGGCGCCGCAACAAAAGAGGACGATTTCCTCGAGCACATGTTTATCGCCTCGACGCACCATTACATTATGTTCTTTACGAACAAAGGTCGATGCTATTGGCTGAAAGTTCACGAAGTGCCGGAAGCAAGCAGAATTTCGAAAGGCCGCTCGATTGCGAATCTCCTCGAAAAGCCTGCCGATGAACATATCACGGCATTCATCACCGTGAAGGAATTTGATGACAAGCATTTCGTCACGATGGTGACGGAGCACGGCACCATTAAGAAAACAGTGCTCGCTGCCTATGGCAACGTTCGACGCACCGGCATTCAAGCGATCACACTCGATGAGAAAGATACGCTCGTCGATGTCCGTCTTACCGATGGCACGCAGGAAATTATCATCGGTACACGTGAAGGTATGGCGTGCCGCTTCAATGAAAAAGATGTCCGCGATATGGGCCGTACGGCTGGCGGCGTCCGAGGCATTACGCTTGAAGAAGGCGACCGTGTCATCGGAATGATCGCACCGAAACGTTCAGGCACGACGGTTCTCGTCGTAAGCGAAGGCGGCTATGGCAAGCGCAGCGACGTGAGTGATTATCGCCTCACGCGTCGTGGCGGCAAGGGCGTCATCACGATGAAAGCGACCGATAAAACGGGCAAAGTGCTTGCGATCAAAGAAGTCGTCGATAACGACGATCTCATCGTCGTCACAAAAGATGGCTTGCTCATTCGCTCGCACATGACGGAATTCCGAGTGATGGGACGCAATACTCAAGGCGTGCGTGTCGTTCGTCTTAACGAAGACGATCACGTTGCCGCGGTTGCGAACGTCCCTGCCGACGAAGATGAAGTGCTCGAAAAGATGGAATCGGAATCCACTCCGCCAAAATCAAAAGGCACACCGCCACCTCCGAAGCAGAGTTCGATATTTGAGGAGTAAAACATTCTCTGACATTATTCGTCTAATACAAAGCGGGTTGTGCAAGCGACCCGCTTTTTGCATCTCAGTGAAATAGTAAGTGAAAAAAAGAGACATCGTTATTTTCTTCTCCATCTTCTTCACCCTCTACGGGGCGATCAATTACTATATCTTTATTCGAGGCTACGAAGCCTTAGAGGCAGTGTCGGGTCTTCGACTTACGTTCTCTACTGTATTCGTTGTCGTTGCCTTATCATATATCATCGGAAAATTTGTCGAGCGAAGACGGATTTCGCTCCTGACCGACATCCTCATTTGGATCGGCTCATTCTGGTTTGCATTTATCCTCTATTATTTCCTGACGATCGTTTCTCTCGATCTGTTGCGCTTGCTGAACGCGATATTTGGTATTGCAACATTCACAGCGTATCCCACCGTAAAACTGTGGATATTTTTTGTCGCAAATATTTTTATCATTGCACTCGTCGCTTACGGCTACTGGAATGCAAAACGAATCAAGATAAAAACACTTAACCTGCAAATTGACAAGCTGAACTCGGTTGCAAAAGAATTGAATGTTGTCATGGCAAGCGATATTCACCTCGGTACCCTTATCGGTCGCAAGCCGACGAAAAAGATCGTTGATGCGATCAACGCATTGAACCCGGACATTATTCTCTTGCCCGGCGATATTCTCGACAGCGAAGTCGAACCGGCGATCAAGCAGGACATCGGCAAAGTTCTGAAAGAGTTAAAGGCGAAGTACGGCGTTTTCGGCGTGACAGGTAATCATGAATACATCGGCGGCGTCGAACCGGCAGTCAAATATATTCGTGCACATAGCATCGATCTGCTTCGCGATGAAGTTCGTGAAATTGCAGGTGTAACAATCATCGGCAGGGAAGACCGCTCTGCCGGAAAGAATCGCAAACCGCTTGCGGAAATAATGACGAGAGTTGATCGCTCGAAGCCGCTCATTGTAATGGATCATCAACCTATAAAACTTGGTGAGGCGGTAAGCGAAGGTGTCGATCTGCAAGTTTCCGGTCACACGCATCGCGGGCAGCTTTGGCCGCTGAATTATATTACCCGAAAAGTCTATGAACTTGACTGGGGATATAAGCTTAAAGACAGAACACACTTCTATGTTTCCTGCGGCGTTGGCACGTGGGGACCTCCTGTGAAGATAGGTAACGATGCGGAGATAGTCCAATTCCTGCTGAAATTTGTCTGAAAAGTTTGTTGAAACTCACATTTGGGATTTGTGTTAGATATTCACGTATAACCCAGCCCCCTAAAGAATTGCAATATAGTTTAAGGCTTCGCACACTGAGGTTAATTCATACATATCGTCAGTTTTTTTTACTGGTCGTTACACTGGTTGGGTTCGCGTCAAACGCAACAGCCCAACGTCTTAATTTTGTTACCTCGACTCCGCGTATTAATAATTTCCCGCTCATCCGGTTCAAGATGACGGCGACATATAACGGTACGCTTCCGAACCCAAGTGTTGCGCCGAATGATATTAATATCACCGAAGATGGCACTCCAGCCGCAGCTCAGCTTAGTGGGTGCGATGAATCGCAGTTATCTGCCGTCGTTTTCTGTGTCGATGCCAGCACCTCGATCATTTCTAGTGCAGGTGATCTCTTTAATGTCTATCCTGCATTCTTTCATTCGTTCGGAAATTGCATCGGTGAGCTGCGTGGAACATCGTGGTATGCCCTCATTCCGTTCACGGATACCATCGCAGGTATTTTCCCGGGCGCAGGACATTTGAATGGGTTTTATATGGCGGGCAATAGTCAGGACTCCTCTGATTTTATCAATATTGTTTCACAACAGCCCTATAAAGGGCTTACCAATGTTGACTATGCATTGTTCCGGGCGATCGATGCTATCAAATATGCGCCGTATAAAAATAAATGTATCGTCTTGACAACCGACGACAGCCCGATCGATATTTGGACACTCGACAGCTTGATGGAACTCTACAACATCACATTTTACGTGATGGAACTTGGCACAGACAGCTCTCCGCATAATTTACTATTGACGCATTGGACGGGCGGTATTTATTATCAGGCAAGTGATTCTTCACTCTATGCACCGGATATGCAGCAGATCGGCGAACTCATTAGCGGGGAGCATTGTGTGCTCAGTTATGTCTCGCCAAATAATTGCCCGTGGTATGCCGATCATACGGTCGATCTGACGCTTAATTACAAAGGGCTCACGAGGCAAAACACCGAATATTATTCCCTGCAACGTATAAAGCATGATTCCATACCGCCTGCGTTCGTTATTGCGAGCCCTTCGTTTATTTCAAGAACGGTGACGGTCAGCGATAATTTTCCGTGTCAAAGCGGTTTGCGCTCAGTGAACGATTCGCTAAAGTCGAATTGTATTTTGCTCGCGCGCCATCAGACGTTCACCCATTATTTTCCTAAGATAAGCGGTGCGTATGTCGATAGTAGTTATCAGTCGCTTGAAGATAGTTTGGTTGTCGTCGATTCGATGTCGAACGCGCGTGCAGTATATTCTGCAATTGATTCGGCAGGGAATTGGGCAGCGAAAGAAATTCTTTATGCACCGGCTCCGGATACCCTTGCTCCTGAACTCAGTCTTGCTTCATCGAATGCCGGCAAATTCATCGTTGTTGCAACGGAAGTTCGCCCATGGGATAGGGGTCTCAAAGATATTCATCTAGCGGCAGGTGCTGTAAACATGACGCTCGATAATATGCAGATATTTTCAAGACGGACAGGCAACGCGTGGCTGCATACAATTGATATGACAAAACCTGCACATGGGTGTGTAGTCGCAGTTGACTCTGCCGGAAATATCGGGACATATTGCATTGACCGCTCGCTTGGTATTACGGATACATTCCCGCCTGTGATCGTGCAAGACCCAGTCGTTTCCCCGATAAACTTGATCACCGGCAAAATCACGGAACTGCGTCCGAACGATAAAGGCATCAAGAATGCGGCGATCGAGTCGGCACCGAATCTTCTTGCCTCGACGATCAGTTACCAGTCACCTCAGATCGCGACCTTCAGTGTTCCGATCGTAGATTCGCTGCAGCCCGTTCGCGCATGGATATCGGCTTCGGATAGTGTCGGTAATGCCGCACTCGATACACTTCGCTACGACCCGCTGCCGGATGAGAATGCTCCGGTTTGCACCGTTGATGCCTCTATACCAAATATAAGGATATTCAAGGCAACAGAACTTGCTCCGTGGGATCGAGGCATTGCTTCGGTGATACTGCTGAGCGCTCCGACTAATTTTACTCCCGGTGCCGTGAAGTATGTTTCTCGTTATGATGCAGAACAGACATTTGCGATTGTTGACCAAACAAAACCTGCAAGCGTAGTTGTGCAAGCGACGGACAGCGTTGGGCACAATTGTATTACAACGATCACTGTCAACGCGCTCTTGGTCCCGCTCGTACCATTTCAAGCTCAATCGACGGTTGACTTCCTGACCCATCAAGCGCCGTTCGATTCGACGGCGACGATCACGATCGTAAATCCGAACGAAGTGCCAGTTGTCGTCACAAAAATTTCTCAAAACGGAAATACCGGCGTCATTACAAGCGATCTTGCCAGTCCGATCGTCTTTCAAAGTTTCGAAAAGAAGACGTTCAATATCCGGTTGAATACCCCTCTTCTCGGTATTTGGAGTTCCAATTTTACGCTAGCAAATGACACGGTCACACTTGCGAATATCACTGCGATCGGAATAACAACAGGCGCAGTGACGATCAGTATGGATACCGTTCATTCAGCTCACACACAGTTACCTGAATTGCTGAAAGTTTCTGTCTCTGCACTACCGAATCCAATAAATCTTGATTCAATTCAGTTCGATTTTGTTTACAACGGCGATCTTATTTCATCGTCACTTCCGCTAGTCGATTGCAGTTCACCGAACGAACTGTGCAATTACACGCTGACAACATCGTCTCCTCAATCCGGGATATTGCATTTCTCGTTGATCAGAAATGACCGCTCGCGGCTTGCGGCGCTTTCAGGAACGAATGCTCATTTCGAGATACCATTCACGACATTTGTAACGAAGCAGAATGCTTCATTCGTTATCGGACAAAATATGTCGGCATTGTTGAGTTCCGTTGCTATCGATACCGGGCTTGTGACGGTCGGTGACCAGTGCGGCGACCCCGCAATTCGTGCCATGATGAACGGCAATCTTGAAGCGTATGTAAAAAGTATCACTCCGAATCCGGCATCATCTAATGCAGATGTGATCATTATAAGCAATGTCCGTGATTTCCCTGTATCGCTGGATATCGTCGATGGGCTGGGCGTGACAGTTATAAATAAAGATCTGCAGCTTTCTACCGGCGAAAATATTATCTCTATACCTCTCGCATCTATTGCCGGTGGCAATTACATACTTGCTTTGAAGTCCGGGAATTCGATCATCCATAGTCTGCCATTGCAGGTAGTTCGTTAACTTCTTGTGTGTTTTACCGTAAGTTTGCCGTAATTCTTTATGGCAAAAAGTAAATCTCAATTCGTTTGTTCGAACTGCGGCTATGTGTCGCCCCGCTGGATAGGAAAATGTCCCGAATGCAGCTCGTGGAATACGTTCGTCGAAGAATCTATTTCTGTCGCCGCCGATTCGGCGAAAGCAAAAGGCGCTCGAACGACAACGGGCGCAACGAAGCCTATCAAGCTTTCAGATATAACCGTTTTGGATGAAGACCGTATTTTAACAGGTATTGCCGAGTTTGACCGCGTTCTTGGCGGGGGCATTATGCGAGGTTCACTCGTACTGATCGGCGGCGACCCGGGGATCGGGAAGTCAACGTTGCTTTTACAAATGTCGCGTTCGCTACTTACTTTGAAAACCGTCTATGTTTCAGGTGAAGAAAGCCCGAAACAGCTTCGTTCTCGCGCCGAGCGGCTTTCGATGAAGAACGAGGAAGTCTATTTCCTTGCCGAAACGAATATCGAACAGATCATCGAGCAGGCAAATGCGATGCAGCCGGATGTTCTTGTTGTTGACTCGATTCAGACGACCTATCGCCCGCTACTCGATTCCGCTCCCGGCAGTGTTGCGCAAATTCGTGAATGTGCCGCGCTCTTACTCCAATTTGCAAAATCAACAAACATACCGGTGTTTATCGTCGGTCATGTGACAAAAGAAGGTTCGCTTGCAGGTCCGAAAGTACTCGAACATATCGTCGATACCGTTCTGCAATTCGAGGGTGAACGAACTCATGCCTATCGCATTCTTCGTGCTGAAAAGAACCGATACGGTTCGACAAATGAGATCGGTGTTTTTTCGATGGCATCCGAAGGTCTTGTCGAAGTGCCAAATCCATCGGAAGTGTTTCTTTCCGAACGGCAATATGGCACAAGCGGCTCGGCAGTTTGTGCTGTCCTCGAAGGTTCGCGTCCTGTTTTGTTGGAAGTGCAGGCACTCGTTTCTTCAACTAATTATAATACGCCTCAGCGAACAACGACAGGATACGATTATCGGCGTATTGCGATGCTGCTCGCGGTACTCGAACGCCGCGTTGGTGTTCGTCTGCGAGATCATGATGTTTTTATTAATATTGCCGGCGGATTAACCGTCGAAGAACCTGCGGTCGATCTGGCGATCGCTGTTGCCGTACTATCGAGTATGAAAGATGTTCCGGTCGATTCAAAAGCGTGCCTTGTTGGTGAGATTGGGCTCGGAGGGGAAGTCCGTGCCGTGCCGCAGCCCGAGCAGCGCGTACAGGAAGCACTTCGGCTTGGCTTCGAACGAGTCATTGTTCCAAAGGCAAATCTGAAATCGCTGTCAGAATATAAAAGACAAGTGATCGGCATCGAGAAATTGCAAGAAGCGATTGAGAAAGTTCTTTGATATGCAGCTTGTTCTTGCAACTCATAATAAGCATAAACGTGACGAACTGGCAGCTATGCTCGGGTCCGAATTTGAGATCCAAATTCTCCCCGATAATTTCCCTGAGATAGAAGAGACGGGAACGACGCTTACTCAGAATGCAATGATCAAAGCACGATCTGTTTTTAACGTGCTGCACATACCCACGCTTGCGGACGATACCGGCCTTGAAGTAGCGGCTCTTGGCGGCGCCCCGGGGGTATTTACCGCACGGTATGCTGGCGAGAATGCGACGTATGAAGAAAACTGCAAAAAATTATTGTACGACTTAGGACAACGTTCAGATCGAGACGCTGTTTTTAAAACTGTACTTTGTTTTGTCAATAACGACAGAAGCGAGGAATTTTTCGAAGGAATTGTCGAAGGTCGTATCGCAGATATTGAAAGGGGGAAGAATGGGTTTGGGTATGATCCGATTTTTATCCCGAATGAAGCCAAAGGGCGAACGTTTGCCGAGATGACCTCCGCTGAAAAGAATGCGATCAGTCATCGCGCGCGCGCAGTGGGCAAGTTCGCCCGACGAATACGGAACGTAAAATAGTCAATTCTGTTTTAATGCCGCGCCGCGAAATCGGCCTGATTTCACCGGCCCCTTCGACTAGCGGTTAGGTCACCACCCTTTCACGGTGGTTGCACGGGTTCGAGTCCCGTAGGGGTCACTTCTCTCATATCTAAGATCCTTATTTCGTTTATACTTCCTCTATCTATCGAAACCACTACTTGAACTGTGTTTATTATTAATTTCCTCTTTTAGAGGAGCCTTCATTTTGATAATCGGTTTTTTTTTCGTATATTTATATTTGTTGCAAAGCTGCAATTGTGCTTCCGGTTGATTAAATGCCCCCGTGCGTTTGTCGTAGTTTGAGCAAACGCAGACTCATTGATCGTACAATTTGTGGTTTCCATTCACAGAATGAAACGACCATATCGCGGTCTCGGAATGCTTGCGTTCGTCGCAAGTTTTTGTGTACTTCTTATCTGCCCAAGCGCATCGCTTCGGTCGCAGAATATTTCCGGTATCGTAAATGAGTACGCTCCGGTCTCGTACATTGATACCTGCGACAATGCTGTCTATGTCCCGAACAATGCCGCCTTTTCAGTTGGCGACAGAGTTCTTCTGATCCAAATGAAGGGTGCTACAATCGATCTTTCGGATGCAGCGACATTCGGGACGATCCAGAATTATGAGTTCGCAGGAAACTATGAGTTTGCAAATATCTCTTCGATTCGTGGCATCACGATTACATTCAAAAACAAACTGATCAATCGGTACGATATCAATGGACAAGTTCAGTTGGTTAAAGTTGCGACATACCAAAGTCCGGTTGTTGCGGGGACTGTGACGGGGAAACCATGGAACGGATCCTCCGGCGGACTCATCGTGATCGAAGCAAGTGACAGCATCACATTTCGTGGTGGAAGTATCGATGCGTCGCTTGACGGCTTTAGCGGCGGTGATATTTCGGAAGTCAATGCTGCTGATTCCGACCAGATGGCATATTACTATGATCGTGCGACAGGGCTTGGCGGAGTTAAAGGTGAATCTATTTCTGACTATGTTCAGCAGCATGATGCGGGCCGTGGTGCGCAAGCAAATGGCGGCGGCGGCGGCAATAGCCAGAATGCCGGCGGAGGCGGCGGATCGAATGGCGGCGCAGGTGGAAAGGGAGGTAATCAGACTAGCAAGTATGCTCCGCTTCCGATCGGAGGCTTAGGAGGATTCGCGCTTGATTATGCCGGTCACAAGCAACAATTATTTCTTGGCGGCGGCGGCGGTGGTGGGCAGCAGAATGATACATCAGCCTCAGCAGGTGCGATCGGCGGTGGGCTTGTCATTATCAGAACTCCGAAGATCAATGCGTTGGGAGGAGGAAGTATTATTTCGAACGGAGGTTCTGCTTCGTTAGCCGGAGTTGACGGAGCAGGCGGCGGCGGCGGCGGCGGTACGATCGCGCTTGATGTTCCTTCGGTCGTCGGTAATTTAACGCTTAATGCGAACGGCGGCAATGGCGGGGATAATAACGCCGACAATATCAAAGACTCGCTCAAATATTGCTATGCACCGGGCGGAGGTGCAGGCGGAGGGAGGGTCATTACAAGCGCCGCGACTGCTCCTGCTGCTACAGTGACCGCAGGAAAAGCGGGGAAAGTTATTTTTAATTTACTTGCATGTTACAACACTTCTTACGGCGCAAGCGACGGAACTGATGGTATCATTCAAACAGGACTCTCAATCTTTGAAGGTACTGTGCCGTTTACCTTTCCGGTTGCGATCAACAGACTCGACACCATTTGCAGCGGCGATTCTGTTCAGATCGGCATAAATGGCGGACAAAATTTCTCATGGACTCCATCTTCAGGTCTTAACGATGCTTCAACCCAGCGACCGATCGCATTTCCGAATAAAACTACGACATACGTAGCTCATTATCAAGATTATCGCGGCTGCCCGTTCTCCGATACTATTCTTGTTGTCGTTAATCAAACACCCGCGCCTGTCATTAATGGGCAGATCACCGTCTGTGGCAGCGACACGACAAAATATTTTGTCACGTCTGCTCCAAACTCATCTTATAACTGGGTAGTCTCGGGGGGGACGCTACAAAGCGGGCAAGGAACGGATACCATAATTGTTGCATGGGGCTCATCGCCGACGGGGAGCGTGGGCATTGTTGCAAAGTCGAACGGTGCGCCATGTTCGGGCTCTGCGTCGATCACAGTGACGATTAATGCCGGCACTAAACCTGTCATTCAAGGTGGGCACAGCATTTGCAGCGGCGATACGCTCACACTTTCTGTTGATCCTGGTTACCAAAAGTATTTGTGGTCGAATGGCGATACAAACAGCTCGATCAAGGTTGGGACGCCGGGTAAATATTCAGTCGTTGTCGGCATTTCCGGAGGGTGCTTGCTATACTCTGATACCGCTAACATTATCGTCAGCGCAAAACCGCAGGTAACGATCAATGCGCAGCCGCCGAACTTGCCGGATTCCTTGGGGACGGACACATTATATGTCAGCGGTAACTACTCTTCCGCACTGTGGAATAACGGTACGATCGGTGATACGTTGATCGTTACAGATTCAGGTTATTTTAGCATCGCCGTCGTTGACTCGAACGGTTGTAACGGCACAGCGACGATACATATCACACGCGATCTTGCAACACCATATATAATAGTTTGGACAGATACGATCAGAGCAAACCCAGGGGATAATGTTACATTTCCGCTTCGGCTCAAAGCGACGCCTGCGCTCATACCGAGCGGCGATACAACCTGGCTCACGACGATGACATTCAACAAAACGCTGCTTGCCCCGGTCGATAAGACGATCCCTTCGGTGATCAACGGCGAGCGAAGAACGCTGACGCTCAACGGCATTCGCCCGACTCCGATGATCGAAGGCGTACTGCTTCCCGTACCATGCATCGTTGCATTCGGAGATACAACACAAACGGTTGTTGATATTCAAACTTTTGATTTTACGAGCGGAAAAAAATCCGTTATTTATCGCTACAATGGCTTACTCATCGTCAACACCTGCAATGCCGGCGGCACGCGGTTATACGATGCATCAGGAAAACTCGGCATGGGACAAACACACCCGAACCCGACCTCGGATAGGACACAGCTTGATTTCGACCTGCTTGAAGATGGCGATCACGAATTGTTTTTATCCGATCTTGTCGGCAGACGTGTATTGACCGTTTTTGATGAAGAGAAAAAAGCCGGCCATTATACAATGGATCTTGATCTGAGAGCTTTGCCCAAAGGAAATTATATGTACGTATTGCGGACCCCCTCCGCAGTCTTTTCACGTATTCTGACCATCGAACGATAAAACAAAAAGAAAGAGTAATGTGGAGCCACCGCCATTGAACTTCTTTTTGAAGTATGCAAGATATATTTGCGCCGTCGCCGCAGTAAGTCTGTGCATATCGTCGCTGCGCGCCCAACCGTTATCCGATAGCGAGCGGGCAGTGCTACCGGTCTTCGGCGTCTTTGGAGATTTCGGCATCGTTCATCACGTTGCGTCATTTGATTCGTTGCCCGGTGTTCCGAACTGCTGTACCGGTTTTACGCAAGGCTCCGGTACGGCACCGTCGTTCGGTGCATTCTATGGAATGCCGCTCGGGACAAAGTTCGGTCTTGACCTCAGGCTTCGTTACGATAATTACAGTGCGACATTGAAGCAGGATATTTCAATGCCGGTACTGCTTGATGATGCGAACGGCCAAACGACAACAGTGACTCCGTCGATCATTGAGCATGTACTTGAAACGCATATCGCATCGCTCAATTTTGAACCGTCGCTGTTTTACCGTATCACGAGTCATCTGAAAATTTCCGGAGGATTTGCTGCCGGGTTAATATTATCGAAGTCATTCAATCAACACGAAGATCTTCTTGCGCCAACGGTCGGGACATTCTATGATACATTGACGCATGTTCATTCGCGCACCAGAAATGTTCAAAGCGGCTCGATCCCGCAGGCATCGCCAACGATCGTGGCGGTCACCGCAGGATTAAGTTACTCGATCCCGCTCAATGCAAAAGGTTCGCTTAATGCCTATCCTGAATTTTCGTTCTCACAGCATTTGTCCCCGGTTGTACAAGGTTATAAGTGGGAGCCTGCATCGTACCGCTTCGGTGTTGGTATCGGGTTCACTCCGATTCCCGAGCGTGTGATACCTCCGGCGCCGCCACCACCGCCACCGCCACCACCACCGCCGCCACCACCGCCTGAAGATAAGTCGCCGAAGATCGCGGCGAGTTTGAAA
>DASQGZ010000034.1:0-158607 GCA_035632315.1 Kapaibacterium sp. (SeqCode) | reverse complement strand
TGCATCGGAGTAAGCCGGCGAAGCTCATTGGGGTCAAGATCGGAATATATTTCTTTACCGAGGGCAGATGCCGCAAACACAACCGTCGAATACCGAGTGATCAGTGTATCACAATTCGCGATCATTTCTTCTGCAGAACCGCTCCAATAAATGAGGGCTCCCGGTGCATACTCGTTGATCTCCTTGGTCGCCCGTTCGACGAGCTCGTTGGGATGAAGCTTAAAAATGATCTGTCGTCCGGCAGCTATTTCGACACACCGTTTAATGAACTTCGGCCGATTTTCGTAACGCATCGTTTCGCGCATATCCGATGTACAGGCGAGCACGTAGCCCCGGTGCGGAAAATCGTTTTGAAAATATTTTTTGCAATTATCGAAGTTCGGGTTGCCGGTAACGACGATCTTTTCAGGAAGTACGCCGTTCTCGATGAAGAGATCGCGATATCCTTCGCTTGCGACACAAAACTTATCGTAATCGTCACTCAGCCCGAACGCTGCAGTACTGGCCGACCAACGTGGCAGCGCACGAAAATATTTAATAAGCAAAAATCGAAGATTGCTCGGGTCGGTCATTCCTTCTTGAACCAGTACACTTCGTCTGCCGCGAGTATTTTTCGGAATGCTGATATCACCCGAGCGGACAATAAGATCGTATTGGTTCGACGAACCCCTGTAATCGATCGTCAGCTGATGATCGTTCAAATATTGGGTGGATCGGCGCAGGTGTTCACCGCCAAGGATCGTGTACTCCATCAAATGCATCTTTCGCATCTGCTCGAACGTCCCATCCACGTAGAACGGGGTGAAGTAGTGATCGAGGTCGGGAAGTTCTTGAGCAACCTTATGCATCTGAGTCGTTTGATTCAACGACCCGCAGATAAAAAGTACCTTCTTTCGAAGCGGCGGTTGCGTCATCGCAAGGTTAAACGCGTCTCGCGGCATAATAATTTTCTAACAGCTACGTAAACTGTGAATTACAGGTTTCAAACCCTATTTCCCCACTATTACTCCGATAAGAAACAGTTACATTTCGGTTATGAAATGATAATGGCTCCCGATAATGACGATTTTCACTATAAAATATTGTTTTATATTGTCTCATTGAAAACCAAATCAGGTAAGATTCGTATTTTTGCACAATATGCAGCAACACCCAAAAACTAAGATCGTCGCGACACTCGGTCCGGCTACCAGTTCCGAAGAGACCATTGAACAGCTTATTACTGCCGGGATGAACATCGCCCGGCTGAATTTTTCTCATTCGACGCCTGAAGATCACCGCGAAATCGCTGCACGAATCCGCTCTGTCAGTGCACGACTCGGCGAGCAAATCGCAATTCTTGGCGATCTGCCTGGTCCGAAACTCCGAACCGGCGAAACGATCAACCCCGATGGTGTCGAGATCAAGGCAGACTCTCACCCGGTCTTGACCTATGAACCTGACGGAAAAACGACATCAGATAATATAACGACGAGTTACCAGCATCTTGGTGAGGATGTTTCGGTCGGCGATCCGATCCTGCTTGATGACGGTGCGATTATTTTGTATGTTGACGAGATCATTTCCAAAACGAAGATTCGCACAAGTGTCAGGAATGGCGGGATATTAAAAAGTCACAAGGGCATTAATTTCCCGCAGACGAAACTTCGGATCCCGGCGCTGACCGAGCATGATAAAGACCTTGCCCGGTATGCAGTGACCGAGATCGGGGTCGATGCGCTCGCATTGTCATTTGTCAGACGCGCCTCTGATGTATTACAGCTTCGGCATTTACTCGAAACAGAACTTCGTGCCGCCGATCTGCCGATCATAGCAAAGATCGAAAAACCCGAGGCAGTCGATCATATCGAAACAATTCTTGATGTTTCTGATATGATCATGGTCGCTCGCGGCGATCTCGGTGTTGAAATGGCGCTCGAAGCGGTGCCGCCTGTACAAAAAAGAATCATCGACCTTGCCAATGCACGCGGTATTCCTGTGATCACCGCAACGCAAATGCTTGAATCGATGGTAAAGAGTCCGCGCCCGACACGTGCCGAAGCAAGCGATGTTGCAAACGCTGTGTTTGACGGATCGGATTGTATCATGCTTTCAGCGGAAACCAGTGTCGGCGCGTATCCTGTCGAAGCAGTCAGGACCATGCAGGAAATCGCGTTGCAAGCAGAAACAAGCGGGTTCGTTCGGAAAAGGACAACCTTTGATATTCCTGCTGAGGCATCGCTTGGAGCTGCAGATTCCGTCGCTCGAGCCGCCTGCGTACTTGCAGAAGAGGTCAACGCCCATGCGATCATTTGTGCAACACTGACCGGCAGAAGTGTGCGATTCGTTTCGAAGTATCGGTTCTCAAAACCAATTATCGGGATGTCAACCGAAGAAGCATCATTACGAAAGATGGCATTTTATCATGGAGTCATTCCATTAAAACTGGAACAGGTCAAAAGTTTCGACGATACGCTCAACTATATGGTCGAATCAGCCCAGAAACATGACTTGATACCTGAATCGGGGTTTGTTGTTCTTACTGCCGGTCACCCGATATTCCAAATATCAAGTACGAATATTATCAAAGTGCATTTCTTGGGATAGGAAATGTCTGTGGTATTATTGCTGCTCTATTTGGAACGCCTTTTGCTTACAGAGCCGTTGAACATACATAATGAATGACCGGATAATGTTTCGCGCTGTGCTTGTGGTCTTGCTTTCTATGCTTGCCGAATCGAACGCATTTTCGCAATGGGTGTTGCAAGCCGGTCTTATCGACGACCAAATTCATCGCGGAATTGAGCTGACATATAATATGCAGTACGATGCAGCCGATCGGACGTTCGATTCCATCGTTGCGGAACAGCCGGAACATCCGTCGGGATATTTTTATAAAGCGATGGTCAATTTCTGGCGCGCGATCACCAACCCCGATAACACCGGTTACGACCAAGCATATACCGCTCAGCTTGACGAATGTCTCAAACGAGCGGATAAACGACTTGACTCGAACGAGTACGATCTGGCAGGATTGTTCTATAAAGGCGCCGGGCTTGGGATGCACGCTCGCATCTTTGCGATCCGTCCGAAATGGCAGGATGCACTTAATTTGCTTTTATCCGATGCAAAGGAAGGGGTAAAATATCTGAATCGGCTTGAAGATAGGATCCCGTCGAATGGTGATGTTATGTTCGGACGGGGGCTATATAATTTTTATGTCGAAGCGGAAAAAGAAGATTATCCTGCACTTGCTCCGCTGATCAGTGTATTTGCGACCGGTAGTAAAACGATCGGCATTCAAATGCTCGAATATGCCGCACAAAATGCGACCTATTCAAATACTGAAGCAATGTATGAGTTAATAAAGATCTATTATCTATATCAGCACGATTATTTAAAAGCCTACAATTATGCAAAAATACTTTCGGCAAAGTACCCGAATAACTCAACGTTCCTGCATTATCTCGGATACTCGCAGGTAAGTTTTGGCTATCATTATCTCTATGATTCGACCTACCATGTGATGCTTGCCCGTGCTCGCGAAAGACGAGAAGGCTACACGATCAGGCAGGCTAGAGAAGCAATGTATTTTATCGGACAGGCAAATTTACTTTTGCCAAACGGAAATCTCGATTCGGCTTTGTATTTCTTGTATAACAGTAATTTGATGTCGCGACAAATGGAGCCGAGCGAAGTAACCTGGTGGATCGCAAAATCAGAATTGCAAATGGGCGAAGCGTACGATGCAAAAGGTGACAGAAAAAATGCACTTACGATGTATAACAGGGTTCTCCAAATGAAGGATATTTCCGGTTCTCACGCCGATGCACAGCGCTATATAAGCACCCCGTTCCGGCGTTAATAGTTGTGTATAGAAAACTAAACAGTCCTCTTATTTGTAATGCTATGGAAATAAGTAACTTTCTTAATGGCGCATATTCTCATAATTGACGACGAAGCGGGGATTCGGGATACCCTTGCATGGATATTTGAGTACGAAAAGCATTCTGTTCAAACGGCAGAATCAGGTTCTGAAGGTCTAAAGATTCTCAATGAAGGCACTCATGTCGATTGCATTATCCTTGACGTAAAGATGCCTGGAATGGACGGTATCGAGACGCTTCAGCGTATTCGCGAGATTCGTCCCGATGTTCCTGTAGTGATGATCTCCGGTCACGGGACGATCGAGACAGCGGTCGAAGCAACAAAGCTCGGTGCGTTCGATTTTGTCGAAAAACCGCCCGACAGAGAAAAATTACTCCTGATCATTCGCAACGCTACCGAGAAAAAACATCTTGAAACGCAGGTTCGTAATCTGAGCGAACGTCTCTCAAGCCGAGATGCAATGCTCGGGACTTCGGCAGCGATGCGAAACATTCGGGCGATCATCGAACGAGTTTCTCCGACCGAAGCGCGTGTGCTGATCACCGGCGAGAACGGCTCCGGAAAAGAACTTGTCGCTCGTGCGATTCATAAAGCTTCGCGGCGCACCACGATGCCGTTCATTGAAGTAAATTGCGCGGCAATTCCGCGCGATCTGATCGAAAGCGAACTCTTTGGCCATGAGAAAGGCTCGTTTACCGGTGCACAGGCGCAGCGCATCGGGAAATTCGAGCAAGCCGACGGGGGTATTCTTTTTCTCGACGAGATCGGGGATATGTCGCTCGAAGCACAGGCGAAAGTATTGAAAGTGATAGACGAAGGCTGGATAGAACGTGTCGGCAGTTCGAGCGGCAAGCCGATCAAGGTCGATGTTCGGATCATTGCAGCAACGAATAAGAATCTGCCGCAAGAGATCAGAGGCGGACGTTTCCGCGAAGATCTCTATCACCGCCTGAATGTCATCCCCATATTTGTTCCGCCGCTGCGTGAACGTAAAGAAGATATACCGCTTCTTGTACGTGCATTTGCAGATGAATTCGCTGCCGATACAAAACGCAAAGTCCCGAAATTCGACGAAGATGCGTTGCATCTATTGATGTCGCTGCCATATAGCGGGAATATCCGCGAGCTAAGAAATATCATTGAGCGTATCATTATTCTTACTACTTCCGATAACGTTCATAAAGATGATGTCGAGCGGCTTGGCATTGCATTCAGCTTGATGGCAAATGTTCCTTCGTCATTGCAAATGCCGAAGGTTGATGCATCGTCCGATGACGATCTTTCAAAGAGCGTCATTCTTACGCCCGCTGACCTTGCCCGTATTCAGGCGGCGGAAGTGAACGCGTTTTCCGATGAAAATGCAATACACCCATTTGAGGAAGCCCTTGCCGCCGATACATTCCAGGACTTCAAGGATCGTGCCGAACGGCTCTATATTGAGGAGCGATTGCGTGAATACAGCTGGAATATCAGCCGTACCGCCGAGGCAATGAACATCCAGCGTTCGCATCTATATACAAAAATGCGGAAATTTGGTCTTATGAAGGATAAAGCCGGCGGCGAAGAGGTCGAGATCGAAGAAAATGAATCAAGTGAATAACGTTACTTTCTTCATTTCGACCCGTACATCCCTATTACCTTATTCATTATTCATTCGTATTTTACCCATAACAAACATTCACGTAACGAATGAAAATACTCATCTCATATTTACGCCATTATCGAGGGCTTATTGCAGTAGCGCTTGTCCTGGCGACGATCAATATTTCATTTTCACTCGTCGATCCGATCATCTTCGGGCGGATCGTCAGCATTTATGTTCAGCATTTTGACAGATATACCTTCCAAACTTTTTTAGCGGGGGTTGGCGGATGGCTGCTGCTTTCGATGGGAACGGCATTCGTCTCTCGGGTAGCAAAAAATTTTCAGGATTATTATATTAATGTCATTACTCAGCGGCTCGGAGCGAGAGTGTACAATGACGGGATAGAACATTCTCTCGCACTGCCGTATTCAGTCTTCGAAGACCAGCGCAGCGGCCAGACGCTTGGTACTGTACAGAAAGTACGAGCCGATATTGAAAAACTTGTCAGCTCTTCGATCAATCTCGTCTTCACTTCGGTCATTGGCATCGTTTTCGTCACGATCTACGCATTATATCTGCATTGGCTCATCGCACTTATCTACCTGATAATGCCCCCGATCATCGGGGTGCTGAGTATGGTGCTTTCCAAGAAGATCAAGACCATTCAAAAAACGATCGTCGCCCAGACGACAGCGCTTGCCGGTTCGACAACCGAATCGCTTCGTAATATTGAACTCGTCAAAAGTCTCGGTCTCACAAATCAGGAGATCGGGCGCCTGAACTCGACGACCGATAAGATCCTCGCGCTCGAACTCAAGAAAGTGACCTATACGCGCAAGCTCAGCTTCTTACAAGGAACGACCGTCAATTTTCTTCGGATATCGCTTCTGCTGGTGATGCTTCTGCTGATCTTCAATCATGTAATCGATGCAGGACAGTTCTTCACATTGTGGGTATTTTCATTCTTTATTTTTACGCCGCTGCAGGAAATAGGAAATTTCATTGCGGTCTATCGCGAAGCGGAAGCGTCGCTTCAGAATTTCTCGAATATTATGAGCACACCACCGGAGGAAAAACCCGAAAAGCCGGAAATGGTCGGGCTGCTGAAAGAATTCGAATTCAAGGATGTCTCGTTCCAACATCAATCGGCAATTTACCCTGCATTGCAGAGAGTATCGTTCTCAGTAAAACGCGGCGAGACGATCGCATTTGTTGGGCCGTCAGGCGCAGGGAAAACTACGCTCGTGAAATTACTTGTCGGATTATATCATCCGCAAACGGGATCGATCTTGTATAATCATCTCAACAGCAAGGATATCGATCTCGACGAACTTCGTAACCATATCGGCTATGTCACACAGGATGCGCAATTATTTTCCGGTTCGATCCGTGAAAATTTACTCTACGTTCGCCCGGGCGCATCCGATGCCGAGTGTATGGCAGCCCTGCATCAGGCTGCGTGCGAAAGTTTACTTGCCCGTGCATCGAACGGACTTGATACGGTTATCGGCGAAGGGGGGGTGAAAGTATCAGGAGGTGAAAAACAACGGCTTTCGATCGCACGCGCGCTGCTACGCAACCCGCAGTTACTTGTATTCGATGAAGCAACTTCTGCACTTGATTCGATCACTGAAGAAGAGATCAGCGCAACGATCCGGGACGTGTCGCGATCGAGCGACCAAATCACCATACTCATTGCGCACCGGCTTTCCACGATTATGCACGCCGATCGCATTTACGTGCTTGAGCGCGGCGAGATCGTCGAATTCGGTGAGCATCACTCACTCCTTGCTGAGAAAGGACTCTACTATGCTATGTGGCGCCAGCAGATCGGCGAACGTGACGGACGCACGATGACTCGCATAGCGCTGGACGCACTCCATAATCAGGGAAGAAATTGATGTTGTGATCGCTGCCCCGAACGTTTTCTGAGAATCCTGCATTTCAACGTTCCTTCATTGTTGAACATCCGTTTATGAAAAAAATAATTGTCGTGTTGTGGCTTGCTTTGTTCAGCCTAGCCGTTTCGGACAGCCTCTATGCAAAAGTCGGTGATACGACCCACGTCACGGTCGTCGATAAACACCTTTGGAATAATTTCCCGGGGACAGTCGATTCGTGGGCAGTATTCCCGTCGTCGGGGAAACAATACGAAAAAATTCTGCTTCGGTACCGCTTGACCTGCCCGAGCCCTTCTTGCGGACAATGGGACTATACGACAAAAGTCATTTTACAAAAACACACCGGGATCACAGATTCGACATTAAAAGACGCGCCGAACTTCACCGCGAACGGGAATACCGTTGATAGCTTTGCATTCCGGCATGACACGACCAGATCATATTCGTATAATTCGACCAAAAAACGAACAGATTCCACAGCGAACGCTCCGACAAAAATATATTTTTATAAAAATTCTGCTGCTCCGTTCAAAGTAACAGATTCAATATTTGCGTGGCAAGCTGATTATTGGAATTACATCTATGATAATACTGGTAAGAAGATCGATTCTCTGTACGTGAAAGCTGATAGTGTCTTTCACGTAACAAAAATAAAAGCATACTTCAAATACGAACGCATTTTGCCCTACGAGATCGGCAGACTCATCACGCCATACGGTCAGGGATTTCCGACCAACTGGACGTTCGTCTGGACGATGGATGTTACCGATTATGCGTTCTTATTGCACGATAGCGTCGAACTGGTATCCACGTACGACGGCTATACGCAAGGCTCGTTATATACGCTTTCCTTCGATATGATTGAAGGATCACCTGCGCGAAACACCTACGCCGCTAATATTATTTACGACGGGTATTACCCATACGGAAATACAAGTGACCCCATCTCGAACTATGTCAAACCGACCCATATTTGGCTTGACACTGCTGCTGATATCGTCACATTCCGAACATTTACGACAGGTCATGGAGGCGCAGGGCCGGACGTTGCATGCGAATTCCTCGATCATACCGATACGATCGTTGTCGGTAATGCCGTCCGGTATGAGCAGCATCTGTGGCGAACCGATTGCGGGATGAATGCCGCTTACCCGCAAACCGGAACATGGACGCTTTCGCGTGCCGGTTGGTGCCCCGGCGATAAAGTAGATCCGTGGGATTTCGATCTGACAACGACCGGAAAAAAAGGTGACTCTGTCCTGCTTTCATATAATTTTCCGGATTATACACACGGCGGCGGAGGCTATGCGATCCATTCTCAAGTACTATACTCAAAAGCCCCGCAATTTAATACTGATGTGGCGCTCATCTCAATCGAAGCGCCGACAAATGACGGCCCGTATCGGCGTATAAACCCGATCTGTTCACAAATGTCACCGATCATCACTGTTCGTAATAACGGCAAGAACGACCTGACATCACTTACGATCCATTATTGGATTGATACACTTAAAACCGTCGCAGTATTTCAGTGGAAGGGCACGCTAAAATATTATGAAACGGCGACGATCTCATTGCCGGGGATCGATCTTGACACCGGTTCACACAAATTCAGTGTGTCGCTTGATAATCCGAACGGACTTGAGAGCGATGATTATCCGAACAATAATACCGGCTATTCGAATTATACGATGCCGAAGTTGTATTCGAATAATGTCTATCTGACGTTGAAGACGGATGATCTGTCTGCTGCGGGACTGGCGAATGGCATCCGATATGAAGTACGTGACGCAACTGATAATATACTCTTCAGTCAGGATAATTTACCCGACGGCACGATCATCCGCGATACCTTTAAGCTTGCAACAGGCTGTTACCGTTTTATTATTTACGATGAAAGCCAGATCCCGCAAGGACTCTATCCATGGTTTATCAACGGGGCTAAATTCGGATATTATAATTTGAAAGACGATAAGAAAGCGACGATCTGGAATGCAACGACATCGAACGATCTAGCCAGTTTCGGTAACCGGGAGATCGTGCCGTTTATGGTGCAAGCGCCGGCTACGGTATCAGATCAAAATTCTGTTTTATCTGCACCGCTTGATTTTTCGATATATCCGAATCCGGCGCACGAACTTCTCACGATCGATCTTTCGTCGCTTGGAAATTTCAGCGGGCAGATGCAGGTTTCGGTAATCTCGATGCTTGGTAAAGAACTGGTCACACGCACTATCCGTGCAGAAGACCTTCCTCACGTCCAATTCGATCTCAGTCACTATCCGGTGGGAAATTATTTTATCCGGGTACAATACGGGAATATAAAGGTGACCAAAAGATTTATTCTTGAGTAAATAAAAAGCCCGCCGAATGGCGGGCTTTTTATATTACGCTTTTACATTATGCTTTCGGTCCGGCATTGCAGATTGCTTCGCTTGTACCTTCCGAGAATTTTTCGAAGTTCTTGGCAAACTTCGCAGCAAGCATTTTTGCCTGAGCATCGTACGCAGATTTATCTTGCCAGGTATCGCGCGGATTCAGCACTTCATTCGGCACGCCCGGCACTGCCTTTGGTATGTTCAGCCCGAATATCGGGTCAAGCATCGTCTCGACATTGTCGAGTACTCCGGCAAGAGCGGCATTCACCATTGCCCGAGTATATGGCAAGTGCATTCGTTTACCAACGCCATACGGACCACCTGTCCAGCCTGTATTGACAAGCCAGATCCTTGAGCCGTGTTCATCGATCTTCCTGCCAAGGAGTTCGGCATATACGTTCGGATGATGCACCATGAACGGCGCGCCGAAACACGTCGAAAAATTCGGTTCAGGCTCGGTGACTCCGCGCTCGGTGCCGGCGAGCTTTGCAGTATAACCTGAAATAAAATGATACATCGCCTGATCTTTCGTCAGTTTCGAGATCGGTGGCAAAACGCCAAACGCATCGGCAGTTAGCAGAATAATATTTTTCGGATGACCTCCGATGCTTGGGAAGACCGCATTATCGATATATTCGAGCGGATACGCTGCACGTGTGTTTTCAGTTTTCGAACTGTCGTTATAATCTGGGACACCGTTTTTATCGAGCACGACGTTTTCCAATACCGTCCCTCGCCGGATCGCGTCCCATATCTGCGGTTCATGTTCTTTCGAAAGCTTTATGCATTTTGAATAGCAGCCGCCTTCAAAATTAAAGACGCCTTTATTACTCCAACCGGTCTCATCGTCTCCGATAAGCTTACGATTAACATCGGCGGAAAGCGTTGTCTTGCCTGTTCCAGAAAGCCCAAAAAATATCGCTGTGTCTCCGCTCGATCCGATATTTGCAGAGCAGTGCATCGGCATCACGCCACGCAGCGGAAGCAAATAATTCAGCGTCGTGAAGATCGACTTTTTCATTTCGCCGGCATATTCCGTACCGCCGATGAGAATAAGACCTTTTTCGATATTCAACACAATAAACGTCTCGCTGTTCGTACCGTCGGTTGCAGGGTCGGCCTTCACTGATGGAATATCGATAACGGTAAATTGCGGATGATGCACTGCAAGTTCTGCCGCAGTTGGTAAAATGAAAAGATCCTGGCAGAATAGATTATGCCATGCATACTCATTAACGACGCGGACGCTCAGGCGATATTCGGGGTCGGCGCCGGCGAAGAGGTCTGCAACGAAGAGTTCTTTCTCATTCATCGCCGCTTTCATTTTTGCATAGAGTTTATCGAAATTCTCTTGCGAAATATCGCGATTGACCGTACCCCACCACACATTTTTTTCGGAGTCGTTCGCTCGAACGATAAACTTATCCTTCGGAGAACGTCCGGTGAATTTTCCGGTCGAAACGACAAGCGCTTCATTGGCAGCAAGCACGCCTTCGCCGCGTGAAAGCGCTTCGGCATAAAGTTCTTCGACCGAGAGATTAAAATTGATTCGGGAATGCGATACGCCGTGTTCGCGCAGCAGCGCTTCTGGTTGATTTTGTACTTGACTCATAACTGATTAAATGATAGAAATTCCGCTGCCGCAAGGGTGACTATAGAGAATTGCCTGCGGCGGCAGAGCACCATAAAACGAATTCAGAGAGCTTTCTGTTCTATAATTTGTCTTTAGCTTTGTATTTGTAACTTTCCATATTGGAATTGTGTCTTTTTAAATATATAAAATGCTTCGGCGTAGTGTAAATATCACATTACTGCTAATTATCGGGTTATATTACAATGGAACCCCGGCATTTTGGCTTGCCTATTCTACAGTTGCAAGAAATTTTTTCATCGAGCGCTGTGAAAACCCGACAAAACCCTGCTGTAAGGGTACATGCCAGGTGAGTCACATCGAAGATAAATCAGGTACTTCCAACCAATCTTCATCGCGTACCATACAGATTGCCGATCTACAGCCGACAATTTTCACGGAATTCAAGTTGAGTGAACCAATGAGGGAAGTGAAGACTATCCCTCTTCAAAATACCGATCATATTCTCACTGGTATCATCTCTACGCTGTTTCGTCCTCCGCGCGCGTAACATATATTCTTATAACTGATAATTTATTAAGAAAACACGGCTTACGTGTCTTCTGATTGTTCCACACTCAATAATTTTTATTTTATGAAAAGGTTTATTTGTGCAATGTTGTTGCTTTTTGCCGTTCGTAATTGTCCGGCTCAACTATTATCGGGTCTGCCGCAAGCGCAGGTATCCGAGTGTGATTACTGCGGGTGCTCGCAAGGAATTTCGCCGTTGGAAACCGGGTCAACCGGAATTCGCTTTGAGTTCGGTTCTCTGTATCTTGGCGCGCCGTATAATGGTTCGTTGCGGCAAACAACTGCTATTGGGAAGAATGAGTCTTTTATTACAAATAAGCTGACTCTGTTTTATCGCCTCGACCCGACGTCTCCGTTTACACTCGCAGCTGCAGTACCGTATGTCAACCGCGTGTCGCAGGATCCGGGGGGAAATGGCGCCCCGATACAAACCGCTAAAGGTAACGGGCTTGGCGATATAGCAGTAACGCTTCGTTACAATCATTTGCATCATGTTGATGAATCGACGATTGCATTTTCTGCAGGATTCGGAGTAAAATTTCCGACGGGGAAAGATAATATACTTGTTGGTGCCAATTATCTCGATCCCGACTTGCAGCCGGGTACCGGGACGACCGATCTCCTCTTTAACATTGCAGGATTTTGGTCGCTTGACCGATTCGGCGTCGCTGGTAATCTCACCGCCGGAGTTATCACCGGACCCGGCGCCCCGGAATCTGATGGCAACCATAAATACGGAAATTACATTAATGGCGATCTGACGTTTCGTTATCGCGTCATTCCTGCCGATGCCAGCGAGTCGAATCTATCAGTGATGTTCGGTATCGGGGCGGAGAACCGTGCGCATGAAACCGAAGGCGGGCAAATGATCATACCTTCAGGCGGTTCGATCATTTATGTTGCCCCGGGATTAAAATATATTGTTTCAACCCAAATTTCTGCCGACGCAACATTCCAAATACCGGTATATCAATATCTGGGGTGGAATCCGGATACCGGAGATAATCAGCTTGGACAAAATTACCGATTTGTTGCAGGTATTCAATATCGGTTATAAACATAGGTAAGGGGATGGCTATTGTAATACTGCACCCAGTTTGTTTATGATGCTGTCGCGAAGCTCGGTAATTGTTGCAGTACCTGCGTTCTTAAGGTAGAGTGCGCCATCGTGGCAATCGCCTTTACCACTGCTTGATGCTGTGCAGTGAAGCGTTGTTTGAAAAATACTGCTTCCGTCGCTTTTTTGGACATCGAAGGAGGCATCTTGTTTGACAACGCCGGTGATCGTGACCGAAAATGTCCCGACATTAAAATCGGAATTTGCAACAGTGGTTTGGGCACGAGGCAAAACAATATATGTTATCTTCCTCGATTCAAGCTCAGAAGGACTTGGTAGAATAGAGAAAGTAATAACACTATCGAATATACTATACAATGCTTGTTCAGTTGCGGACACAATACCCGCTCCGATATGCAGTTCGAAGGCGTGCCCTTCACAGGCTCCGCCGGAGATCGATGCTAGAATCGAATAATTTATCAATGAATCAGGAGCGTAGATTCCGACAATACTGTGGTGTAGGGGAGAAGAAGTCTTTGCAGCAGGACTCGTGAGCATAATTTGATGCGAGTTAGAGCAGCCTGCAAAAAAAGCTAATAGAGTTAAAAGTGCAACTTTATATTTCATAGGATGTCTTTTTTTAAGGACATATTACATTGTTCCTGGCCTATATAACGCCGGGTGTAATGAAAGAAATACTTCAAACCCTTTTGGGTTCTCGGAACCGTAGATGAACGCGATATTTTCCGGGATTATATTTAGCATCCCCTGCACCCCAAGTTCAATGTCGATGTGTTCGAATGTGAACAGTCTTCGGCTTCCACCGATTGTAATTTCTTTCAACGGTTCTTTTTCGAGTGGCTGAAATCCAAATCCCATTTCCGATTGCGGCTTTTCAACGTATTCGAACCGAGAATATATCGTGTACATGTGCAGACGAAGTTCGGATTCGAGAAGAATGCTTGTCTGCTCTTCCATAGAATGATGATCTTTTTTTGAAGACCATACGAACGTATTGGAAATCCATTCTTCATTACCGAAGACATGAGTATAAATGCCGGAAGCAGAACTGAGCCATTCGTTCGAAAAATCTCCTTCAGGATTTTTCATAAATGCACGCGAGAACTGGAAAGCGAATTCTTCGGTCGGATTGTATGACACTCTTCCTGAGTAGGAGTCCATCAAAGGCTTGTCGAAATTCAATCTGTTCTCATCGGGATCGCGACCGGTGAATAACGATCCCTCAAGTTTAACAGGACCACAAGCAATTCCACTTGTCAAGACACCAAACGATATATGCGTCGCATCCTGCCAATGATGAGTGATCGGAGCATCGGGAAGTGACATTGCTGAAAGACGGTGCATGAATGCAGGAGGACCGATCGATGGTTCACCCGGATATGCAATATATACATACGAACTCAGCATTTCTGAAAACTGCGAACTGAGGGACACACTCAGTTCAGAGAATAAATCGTGTGGATGTTGAAAATCCACAAGCCGCTTACCTTGCCAGGTTTCTCCTGTTTGTAATAATAACGGGTAACCCATCCCGCCCTCGGTGAATCTGTCGAAACTAAGCATCGACCGAAACATTAGTTGCGTATTTTCCCCTAACATCCGTTGTGCCATCCCCATTATATAATTTGGGGCATCGAAATCCCTTGCACCTCTCCTCCCTTCCTGAATGGTATATCGCGGCGAAATGTGACCATGGATCATGGTCATCCAATCTTCACCATGATACATTAGAGCGTACGTGGGGCTGGAAAACGGCTGCCAACTTGTGCCAGAGCCTTCTTGACTCATCTGGTCGGACAGTAACACACCGCCGGACATCCCCGCTCCTAACATTCGTTTAATCGTTAGAGAACGCACTTGTTTTGCTGTATCGATTTCAAGATGAGTTGTATCGGATAACGTTCCGTATTTATGTGAATGTATAACCTTTTTTGCACTCAGAACGGAGCACGGAACAAACACCAGTGCGAAGAGCATTATAACTATTCCGGTGGTGGCTTTGACTAACTCTTTTGGTAAGATGTTGTCCATTTCTATCCAACAATTGTGTCTTAAGTAGTATGGTAATGATTCATATTTCTCTACATGGACGACGTATTCTGCTTGCAGTAGCTTTGTTGTTATTCACCATCAGCTGCAAGAATCTAACAACAAATTCAATTTCAGGACAGTCAGTTTCATTTGTATTCCATAATATGAAACAGAGCCATGCCACAGAAGTTTATGCGTTATGGTTCGAAGTACCGAAAAGTGCTGCTTACAGTAAGCTCATTCCCTTACATGGAACGAATATCTCGAAACTTGTCAGCACATTTACCGTCGATCCGTCTGGCGCAATTGTTGGTTTCGATACCACCGGACTTGCAGCACGAATCGGCCTCGATTACGCCCTGATCATTCGCGCCGAACTTTCCGTTGAACATTCCGACAGCATTGGCTCAGCACCAACAGCAATTTTTCTTGTAAACGAGATCTCAGGTACGAAAAGTACTGGTAATTCTACGATCACTGCATTACATCCGCTTGCATTCACCCCTGACATTGCACCGATCACATCTGTTGCAACACTTGCCTCGTCTGCTTCGACTCCGAATCACTACACAGGGGAAGTATACCTAATGAACGCAACTGATGCATCAAATACCAGTCCCGGGATCGGAAATTTTATCAGTATTCTTGCACCGTGGCAGTATGGATTGTGGACGATCGACTCGTCGGTATCGCCACCTGCCGAAACATTCCTCGGATACTTCTCATCCCCTACAGGTAAAGACACAAAATCGACCCATGATAGTTACAATTATCCGGGAGGAAGATCACCAAGTGATACGACGAAGCCTTTATTCGACCTCACAACAGGGAAGGGATATGTGTTGGTCAATGCGGAGCCGCCGATGGAGAATGGCAAAGAACCTTCAGTACCGTTTCCTGCACCTATTCTTTTTGGGATGATCCCTGCACACAGAACTTCGTTTACGCCCTTTACTATACAAAATGTCACGGCATCTCTGCCGACGATTGATATTACGATTTACCGATAGAAAATTAGTTTCTTCTTTCTTAATTCTTTATCATCTGCTTGACAAGTACTCCGTTCGGAGCAGTCAGTCTGTAAAAATATACACCGGCGCCAAGAGCAGACGCATCAAATTCGACGGTATGCGTTCCCCCGGAGAACATTTCGTTTGCGAGAACGGCAATTTCAGAGCCAAGAGCATTAGTGACAATCAGTGATACATGAGCTGCTTCCGAGATCGAAAATGCTATTGTTGTTTTACCGGAAAACGGGTTCGGATAATTTTGATCGAGCGAACATTGGAGCCCGTCGTTCTCGGAGACGGCGGCGGATGCAGTAGTGATCGTTGAATCGGTGATCGTTAATATATTCGACGCACTATTGTATGTCGATGAATATGATTTTAGCGAAGTTGTTGACGGTCCTCTGAGAACTGCTCCGTCGATCGAGTATTCTGAACCATGCGTCGGACAAAGAATGAGTCCTAAAGAACTGTCATACGGATGTACGATGCTTCCTTGATGCGTACAGATAGCAGTCAGAACGGAGAATGTTGCTGCGTCTTTACGAGTGATCACGAGCCGTATGGTATTATTCGGTTTTGGCAATGTGTAAACGATCGAACCACCAACGGTCGCAAGTTTTGAGAAACCGGGCTGTCCGAGATTCAACATTACAGTACCGAATGGGGTGTCAGGAGAACCCTGCGCAAATGCATTTGCTCCGCAGTTACACAATTCGCATACGGCCGGAACTGCCGCCACAGCAAGTGTCGCACCAAAAGCTTTTTTCAAGAAATCACGCCGTGAATCCATCGGTAGATCGTAGTGGAAATTTTACCTATCTATTAGTGTTAGAACACACAAATAGTGCTCTTGTTTCAACGATACAAGTATTTAAGCCAGAAATACCGAAAGGTTTGCTTCCGTTTGGTCAAAATCTACCTTCAATTCCTATCCCTGCATACCTCGGATACTCGTTATAAGGCGACCAATAAGCGCCGTCGCTGCCGAAAATATTCAGCAACGTTATTTTGATGTCCCATCCGGCGGAGAGAACATATTTTGCCGAAGCATTCACGAACAGCGAATTCATTTCCGAACGCGAGATCACTTTCACGCCGAGCGAAGGAAAGAATCGCTCAGAGACAGAACGAAAATCGTATGTTCCATCGCCGATAAATATCGGAACGTAGGGGAGCTGCTTACTGTCGGTTTTCGACTGTGTAGAAGCAAAATGAGTAGTGAATGAGAACAAATCTTTTTTTAATAATAGAATCGAACCGTCAACATCAACGCCAAAACGAAGCGTATTAAGAGCCGTTGGAAAATACCGAATGATATTATTTGAATCGCGCAGCGAATAGAACGCAACATCATTGTTGCGCTCGCCAAAATTGATCGCGAAATGGAGATGATCTTCCGTTGAAAGAAAATAATCCGCTCCGGCAGTGAAGTTATATTTATCAACGCCGATACGGCGGGAGTCCTGCATCGCAACAGAGCGAACCGTTGAATCAGCTACCGGAAGCATCGGCGCATAGAACGGATTCTCGCCGGAGAGTGCATCGAACGATTCCAGATGTGCCGAGCGAGAGAGTTCGGCGAACATCGAAAAATCTGTTGAGAATTGTTTCCCGATCCGAAACTTTGGAAATAGATATGAGATATTTCCCGAGGCATCGGCGGTGTTGATGAATGTAATACCGACTTTCCAATTAAATGAAGCGTTCGTCGCTGAACTCATAAGCGCTTCTGCGGTGAATGCGCCGAGCGCGCCGAAATTTTTCATCGCGATGGGCGATTCGCTCGCTCCGGTATATCCGAGATCGAGTGAAAGCCTGTTCGTGTTGTCGCTCACTTCATGCTCAAATAATGCACGAAGCCCCCCCGAGCGTTCGCTAAGCGATATGCCTGCATTGTCGTTAAAATAATGCAGGGCAGCGCTGCCCGTCGCTCGAATTGCATCGAGCGAACCGAGCGCGAACGAACCGTCGAGCCGATCTCGAGTGAGTGCAAAATCGCTGCTCGTGCTGTCCGTTTTTATCAATCGTGAAAGTGAACCGATCGAGATCGCAATGCCGATCATTGGTTTCGGGTCGTTTGGCGAGATATTTTCCGGCTCAAATGTAAAAATGCCGTTCGCGCGCACCCGCCATTCATCGCCGATGGCAGTCGCATCGCTTGCGCGGCGGATGTACGAAGCGCCGGCATCGATCGAACGGTGCGGATCGTTTACAAGCATCGCGGATGCCATGATAGATGGCAGATACGGCGAACCGACCGCAAGCGAAATATCATATTTCGGCGGCATCGTTTGCATTAATGGTTTCGGCATCGGCATCTCATCGAAGATCGGAAGATCTTCTTTTGAAACCGGGTCCATATTTTTCGTGATCGTCGAATCGAACGGCACTTGCCGCCG
This sequence comes from Kapaibacterium sp. (SeqCode), assembly GCA_035632315.1. Classification (GTDB taxonomy): domain Bacteria; phylum Bacteroidota; class Ignavibacteria; order Palsa-1295; family Palsa-1295; genus JAFDZW01. The sequence goes on along the minus strand of DASQGZ010000034.1, from coordinate 140,197 downwards.
CGATGTGTTCACCATCATTTTATCGGGATAGTGAAATCGCAGTCCCTCTGAGGTACGCTCGGTCTCGGGAAGTTCGGCGAGCATCGAGTCGAGCCATTGTTTATCGGACAGTGATACGGCAGAATCGACGATCACGATTGCGGAGTCGTGAACCATTGTCGAATCGAGTTCGCGTCTGCCGCTGGAATCTCGAATGCTCTGCGAGATCAGCTTATCGGCTTTAACGGTATCGCTGAAACGTACGATATGAATGTGGTTCGCGCCTCGGAGTTTTAGCTCTCGTTCAAGCGACGGCGGAAGGCGAAGCGTCGTCTGCGATTGCTGTGCGGCAAGCGGGCGACAGAAGAAGATAAGTATAAAAAATGCGGATGCCCAAAGTATGCGGGCAAACACGTGTTGTGATAGAATGAACACCTTTTAATTAAACGTTACGCTTATTAGTACCTCCAAACTACAAATGGAATTCAATTAATGTTTCACTAACAAAGCAGACAACAATGAAAACAACCATGAGAACAACAATTAAGACAACTCTGGTATCTATAGCACTGGTTCTCGCGATCGGCGCGGGAACAAGCATAACGGCGTTCGCACAAACAGCAACCGATCCGCAAGCGCCGGCAAATACAACGGTCGCACCGGGCGCCGTGAAGCCGAAGCCAAAGATGAACATCAACGCGCGGCAGCGCCGCCAGCAAGCCCGCATCAAGCAGGGCATTAACAGCGGCGAACTCACTCGCGGCGAAGCGACAACGCTCGAAAAACAGGAAGCCGCAATTCAGGCTCAGAAGCTTGAAGACAAAGCGCAGAACGGCGGCAAGCTCACCGGTGCAGAACACAAACAGATCGAGCACGAGCTAAACCACGAGAGCCGCAAGATCTATCGCAAAAAACACAACGAGATCGAACGGCACCCGAAGCAGTAATATCGGATAAAAAAAACGCGCAGTTTATTCTGTGCGTTTTTTTTTATTGAATTTTAAAGAACGATCAGCCTGCTTGTTCGGCTTGCTCGAGCTTTTCTTTGAGCGAAGCAAGTTCTCCGATCGAGAAGCTCGAACCGGACGAAGTCGCACGGTATTTGCGGAGCGTCGTGCGCTGTGCTTCGCGTTCTGCGGCGATCAGCGATAAGGTGATCTTGCCGGTGCGGCGGTCATATTCGGTGACGCGAATGCCTTCGATGGGCTTGTCCTTGCGGAACATATCCTCGATCTTGTCGATGCGGTCATGGCTGAGTTCGCGGCGCGGGACGAAGCCTTCGTTGCCATCGTCGAACACAACCACAAGTCCGCCGCGGGTCACTTCTTTTATTTTTGCATCATGATCGGAACCGAGACGATAGCGTTCTTCCCGCTGACGAGCAGGATTTTCGATAAGCCGTTTTTTCGAACAGGTGATGCGATGGCGTTTCGGATCGACGGTCAGAATTTTCACGTCGAATTCTTCACCGATCTGCACTCCGTCTGCAACAGTCGGGATTCGATCCCAGGAAATCTCGGAGATCGGGAGAAAGGCAGTGAGTCCGCTCTCGAGTTCGACTTCGGCACCTTGGTCAACGATCGCGGTTACTTTCGCTTTGACCGTGGATTCTTCCTGCGTCGAATTATATTTTTCGATCAACGGGTCGGTCGTCAGCTGCTTGACGCCGAGACGAATATATCGTTTTCGTTTGTCAACTTCCAACACTTTCGCCTGCATTGTCTCGCCCCGTTTGCAAATTTCGTAGGGGTGATCGAACCGCTGCCATGAAAGATCCTTGCCAAAAATTTCTGCATCGATGCCGGGACCGAGATCGACAATGACGTCTTTGATATTGAACGATTTTATCTTTGCGTCGATCACGTCCCCGACTTGTATCGTATCGAGCTTGTCTTTGGCATTCTTGCGAAGTTCATCTTCGATGACCATCCGGTGCGAAACGCGAATATAATCTACACCTTTTTCATGGCGGACATCGAGAACGCGAACAGGAATTGTCTTACCGAAATAATGCGCGATGTTACGATCGTGGTCGAGATCAATGTGATTGTTCGGCATCGAGGTGACCGTTCCGTCATCGAGTTGGACATCGAGTCCGTTATGCGCCCAGGCGAGGACTTTGCCCGAGAGAGTTTCTTTCTGCTTGCGAAGCGAGTCGTATTTCGAGTACAGCTCGGAATGATGCACTTCGTGGGAAGAACGGTTTTCGGTATGAGCCGGCGCAGAGATCGGTTGTTCGACGGGCGCCTCGGAGGCGCCTGCGATCAGCGAATCGTCTGCTTCATGGTCGAAAAGTATCATATATTTCCTTATAATTTCTTTCGGGATGTTGAAAACCCCGATTCACGAAAAAACGTCCCGAATGATTTGCAGGGAATCAGTACCCGATCGTCGTTATCCGGCAACCAACGCCGCTTTGAGCTCTGCTGCTTCGCTCGTACGAATATCCTCGCTGTGACGGAAGAGGATATGGTCATGATAATAATGTGTCAGGAGGAAGCAGAGAATGATCATATAATATGTCTGATCCGGCGTCAGATGATGGTAACCTTGGGTCAGACGCAGAACCCAGATGATCGAGACGGCAGAGGTGGCGGCAATGATATTTACTCCATAATATTTCCACCATTTGCCGGGAGCGGAAAGTTTACGAACGCCAGCGGCGGAAATCTCGCCGCGTTCGTACCGAAGACGATTGATATACCACGTCAGGCCGAGATATTGAAACGAATGCCAGGAGTTGAGTCCCTGGAACGCCACATCGAGCTCATGGAAGAATGGCGTAAAGAATGTTGCGAGCACCGTCACCGAGATCAGGATTGTCTTCGGGACATTGCCGATGCCGAAGGTGAACTCACGGATCGTTTTTGCAATATAGAGTACGAGCGAAACCGAGAACAGCCCGGTTGCAAGCCACCATACAGCGTCATACCTGAGCGCCTCAGGGAAGAAGAGCGCCTGCCCGCCGACGGTGAACGTGTTATGGACGAAACGGTACATTGCCATCGGATACAACGCTGTCAGCACGACAGCATAGTCGATCACCCGTGAATATTTTGTCAGAAGCGAACGCTGCCGTTCATTGTAGCAATCGACGATAAAGATGATCTGGTGCAACACGTGGATACTTGCCCAGAAGAAAAAGAATGTGAGCAAGTATGTAAAATGAAAGATCGCCGCATAAATAACGATAGACGGGATGATGATCGCCATTGGAAGGATCGTCCAGTGGCGTTTACGGAACGTCGGTTCGAAGAATGTTCTCGTGTAGGTCGCGTACATGTGCGGCCCGCCGATCGCCCCTGCAATGAGGTAGTTTACCCCAACTCGGGCGTGATCGGGGTTGAATCCGAGCGCTTGTCCGAGGTAGTAGGCGCTATAGGGCACAACGATAAGAAACACCGAAAGCGAGACCCACGTCAGGTCCCACCGCGGCGAGCGCAGCCAAAGGCGTGTTGTGCTTCGTGGCTCGGTTATCAATGCGATCGCGCTCATCTCGTTCGGCAAAACGTACTTAATACTACAAAATTAACAATAAAACCGCCGGATTAAACTCCAAAATAAAAAATAAGTTTCGTGGAAATATTACGAAGGTATATCGTGGTTACGATCATAGTGCCTTTTTTACCGGATATGCCATTTTTTGACGTATAATTAGACAGCATTCTCGAGGCGATGCTTTGCGGATTCGAGAGCGAGTTCTAAACTACCGACGATGTTCTCCTCCCCGAGTTTTCTAAGGAATCCATATTGTTCAAGCGCAATGAACGGTTGTGAATGGATTTCTGAGATCAGAAAGAGCCCGTTTTGATGCGTAATCTTTTTCCAAATATCTTCGATTGCTTTCATTCCTGTCGCATCGAGCGCCGTCACATTTCGCATCCTGAGAATGATCGCTTTAGGACGAACATTGAGATCGCGGATCGTTTCGATGAATTTTTCCGCCGCTCCGAAGAAGAACGGTCCGTTTATCTCGAAGATGTGTACACCGTTCGGGATTTCCTTACCAAGAAGTGTCCCGCCTTGTTCCTCTTCATCGCTGTCAGCAAATTCTGACGTAATGACGCTGATATTTGTCACGAGGGCCATGCGCCGCATAAAGAGAAATGCGGCAAGGATCATCCCGACCTCAATGGCAACGGTCAGATCGATCACAACCGTCAGAATAAATGTCGTCAGCAAAATGATGACATCGCTTCTCGGTGCTTTGAGCATACTTTTGAATGTGCGCCATTCACTCATATTGTAGCTGACGATCACAAGTATCGCCGCAAGCACGGGCATCGGGATCATCGAAACATATTTGCCGATCGCGACAAGTACGAGTACGAGAAACACAGCATGAATAATGCCGGCGACTGGTGTCCTACCGCCGCTCTTAATGTTTGTTGCAGTCCTTGCGATCGCGCCTGTTGCCGGAATACCACCGAAGATCGGCGAAAGAATATTGGCAATGCCTTGCGCGACAAGCTCCATATTCGAGCGGTGCTTTGTGCCCATCATTCCGTCGGCAACGACAGCCGAAAGAAGAGACTCGATCGCGATCAGCACGGAAATTGTAATCACCGATGGCATCAACTCCTTGATCGCCGCAAACGTGATATTGGGGACTTGCGGAGCGGGGAGCGATCCGCCGGAAAGTGAAAATTTCGAGCCGATGGTCTCGACAGGAAGATTGAATAATTGTACGATGACCGTACAAAGAATCAACGCGATGAACGGTCCGGGAATTTTTGTTGTCAGTCGCGGCGAATAGATAATGACAAGAAGTGCAAATGCGGCAAGAGCAACAGCGTACCAGTTGAAGGCAGAAAAATGTTGAAAGTAGGATTCCCATTTTTCGATGAGATCTGCCGGTACAGCTCCCATCTTCAAACCGAAGAGGTCTTTGATCTGTGACGAAAAGATAATAATGGCAATACCTGACGTAAAGCCGGTAATGACAGGGGCAGGAATGAATTTTATCACACCGCCAAGCTTTGCAAGCCCCATTATGAGGACGATAATGCCGGCAAGCACCGTTGCAATGAGTAAGCCATCTACCCCGAATTTTTGGACGACACCATAAATGACGACAATGAATGCTCCTGTCGGGCCGCCAATCTGCACGCGGCTTCCGCCAAGCGCGGATATAACAAACCCGGCAACTATAGCAGTGATGAGTCCCTGTTGGGGTGTGACACCGCTTGCAATCCCGAACGCAATCGCCAATGGCAGTGCCACTGTCCCGACGATCAGCCCGGCGATAAGATCTTTAAAAAAAAACTGTTTGGTGTAGCCTTCCTTTAGGACGGTAAGTAATTTTGGAGTAAATGCTGCAGGTAATCGGAAATTCATTTAGAGCAAAAATAATACAATTTGAACATTCGTTTTGACAACAAGCATTTTTCTAAGGTTAGAGTTGTTATTAGGCGCTCTAATTTTGCAGATCAAAATGTCAAATCTTCTCTCAAATCCGCCTGCACAGGCAGCAACAAAATCAAACGGTATTCAAACCCGAGGCGGCGGTAACGAAGTCCCGGTACCATTTGCGAAAAATCATTCTTTTAATTACGATGTCATTATTATCGGCGGCGGCCCCGGAGGAGAACCGGCTGCGATTCGCGCGGCGCAGCTTGGTCTGCGTGTTGCCTGCATCGAACGCGACCGCGTCGGCGGCATTTGCACAAATTGGGGCTGCATCCCGACGAAGGCACTATTGAAGAATGCAGAGATATACAGTGAATTTTTGGAAGCTCCGAAAGAATGGGGCATTACATACGATAATCTCAAGGTCGATTTCGGCGCGATCATCAAACGCTCGCGGGGTGTGACGGATAAAAACGTTCGGGGCATCGAATATTTGTTCAAGAAAAATAAGATCGAGCTTATTAACGGCAATGCAATATTAACATCGGCGAATACGGTCGAAGTAACAGCGAAGGATGGAACCAAGAAAACCGTCAGTGCTGCGCGAATTATCATTGCTACCGGCGCACGCGCACGACTGCTCCCGGGTCTGAAAGCCGACGGCAAACGCATTCTCACTGCGACCGAGGCGATGATCATGGATCACATCCCCGAGTCTATGACGATCGTCGGCTCCGGCGCGATCGGGATCGAGTTTGCATATTTCTATCACACGTTCGGAACAAAGATCACAATTATCGAGATGATGCCGAATATCTTGCCCGTCGAAGATACCGAGGTCTCCGTCGAACTTGAAAAGTTGTATAAGAAAGCCGGGATGACAATCTATACAAATACAAAAGTCAGTAACGTTTCTCTCGGAGACAACGGAACGACGGTCGAGATCGAAACTCCCGACGGGAAGAAAGAAAAGATCGACGCTGAATGTACATTGATCGCCATCGGCGTGCAAGCGAACACCGAAAATATCGGCTTAGAGAAACTTGGCATAACGATGACAAAGGGATCTATAGATGTTGACGAATATATGCGCACGAGCGTGAACGGGATTTATGCAGTCGGTGATGTTGCCGGCCCGCCGTGGCTGGCACACGTTGCGACCGCAGAAGGACTTGTTGCCGCAGAGCATATCGCTGAAGGTCATGCACAACCTGTTGATTATGACAATATCCCCGGCTGCACCTATTGCTTGCCGCAAGTGGCGTCGGTCGGAATGACCGAGCGCGCCGTTAAAGAAAAAGGTATCGCGTATAAAGTCGGCAAATTTCCATTTTCTGCTCTTGGCAAAGCACGCGCGATCGGACGAACCGAAGGATTTGTCAAGCTCATCTTTGATGAAAAATACGGCGAGCTGCTCGGTGCACATATTATCGGTGCGGAAGCGACTGAGATACTCGAAGAACTTGCCGTTGCCCGTTCTCATGGCGCAACTATGGAAAGCATCTTAAAAACGGTTCACCCGCATCCAACTCTCGCTGAAGCAATTATGGAAGCGTCCTCTGTCGCAATGGGCGAGGCGATTCACCTTTAAGCAGTGTTTGCATTCCTCCTTTTTTTGTCGTATATTTGATACGACTGATTGCCTGTTTGCACGAACTGATATTGAAGATCGTAGTTTTGCTGTAAATTTGGATACGACAAGAGACACTGTTGATTGTATATATTGCGACAGTAATCGGTTTTAGTGATCTCCCCTGAATTTGTCGGATGACGGAAGTTCGTCATCCGAGAGTAGCCTTTATCGTTAACCTTCTTTCAAAACTGAATATGACGATCGCTGCACGAAGCGCACTTGTTCACGGGATCTATGCACTGGCAGGCGGACTGAGCTTGCTGATATTTCCGAACATGCTCGCACTGATAGGATTCGACCCACAAAATGATCTGTGGTTACGCGTTTTTGGATTAGAGGTTGCCGTACTCGGTTTCTTTTATCTGCGGGCTGCACAAGAGGAAAATACACAATTCTTTAAAGCATCCGTTATTGGAAGACTTTCATTCACGTTGATATTATTTATTATGGTAGTGCTCGGCCTTTCGAAGATCAATCTTGTCTTGCTCGGTGTGCCAGATTTCTTTACAGCGATCTGGACGCTCATTGGTCTTCGTAATGCATCTACACCGACAACGTGATTTTTATTAGAATGCTTCATTATGATCTCCATCGCTAATTTCAGAGGATACGCAGGGCATGACCCGCTCGATCAAGTTTCAGGCGGTCAGCGGATGATACTTGGCCTTTCGATCAGTTTCGTGATCGCACTGGTTTTGAATTATGTTCAAAGCGGCCCGATACCGATCATTCATTTTAGAGAAGATTGGCTTATCATTGCAGGTTCGATAGCTATGGCGATCGTGATGGGTCCCATTCTCATAATATTTCGTAAATCGTCGAGCCTCTTATTTTATTTCATCGTTGTCGTCGCGGGATTCTCAGTGGATATGTATTTGCAAGCGAATATCAGAGACGCGGGCGGGGTAGGGTGTTGGATGTACAATGACGGGAATTTCATCAGTAATGTATCTATCTATCCGCTTCGATTTATCATTGCATGGTCGTTTGACGGATTTATCCTCGGTGCGTTTACCCTCTGGCTCATTCGAATAGCAGCGACGATCATTTGGAAAGAAAAAGATACTCAGCCGACGATCGAACAAAAACAGAATCTCTTTCCGGATGAATGGACGAAAGAAACAGTTGCAAAGCCGGTCCGGGACATTGAATATTGGGTTCTTCGCTTGCTCGCTTTAGGATATTTTCTGTATGTGCTGTTGCTTGTCGCCGGCTTTCTCGGAATATCGCCGTGGCCAGTGGCAATTAAAAATTTGCTGGTAATGGCGTTTGAAAATCCGGAATTGCTCATCAACACATTCAGCAAGATCATGGTCATGGTACTTTGCGGATGGATCGGGGCATATAATAAACAGGTCCGATGGTATTCGACGCTCGTTATGTTTATTGCCCATTTGGTTTCTACTGCCGGTTCACTCAGCTTTTATTTCTATGAGGCGCCAAGCGTACCCTATCACGATTTTCTGATGACTTCGGCGATCACAGACGGCGTGATGGTTGTGATATTTGCCTGGATACTCATTCGCAACAAAGCAAGCCGCGATTACTTCCGTATCAAGATGCCGAGTGCATACTCCATCCCGCTTCGATTGACAAAATATTTCTTTTATATCCTTGCGGGCGTTATGTTCGGGTTCATCGGTGTTGCTTTGTACGCTCGATTTGCACTTGACGGCAACTCGGGTCTTGGCGCTGTATTTGGCTCACCGGATGCGATGCTGTGCAATACATTTACGATGTGCACCGCAATGGGAACACTCGCAATCCTGATGGCGAGGTATGAGAAACTTCGCGAGAGCCTCATGGGGACTCTTGTCTTTGCATACGTGATTACTGTGGTCGTCACGATCCCATGGATGATACTTGGGAAAATGCTCATTCTTACGCGCAGTGGTTCGCTCGTAAGTGTGCCATCGTATTATGTGATGCATTTTGTACTTGACGGGTTGTCTGCTGCGCTGATTATTGCATTTCGAAAGATGACGTATAATATCGATTACGTCATTACCGCAATAAATCCTTCGAGCGCACGGAATGTAGAGAGTCTTGATGCAGCATTTTTCGGGGGGGACGAACAGGATCAAACAAGCGTATTGCAAATGATCGACAAGTATGTCGCCGGTATTCGCGGTCGCAAACGCGGATTGCTCAATTTTCCATTCTGGCTTGTCGAACACATCTTTCCGACCCTCTACGCATTCCACCCGACATTCTCATCGATGAGTGTTGACGAGCAAAGATGTTTTCTTCGAAAATATTTGATGCGAACTCCGAATGAGCGTGAACGCTCATTCATTCCCGAGCTTGCGGATCTTGCCGAACAAATCGGTATTGCCTCGTACTCGCTGGTTGCGAATGCACATTACTCGCTTGCGAATAATCGTGCCTCGATCGGTTTTATTCCTGCTGAAGCCCGCAATGCGATCCAAGGTGAGTTACGAAATGAGTACCCTCCGACAAGTGGTGCGGCTCCGCTACCGATCGATCATCGGGACAAATATAATTTTAAGCCGGACACATCTTTCAGTGCGAAGCTTGTCGCTCCTCGTGTGGTTACTCGAACGGATGAACCGCGCATTCCTGACGAAGTGGATTACATTGTTCTCGGCTCCGGCGCAGGCGGAGCAACGTGTGCATACCGGCTTGCCAGTTCAGGAGTGACCGACCCGTCGCAAATTCTCCTCGTCGAGCGCGGCAACCGCTACTCGCCACTGCAGGATATGAACGATAATGAGATGGAAATGCTCCAAAAGCTTTACAAAGAAGGCGGTTTGCAACTGACCAAGAAATTCGATATGATGATCCTGCAAGGCGAAGCTGTTGGAGGAACAACAGTGATTAATAATGCAGTATGTCTGCAAATGCCGGATGTTGTCAGAGCCGAGTGGCAAAATATTTATGGCATCGATCTTTCGAATCTGGATGCGGAATACAGACAAACCCAGGAAGAGCTTGATATACATTTGCTTAACAGCGATCACGGAATAAATAAAAATGTCCGTGATATTTTTACAAAAGCAGTCAATGGTTATAATGCAACACATTCCGAACAATTGCTCGACGATAAACAGCAGCCGAATATCGAAGAACTGACAGTGAATTATCGCAATGACCTCGGCGATGGTTTTTGGAATATGGGCAATAAATATATGCGCAAGCGTTCGATGCTTGAAAGTTATATCCCCTGGGCAGAAGGTCGGGGGATGAAGACGGTCTCAGGCACAACAGCAGTCAAATTGTTTTCAGCTAATGGAGCGGCTGAAGGTGTGCTTCTTCGAATGAATACGGGCGCATTAAAAATAGTAAAAGTACGCAAGGCGGTCGTGCTTGCCGGAGGCGTTATCAGCTCGAGCCATTTTTTGATGCAGAGTGGAATAATGAAAAATATCGGCGAACGTGTTGCCTGCAACTTTGCTTTTCCCGCTTCTCTTGAATTTGATTCGACTCTTGACGCTTGGGACGGAACACAGATCACACTTGGTATTCGAGGACCGGACAACAAAGCAATGTTCGAAACATATTTTAATCCGCCTGCTTCGTTCGCACTTTCGCTGCCGTTCCAATTCGAGCGGCGTGAACGCGCAATGTCAAGTTATCGAAGACTTGTGAACTTTGGAGCGCTTGTCGGCTCTGAACCTCGCGGAATGATCCAGGAGAAAGCCGATCTGATCAACGGACGGCCGATCGATTGGTCGCTTGGAACACGAGATGTTTCGAACGTACGATATGCTCTGAAAACACTGGTTGAGCTCGGATATTCTGCCGGCGCAAAAAAAATTATTCTTCCGACCCGTCCCGGTATTGAGTTTGAATTGACGCAGCCAACTGTTGAACGGTTCTGTGATGCGATCGACGATTATCCGCTGCGTATGGAAGATGTTTTTTTTGCAACGGCACATCCGCAAGGCGGAAATATGATGGCGGGAGATTCATCGCAAATGAGAAATATGCGGGTTGTCAATAGTGCATTTCAAGTTGACGGGCTTTCGAATGTCTATGTTGCCGACGCATCGCTATTCCCGAGCGGCATTACAGTCAATCCACAATGGACGATCCTTGCGATGAGTTCGCTGGCAGCAAAATCAATTCTTACACATCACGCATAATTATTTATGGACCTTATCTCACTTGCGAAAGCACATATCGAAGCAGAGAACAATCACAGCCTCGACCAGACGATGGCAACAATAGGCCCGGACGGTGCTTACTACAAAGTGTATGCCAACAATGAGACATTCACCTCACGTAACGATATTCGCACATTTTATGATGCGACAATGAAAGGTCTTCCGGATATGAACGTTGAGATCGAGCACATGATACAAGACGAAGAATCTCGTCACGTCTTCTTACAATATAAATTTACCGGGACTCACCTCGGAGATTTTTCCGGATTACCACCGACGGGAAAGAGACTGACGTATCAAGGTGCTATTTTGTATCAATTTGATGAGAACGGGAAGCTGATCAAAGAAGTAAATTATTTCGATAAGACAGAAATACTCTCTTCGATCGGGCTCATCCGCGATACGAATACAAAGCTTGGTCAATTCCTCCTGATGTTCCCTCAAAGTCCGTTCTATACGCTCAAAGCTGCGATCAAGAGTTTGTTCAGGAAGAAACAATAGAATGATCCTATGAAATTTTTTCGCGCATCGTTCGGCATATTTATAGTATTTGCATTTGCGAGTTGTGTAACTGTTCATACTCCAGAAATAACGCAGTTACTGAACGATCTGAAAACGATCAAACTCGATTCGCTTACCCGTGCGATGGGAAGCGGCGCCGTTTCCGGAGTAAAAGATTCTCTACTCGATCCAAATACAAAGCAAAAGCTCGATTCGCTTGTTGGGAGCCTTGCAAGCACACTTGTTGCAAGTGCACAGGATACATTATTAAATGCAAAGACACGCGCAAAGATCGATAGTACGCTTTCAGGCATCGTCTCGACAATCACCGGGAAGAAGACACAGGTTTCTGTCGATTCGCTGATAACGGCTCTCGGTGCGAGTGCAAGGCAGCAGATCGGATTGATCCTGAAAGATATCAATACGAATGTCGGCGATCTGTTACACGACCAATTACTTGGCGATTCAACAAAGATGTTGATCGACTCACTTCGAGAGCACCTCGCCGGAAGTTTACTTGCACGCGATCTTCATATAATCCTCGATACGCTGAATCAGAATCTCAACAAGACAGAAAAAGGCGTTCAGCAGACGAGCAGCACCCTTATATGGTCACTCGTCGGCGGTATTGTGATTATTTGCGGTTTTGCAACGTGGATGTTCATCGTACGGCGTCGCTACCAAAAGATCGCAGAAGTGATGTCGAATGAGATTCACTACATACCCGATCAAAAAGCATACGACGATCTGACACAGCGCATCAGCCGTGAGGCAAAAAAAGAAAAAGTTGAACCGCACTTACGGAAGATGCTGCAAGATCAAGGTCTTTTGGGCGATTCGAAATGGACGCCTCCTACTCAACCACAATGACTGAGACCACATCGTTATTACTAACGTGCGAGCAAACCGGCGCAGCACCTCCGTATAACGAAGTCTTTAATAGTATTGTCGATCTGCCTACTGAGGCACACGAGATATATATCATCAGCGATCTGCATATCGGGGCTGGACTTGGGCCAAATGCTACATATTCCGGCACAGAAAATTTTTATGCCGATGCTGCATTTCACAGATTCCTTCATTATGCCATGAATTCGGATAGGTCGAAGAAAAACCTCCTGATTATTAACGGCGATTTTATTGATTTTCTTCGAATCACAACTATTCCAACGACCTCAAATGAATTTCAGGAATGGCATACAGCTCTCGAACAGATCGGCATTGCGCCTGCCGGCGGGATCAGTACATTACGAAATTCGATCAGTGATGAAGTGAAGAAAGGTTTTGGATTAAAAACAAATGATTATAAATCGGTTTGGAAACTGCTTGTTTGTGCCTATGGTCACGCCGGCATCTTCGATGCGCTTGCTCAGTGGCTTGCAGACGGGAATGAGCTTGTTATCACCAAAGGGAATCACGATCTTGAGTGGTACTGGCATGCGATGCGAAATTATTTCCGTCTTATTATTGCCGAACACATTGCCCGTTCTTCAAATAAACCCACGTTAGTTATTTTGAAAGAGATATTGCCGAACATTCGATTTATTGAAAATGCCCTTGTTGTTGACGGCGAGCTTTACATCGAACACGGCCAACGATATGATAACTTTACGAAAGTTGTGCCGGAAGATAAACAGACATTTAATAATGGGCAAGAGTTGAATATTCCATTCGGTTCGTTTTTTAACAGGTATTTATTGAACAAAGTAGAACTCAGATATCCATATTTTGAAAATGTTCGACCGCGTGTCAGCATATTGCCATTGCTGATCAAAGAAGATTTTCCGTTGGCGATGCGAGTATTCCTGCGATATATTCCCGCGCTATTACGCTCATTCCTCAAGAAGCGCTACTGGCCAATGATCTTTCAAACGTTCTATGTCTTCTTTTCGATAGGTGTGCCTGTGATAGCCGTGTTAGTTTTTTGTTTGGTGAAATTTCAAATTCTCGATTCATCTTTTATTTTTAATTTAGTATCTTCTCCGCCGCCGATTCATGGAATTGTGGAATTTCTAAAGCACACGGTGCTCACGCTCGCAAGCGGCTTTGCGATGCTTGTTATTTCGTACTTTCTGACACGATTGTTATCATTCTTTCAGCTTGTCGAACCAAGCAGCCTTGCAGCCGATGCTAAACAGATCGCTGCCGACAAGATGCAAGCCTATCCGAACTTAAAAATTATAACGATGGGGCATACGCACGATCCCGAGCAGAATTTGCTGGCTGATCATATTTGGTATTACAATACAGGCACATGGATCCCGGTCATCGAATCATCCAGTGCGTCAGTGAGAGAGGATAAAACGTACACATTTCTCAAAGCACGACGAGAGAGCGGTCACATCACTACTGAGCCTCTGATGCGATGGAACGACGAAGCAAGCCGCGCCGATGAATTGGTGCTCGTTGTCGGAAGCGACGAAGTAGCGCCATCGAATGTCCCAAGTAGAATTCAGCAATTTAAGGAGCGTGCACGTTGGTTCTTTGCGAAGAAGTAACGGAATCGGATGTGCTCAGGTTTTTGTTTTACTTTCTCACAATTTTTTAACCAAAAAAATACTATCTTATGGCTACGCTATTTAATCGCCGTGCATCTGCAAAGTGGAACGGAACAGGCAAAGACGGCAAGGGACAGGTTGCTACGGAAACCAAAGCGATCGATGTCGCCTATAACTGGAACAATCGTTTCGGCGAAGGTACCGGGACAAATCCTGAAGAGATGCTCGCTGCGGCGCATGCAAGCTGCTTCTCGATGAAGCTTGCCTTTGTACTTGATTCTATGGGGATGACGGCTGAGGAGATTAATACGAATGTGAAACTCACGATTGACAAGGCTCCCGGCGATTGGACCGTCACAAAGTCAGCGATCACCGTTACTGCAAAGATCCCGAATGGTGATGCGGCAAAATTACAAGAAGCTGCGGAAAACGCTAAAGCGAACTGCCCGATCTCTCGCGCGATCAAAGCAGAGATGACGGTCGAAGCAAAGCTCGTGTAACATAACCCTTATATTACGTCAATCAGCCCCCTCCGGCGGGCTGATTGATTTTATGACCTAAATTTTCATGGATCTATAATCTGGTATCCTCGAACCGAGCTTGGTTTTTTCGGGTTGTAGTGCCGCTTCAATAAACGGGAAAAGCGTTAAAACGGGAAAAGCATTCGTACCCCAGATGACCAAGGTAAAAGTCTATTTCAGCCCGGCGAATCTCGACGAGCTGCTCCTTCGCGATAAAACGATCGTTGTGATCGATGTGCTGCGTGCATCGACGACGATCACCTACGCGATGGCAGCTGGAGCGCGGGAAATTATTCCGGTCGAGTCGGTTGCGCAGGCAATGAAGATCGTTGGTAATCTCTTCAGCACCTCGACGATCCTTTGTGGCGAACGCGGCGGAAAGCGCATTGAAGGATTTAAGCTCGGCAATTCTCCTGCCGAATATACAAAGGATGTCGTTGAAGGGAAGTCGTTGATTCTTACAACGACCAACGGTGCCGTTGCACTCACAAAAGCGAAGTATGCCCGCCATTGCTTCGTCACGAGTTTCGTCAATCTCTCAGCATCGGTCAAGGTGCTTTCCGAATTAAAGGACCTCGAAGAAAACGGGCTTACGATCATCTGTAGCGGTCGCGAAGAAGATTTCTCTATTGAAGATGCATTGTGTGCCGGAATGCTCGTAAAAGAGTTATCATCGCCTCTGAAACTTGAGTTAACCGACAGCGCGCGCACTGTGCTTTCGATCGCGAAGCAGTATAAGAAAGATATTTTAAAGACGATGCAAGAGAGCGATCATGGAAAATACCTTTCATCCATCGGTCTTGGCGATGATATTGTGACTGCAAGCAAAATTGATAGTGTCCCGATCGTACCTGTGCTTGAGCAGACCGCAATTAGAAAAAAATTAACCCTGTAAACCACGAATTTCAGCAAATGAACCAAAACGCCCGATTTATGCTTATATTAGTGGGGAAAAGTTCTAATTTGTGGGGGTTAATAATCTCACGTGACAGGGCAGGAAGCAAGATCGTCAAGACAATATTCACCTTACGGAAACCGGACGGGTCGCAGCTCGAACGGTGATTCGCGCGAATACCCCTCCCGTGATGCACAGTATCGGAGCGACGAAGAAGAATTCCTCTACCCGCAAGAATACGATGACCCGCGTTCCGAAAACTCAGCTCCAGCGTACCAACGCCGCCGAACCATTGATATTCCGAACGAACCATCGAACAGAACGCGTCGGACTCGCGGGGCACGTCCGATGCCGAAGAGACTCAGCGAAGAACTTGAAGAAGTTGAAGATCTGGTAGAAGAAGAGAAAGCACCCGGGACAAAACCGAAACGCAGCCGTACCGCAAGACCTGCTCCCGACCCTGGTGAACAGATCGAACTGAAATTAAAAACCCCTCCGAAAAAACCTGATACAAATGTCAAGAAGCGACAATCGCTTGGCGTGATCCTCGTCGTGATGGCAGTATTTATCTTGCTTGCCATCGTCAGCTATAGCGCACAAGATGCCCCGCAAGGCGAGACACGCATCGCCGATCTGCCAGCAATTTTCCTTCGTTCCGATCCGGTCGTAAATGCGAATGCCGACACGGTGCATAATTGGGTTGGCCTGGTCGGTGCAATGATCGCAAATTTCTTTATTAATAAAACGATCGGTTATGCAGCGGTGATCTTTCCGTTCTTTATGGGCTGGTGGTCTCTGGCGCTGTTCCGTTTCAGTATGAAGCAGCGTCGGCGCTTGATCCTCGCAACAACGTTTATGCTCATCTGCGCTATTCTTTTCTCGGCGACGATCGGCACGACACAGCTTATTGGTGCACTACCGCATCTTGACAGAGAATGGTCCGGTGCAGTCGGGCAATTTTTGGGGCTTACGTTCACGCGGCTGATCGGTTCGATCGGCGCTCTTATCATATACGCAACAAGTTTTGTTGTTATGCTGGTGTTCGCGATCGACCTCGACATCGAACTCACGTTCTTGCGGATGAAAGAAGGATATTCCGGATTAACAGGAAAGACAAGACTCAAACTGATCGAGTTTTGGGACAAACGCGAAGCAAAACGAGCAAAGAAAAAAATTGAGAACGGGGAATCTGTTGAAAAGGAGGAACAGATCGATGATGAAATAACGATTCGTTCTGCCGAACCGACGAAGCGTGCCGAGAAGCCGGAAGTAAAAGATGAGCATGAGGTAACGATCAAACGCGCTCCTCATAAAGAGAAAGTAAGAGAAGAACCGAAAAAAGAGCTGGCGAATAATATCATCGTTGCACCGGAACCGAATTTTGCATCTGTCGAACAAAACAAAATCGAACACAACGGAATCGAACAAAACGAAAAAGATCTGAACCCTGCCCGGGATATCATTACAGTTCGACAAAACGGAGAGACTGCAAATAACAGAGACAATAATTCACCATATCTGAAAATTCGACCCGCGCCGAAAGGGACGACACCGCAGCCGACGAAGCCTGTACCGCGAATCAGTCGTACGAGCGATGAGATGCTCGGAGCAAGCGCCTCCGCTATATCGCGATTGTCGGCAGGCGGCACCGGCGCACCGGCGGCGCATCGCATTATGCGCGTTTTACCGAGCGATATAGAAGATGAAACGGAAGTGTCTGAGAGACGACCTGCGAATTCCGCATCACAAGCAGAGAATATTGCCGAACCGATTTCTGAACCCAAGCTCAATACATTCAGCCCCGCACCACCCATAGAGATAGGTGACGAGAAAGTGCTTTCGAACGAAGCATTACCGCATTCGGCATCGGTTGAAGAACAGCTTGCCGATGTTCCAATTTCAATGCCGGTCATTCCGGTAGAGAAAAAAATCATGCCGTCGCTCTTCGGCTCTGGGGATATTATTGCTGAGAATCCATATAATGAAAGCATTGCAAAGTATCGTCATCCGTCGCTCGATCTTTTAAATCCGTCACATCCAAGCGATGAAGCTGATGCCGACAGCGAAGAACTTGCAGCGAAAGGCTCGATTCTCAGAGACAAGCTTGCACAATTCGGTGTCGAGATAGAAAACATCGTAGTTACCCCCGGCCCCGTCGTCACGTTGTATGAATTCACTCCGGCCGAAGGCGTCAAAGTTTCAACAGTCGGCAATCTGACCGACGACATCGCACTTGCGATGAAAGCGCGCGGTATTCGCATCATCGCGCCGATGCCCGGCCGCGGGACGATCGGCATAGAAATTCCGAACGATCACCCGAAGATGGTGCGCATGCGTTCGGTGCTCGAAAGTCCGGCATTTGCCAATTCAAAAATGAATCTGCCGCTTGCGCTTGGCAAGACAATATCGGGCGACGTCTATATAGACGATCTTTCTAAAATGCCGCACTTGCTCATCGCCGGTGCGACGGGTGCGGGAAAATCCGTTGGTGTGAATGGTATTCTCGCATCGCTTCTCTATTCGAAGAGTCCGCGCGACGTAAAGTTCGTTATCATCGATCCGAAGAAGATCGAACTATCGCTCTACAAAGCACTCAAAGATCATTTCTTGATAGTCTCGCCGGAAGTCGGCGAAGAGATCGTAACAACTCCGTCGTATGCCGTGCTCGCATTGCAAGCGTGTGTGATAGAAATGGAACGCCGCTATGATAAGCTTGCAAAAGCTGCCGTTCGCTCGCTTGCCGATTACAACTTGAAAGTTGCGCAAGGTAAGCTCAAGAGCACTCAGACCGAACAGCATTATCATTTGCCATATATTGTCGTCGTGATCGACGAGCTTGCCGATCTGATGATCACGGCAGGCCGTGACATCGAAGAGCCGATCTGCCGGCTCGCACAGATGGCACGTGCTGTCGGGATCCATCTTATCTTAGCCACACAGCGTCCGTCGGTCGATGTCATTACCGGCGTCATCAAAGCAAATTTCCCGGCACGCATCGCATATCAGGTTGCAACGAAAGTCGATTCGCGCACAATTCTTGATTCGATGGGCGCAGAGCAATTGCTCGGCAACGGCGATATGCTCTATTTGCCGAGCGGTACTCCGAAACCGATCAGGTTACAAGCTCCGTACATTTCCACAGAAGAAGTCGAAGCGATCGTCGAAGCGATCGCTGAGCAGCGCGGCAACGGATATTCGTATTCGCATCCGTGGCGATTGCCATCGGTCAAGCAAAAAGGCGGCGGCGCTTCGTTCGATGACGGCGATCTCGATCCGATGTTCGAAGAAGCCGCACGTTGTGTCGTGCAATACGGACAAGCAAGCACGTCAATGCTTCAGCGCCGGCTTAAGATAGGTTACTCCCGTGCTGCACGCATTGTCGATGAATTAGAACGCGCCGCAATCGTCGGTCCCGCCGACGGCGCAAAAGCAAGAGAAGTCCTTATCGAATCAGAAGCTGCACTTGACGTTATCCTTGAAGGATTGCGATAGGCTTCTTTGCATCTTATTGTTGCGGAAGTGTATTATCATATATTTGTGCTTATGATCTCCAGACGTGATTTGATAAAAAGTATCGGCATTGGCGCTGCGGCGGTAGCTGTACCGGAAACGGCACGTTCGTTTGCTTCGCAGACTCCAAAACCCGTCGTCGTTTCGACTTGGAAGTTCGGACTTGACGCGAATGCCGAAGCGTGGAAGATTCTTTCTTCGAATGGCCGCGCACTCGATGCAGTCGAAATGGGCGCACGTGTGCCGGAAGCCGATCCGAATGTTCAAAGCGTCGGACTTGGCGGATTGCCCGATCGTGACGGTATCGTTTCGCTCGACGCCTGTGTGATGGACGAAAACGGAAATGCCGGAGCTGTGTTTGCGCTCGAGCATATTGTTCACGCCGTTTCAGTCGCACGGCTTGTGATGGAAAAAACTCCGCACGTTCAGCTTACTGGGGCAGGCGCATTGCAATTCGCATTATCTCAAGGGTATTTAAGAGAAAATCTGCTAACGGATGCATCGCGCAAGGAATGGGAGAAGTGGAAGGCGGATAATAAATATATTCCGCTTGAATGGCACGACACGATCGGAATTCTTGCGCTCGATGCTGCCGGCAATCTTTCCGGAGCGTGTACGACGAGCGGTTTGGCATGGAAATATCACGGCAGAGTAGGTGACTCGCCCATTATCGGTGCAGGGTTATTCGTTGATAACGACATCGGCGCAGCGTGTTCGACCGGGCTTGGCGAAGCGAATATCAAGATCTGCGGCTCGCATACTGTTGTAGAAATGATGCGTCGTGGCGCTTCGCCGCAAGATGCTTGCCGCGAAGCCGTTAATCGAATTGCAAAGAAGCAAAAAAACTATAAAGATTTTCAGGTTGCTTTTCTTGCACTCAATAAAAGAGGTGAGACCGGGGCATTCGCCATTCAAAAAGGATTTCAATTCGCCCAAACAAATGCCGAGGGTTCGAAGCTTATTGATGGAATAAGCCTGGAGGGGAAATAAAATAAGTTGAGTACACTGTGCGTACCATTTCTATTTATACATGCACTACGCCTGTGATATCCGGTGTATCAGAAAGAAATTCAGGGTAGATGCCATCAGGTCCGATATATTCCGAGTCATCGAAACCCATAGTACAAAGCGCGAGTGAACCGAATAAAATTGCTAAGACACAGAACCAGAATGGTTTGCCGAACGCGACGGCGAGTTTATAATAAACATATGCAAAAAAGATCACATTGACAATCGGAATAAGCATTAGCAACATCAACCAAGGACTTTTTCCAATGATCTGCAGCATTACGATCCCATTATAGATCGGTATCACACATGCCCAGCCGGGTTTGCCGGCTTTTTGAAAGACCTTTGTCATTCCGACGATCACCACAACGATGACAGCAAGAATGATGGCGAGTATTACAATTGCTTCTCCACCTCTCGGAAAATGCATATGCGTTCCTCCTTTGTGTTCGTAAATCTTACAAGTTTTTTTCGGGAAGTGTTCCTTATTCGACGTGGCGGAACGTAACTTTATCATAATTTGCAAATACACGAAAAATTGCTTATCTTTGTGTAGCGAGTTTCACTTATTCACCAACTTATACGGAGGATATTCTATGGCATTGATCTCACGTGCGAAGAATATGATCATGACACCGAAGACCGAATGGCCGGTGGTCGCAACTGAAGAACCAAATGCGATGAAAGTCTTTACCGGCTACATTGTACCTTGGATCATCATAGACGCTGTTTGTGCATTCGTCGGGCATGGCATTTTCTGGGGCAGCCACTACGGCGGAGCAGCGATGAGCTGGGGTTTATATTATGCTGTCATGCTTCTTGTCACACAGGGCATCTCGGTATGGGTAACCGCAGCGGTCGTCAATGCACTTGCGCCATCGTTCGGCTCCGAAAAAAATATGGGTCGTGCGATGCAGACCGTCGGATACGGCTCGACGGCATCGTATGTCGGCGGAATTCTTGCGATCATCCCATTTCTTGGATGGCTCGGGATGCTGTTCGGACTCTACGGCATCTATCTTTTCTATCTCGGGCTCCCGCACACGATGAAAACGCCGCAGGATAAGGTGGTGGTATATATGATCGTCATTGTCGTAGTGCTGATCGTTATCTGGATCATTCTTGGCGCGATATTAGCAAGCGCGTTGATGAGCATGTTTGGTCTTGGCATGCTTGCCGGGACAAAAATGATGGGAATGTAAAAATCTCTCTAAAAATGAGAATTTTCACAAGGGCAGAAATTTTTCTGCCCTTGTGTCACATTTGGGGGGTGAAAGCGTGTCTTATATCATATAAACGTGTTACAACAAACAATTTTTATATGATAGACGACCTCACGATCATTGATGACTCCCAGGTTGACGATACTTCCCGGCGTAACTTCCTCAAACATTTCGGGTCTGCACTTGCCGGTATCACCATCGTCGGCTCTATTGCACCACTTCTTGAAAGTTGCTATTCCAGTGGTTCGAATGCTACCGGCGGTTCAGGGAGTGACGCTGGAAAGACTCTTGCTGTAGATGTATCTTCACTGACGACTGATAAAATGGCCTTTCCCACTAGTGCGCCTGTCAGCGGAAGGCCGCTTTTGATAATCCGTCTTTCAGCAACAAACTATGAAACATTGCTTATGATCTGCAAACACATGGGCTGCGAGCCTCCTAATCTTGCCTTCAACGGGACACAGATTAATTGTGCTTGCCATGGTTCACAATATGATATTAATGGCAATGTCATCCAGGGTCCCACGACTGCACCACTTGACAAGTTTGCAACGGCTTTTGATGCTGCGTCAAAAAAAGTAACGATTTCTTTCTAAGCTCCTTTGAGTAAGAATATATAGTACCATTTCCCTAAGATTTAAAATTTTAGGTGGTGGTACTATTTTGTCTATGATTTTTTGTTCATAATAGGTCACGAATGACTGCCCATTGAAACGTTAATAAATGATCTGTGTCATTCCTGTAGTTCAGTAATTTAATACTTTTAATAACTATTTGACGTATGGATATAGTAGGACAGCAACATAGCCGCCGTGGTTTTCTCGTTATTGCAGCTCAATCTCTTGTCGGGATCACGATCGTCGGATCGGTTGCATCTATCATCGAAAGCTGCGGTAATAGTAATCCCGTGGATACAGGGGCAGGCTCTGATGCAGGTAAAACATTGACTGTGGATGTTTCTTCACTTACTTCCGATAATATGGCCATTCATACGACCGCACCGTCAAGCGGGCGGGAGTTGCTTGTTGTCCGGCGTAGTTCGACAGTATATGAAACGCTTTTGTTGGTCTGTACTCATTCAGGTTGTGGTTATCCGAGCATTGATATTAACGGGCAGCAGATCTCATGCAGTTGTCACGGCTCTCGTTTCGATCTGACAGGGAAAGTAACAAACGGACCGGCACAAACGCCTCTTACTTCCTTTGCAACAACCTACGATCCGACGAATAAAAAAGCCACGGTCACATTCTAAAGGATTCGCCTCGTACAAGTTCTTCGATGTATTCGTGTTGGATGCCATTGCTTGCAATGATCGATTTTTTATAGATGGAATATTCCTTTCCATCGAAATGAGTGACCTTGCCGCCTGCTTCGCGAACGAGTAATGAGCCGGCCGCAGAATCCCATGGGGACAAACCGCCTTCATAAAAAGCATCGAAACGGCCGCAGGCGACATAAGCTAAATCAAGTGCTGCGCTGCCAAGTCTTCGTATGATCAGTCCGCGGCGCAAAAATCGCTCGAAGCGCTCAATGTCATTGTATGGATTTTCAGAAATATTATATGGGAAGCCTGTTACATACATTGAACGGGAGGGGTCGTTGTGCGTCGAAACAGTAATTCGTTCGCCGTTCCGATATGCACCTTCACCTCGAATAGACGTAAATATTTCTTCTCGCGACGGATCGTAGATCACCCCGCATTCAATTACTCCCGAAACTTCAACACCGATCGAAATGCACCAGATCGGTAAGCCATGGGCATAGTTCAATGTTCCGTCAATCGGATCGACCACCCATTTCACCTCAGAATATTTTTGCGTTCTTGTTCCTTCTTCACCGAGAAAATCGTGCGATGGGAAATGTTTTGCAACGCCATTTTTTAATAGTTCTTCATTGTGTTTATCAACATGAGTAACAAGGTCGAAATCGTTCGTCTTCGATTGTATTTCAAGTGTATCATTTTTCGCGCCGCGCGCATAAGCGCCTGCTTCATGTGCGAGAGATACGGCAAGATCGAGATATTGGTGTATGATAGACATTTATCGGAAATTCAGTGTTACGTACGGTTGATGTTACATAACTATAATGCTTGATATAACGCTCGGATTCATTTTAAGTTACCTTATCGGCTCGTTCCCGACTGCGTATCTTGTGATGCGGGCGAGCGGAGGAGGCGATCTGCGTACGGAAGGTTCGGGCAACATTGGCGCACGGAATGCGTACGAAGTCTCCGGAAAGAAATTGATCGGGATTGTTGTGCTGGTTATTGATGTGGCTAAAGGAGCGCTCCCGACTCTTTATCTCACCTCACATCCTGAAAGAATTTATTTGTTACCGTATGTGATTGTAGGGCTTGTGCTCGGGCATTGCTATTCGATTTGGATAAAATTTCATGGCGGCAGAGGCCTTGCAACGGCAGCAGGGATCTTATCGATCGTAGGCCCAATTTTTATTGCGGTGTGGCTTATTTTTTATGCATTTTCAATGCTTGTTCGGAAGAATGTTCACCTTCAGGCGTTCCTTGCAACATTTGGAGCAATGCTCATCGAGCTGATACTCTATGCTGACCACATTAGCCTGGTATATTTACCGATGACGGGACAAATATTCGTCGTTCAAGTTCATTACGCTATCATTGTTATCGCCGCGATCGTGATCTCACGATTTATCGGACCGGCCAATGAAGAATTTAAAAATATTCGTGACAGACAGCGCGCTTAAATACGATTTCATCGCCCAGTTGGATAATCCTTCCAACACCCACAGCATCCAACTAAGCTTTGTGCCGGAGGGGTCGTACGTACTTGATGTAGGATGTCATAGCGGCATTTTTGCCGAAGCGCTTCGTATACGGAAAAATGCTCGCGTGGTTGGTATAGATACCGATACAGCTGCTCTCGTCACC
The DNA here is from genome assembly GCA_035632315.1 of Kapaibacterium sp. (SeqCode). Lineage (GTDB taxonomy): Bacteria > Bacteroidota > Ignavibacteria > Palsa-1295 > Palsa-1295 > JAFDZW01. The sequence continues at coordinate 116,048 of DASQGZ010000034.1, read as the reverse complement.
GCACGAACGCGAATGAGCGATGCAAAAAATCTTGACATCGAGGTAAGCGGGTGGGAAGATATCCTTTCAAAGCAAGGCTGGCGGGAATTTGATGCGATTGTTTTCGGAGACGTACTTGAGCATACGCGAGATCCCGAATCAATTCTTGCGGCTGCCAAGAAACTTCTCAAGCGAGACGGACGTATCGTTGTTAGTATTCCGAATGTTGCCCATTGGCGGGTACGCTTCGGTTTGCTGTTCGGCAAATTTCAGTACGCGGCGTCCGGGATACTTGATAAAACACATTTACGATTTTATACAAAGCAGTCTGCACGCGAATTGATCGAACAGTCGGGATATACAATCATCACTTCGGATGTCGCCGGATATTCGCTGCCGCATAGAATGCTCAGGTTTTTTCCGTCGTTGCTCGCAGTACAATTTGTTTTTGCGGCAACATCAAAATGATAAAGATAGATTTGTGAAGAACGAACGTATGATATTTTTTACACAATTACTTGCGCTTGTTTCATTACTTGCACCTATCTCTTCGTGTACCAGATCGGAGCCGCGGACTGCGAGTGTCACATATACAGAGGCTTCGATGGATCACGGGGCTCGTGACTCCGTAAACGAACAGGTTTCGAGCTCCCGTCACAATGCGATCACGCGCGCTGTTGCAAAAGCAAGTCCGGCGGTGGTGGGTATTAATGTAACAGAAACCCGTGAGCAGCGGGTCTATGATCCATTCCAAGACTTTTTCCATGATCCTTTTTTTGATCAATTCTTTGGAAAACAACGCCGCGGTTCTTATGTCCAAAAATATCAAGTGAAGGGGCTTGGCTCCGGTTTTATTATTTCACCGGACGGTTATATCCTCACGAATGATCATGTCGCTGGGAACGCCACAAAAATAATTGTTACGACCACATCAGGCAAGCAATACGATGCTACCCTGGTAAGTACCGATCCGGTGGCTGACGTAGCACTTCTAAAGATCGATGCCGGCGATCTTCCGTTTCTGAAGCTTGGGAATTCTGATGATGTTGAAGTCGGTGAGTGGGCGATCGCGATGGGAAATCCATTCGGCCTTTTTGAAAAAAATAATAAACCGACCGTAACGGTTGGCGTAATTTCAAATACTGGGGTAAACCTTGGCATCGAGAACGGGAAGAATTTTCGCGGGATGATCCAGACCGATGCTGCCATTTCAAGCGGTAATAGTGGTGGACCGTTACTCAACGTCAACGGTGAGGTGATCGGGATGAATGCGACGATCTTTTCGACCGCCCAGAGTGGCATGGGCGCAGGTTCGATCGGACTTGGTTTTGCAATTCCGATCAATCGCATCAAGTCTATCGTCGATAATTTCCGTTCAGGGAAAAAAGTTGTTCATAATACCGCGCTCGGTATTACTGCACAAGCGCTTGACGACGATATGAAACAGCAATTCGGGATCAATGCAGAGAGCGGTGTACTTGTGATGAGTGTTGCGCGTAACTCCGTCGCATCTCAGGCAGGTATCGAAGCAGGGGATGTCGTGACTTCGGTTGATGGAGAAAAAGTGAAAACAGAAGACGATCTCTACGGAATTGTCGCAGATCATAAAGTCGGAGACGTACTAACATTTAACGTAGTACGCGGCGACCAAAGCGGCTCGGTGAAGTTGAAACTGCCTCCACCGGGCAAATAGATCATCGTGATACACGAAAATGAACCCAAAAGGGTTCTAACAGCGACGGGACTACTTCTTTTGGAAGTAATTCTGTAACTTTGGGCAGTAAAAATGTGTCATAAAACATGAGGATAATCTCATGGTAAAACCGCGAAGCACATATCTTCTCTTTTTGATTTTCTTGCTGCCGCCGCTATTGTGCGGCTGTCCTTATAATCCCATACCACCTGGAAGTGACATAATTTTTTGGGGGTGGAAGCCGGATGGGTCAGGCATTGTCGCAGTAAGGTGGACTGATTCTTACCCTCAGCGAGGAAGAGAGGTAGTTGCTTTTAATCTTCAAGGACAAGAGTTAAGTAGTGTAAGACTTGAAAAAGCAATTTCTTATAATGAATTTTCTGACAAGCTATACTTTGTTTCAGACGGAGAGAGATTCTTAGCACAAATAGATACTGATATATTTATTGTTGACCCACTAACTGGGACCGAATCATTAGTCGTTTCGGGGCAAAAGTTTATTGCCGCTTCCCCTTCAGGAAAACTCATATTTACATGGCAATATCATACGTCAGATAGTATTCAATATGCAATTATATCTTTAAATGGAAATATACAGCGTCGTGTAGCCAATTGGGGGATGCCTGTGTCCGGTTCTTTTGCACCATATTTTGGCCCGTCCGGTTTAAGTTTTATTAATGACTCGCTTTTTATAGCATGTTTCTCGGACACTGGGATATGTTCACTTACATTATTTGATACTCTTTTCACGATCAAATATTCAGCAAACGACAGAGAAGGTTATACTGTGTCAGCATTTGCTCAGCAGGCAAATCAGTTGGTGTATTTATCCTCGTCAGGATTTTCTATCTTTGATGTTCCGAGTCGAACTATAATACGACACATTCAGTCTGCTCCATCTGCCGTCCTCTCCCTAGATGTATCTCCAACAGGCGGTTTTTTTGTATATAATGTCAGTGATAACGGAAGATTTTTTTTCGACCCGAGTAGTATTATGCTGTTTAACTTAAAAACTAATCAGGAAACCAAACTTGAATCAGGAATCGCGTCCTCCGGTCAGTTATCACCTGATGGGAAACTACTTGGTTTTTTTACCCGAAGTGATGATCGTGGAAAACTTAATATAATTCCGGTGCCATAACTCCAATTTTTCCATTGTGGTGTAATAGGAAAAAGAGCTGCATGATCCCTCTACTTAACCGCATAGATGCGCATCCCGCTCGAAATGAAATGGTTTACAGAGCGGATGAGACTAAATATCATTTTCTTGATGGGATTCTTCGGCTGAGGTGAGCCGGAACTGATAATATTCGCACTGCGAAGTTTGTGCATCAATAGGTCGCCTTGATTTGTCACATTGATCTCTTTGAACCCAACTTTGCGAAGATATTCCGTCATCGTTTTATTCGAAAAAATATTCAGGTGTCCTTCCGGCATGAAGTAGAACCAATCCGATTTGCGAAGTTTGCGCTCGGGACAGTCATAATTGCCGGTTGCCATGAACAGTACGCCGCCTGTTTTCAGCCACTTGTGAACGGTCTTTAACGATTCCATCGGATGTGGCAAATGCTCAATGACTTCGCGCATGACGATCACATCGAACGAATGCTCGGGATAATTTGCGTCCTCGATCGATTTCGTTTCGACGGAGATTCCCATCTGCCTGACAAAATTCGCTGCATACTCCGACAGCTCAAGCCCTCGGCAAACGAAACCGTGTTTGCGGGCTTTATCGAGAAAGACGCCGGTACCGCAGCCGACTTCGAGCAGTGTTGGAGTGACATTACCCGGTTGAGTACGAGAAAGAATATCGCGGATCCAATCGCAGTCCCAATCTTCGAGCGTGAACGAGTCCTTTGCGGTATGCTCTTTCACATCTTTAACATAGTCGATACTTTTATCGAAGCCATGACCTTGGAAATAATCGGCATCATAGAGCGCGGCGATCTTTTCCTGCTTTAAACGAGGGTTTGTATAAACAAGCCCGCATTTGTTGCACTGGACCATCCAAAAGCCGCGTTTTTCATAGCGTTTGGTATAATCGTCCGCGCCACAAAGATCGCAATGAACGGATTCGAAATCGCTAGGTAAAAATTCCATCAGTCGTTCTGTTCAGGGATAGTCGAATTGCTCCCGGATACAACGAGGACGCATTCGCCTTTTACGTCGTTCGGAAATTGTTTTTCAATATGCTCGGAAATCTCTTTTATCGAGCCACGATAAATCTGTTCGTGCATTTTTGTTAATTCTCTGCACAATGATGCTCCTCGTTCGGGGCCGCAGGCTTCTGTGATTTCAGCAAGAAGCCGTTTTATGCGGTGCGGCGATTCATAAATTACTGTTGTTCGTTCTTCGGCTGCGACGGCTGCGATGCGCCGCTTGCGTCCTTTTTTGAGCGGTAAAAAACCTTCGAATACAAATCGCGACGTGTCAAGTCCGCTTGCAGATAACGCCGCGATCGCTGCACAAGCCCCGGGAATCGGCACAACATCAACACCCGACATTACTGCTTCACGAACAATGGCCCAAGCAGGGTCGGAGATCCCGGGCGTACCTGCGTCGGTAATGAGGGCAATATCCGTTCCACCGCGAAGATCGTCGGCGAGTTCAGCGGCACGCTGGCGTTCGTTATGAGAATGATAGCTGACCAACCGACGAGGCTTGATGGCATGTCGTTCAAAAAGAATGCGTGCATGGCGCGTGTCTTCGCAGGCGACAATATGAGCTTCTTGCAGCACCTTGATCGCTCGAAGCGAAAGGTCGTCAAGATTTCCGATCGGGGTAGCGACTAAATAGAGCATTCTATCGTTTATCTACAGTGTTCTGAAAACAGCATAACATTGTATAAAGGATTCATTTTTCTTGCGTTGACACTTGCTCTGACAGGATGCGCTTCTCACCGAAGCGTTCAGCTTGGGTGGGAAGGAGATCGGGTCAAAATTAATGTTACCCCACCCGGTGGATCAACACTATTCAGTGACCCGTCGCTTGAATGCATATCGTGCAGCCAAGTCATTCCGCCAATCCCTCTTTCTGAAAACAATGAGGGTGTCGCTTATGTAAAGATAGAATCTGCATCCTCAAACGTCGCAAGCAGATTCAGATTCAAATCAGCCGGCGCCGACACTACTCTCACACTTCAGCCGCGTGACCCCGTCAGTGAAGCATCGTATTATCATTTGGGTATACCGATCGTCGGGCGTATTATGGTAACGGAATTCACACATATTTATAAAGATTCTACAGAATCTGTCGTGGTCGGTACACTTGGGCGCGGCGACGAAGCGAATCTTTTCCGGGAGAACGATGTGTTCTATTTTATCCATCATCCGATGTACGATCATCCGGTGGTGGTCTTACGTTCGAGTGCAATTCGGCTTCACTAATTACACATACTGATATGGATCGCAGAACATTTCTGAAGTTTTCAGCGGCCGCACCGGCAGCTGCGGCATTCGTTTCTCCTGTCGATGTGTTTGCGAAGAATCTGCGATATTTTGCAGGAAGCGAAGAAGCGTACTGGGAACACATCCGAGATGAATTCCCAATTACAAAGAATATTATTTTTCTCAATAACGGCACAATGGGCCCGAGCCCTCTTGCCGTAACGAAAGCTGTGACAGACCGAATTGCATACGTCGATGCAACAGCAGATTATGGCTACGACCACGAGGCTCTCTACAAAGCGATTGGCGGTTTATTGAACGCAGATGCGTCCGATATTGCGCTCACACATAATGTGACAGAAGGTATCTCTATCGTTGCGTCCGGCGTGCGAATGATGCCGGGTGATGAAGTGCTGCTCACGAACGAAGAACACGGCGGCGGGGCTGTCCCGTGGCTCGGACGCGCTAAACGGCATGGGATCGTCGTAAAATTTATCGAGTTACATTCCGACGACAACGTCATCCTCGAACGTTTCGAGAAAGCAATGACGCCGAGAACAAAAGTGATCGCCGTTCCTCATATTACGTGTACGACCGGTCACGTTCTTCCGGTTGATCGGCTTTCACAACTTGCTCATTCAAAGGGCGCCTGGATGTTCGTCGATGGAGCACATGTTCCGGGTATGCTTGTAGTCGATGTCAAGAAGATCGGCTGCGATGCGTATGCAAGTTGCGGGCACAAATGGGTGCTCGGTCCGAAAGGAACTGGGTATCTCTATATTTCAAAAGAATTTCGAGAGTATGTTCCGCCGAGTTGGTGTGGTGCGGAGTCAGATAAACATTGGGATTATCAGGGTAATCTCGAGTGGGCTGACGACGCCGGAAGATATGACTTTGCTACGCAAAGCTCGTCGCTCTATTACGGTCTTACTGAAGCAATTAAATGGCAAGCGGCAATCGGTTTCGCGAAAATCGAATCGCGAGTGCTTGAACTGTCGAACCACTTACGTGAAGGACTTGCCTCCCTTGACAAAACCAAATTTTCGATCCTAACACCACCGACATCGCAATCGGGAATTACGACGATCAAGCTCGTTAATCATAATCGGTACCGTGATCTTGCTGTTATGCTTGAAAAAAGTGATAAGATCAGAACCCGCGTCGTCCCCGAAGGTGATCTCGAAGCCAATCGTTTTAGCACGCATATCTATAATTCGAAGGGTGAGATCGACACATTCATTTCCGCGCTTGGAAAAGCGTTGCAATCTATCTAAGCAATGATTAAACTACCTGACCCGCAACAATACGATGATCCGATCAGATACTTTCGGGACAGCCATGGGGTTGTCGGTGCTGTCCTCGACCGATTTTCAAAACTTGTCGATGCCGCGCGCAAGGTAGGAGTCCGTACATCTTTCGAAACTTCGCCCGAGTGGCAAGAACTGCTCGAATTTTTTGTTCGTGTAGCACCGATTCACGAAATGGACGAAGAGCGTGCACTCTTTCCCGTTGTGCTCGAAAAAGTGACCCATATTGGTTTCCAATCGCCGACGGCTCCTAATCGCTTTATTCATGAGCAGCATACAATAATGCAGCAGCGTTCGAAAGCGCTGCTGGCCCTATGGGAAGGCTATCTTATTCAACAATCGCTTAGCATTGAGGATGAAAAACGATTTCTCGATATTGCCGACGAACTGGTGAAGCTGTATCACGAGCATATAACCATGGAGAACCAAATTATTTACACAGCAGCGAATGATAACTTACTAACTCCTCCGGAACGCATTGCCATTATGCTCATGATCAGAGAGCTGCATAGCGAACGAACGGTGATGCCTGTGATCGGATTTGAGAATACCATATATGATCCGTTGGCCGAACATGGCGATGATACTGCAGTTTCAAAAACCATCATCGATTCTGATGAAGAATCTGACGACGAAGAAACAGAGAATTGACCGGTTAAACAACACATAGAACCCCCGTCTTCAGTTCGACGAAATGTTGTATATTATCTTCATGATAATGAGCACCAACATGTCTCAATCTGCTCGGCCAGGCATTTATTTTTTTGCGATCGTCCCGCCAGAGCCCGTGTACGGTAACATTCGTGAAATACAAGAATATGTCGAAAAAGAATATCGTACTCACGAAGCAATGAAACGGCCTGTTCATACAACGCTTATAGCACCGTTCGAAGCACCGGTTCCAGTCGAGAGGGAGCTCATTGATTTCACGAACAATTTTGCCGTAAAAGAAAAACCATTCGAAGTATGCATCGATGGTTTCGGGGAATTTCACCAGACGACGATCTACGTCAAACCTATTGAAAGCCCTGAAATTATGGGTATGCAAAAACGGCTCTCGAAAGAATTTGCAAAAGTCTATTCTCGTGGTAAGTCACGCGGGCCGAGTTATGGATTCCATCCGCATATCACGATCGCGTTCAGAGACCTCAGCCGCCCAATGTTCGATAAAGCGTGGCACGAATTCGAATCGAAGATCTTTCGTCGCCGCTTTATACTCAATCATATCTGCTTGATGAAATATGACCATGGGTGGAAAACAATTCAAAAGGGCATATTCGCAGGTAACCCACCTGGGGCAGAACACTCTGAACTTAGTTTGTTCGGTTAAATATATTCCGGCAGTAATTTTGTATTTTTGAGGTTAAAGAAAACCTGTTTGGTGGGCGAACGGACATTACAAGATATATTTTTCGAACGAAGCGATATACGCTTTGTGAATGATCCATATATTCATTTCAAAGAGAAACGCGGCGAGCAATATAAATCATTTTCGTATGGCGAATTGACTCGACGCGCAATGAAATTTGCGGCTGCACTCGAACAACTTGGAATAGTCTATGGTCAACGGCTGCTTATCGTGAGTGAATCGCGGCCGGAATGGGTGGTTACGGATCTTGCAGCAATACTGATTGGCGCCATTACTGTTCCCGTCTTTCCAACGCTCACCGCAAAGCAGACGGAATATATTTTACAACATTCAGGTGCGAAAGCGGTTGTCGTTTCAACGGATTATCAGCTTCGAAAAATTCTTTCGGTCATAGACAATGCTCCGGAGTTAGGATCTGTAATAGTGATGGACTCTGATATTGTATTGCCATCACATAGTCGAGTAGGCTTTTTTCATTTTTCTGGACTCGAAGTGCAGGCGCCAGATTCGTTTACAATGAAAAAGATGTCATCGGAGGAAGTAGTCACGATCATTTACACAAGTGGCACGACGGGCATTCCAAAGGGTGTGATGTTGACGCACCGCAACCTCGTTTCAAACCTGGAAGCAGCTGCCGCAGCAATACCTGTTCTCAATAAAAACGATCTTTTCTTATCATTCCTGCCACTTTCTCATAGTTTTGAGCGTATTGCCTCGTATCTCGTTTTCACGCTTGGTGTGCAGATCGCCTTTGCAGAATCAATCGATTCTGTTGCGTCAAATATGCTTGAAGTCCGGCCTACAGTAATGACGGCCGTGCCACGTTTTTTCGAGCGTGTGCACACCCGGGTAGAACAATCACGTGATAAGATGTCTGCGCTGCGTAGGATAGTTTTTGATTGGGGGCTAAAGATTGGAAATCAAAACGCAGCGAAGTATGAAGGCAGACGCGTTTCGTTCTTTGCACGATTACAATTTCGTGTTGCGAATAAACTTGTGCTCTCGAAGATCAGACAACGCACGGGCGGACGGATTCGCTTTTTTGTAAGCGGCGGTGCAGCACTGAAACCCGATGTTGGCAAAGCATTTGCCGGACTTGGGATGCATATTATTGAAGGCTACGGGCTGACCGAAACTTCGCCTGTGGTAGCCGTGAGCAGAATCGATAAATTAAAATGGGGCACGGTCGGACTCCCACTGCCTGGTATCGAACTTCGCATTGCAGACGATGGAGAAATTCTCATACGCGGCGCGAACGTCATGAAAGGCTATTACAAAGACAACGCCGCAACGAACGAAATCATCGACTCGGACGGCTGGCTGCATTCAGGTGATATAGGCATTATTGATGAAGCAGGTCGTCTGAAGATCACTGATCGCAAAAAACATATTATTGTACTTGCGAACGGAAAAAATATAGCACCAGCACCGATCGAAGTGCTTCTCGAGTCATCTCCGTTCATTGAACAAGCTGTCGTCCTTGGCGAAAGGCGCGATTATTGTACGGCTCTTGTCATCCCGAATTCTGAACATAGCAATGGTAGTGATGCTCGGACCGCAATTGAACGCGAAATAACGAAGATCAACCGCGAGCTTGCCAGCTACGAAAAGATCCGGCGATTCCAAATTCTCCGCGAGCCGTTTACAATTGAGAATGGATTGCTCACCCCAACCCTAAAGATCCGTCGCAAAGAAGTTGAGCGAAAATATAACGAGCTAATAGATATGATGTATCAACAACATTAAGGGGCAACATTCCTGTATTGACATTGTTATATCAGCAATTCATCATCTCTGGCGACTATGAGAAAGTTTGTACTGATATTCGGTTTTACCTTTTTTATAACCTCAGTTTTCATATGTGATGGTAATGCTCAGGTATCATCCGATAAGGCGGTGCTCGTTCAAGCAACCGTCGACGGAGTAAAGCCAGCTATTACGCTTCATTGGAAGCGTCCAACGACGACAACAGCGCAGCATTACAATCGTCGTGTTGCAGGTGCGACGGGATGGGGCAAAACATATCTCATCCCTGCGAAAGATTCGACCCTCACTGACACAGCGATCGTCCGCGGTACGGAATATGAATACCAGATCTTTGCAAACCATACTGCCGGTGGCACGGGGATCGTCTCGTTCGGATATATCCGTTCAGGAGTCGGTGTTCGAGTTGGTGACGATCCCGGAAGATGTATTCTCGTCGTCGATACCGCAAATTCGTCTTATCTAGCGAATGGACTTGCACAGCTCGAAAACGATCTGCTCGCAGAAGGGTATATGACGACTCGGCTTGATGTCAGCGACAGCGATAAAGTCCCCGATATTAAACATAGGATTGATACGATCTATGAAAAAGATCCGGCTCACTTTTCAACGCTTTTTCTGATCGGCCATGTGCCGGTGCCATACTCCGGTTTTCTGAATCCTGACGGACATCCCGATCATTTCGGCGCCTGGCCTGCTGATCAATATTACGGCGATGACGATGAATCGGATTGGACAGATGGAGATTTCGATACAACAGCCAATATCCGTCTTGCGCAGCGAAATCTCGTCGGCGATGGGAAGTTCGACCAAGTGACACCTCCGGTAGGAGTGGTGCTGAAGATCGGCCGAGTCGATCTGGCAAATATGCCATCTTTTGCAATGAAAGAAAAAGAATTACTATCGCAATATCTTGTGAAAGATCATGCATATCGTACAGGGATACTTACGGCACCGGAGCGAGCTCTTGTTGACGATAACTTCGGCTATTTCGGCGGTGAAGCATTTGCGGCAAGCGGCTGGCGGAATTTCTCTGCGCTTGTTGGCACAGACAGCATTCATGGACTTGATTGGTTTACGACTCTTGATTCAAATGCCTATCTCTGGGCGTATGGCTGCGGCGGAGGATGGGATCAGGGTTCAAGCGGGGTTGGAGCGACAACAGATTTTGCGACAAAAGAATCGAAAGCGATTTTTACGCTTCTCTTCGGAAGTTATTTTGGGGATTGGAACGTACAGGATAATTTTCTCAGGGCACCGCTTTGCTCAAAATATGGATTGACATGTATGTGGTCGGGGCGCCCATATTCGCTCTTCTTTCCAATGGCGATGGGTCATTCGACAGGCGATGCAGCGATACTTACAGAAAATAGTATCGGTGATTATAATGGAAATCTTCTTGGTAGTTCTCTCGGAGCCTGGACGATCCATATCGATCTTATGGGAGATCCAACGCTCAGGACACGGCCGTTTGTCTCGCCGAGAGCTCTGTCTGCAACATTGTTGAATAGAGGCGATGTATATCCCGAGCAGCTCTCGTGGACAAAAGATTCAGGTGTCATTGGCTATAATGTGTATCGCGCATTAGCAGATTCGAATCATTTTCAACTGCTGACACCAGCACCGATCGATACAAATTCGTACACAGACTATCATGCCGGTAATGATTCAGTGATCTATCTTGTGCGAGGTGTGCGGAGCGAAACAACAATGAGCGGAAATTATTTTAATCTTGCACACGGCGCGTATGCAGGACTGCGAACAAAAATGTATGGAGCGGTTCATAGCGGTATTGATCCTACTCAAGACCATATTTCAGTTACATATTCGAGTGATGGGCCGATCGCAAAAGTGATGATTGATCTTGTTGCTGATAATAAGCTGACGCTTGAAATCACTGACGTTGAAGGCCGGACGATAGCTACGATCACGAGCGGTTCTATGACGAGTGGTGTACACACATTCGATTGGAATTTTGCGAATATAAGTAATGGATTATACTTTGTACGCGCTGTTGGGACGGATGAATCGCTCTCAGCAAAGATATTGGTTACAAAATAAGTACTTGTTATTTATTTTTGTATCACCAGCGGAAGGCTTGCAACTTCTCCGCTCGCTTCGATACGAACGATATAAACACCGCTTGAAAGCGCAGCTGTTTCGAGTTCGTATTGCTTCGCGCCCATTGAATGCTCAGCAAACGAATTTTGCATTACAACTTGTCCAAGAATATTACTCACCGAAACATTGATCACAGCCGGGCGATGAAGTTCGAGCGATAGCAGGGCTGAGCGGCTTCTTTCTGACAACGGGTTAGGGCGAATGGAAATGCGGTCGGCAACAGTACCGGTTGCTATAAATGTAACCAGTGTTGGAATTCCGCAATCTTGTATGAGCCCAACATCCAGTGCGGAGTCAGCCTGCGGAGTCAGGACACAACGTTCGAACAGCGAGTCGTTACCATTAAAACCAAGCGATGAAATCGAGATCGTTGTGCGGTCGGTATTAGTGACGGCTGTTGCGAATGAGATGTGTCCGATCTTCGTTCCGCCTGCGATCGGACCGGTGGTTGTACGGTTAAAATTAATATCAAGTCCGTTTGCCCTCTGGTTCGGCGGTGGGAAAGTCCATCCGCCCATTGAAACAACGGATCCTGCCCCAATGCCGAGAAGATCAGTATTATAATTTAGAGAAAGCTCAACAGAATTGAATGGTACTAATGCACCGACCGAATTTTGTAAAATAATGTCAATTCCGATCGGTGTTGTAACAGAGACGATCGCTTGTGACGAAGCATCGAGTGCGATCGAGACAAGTTCGCTGCCGCGAATGCCGCCGGTTGCTCCTCGAAGCGAAACAGTGCGAGTGATAGCTGAGGCTTTCGATTGGTATGTTAATGTTGCGAGTGAATCCCCGGGCTGTGAAGGATCGAATCCGATAATAACTTTTGCCGAGTCACCTGGTTTAACAATTATTGGTAACTTCGCAGGTGGGACAAATCCAAATTGCAGCGAACCGCCAAGCCAAATGGAATCGATCACAACAGTATTGCAGCTCTGGTTCTTAAATGTAAATGTTTCAAGTGCAGGGTTACAGTAGGTCGAAACAAAAACACTATCGGTTGCAGAAAACGCTAGTGGTGTCCCACTTTTACGTGATGTCGTGATGATGGTGATCGTTGTATCGAAACCACTGCCTTGCAGAGCGATCGTCGCCGTCCCATCCATAACATTATTGCCGGCAACGCTAATATTAATTTCAAGCGAGTCGCCCGGGGCAATCTTTCTCGGAAGACCTGCCGAAGAAGCCGTCACGAGTGCGAAACCGGTAGCATTGACAGAACTGATATCAAGCGTATCGCAGACACCAAGATTTTTTATCTTCAAAATGGTATCGAACGCTGTGCATGGAGCAAGGCTATCGAGATGAATAAGATTGTCGAATGAAAGCTTCCTCGTTTTACCAAGAATTGTTGCATTAAAATGAACAATAATGGCTTGCTGAGCCCCGCCTTTTGTTTGTACAATGACAATGATGGAATCCGTCTTGTTGCCGGAACTGATAGGCTGTTCATTCAGGAAAAAAGAAGTCGTGTCGCCGCTTCGCAGCACTTTTCCGACAGGTGAACTGGCGACTGAGAAGTCACCAAGTGTGGGCGAAATGATCTGTTTTATTGTAACGCTATCACAGCCGTTATTACGAATAATAATTGGTTTTATTTCCGATGCACACTCGACAATTGTGTCGAATTGCAGCAGGTTTCCGACACTTGTCATCACATTTACTTGGGATGAACCGATGCCTGTAATAGAGATTGCGGTGTCTTTTGTCGTAATGTTATCAAATGTAATGAGCAAATGAAGCTGTGCATTCTGTCCGCCTACGGTTTTCGGTGCAAAACCAATGATGAACGTATCGATCTGATTATATGCAAGAGAACTGGGTAATGGCGGTTGTTTGACTAAGCTATAATCATTTGTTCCCGGCTGGATTGACGAACTTGAGATAGTGAGCGTCTTGCACAAAGCATTTTTCACTACGAGAGTATCGAATGCAGCTACGCATGTTGAAACGGAATCGAATTGAATAGAGGGCACAGAAAAATTTATTTTCAGAGGGACATTATTTGTGATGGTCGCTGTCATCAGGATTGTCGTATCGCGTGTGACACCTCCGCTTGTCAGCGTAAGATGAAGCGTCGCAGTATATGTCCCGACTGGACCAACAGAGATATTGATCGGCACTCGAAACGTCTTGCCGGGACCAGGTCCGGTCGGGAGGGTAATGGCTCCAAGGGAAAATAAATTTGAACCGCTAATACTTAGCGAATCAATATGAACAGAGTCGCACGATCCCGCGGTAACCGAGATAATAGTATCGATCGGGTTACATCCGGAAGCGAGCGTTGCAGAAAGGCTGTTTGAAAGAAACGCCTGAAATCCGGGTATGACTTTCCCTTTGAGGAAGATATGCCGGACGTAGGAAAGTGGCCCAATTGTATAACTGATATCAAGACGTGCGGAATCGGGAAGCGCGTCATCAGGGGTGTAACGAATGACGATGGAGTCTTTAGAGGCAACATCGTACGGTGCGGAGCGCAGTGTGAATAATTTTTTTGCTCCGAAGATCTCAACTTTCTGGATCTGAACACTCGTTGTCGGACACGTACTGAAATTCAGCAAATGCAAAACCGAATCAACCGATTGACAGCCATTTGATATAAGCGTAATTGCCGAATCGGAGAATTGCAGCAGCTTATCGTTATTCTTTACGCCGTACGGATTGTACCATAAAATGTTCGTGCCGAACTCGCCTGCCCAGATCATATCATTTGATGCCCAGAAGAATCGAGTATCGAAATCGTTTCCCGGCCCGCAGATCGTGAACCAACTGGCACCTTGATCGGTAGAAGCAAAGAAATTATCTTTTGTTTGGACGTAGAGTACGTTTTTTGCATCTCCCCGAACATCGCCTGTTAAAAAGACTGTACCTGCGTTAAATTGAAATACTTTTGTCCACGTGTTTCCACCGTCGACCGATTGTTGAAATTGTGTTGAACCTTCGCAACTGGAATAATACGTATTAGTGCCGGCAACGCCGATCGGCTGCCAAGCTTCGTGCGATTCTGTAATATTAGTCCAAGTTATTCCGCCGTCGGTTGTTGCACTGTACACTCCCGACGAAGTATTATTTTGACGATAAACCGACATTATTCCGTTCAATGCCGAAGTGAATGAAACCCCAGTCATCCAGCCTGTATTTGGGATGAATGCCCAAGTTGTTCCTTCGTCGGTCGAAACTTGTGAGTTGACATTTATCGAACCTTGATGATTCCATTGACTCAGGATTAGTGCATGTGATGTAAGATTATAATATATTGATGTCCCTTCACCGATCGGACTAAGATTATTCCAGGTTATCCCGGCATCAGTAGTTTTATATACAGCAGGTGCTGTTGTATCCTGCAACACCGCACACCATCCGGTCAAGGAATCTTTGAACGAGAATGATTTTACTGCAGCCAGAAGAGAAGTTGGTGTTGATACTTGCGTCCAGGTCGAACCACGGTCTGAAGTCCGCCAGATCTGACCGGGAAGACCGACAAAACCGATGTTCGGATATCCTTCACGATCGAGAAAATAAATTGTGTGAATTGCATCCGGAAAGGTGTGGATGGGTATCCACTGCGCCCGAATAGATGAGAATGAGCAAATGCCAAGAATGATGACTGCCGTTCTGACAATCAAATCCCGTGAAAATATACGCATATCGGAGACTAACACAACGACAACAATAAGTGACAAATATACCAGAGAGTTCAGGGGAAAGGGTCAAATCCGGGCTTTGTAAACTTACTTTTGAACCCGAAGCATAACAATAATAGCAACAATAATAAAAATAAAGTTCGCGAGCCACGCAGTTATCAGCGGATCGGTAGCGCCTGTGTACCCGAATGTCTGGGATACTTTTGTGAATGCCATATATGCAAATGCGATGCCGATCGCGACGGCAAATTCGAGCGCCAGTCCGCCGCGTTTCTTCTGCGAAGCGAACGGTACGCCAAACAGCACGACGATCAGGGACGTGAATGCCATGGAATACTTCGAGTAATAGTCAACCTCATCGTGCGCAGTGTCCATCCCGGCTTCCTTGGCAAGAGCAATTCGATTTTCAAATTGTGGGTTCGTCAATTCTTCATATTTAAGCTGGCGTTCTTTTAGCTGGGTTGGTGAGAACGTAAAATGAAACGTGGAAGCACTATCAGGTATGAACCGCTTGAGTTGCTTTGATGAATCGCCGGTGAAAATTTGCTCTGTCGCATTCGAAAGCACCCATACTTTTCTTGTCGAATCCCATTTCATCTGAGGTGCATCGATGCGGCGATAGAGGTGAATGGGATTATTCGGCTCGAAATAATAAATGCTGACACGATCGGCTCGTGCAGCGTCCGGCAAAAAATTTGCGATCGTCACGATCTCAGCGAGACCTTCCTGCAAATGTAAATTTGACTGTGTGCCAAGTGATGTATTTCCTGGTAAGTCATATTTTCGCTGCAATGCGCTCACCCGGGCATTTGCGCGTGGCAGCAGCCATCCGTTGAAATAAATAAAAAAACCGCTGATAAGAACACCCATCAACACGAACGGCAGCATATATCGGTACAGTGATGTTCCTGCCGAGCGAATCGCAATGATCTCGTTCTGCTGTGACATTTTCCCTGTTGTGAAAAGGCAGGCGAGTAATACAGAGATCGGCATCACGAGTGAGATCATCTGAGGCGTGAAATTGATGTAGTACTCGACGACCGTCATTCCCGGCACGCGATGATCGATGAACTTATCGAGTTTTTCCATCATATCGATCGCGACGAAGAGTATGATAAATGCCGCCAGCGAGACGAGTGTCGCAAGGATGAATTGCTTGATGATATATCGGTCGATCTTTTTCACGATCATGGGAGTATTCGGAACAATGAGAAAGGTTGTTTCGGTGCGTTGAATCGGTGACGGGCGTCCGGTGTTAGGTGTCAGGAATATGAATATTTTCACGAACGATAATTGGCTCATCGAAGAAGATTTCGATAAAAACGGCGCTTACCATATGGCGCGCGATCTTGAAGTTGTCGAAAAAGTCCGAGACGATCCGTCCGCACCGAATGTCCTACGTCTTTATACTTGGAAGCCGTATGCTATTTCTCTGGGCTACCGACAGGATGAGTCTTCCATCAATCTTGAAGTCTGTAAAAAAGCCGGCGTCGATGTTGTTCGTCGCCCGACTGGCGGCCGAGCTGTCTATCACGCCGAAGAACTAACCTATGCCGTCATTATGCGGTTCGAGCCGGGAGAAGGGATCTATGCAGTTCATAACAAGATCGCCGAGTCGCTTCTTGAATTATTACAGCCGCTTGCCGGTGGGAGACTAGCCTTGACTTCATCACGCGATTCAACACCAATCCGAGAAGTGTACAAGCCGGGTACACTAACGAATATTGCCTGCTTCACAAGCACAGCCCGTTATGAGATAACACTCGACAGAAAGAAAGTTGTCGGTTCAGCCCAACGAAGATTCGGGAATGCGGTGTTGCAGCATGGCTCTATTTTGCTTGGCAATGAGCATTTGCGATTGCCGGATTTTTTGAATATATCAAGTGAAGAAAAAATACAAATGCGAAAATTATTAGAAGAAGAAAGTGCGACGATTGGTGATAATCATTATGCTGGGAACTCCATTGAAAAGGATCTGATGCCAGTCGTACGCGAAAGACTGGATGCTCCTCTCGCCCAGGAATAGATTAGCCAACTACCACATTTACCAACTTATCCGGCACCACAATAATTTTTTTCACGGACGCATCGCCGACATGCTTTTGAACGCGATCGCTTGTCGTTGCAAATTTCTCAAGTTCTTCACGTGAGAGTCCGCGCGGTACTTCGAGCTTGTCGCGCACTTTGCCGTTGACTTGCAGTATTAGCGTCACGCTTGATTCGATTGTCTTTGCCTCATCGTATTTCGGCCAGGTTGCATTGAAGATAGAATCCTCGTAACCAAGACGTGACCAGATTTCTTCACAAATATGCGGTGCGAACGGGGCTGTCAGTTTCAGCAGTGTCTCCACCGCTTCACGTGGCGTGGGGCTATCCGACGGCAATTCATTCATAAAGATCATCATTGCGCTGATCGCTGTATTCAGATGCAATTCGTCAATGTCTTCCGCAACTTTCTTGATCGTCTTGTGCATTACTCGCTCTTGCGTCCCGGAGAGCGGAATATTGGCGATCGCGTTCGGCTTTGCTTCTCCTTCATCAGTTGCGACAAAACGCCATAGACGATTCAAGAACCGATGCACACCCGCAATGCCTTTAGTATTCCAGGGCCCGCCTTGTTCAAGCGGCCCAAGAAACATCAGATACATTCGCAGTGTATCAGCGCCATATTCGGCGACAATGTCATCGGGATTAACAACATTGCCGAGCGACTTCGACATCTTTGCGCCATTTTCACCGAGTAATAATCCTTGATGAAAGAGCCGTTTGAATGGCTCCGGATGACCGACGATGCCGTGATCGAATAACACTTTATGCCAAAAGCGCGCATACAGCAAATGTGTAACTGCATGCTCGTTGCCGCCAATGTAGAGATCGACCGGGTTCCAATAGGCATCGTTCTCTCTCGAGATCGGCGCTTCGGTATTTTTCGGATCGCAATAACGCAGATAATACCACGACGAGCCAGCCCATTGCGGCATTGTATTCGTCTCGCGTTTTGAAGATTTACTTGTTGCGGGATCCTTTGTATTCACCCAGTCAGTAATTACGGAAAGAGGCGATTCGCCTGTCCCACTCGGAGAATATGATTCGACGTCGGGAAGCGTTACCGGCAGCGAAGATTCAGGCAATGCCTTTGCATATTCTCCGTCGCCGTCATTGACATAGATGATCGGAAACGGCTCGCCCCAATATCTCTGACGTGAAAAAAGCCAATCACGCAATTTATATTTGACAGCATGCTGACCGATGCCTTTGTCAACAAAATAGTTTGTAATTTTTTCTTTCGCTTCTGCAGTCGGTAGCCCATCAATAAGACCCGAATTAACAGTAGTACCTTCTTCGGTAAACGAAGCTTTCTCGATATTAATCTTACTACCATCGACCGCAGCAACTACTTGAACGATAGGCAGCTTGAACGCCTTTGCGAATTCATGATCGCGTTCATCATGCCCCGGGACGGCCATAATCGCGCCCGTCCCGTAACCGATCAACACGTAATCGGCGATCCAGATCGGGATCGGTTTCTCCGTAGCAGGATTAACAGCATACGCACCGGTGAAGACCCCTGTCTTTTCCTTTGATAGTTCAGTTCGCTCAAGTTCGCTTTTTGAGGCGGTTTTTTCTTTGTATGCTTCGACTACTTTCTTTTGTTCGAACGTCGTAATGTGTTCGACAAGCGGGTGTTCCGGTGCAAGCACCATATATGTTGCACCGTAGATTGTATCCGGGCGCGTGGTGAAAACTCGGATCGCTTCCTCGTGATGCTGAACGTGAAAATCAATTTCTGCGCCAATGCTTTTGCCGATCCAGTTGCGCTGCTGTTCGATCGTATGGTGCGGCCAATCGAGCGAATTGAGATCGATAAGCAGGCGCTCCGCATACGCCGTAATGCGCAACATCCACTGACGCATATTACGCCTGACGACGGTAAAGCCTTTCTCTTCCTGCTCTGCAACTTCTTCGTTCGCAAGCACCGTCCCAAGTTCCGGACACCAGTTCACCGGAGCATCGGCAAGGTAGGCAAGACGAAAATTCCCAAGAATATCCGCTTTGAATTTTTCTGAGCCGTTATTCCAATCGATCGAACTGAACGTCTTGAAATCTTTCGGGTGATTTGCAGGAATAAATGTAGTCCCGTGTTTTTCAAAATGAGCAACCAGATGCTCTATTGGTCGTGCGGCATTGACGGTGGTATCGAAATAAGAATTATATATTTTCAGAAATATCCACTGGGTCCATTTGAAATAACCAGGATCCGTCGAGTCTATTTCACGTGACCAATCATACCCATAGCCGAGCATATCGAGCTGTCGGCGGAAGTTTTTGATGTTGTCGGCACTTGCAATGCGAGGATGAATTTTATTTTTTACCGCGTATTGTTCTGCTGGAAGTCCGAACGCATCCCAGCCCATTGGCTGCAGGACATTGAAGCCGCTCATTCGCCGAAACCGTGCGACGATATCCGAGGCGGTATAACCGATGGGATGACCCAAATGCAGCCCGGCGCCTGAAGGGTAGGGCAACATACTCATCACATAGTACTTCGGCTTCGACTCATCGCGGCTGACTTCATACAACTTACTGTCGCGCCAACGGCTTTGCCATTTCGATTCTATGCCCTTAAACGGATATGACATTCAATATTATTGTACAATCTTATTATATTGTTAGGGATTTTGCGGAGTTCAAAGTTCCCACGCCGCGTTATATTAACTCGTATTTTTGCTGTAATGAAATTCTTACTCTGTTTCATTCTTGTTTTGACTCTCAGCGGCTCTGCGTTTTCGCAGGGAATGCCGATTGACAGCCTCGATGGCAGGTTTTCATCGGCTTTTCCTGAAAGCATGCGCTCGTCGCTTCGGGAAGTGTTAGCGAATCACTACGATGACCAGCGCGTTTGGGGCCTTGCCATTGGTGATTTTTCAAACGATTCGCTCCCTGATCTCGCCATTTCTCTTTACGATCTCTCCAATCCAAAACGAGAGGTGACCGTACATCTGCTTGTAAATACCGGCTCTGCATTCAAAGATGTTTTTCAAAAAAAATATACATACTTCGAAACACCGATCGAAGTCGGACTGACAATTGACGGCTCCGTCGTCAGCGTCCTACAAAAATTCGACGAATCGCACTGGCGGCAGGAAGGATACAGTTATTATGCCGGCGACTTGATGATGGTTGACGAACTTGAAACTCATAAAGAAGACGTCCCGGCGCTGACGGGGAAAAACAAAGCAATGGCCCATGACCTCTATCGAAACTACGAGACACTTATAACCAAAGAAAGCTTTTTCTCGACGAAAGACAACCAAACGATGTTGCGCTCGGTCTTTTATTCGTTGCCTGCATATAGCCGCCTCAGGTTTGTTTATCCGGGCTACGGCCATGATATGAGCGATACCTCAGCGAAGTTTATCATAAAGGGTGCCGGATTTCGACGCGACTGGAAAGATTGTTCTATCAAACGGGCACTCGCTGCGTATGATGATGATTTTTTGTATATCTCGATCAGTGTTAACGATGACCAGGTTTGGGGTGGCGATGAAGACATGGAAAAAAACGACCGAGTAACGCTCTGGTTCGATGCATTCAATACGGATAGTCGATATTTTACGAAAGAAAAAAAAGGGAGCATTCCTCAATTTCGTACGCAGACAGATTCGACGATCTATAGTGTGACGTTCTCGCTTCCCGGGATGATGAGTCAAACACCGAAAGTAACAGCTTCCAGTGTCGCGGCCCTGAACGATCAGCAGCGAGAAGCTTCGACCAATATTCGCGCCACTGTTTCACGTGATACTTCGAACGGCGTAGTCAGCGGATATACCTTGAAAGCGAGAATTCCGTTCGTATATCTTGGCTTCGAAGGTAACCCGACCGGTTCGTACGAGACCAGGTCTGCCGAGCAAATGTTCAGCGATCAGCCGAGTAAAAAGAAAAAAGGGGACAATAGTTTGCTTGCCGACGACGAACGACCTATCATTGGTTTCACTGCTGTTATCTCTGATGTGGACGACCCGAATCA
Organism: Kapaibacterium sp. (SeqCode); assembly: GCA_035632315.1. Taxonomy (GTDB): domain Bacteria; phylum Bacteroidota; class Ignavibacteria; order Palsa-1295; family Palsa-1295; genus JAFDZW01. The sequence goes on along the minus strand of DASQGZ010000034.1, from coordinate 94,757 downwards.
TCCCGACGAGATCACCATGCAGGCTACGAGTAATTTTAATCCCGATGACCCGACTACCTTCGGCGAACTTGTTCTTATCCCGACCGGGACGTTCTACGGCGAAGTTTATCCGACATATACCAAAGAACTCACCGACGAACTACATAAGGCAGGATTCTAAAGACCATTCGTTACTACTCAATCATTCATGACCAATTCACCCATCAAAGATTTTATTGTCCATCACTATCGTCATTTCAATGCCGCTGCACTTGTCGATGCTTCGAAAGCATACGTAGCACACCTCGACGCCGGCGGCAAGATGATGATCACCCTTGCCGGAGCGATGAGTACCGCCGAACTCGGTGTTTCGCTTGCCGAGATGATCCGCCAGGACAAAGTGCAGATCATCACCTGCACCGGAGCGAACCTCGAAGAGGACATCATGAATCTTGTCGCTCATAACCATTACAAGCGAGTCCCGAACTACCGCGACCTTTCGCCCAAGGAGGAGTGGGAGTTGCTCGAGCAGGGCTACAATCGCGTGACCGATACCTGCATCCCGGAGGAAGAAGCTTTCCGCCACATCCAGCAACATATACATAAATTATGGAGCGATGCAAATTCAAACAACGAGCGTTACTTTCCTCATGAATATATGTATCAGCTGCTTCGAAGCGGCGCGATGAAAGATTCATACCAGATCGATCCCAAAGATTCCTGGATGATCGCTGCTGCTGAGAAGAACCTGCCGATCGTCGTGCCCGGCTGGGAAGATTCGACAATGGGAAATATTTTCGCGTCGTATTGCATCAAAGGCGAACTGAAACCTTCCGTAATGAAGAGCGGCATCGAATACATGGTTTGGCTTGCCGACTGGTATATCAAGAACTCCGGCGGCAAAGGTGTCGGCTTCTTTCAGATTGGCGGAGGCATCGCGGGCGATTTTCCCATTTGCGTCGTGCCGATGCTGTATCAGGACCTCGAGATGCACGACATTCCGGTCTGGAGTTATTTCTGTCAGATTTCGGACTCGACGACGAGCTACGGTTCTTATAGCGGCGCAGTACCGAATGAGAAGATCACCTGGGGAAAACTTGGCATCGATACGCCGAAATTCATCGTTGAATCGGACGCCAGCATCGTTGCTCCGCTGATGTTCGCTTATATCTTGGGTTGGTAGTTCACTGACCACAGACCACCGGTCACTGACCACTGCTGAGTGCGGGAGGCGGGACTTGAACCCGCATGCCTTACGGCGCCACCCCCTCAAGATGGTGCGTCTGCCAATTTCGCCACTCCCGCTGAAAAAGTGGACTCCCTCAACAGGACGCCGCCGAACGTTGTTCCCTCAACGCCGTGAATCGAATTCATTCTTCAATGAAGGTCATATTTAATTGCCCTGACATTTCCTTTCTGTTTGATGACTTGGCGTGTCTTTTAGAATATATTTAACTTACTATACCAAGAAATGGACAGACGTTCTTTTCTTCGATCAATCGTCGGAGCCCCTCACAAGGCAAATTACAGTTTGAATTCTTCGTCGCTTGATGAGTGGGTGTCGGATGCAAATAACCCATGGGATTCAGGAACAGTAAATCATATTTATAATCGTTTGGGATTCGGTGCCACTGTTTCCGACATTCGCTCTGCCCTCGAACTTACGCCATCGCAACTTATTGATCAACTAATGGATGATCGGCTTGTAACTGATGCGATGCCACAGCCGCCTCCCGGATATGAGAAGTGGATGTACACCCCAGCATACCGAGGACCGGACTATATGATCGGACATGCAGAGGATGTGGCGCAGCATGATGCGAAGCATGATTTACATATGTGGTGGACATTGCAAATGATGCAATCCGATGTCCAGCTTCGTGAAAGACTCGTAATGTTCTGGCATAATCATTTTGTAGTCGAAGAGGTCAAGATCTATTATTTCGTACACGAATGGCGCTACTTCGACTACCTTCGCCGTAATGCATGGGGAAATTTTAAACAGATGGTCAAAGACATCACGACCATGCCGGCGATGCTCAAATATCTCGATGGAATTTGGAACGAAGAAGATATGATCAACGAAAACTATGCTCGTGAACTGATGGAGCTGTTCACGATGGGAATAACCGACCGATACGGGAATACGAATTACGTGCAGGATGACGTTCGCAATCTTGCTCATTCCCTTGTAGGGTGGCGTTTTTGGTTCGAAGCTCCTCCACCTGATGTGTTGCCACATTATTTTGCAGATTATTATTTTGATTTCAATACCAAGCGGAGCATCTGGGGATCCGAGCCCAAAGTGTACGGTCTTGCGCAAGCAAACGATCCTCGAATTGAGGCGGACGTCATTGACCTGTTATTTGAGCGTCGGGCGGCTGCTATTGCCTGGCATATCGCAAAAAAGATCTATCGAAATTTTATTTATATGGGCGATCTTCCCGATTCTTCGGATGAGATAATTCAAGAACTCGCTGATACACTTATTGCATCGAACTGGGAGTTGAAGCCTGTTTTTTTGAAGCTGTTCAAGAGTGCTCATTTCTTCGATCGGACTCATCGCGGAGCAGCCATCAAATCGCCATTCGAGTTTATGGTAAGCCTTGCACGTAAAATGGAGCTTCCGGTCTCGCTCTATGCGGCAGGCAACTTTTGGTACTACGGTCAAGACATAGGGCAATTTCTTTGCAATCCGACAAACGTCAAAGGTTGGGAAGGCTATCGAACTTGGCTCAACACAGCGACGCTTACTAAACGTATCGAGGCATTTGCTTACGGCCTTGCCATTAATGGCGTCATTCAGGGGCAGTGGTGCAATCCCCACACCGGATATAATTTTGATTGGATTCCATACGGCGATGATCTCGTGCTTGGATGGGCAAAACAATTTCCTTCATTTAGCAGTGATGTCGTCGCAATGCTTGATGAAATGAACGAACTAATGTTTGCGATACCAATAGACGAAAATAGCCTTGAACAGATCGTCGCATCCAGCGGAGTCGTACATTCATACGAATGGCCTGCAATGACAGATGCACAGCGCATTCTGCCGCTGCGTAGGATGATTTTCGGACTACTAAGCGCCCCGGAATTTCAATTAGCATAACGAACAAATGAAACGCAGATCGTTCTTGAAAACAGTACCGCTCGGCGTTGCTGCAACAGCAGTACCGTTCATGCTTGGCACGAAGCGTGCCGAGGCTCTGATGCATTCACCGCTTCTCGATTCGATGTCGAATACCACTCGTCAAGACGATCACGTGCTTGTCATCATATTCCTCGAAGGTGGAAATGACGGACTCAATACTGTCATTCCGTTCGAAGACCCGCTCTACGACGAACATCGCAAACATCTTGGCTTTACGACAGTTCAGGAAAAGGCGCGGCTCACATTTAAACTTCGAGGGGATCTTTCGATGAATCCGTTCACCTCGGCGCTTGAGCCACTTTGGCAAGAAGGGAAGATGGCGATCGTACAAAATGTCGGCATCGAAAACCCAGACTTGTCCCATTTTCGCGGGCTTGATATTTGGAATTCTGCCAGCGACCCCGACCTCCTCGTCCCAACCGGATGGGCAGGCCGTTACCTCGAAACACTCTATCCCAACTATCCCGCGATACTCCCGGAAGATCCCGTTGCGATCAATATGGGGGCGCTTGGCAGCCAGATTTTTCGTGGCAGTAATTCGATGATGGATATCCAGGTTCACGATCCGCGTACGTTCTCGGCAGCAGGAAATACTTCTATTGAACCTGTGCCACAGACCCAAGGCGGAACTGAGCTTGCGTACGTCCGATCGCTTGTCAATATTGCGAATGTATATTCCGCAAGATTCCATTCGCTCTTTCCTGAAAAAGCCGTCAGCAACGTGACATATCCCGACACCCCGTTCGCTCAGGATCTCCAGCGAATTGCTTGGTGCGTCAATGCCGGTCTGAAAACTAAAATTTATTTCGCGAGCCTCCAAGGCTTCGATACACATTTCTGTCAGCTCTCGAAAGACGACAGCTCCGGCGCCGGTCATGCGTTTTTGCTTCGGACATTTTCCGAGGCAGTCTATGCATTCCAGAGGGATCTGGAGGCACTGGGCAATGCCGATCGCGTTGTGACGATGACCTACTCCGAATTCGGTCGGCGCGTCGGCGAAATAGGCGACTATTCGAGCGGCACCGATCACGGCGCCGCAGCTCCGCATTTTATCATCGGCGCAAAGGTCAACGGAGAACTCTACGGCAGACATCCTGACCTTGGCAACCTCGACAAGAATGGCGATCTTGTCAACGAATTCGAATTTCGCCGTTTGTATGCCGCCGTTCTTGCCGATTGGTTTGGCGTGGGCGAAACTCTTCGCCAATCGCTTCTGACCCCCGGACGACCGCACGATCCATTCGATATTTCTTTCCCGATCAATGGCTCTGCGAAGAATTCTCATTTGATCAGGTCGTTGTATCCCGAGAATGAAAATGCCGGCGCGCCTCGCCTGATGCTCTATCCGAACCCTGCCGCAATCCAAACGACACTGTACCTCGCGCCGCCGATGACTTCTTCGGTTGTCGATATCGCGATATTCGACGTTCGTGGAAGACAGGTCGCAACCCAGCAGGCGCCTATTTCACAGGGCAACGAATGGGTAACCCTCGACGTGCAGAATCTTCCGAACGGCTCCTATTTTCTTAGAATCCGTTCTGAAACAATAAGCCAGTCGTTGAAGCTTATCGTGTCACATTGATACGTTTCTTCTGCTGTCATTCCGAGGCGGCAGCCGAGGAATCTATCGAATAAGTTTGCCGAAGGCAACACATTCATAGATTCCTCTTTTCGCTTCGCTCCACTCGGAATGACAAATACTTGTTTCATTCCTGCTGACATTTCCTTCTCACTTCGCGTTAATAGCCCTTTCATATTTATTATTTCATGAAGCGACTGCTTCACCAGGATATTCTTCTCGAACGGCTTTCTGAAAAAGATGCCGCGTCCGCCGCGAATCGCTTTCCGGTGATCGCCATTCTCGATAATATCCGGAGCTTGTATAACGTCGGCTCTATTTTTCGAACATCCGACGGCGTCCGGCTCGAAGCTGTCTTCACCGCCGGATATACGCCGCATCCGCCGCGAAAGGAGATCGAGAAGACGGCGCTCGATGCCACCCGAACTGTTCCGCATCGCCATTTCAAACATGTCACCGACGCCATCGCCGCCGCCAGGGAGCTCGGCTGCCGCATCGCCGCTCTCGAACTGACCGACGCCAGCCGCTGGGTCTTCGAAATGACCCTTGCCGATTTTCCGCTCGGGCTCGTCATCGGCAACGAAATAACCGGCGTCAGCGACGCTGCCCTTGCCGCCTGCGACTTTTCTGTCGCGATCCCGATGCTCGGAGCAAAACATTCTCTCAATGTCGCCGTCGCGTTCGGCGTGGCGGTATATGAATGTCTTCGTGCCTCGGGCGCCGACCCTGCCGCATTCCGTCCGTAAAAGTCCCCCTCGCCCGGAGCTTGTCCCGAGGAATCGAGGGAGGAGAGGGGCTTGGGGTGAGGGCTCCGTAACTCCTTTATTTCTCATCACAACCGCTGTACCCCGCACTTTGACGAATTCTATCCGCGCCTCACTGACCACTGGCCACTGACCATCGCGCCTGTCATTCCGAGCCGCGCGAAGCGCAGAGAGGAATCTATTAAATAAACCTGCCGAAGGCAAACCATTCATATCCTTTTCATCCTTTCCATCCTGCCCATATTGGTCTGTAAGTATATTATTTCTCATCCGATCCGGTGTACCCCACCACACTTTTTCTCCTAAAACAACAGAGCCGGCTTGCGCCGGCTCTTGATGAAAATTTAGGTGCTTATGATTGCACAGATTTCACTGTACAAATATACGAAATAAAAAGTCCGTTGTCAAGGTGCCCATAGTCGTTTTTTTAAAAGTTAATAAAAGAAGCACCTATGATAAAAACTCCATCGCCCTCAGGGAGAGGGTTGGGGTGAGGGGTTGATTAAATCTTTGGCACGGTGTTTGTTCCTTCCTAACATTACGTACAAAATAGTACACGATCTTTCACAAACGATAGAAAGGAGCTAGGTCGATGAAGGCTAGGACCCTGCCGTTATTTGAATATGACGGCCCTTTATTTGAGCGAGGAATCGCAGATGACCAGACACCCCCTCCTGTATTGGACATGGTGTTAGAACCGACATACGGTACACAATTGAATCTATTTCGAAACCCCGGATCGAACCCCGATCGGGGTTCTTCTTTTTATTAGTTTTCCGCCCCCATCAATCAAAAAGATCACGCAAAGAAATCATCTTTTCCTAAGCCCATGAGACGTAATAAATTCTTTATCACAAATTCCGGAACAGGATCGATGTGACTTGAAAACGTGAGGGGTCGGGTGAGGTCACTTCTTGTCCAATGCTCATGCCCACCTTTCGTCCTCGTGCATTTGCATCTATGTTGTGTAAGAAATGTTTTGAGTTCGGCAGGAGAAATATTCTTTAACTTCTTTGTCGACATCAGGCATATTGCGGAATGCGCATTGGCTGGCGAATGACTGTATGAGGCACCGATTCGATCATGTGCTTAAATTCAGGATTTTTTTCTTGAAGGGTTTCAAACGAAGGAGGATGCGCCGTCTTCTTTTCTTTGCCGCTCACATTCCATCCGAGCCGTGCAAGTTCTTTGAATATAGTATTCTTCGCCATCGTATAACGCACAAACTCTTCAAGCGCGAGTTTAAATGATTCTATCGCTTCTTGTTCCGTTTTCCCATATCCGGACATATCCATTGCTGCTGAATAGACAATATGGTTTCCATCCTCTTGAAAACTTATGAGGTTCAGGTTCGTTTCGATCGGAACACCCTTTTCATGGAAGTGGGCTTGTACCTTATAATTAGCCATTTTTCGCCGTCATTGTATAAATATCAAACAGTAATTTTGTAAGAATATCTCCCAATCTACTTCAACGGAAACCCGCCCGCCGCGCTAATGACCACATCTATTTCCTTCATCAGCCGCATCGTTTCCGAAAGCGCAGAGATGATATGTTTGTAATGCTCGATGTCATCGTAGTTGAGTTTTCTCCCTTTTCGGTCTTTCAGCCATTTGTGTGCGACCTGATAGCCGCCGATATGAAACTCCCATACTTCTTTCGGCACGCTTTCGAAATACTGTTTGTCGTTGATCACGACTCTGTCTTTGTGCCCAGAGTCGGACTCGAACTCAACATACTCCACCTCATCACTGCCTTTTACCGGAAACTTCACCATTTCTTTGCCGAACTTCTCCATCAGATGAAGTTTCACAAGCTTCTCTCCAAGTTTACAGAGCTTCGCGAAGAGTGTAAGATCACTTGTCAGCGGCAATCTCGGAAAATCTATTTTTAAGAACTCTGCATATCGCGTACGGTATGTTGGCGAATGAAAAATAGCATACATATAGTGAAATACGTCTTCAGGTCCGAATGTCTTTTTCAGATTCCCTTTGCCGTCCGTTACGAATTTCATCCGCAGTCGCTCTTCCATCGCCTTAATAAACTCCGCCGAAAGATTCGGCGCGCGCGTGGCGGGATTTGAACCCGCAACCTCTTCGGAGAAAAGGTCTTTTTTGTTAGTGTCGGGGTAGAGATATAAAGGAAAGACATTTGCATTGTCCAAAGTCGATATAATACATTTATCTGTTGGTAGATGAGTAACAAAAAAATTTTCTACCTTCTGATTGCGTGGCCTTCTTAGAACCACCAATGACATGTTTTCCTGATCTATCAAATTTACGTTCAATTCTGACCTTGCTCGTGCAAGTTTCTTTACGTTATATATTAACCACTGATCATCAAAAGGTCTGTACGAATATTTGATTAAGCTTTTTTTCGACCCCTGTTCTTTCTTTAATGCCTCCTCATAAGTAAAACTGACATAATGTCCGTCATCACCAGTCGTGATACCCATACTATCGAAATTAAAGATTTTCTTGAGATGCCATAGATCGCTAACGTCCTCCTTATTTTCTTGTATAAAAAAATAATAATTTGGACTCTGAGGGGATAATTTTTTCCATTTTGTTTTACTAACATCATTGCTAAAAAGGTATGAATATTTAGATTCTCTTGACCCGAAGATATTAGCATGTTTTACAATGGCATTTTTTTCTTTATTAAATTCTTTTTTTATGAATAAAGCAATCGAAACCCCTTGGGTAATATCGAAAACGTTTTCGTCTTTTCCACCGTCAGTATTTTTTTCACCTTTTGTGCTGCTTCCGTGTAAATCCAAAAGATAGATATTATCGAAAGTGTTAATGAGATGTTGGCGCATACCTTTAAAGGTCGGATTATCGAGATAGCTATTTGCTGTTATAAATGCCAAAACCCCAAAGCCGGTTTGCTGTATCCTCCACTCTGCAAATCGAATAAATTTTACATAATCATTTTGTAACCATTTTGGATTTTTTTCACCTAATCCATGCCCGTCTACTTCATAATATTCAGTATGCTTTTTAATATCTTCTCCCATTAACAATTTGCCAATCCAAGTTTTTTTATTCTTCTTTTTGCCACTAACGGGGTCATTAACAATGCTCCAACTTACGTTTGCAGATGTCCCTTCATACGGCGGATTCCCGAGCACAACCATAATGGGCAGATCGCGCTTTACTTCGTTTGCCGCATTTGCTTCTTTTGCGAGCCAGTTGGTGAGCGGAAGTTTTTCATCGGCATGGAATGCTTCTTCGAGCGTATTGGTGAGATAGACTCTGAGCCGCTCCTCACTCTTAAAATCATATCCGAATTCTTTCAATTGTAATCCAAGCTTCAGATGCGCAACGGCATAGGGAGCCATGAGCAGCTCGAAGCCGAAAATGCGCGGAAGCAGATGCTCGGATACATACGAACTCCATGCGCCTTCGTTGCCTTTGAAATTTTCGTGAATCTGATCGATGACTCCGTGTAGGAATGTCCCCGTTCCGCAGGCGGGATCGAGGATGAGGACTTTGTGGAGGTCGGAGTTGCCCCGTTCGCCCTCACCCCGACCCTCTCCCGGAGTACCGGTAGAGGGAGGTTTTATTTTTGTCGAATCTGCCAAACCTTTTTCCAGACCGAAATCGGTTTTCAGAATATGATCGACGCTTCGGACAATATAGCTGACAACCGGCTCGGGCGTATAATAGACTCCGCGCGATTCGCGAAGCTTGGGATCGTATGCGGCAAGAAAAGTCTCGTAAAAATGGACGACGGGATCCTCCTGCCTTGTGCGCTTGCCGAAATCTTTTAAGATGCCTTCCATATCGGCATGATGCAGAAGATTTGCAAGATCATCCACTGCCCATATTACGCGCTCATCGAGTTCGGGTCCAGCAATCGTATTAAAAAGCTGCCTCAGGAAAGGATTTGTTTTCGGCAGATCGTATCCGGCAGTCTTACGTTCGAATTTGGATTTGCCAATATTATGATTAACACGCGCGGCGAACATTCCATAGCAAATCGTCTGCGCATACATATCGGCGAATTTTTCATCATCAAGGTCATGTAAGAGCACATCCTTGAAGGATTTCATCGTCTCGTGAAGCTGTGTGCTTTCATCCGATATTTTCAGCGCCGCGGAAATAATATCACGAATGATCTTCGCAAGATTTGCCATTCGCTTTGCAAGCTCCTTGGCGGACTTTACAGTGCGGGCATCTTCGTTTGTAACGAATAGAGTGAGAAGATTTAAAAGAGCTTCATCGCTCCCGTCAATAGGGATAATTTTACTGCCCTTTTTCTCTGCAAGGATTACTATACGGCGCGGATTTTTAGTATCGGTCAGATACCACCTGAATTCGAGGTAATCGGTGAGGACGACATTTGCCAAACCATCTATATATCGTTTTGTCTGCGCCTGTGTGCTCTTATCATCTAAATCCAAACCAATATCTTTTGCTTCAATATATCCGACAGGAGTTTCGCCTTGCAGTAAATGAAAATCAGGCGCGCCGACATCGATCTTCTTTGCGTCGTTGACGGCTTTTATTTTTGGGAATAATGCCGTAAGAAGATTTTTCAGCGCTGGACGGTAGGCATGTTCTTTCGCAATACCCGTAGAAAGTTGGGATTGCACTTCGGCAAGATACTTCTGGATGTGGGTGTTCGGCATTGGTACAAATATACAACCTCTGTCAACCTTACCCCGACCCTCTCCTTATAAATAAGAGGGGATTCGTTTGTGCCCGCAACCGACAATGATTGTTTGTCGTTAGGTACGCGTAGTGGAAACAGGAGAGCGGACTTCACATACCCAAACGCCGGTGCTGAAAACGTCGGCGATCAAATTGCCGCGCTCGGCAAATATTAAGCTCGCCCTGCTGGTGTCGTCGGTCCTCGTCGTGATCGGCATCCTGATCTATAATAACGGACTGGTGCGAGAACTGAAAGTCCGCGAACAGCGCGTGGCGCTCCTGCTTGCGTCGGCGCTTCGGTATTTCCAAAATAGCGGCGACGTCGATCTGACGCTGTATCAGCAAGTGGTCGATTATGCGCGCAACTCCGGCGTGCCGATCATCGTCACCGACCGCGATAACGAGCCGAGCTTCAATCTCAATACCTATAAGCAATTTAATATTAATATTCCGTTCGATACGACGCTCTCGAAGCACGAGCAGCTCGCCTATCTCAAAAAAGAAATAAAACGGATGGACGGTTCGCATCCGCCCGAGCGCATCACGTATAAAGATTCGAGCGGCGCGGAGATCGTTACGAATTACATCCATTACGGCGACAGCGCCATCTTAGCCGAGATCGCGCGGATGCCGTTCATCCAATTATTATTGGCAGCGGTGGTGATCGCGATCGGGTATCTGAGTTTTTCGTATCTAAAGAAGAGCGAGCAATCGAACATCTGGGTCGGGATGTCCCGCGAAACGGCGCATCAGCTCGGCACGCCATTATCAAGTTTGCTCGGCTGGACGGAAATGCTTGGGCTGGGTGCGAACGATCCTGTCGAAGTAAATAAAATTGCCGGCGAGATCGGCAAGGACGTCGAGAGATTAAATCGCATCGCGACGCGCTTCTCGAAGATCGGCTCGAAGCCTGATCTGCGCGAGCAAAACATCGTCGCCGTCGTCTCGGGCGTAATGGGTTATCTCGAAGACAGAATGCCGCGTCTCGGCAATGCGATTGCGTTCTCACTTGAAACAAATCACGACGAAATTCTTGCGAGCATCAATCGCGAGCTGTTCGAATGGGTGCTGGAGAATCTGATCAAGAATGCGACCGAGGCGATCGAATCGCAGGGAAGCATTCTGGTTAAGATCGAGCAAAAACATGATGTCGTGACGATCGATGTTACGGATTCCGGCAAAGGCATGGATGCGCGCCGCCGCAAGGAAGTATTTCGCCCGGGGTTCAGCACAAAATCGCGCGGCTGGGGCTTGGGCCTGACGCTCGCCAAGCGCATCGTCGAGGAGTATCATCACGGCAAGCTCTTTATTAAAGATTCTGCGCCGGGGAAGGGCACGACGTTCAGAATAAGATTAGTAAAAGCATAATTGCCACACGTAGAATTACATAACGTCACGAAGCGCTACTCGAATGGCAGCGAAGCTGTTCGCGGTGTGTCGTTCACTGCAGAGAAGGGCGAGTTCGTTGTGCTTGTCGGTGCGTCGGGCTGCGGAAAATGGACGACGCTTCGGATGATCGCAGGGCTCGAGGAAATTTCCGGCGGCGATATTTCCATCGCCGGCAAACGCGTGAACGATCTGCATCCGAAAGACCGCGACGTTGCGATGGTCTTTCAGAACTATGCGCTCTATCCGCATCTGACGGTCTATGAGAATATTGCGTTTCCACTGACGATCAGAAAAGCCGAGAAGAGCATTATTGAGAAAGAAGTCCGCGCCGCTGCGGATATGCTTGCGATCACGCGATTGCTCGAGCGCAAGCCGAAAGAACTTTCCGGCGGCGAGCGTCAGCGCGTCGCGCTTGGTCGTGCGATCGTTCGCAAGCCGCAGGTTTTTCTCTTCGATGAGCCACTCTCGAATCTCGACGCCGCGCTCCGTACCGAAATGCGGACGGAGTTGAAATCACTTCAGCGCCGCCTTGCGACGACGATGGTTTATGTGACGCATGATCAGACCGAAGCAATGACGATGGGCGATAAGATCGTCGTGATGAATAATGGCAGCATCGAGCAAACCGGCACACCGACGGAAATCTATAATTCGCCGATAACGGCGTTCGTCGCGCGCTTCCTCGGCTCTCCGACGATAAATATGATCGCGGGTTCTTTGCAAGACGAGGACGGGAAAAAAGTATTCGCCGCAGGTAAATTAAAATTACCGGTAGATACTAGTTCGAAAGCAACAAATGTTATTCTTGGTGTTCGACCGGAATTACTTCAGCTTACTGAAAAAAATAACTCCAATTCGATCACAGGCACAGTCGAGCTTGTGGAGCGTCTTGGTTCGACGACGCATTGCTATATATCCTCTTCGCTTTCAGAAAACGGGACACTTTCCGTGACACTGCGCCATCACGACAGGATACCGAACATCGGAGATGAAATTGCTGTTAGTGTTAGCGGTCGTGGATTGCATCTGTTCGATCGAGCGACCGGAAAAAGTATATATTAATTGATTATTCGCGTCCGCGTATGCGGCGTGTTACTATCGTACTTCATCAATGTATAATATGGAAACAAATTTACATCCTCTTTTTAAAAATGGGTCGAACCGTGTCTCCGTTTTTGTCGATGGCGAAAACGCGTATTATGCTCAGCGAGCCCTCGGTTGGTTCTTCGATCCGCGTAAACTGCTCGAGTATTTTTCCGAAGGCGCCACGATCGGGGACGCATTCTGGTATGCATCGCAGAAAATGCCGCCTGATCCTCGTGAGCAGCGTTTTTATGGGTATCTCAATCACGCCGGTTATACCGTTCGCGTGAAATCCATCAAGTATTTTCGCGACGATGTTTCGGGTGAGCTGACGCGCAAAGCGAATCTCGATCTCGAAATGGCAATCGATCTTTTTACGACCATCGCGCAATACGATACAGCTGTTCTCGTCACCGGCGACGGCGATTTCGAACGCGCCGTTGAACTGCTGCGCAGTTACGGCAAACGGGTGATCGTCGCCTCAACGCAGGAGACGGTAGCACGAGAACTTCGCAATGCTGCCGGCAAACATTTTTTTGATCTTGCGGAGATTCGATCATCTGTCGAGCGCTTCACCAACGGCATCGAATCATTCCAGCGCGAAGAACAAATGGTATAAGCACGATGAGCAGTTATCCAGTCATTGTACCACCCGAGCGAGGCGAGTATCTCGATTACTATCATCAGTATATCTCACTTGTGCCCGGACGCGATCTCCTGAGCTATTTCCAGACGCAAACGGAGAGTGTTGCAACTCTTGCAAATTCGCTAAGCGAAGAGGAATCATTATTTCGTTATGCTCCGAATAAGTGGTCGGTGAAGGATGTGCTCTGTCATATTATCGATAGCGAGCATATATTCGGGTATCGCACTTTGCGAATTGCGCGGGGCGATAAGACAGAGCTCGCAGGATTCGACGAGAATGCGTTCGCCCGTGAAGCGCACGCCGACTCACGCAGCATTAACGATATTATTTCAGAGTATTCAGCTATTCGCCATACAAGCATCGAGCTCTTCAAAAGTCTCGACAACGAACGGCTGTTGAGAACAGGGACGGCAAACAAGGCTACGGTTTCCGTCCGTGCGCTCGGGTATATTATTGCCGGGCATGAGATGCACCACCTCTCGGTCATAAAAGCACGCTACCTCGGAACGCAGAATCGTTAATACTATAGATGATCGCAACGACGAAGAAAAAGAAAAGTATCCGCGCAGAGCTTCCGGCTTCGCGTGAGGCGTTGCCGTCGTCTAAAAAGCCGATCACGATTAAGGGTGCGCGAGTCCATAATTTAAAGAATGTTTCGTTAGAGCTTCCGCGAAATAAGTTTATTGTCTTTACGGGCGTCAGCGGTTCGGGAAAATCGTCGCTTGCATTCGATACGCTCTATGCCGAAGGCCAGCGCCGATATGTCGAAAGCCTTTCGGCGTACGCGAGGCAATTCCTCGAGCGGATGCAGAAACCGGATGTCGATATGCTGACCGGAATTTCGCCGGCAGTCGCGATCGAACAAAAAACATTCGTTCGTAATCCTCGTTCGACCGTCGCTACGCAGACGGAGATCTACGATTATCTGCGCGTACTCTATGCACGCATCGGCATCACGTATTGTGTGCGGTGCGGTTCGGTCGTTCGCAAGGATACGCCGAGTTCTGTCGTGCGGCACTTAGCCGAGCATTTAAGAGACGGCGATAAATTTTACATTCTTTTTCCGATGCACCGGCATTCGAAAAAACCGATGGAAGAAGAATGGAAGAATCTTCGCGCACAAGGTTTTTTTCGGATCACCCTTGCCGGGCACGAACGTATCTTAGAACTTTCCGAAGAGCCGCCGAAAACAATTTCCTCGGAGAATGTTCGTGTGCTTGTCGATCGGCTCGTATGGAAAGTGGGCGATGAAAAACTTCGCGCTCGCATTGTCGATTCACTCGAAGCCGCATTTCGCGAAGGCAGCGGCACTGCGATCGCTGCAAAATTAGAGCGTGATGGTTCAACAGCGGAATACCGTTTCAGCGATCGCTTCGAATGCTCGAACTGTGGCATCCCATACGAAGAACCCGAGCCGCGATTATTTGCATTCAACAGTCCGTTTGGCGCGTGCCCCGAATGCGAAGGCTTCGGCCGTGCGATCGGGATCGATATGAACCTCGTCGTGCCGGACCGCTCGAAGACCCTTCGTCAAGGAGCGATTGCATGCTGGACGGGATCTAAATTTTCGAGTTTTCTTCATGATCTCGAACGCATCGCTAAGGAAGCGGGCGTAAGAATGGACGTGCCGTATGCGACACTCACCGACGAAGAGCAAAAAACGGTCTGGGAAGGATTCAGCCCGGGCTATAAGGGGTTGTCGGGGTTTTTCCACGAACTGGAGACGCAGACGTACAAGCTTCATTATCGTGTGATTCTCTCACGGTATCGGGGTTATACTACGTGCCCGGCGTGTCACGGTTCGCGCTTGCGTCCGGCGGCATTAAATGTGAAGGTTGCGAATAATACTATTTTCGATGTCGTCAAGATGACGATCAGCGAGGCACGTGAGCATTTTAATAAGCTGGTGCTCTCGGAATACGAGAAAACGATCGCCGAGCGCGTCGTTGATGAGATCACCAAACGTCTGCGATACCTCGATGATGTTGGGCTTGGATATCTGACGCTTCACCGATTATCGAATACTCTTTCGGGTGGCGAGTCGCAGCGCATTCAGCTTGCCAGTTCGCTCGGGGGCGCGCTCACGAGCACGCTGTATGTGCTTGACGAACCGAGTATCGGACTTCATCAACGTGACAGCGAGCGGCTGCTCGGCATTCTCAAACGCGTCCGCGATCTCGGCAATACCGTGATCGTTGTCGAGCACGATGAAGATATCATTCGCGCGGCAGATCATATCGTTGATTTCGGTCCGAATGCCGGTGAACACGGCGGCGAAATAATTTTCAGCGGCTCACTGAGTGAGATCGAAAAAGTAAATCCAACTCGCTCGCTTACTGCGTCGTATCTTAGCGGTCGAAAATCCATTCCTATTCCCAAGAAGCGACGCAAGGCCAATCCGAAATTATCGGTGCGCATCAAAGAAGCGTCGCAAAATAATTTGAAGCATATTGATGTCGCTTTTCCGGTCGGCGTGTTCACTGCCGTGACGGGTGTTTCCGGTTCGGGAAAATCCACCCTTGTTCATAGCTGCCTGTATAATGGCTTGCGAAAAGAGAAAGGCGAGCCGGTTCATGACATCGGCGCGTTCGCATCAATAGAAGGCGCAGAGTATGTGGGCGAAGTCGTGATGATCGATCAAACACCGATCGGCAAAACGCCGCGCTCGAATCCGGCAACCTATGTAAATGCGTTCGATCATATTCGCGAAGCATTTTCACGGACGCTCTATGCGAAGCAACGCGACTTGCAGTCGGGATATTTTTCGTTTAATATTCCCGGCGGCAGATGCGAGACGTGCCAAGGCGAGGGATTCGTAAAGGTCGAGATGCAATTTCTTGCGGATATGTATCTTTTGTGTGAGACATGCGGGGGGTCGCGGTATAAAGCAGAAGCGCTCGAAGCGACGATCAAGAACAAGAACATCGTCGATGTACTGAATATGACGATCAGTGAAGCGTTGAAATTTTTTGCTGATAATAAACGGATCGTTTCGCGATTGCAGACGCTTGAAGATGTCGGGCTTGGCTATATGAAGCTCGGCCAGCCGGCAAATACACTTTCCGGCGGCGAAGCGCAGCGCATCAAATTGGCGACCTATCTTGCCGAACGTGATAAAGACAACACGCTCTTTATTTTCGACGAACCGACGACGGGACTTCATCTCGATGACATCGCCAAGCTGCTTACTGCGCTCAATGCGCTTGTCGACGCGGGCAACAGCGTTATCATTATTGAGCATAATCTCGAAGTTGTCAAGTGTGCCGACTGGGTAATCGATCTCGGACCGGAAGCCGGCGAAGCGGGCGGTGATATTGTTGCAGTCGGCACGCCCGAGCAGATCGCCTCCGCAAAGAACTCGTATACCGGAGCCTTTTTGAAGCGTCTGGTGAATGCGTGACGTTTCTTTCGTAAATTTCCTGCCGTGCAACCTGCAGTCCCTCGTAAAATTTTACTGATCGCCGGCGAACGCTCGGGCGATCGTCTGGCTGCACGCGTTATTTCCGAAGCAAAAAAAATTGCCGCAGGAAAAAATATCTCAGTCAAATTTTTCGGGGTTGCGGGCGACGGATGCAGATCGCAGGGGATGGAATGTTTTCACGATATACGTGAAATGTCTGTTGTAGGATTTCTCGAAGTTGCCAAGCGCTACGGATTTTTTCGCCGTGTGTTCACGCAAATGACGGCGCTTCTCGATGATCCGCACACAAAGCCCGATGCCGTGATATTAGTGGATTACCCGGGATTCAATATTCGCTTTGCGGCGCAAGCAAAACGACGGGGGATCGAAGTGATATATTACGTTAGTCCGCAAGTATGGGCATGGAAACCATCGAGGGTGAAGAAGATCGTTGCGTCAGTATCGAGAATGCTTGTAATCTTTCCGTTCGAAGTGGATATTTACAAGCATGCCGGTTTACTGCAAACTGAATTTGTCGGACATCCACTTGTAGAAATTCTTGCAGACGAACGAGCGAAATTTGTAACACGTGAAACATTCGCAGCGAAATTCGGTCTTGATGTTTCAAAAGAATGGCTGTTGCTTTTTCCAGGAAGCAGGAATGAAGAGGTACGCCGACATATTCACGTTATGACGGATGCGGCAAAGTTATTGGTTGCAAAACTGAATGTCCAACCGATCATTGTCGAATCTTCGACAGTCAATAACGAGTTGTATGTAACAGGGGGAAACGACGTTATTTGTTTCCGTAGTGAAACAGATATTCACGAGTTAATGTATCACTCGCAGCTTGGAATTCTCAAGAGCGGGACGACGACGCTCGAAGCGGCGCTCAGTGAGCTGCCTGGTGTTATCTGTTACCGGACAAGTTGGCCGACATATTGGATGGCACGAATGCTTGTGAAACTCAAATTTATCGGGTTGGCAAATATCGTACTTGGAAAAAAATTATACCCTGAATTACTTCAAAGCGAAATGACGGCGGAGAATATCGCGGATGCAATTGTGGATGTGAATTCAAAACGTGATGTTTTCAAGAACGAGCTGCACGAAATAAATGTGCATCTCGAAAGCCACGATGCATCTTCTTCCCGCCGCGTTGCGGCATATCTTTTCAGATGATACAGTCCACGATATTGGCATTTGGCGTTTCCGCGCTCGTTCGAACACTTCGCATACGATGGGAAGGCGAAGCGCTACCGGAGCGAGCAGTGGTCGCATTCTGGCATGCTAAAATGCTTACCGGGTGGTGGGTCTCGCGAAGCAACTCCGTTGCAATGGTGTCAAGAAGCAAAGACGGAGAGTATCTTTCAAGTATTCTTTCACGATGGAAGTACAAGCTTGTCCGAGGTTCAAGTGGTAAAGGCGGGATGGAAGCGCTTGACGAGGCAATGGACCTCGTTCGATCAGCCGATGCACAGCGTCTTGTCATTACGCCGGACGGTCCGCAAGGTCCGGCGGAAATATTTAAGCGCGGGGCATTCATTGCTGCAAACGGACTGGATCTGCCGTTATATTTTCTCGAGATCGAACACAAACGAAAAAAGATACTTTCATCAAGTTGGGATAAATTTGAGATTCCGTATCCGTTCTCTTCCGTCATCATCACGCCGCATCGCATCGATTATACCGGATATTTGCGATCGGAGCAAGAACAGGCTGCGTATTTGAACCGAATGTCTCTTCCATTTCAGTCTCTAAAAACGGATTATGCTGATTGATCTGGTAAATCCGTATGCATGGGGAATGTGGGTGCGGCGGCGGTTGTACCGCAGGGGGTTCTTTCGTTCAGATGCTGTTTCAATTCCGGTCATATCCGTCGGCAATTTGTCTTCCGGCGGTACAGGGAAGACTCCTCTGGCGATCTATCTTGCCCTGTTGATCGAGCAGAAGTATCACAAGCGAGTTGCGATCGTACTGCGCGGCTACAAACGAAAATCGAATGGCTTGCTGGTTGTGCGGGATTCTAATGACATTTATTCAACGCTTGACCAAAGTGGCGACGAAGCAATGCTCTATGCACAGGAACTTCAACGCGCGATCGTTCTATGCGATGAAGATCGTTTGCGAGGCGCACAAAAAGCGGCAGAGCTTGGCGCAGAGGTTGTCATTCTCGATGATGGGTTTCAGCACATGCGTATTCGACGCGATCTCAATATACTTCTTATTAATGAAGATGAAGACATACCGGCGGTCATTCCATTTGGTAAAGGTCGCGAAACGATCTCGGCAGCTAATGATGCTGATATTATTATGATCACAAACTGGGCTTCATCCAACTGGCAGACGGTGAATAAACCTGTTGTTTTTGCTGCTACAAAGATCGAATCGTTCGAGGAAATTGTGCCGCAAAAACATTTTTTTGAATTGCCCGAGCTTAAAAATAAGACCGTTCTCGCTGTTTCCGGCATTGGAAATCCGGGATCGTTCGAAAACTCTATTCGGCCATTTTTTCGAAATGTTATACCTCTACGGTTTCGAGATCATACTATGTATGATCGTAGGATGATAGCCGAGATCGAGACAGCCGCAGCGCATGATAACTGCGATCTTGTCATTACTACGACAAAAGACGAATTGAAATTGTTGAGTCTCGTGCAAGAAATGACAATCGCTGTGCCGTTGGTTGTCGTACGGTCTCGGACTGTCATTTCTCGTGGTGAAGACATTCTTCATAATGCAATAGAGAGTATATTTTCTGCGAATACATAATGAATTTGACGATCGGACTCAGTTACGCTCCGAGCGGGGTTGCAAAGTATCAGTATTACATTGTGGCTCTCAGGCATGCGGCTTCGAAGCAGCATGATGAACTGGAAATGATCGATCTTTCGAGTGATCCGTCAGCGATCGAATTGGTTGATGGGGTGCTTTTTACCGGAGGAGTTGATATTGATCCCGCGCGGTTCGGAAAAGAGAGCGAACGCGATATGTGTGAGATCGATGAAAATCGCGATGCGAACGAATTTAGGATTGCAGAAAGAGCCGACGAACGCGGGCTTCCGATCTTTGGTATTTGCCGGGGACTTCAAATGCTTAATGTGCATTATGGCGGTACGTTGATAACAAATCTTTCACCTGAAGACCTCGCCCTGCATTCAAAGAGTGGACAAAGTGACAGAAGGCATAACATTCATATCGAAGCCGGGACATTGTTGAAACGCGCGACACGACGGACAGAGTCGAATGTTACCAGCGCTCATCATCAGGGCATCGAAAATGTTGCACCGGGAATGAAGGTCAGTGCTCGCTCGTCAAATGATGGTATCATTGAAGCCATCGAATGGGAAGATCAAACAACAAAACCATTTTTTCTTGCCGTGCAGTGGCATCCTGAGAGAATGGGCTTTGACGAACCGCTTGCCGGTGAGCTCTTCGAACAGTTTATTTCCGAAGTTGCATTACATAAAATTATTTCCGCCCGAAAGTAAGATCAAAAGAAAAAGGCTGTGAAGCAAATCGCTTCACAGCCTTCTCTTAAAAAAGTCAGATCGAACTCTCTCTCTACTCTTTCTGACTTTAAAACATAACTTCTGCTGTTTCCACACGGGCTACCCAATGAACCGTATGCGACCCATTGGAATCGCTAACCTTGATACGCATCGTCGCACTATTCGAACTGACTGATACAGAACCGGTGGTGAATCCGTTGGTGTAGCTTGTTGTAGCAGACGATGTGATCGTCACTGTGCCGCTATTATTAGCGGCATTACCTTCGATAAGGTACGTTGCCGAGTTTCCGGCGTCGTCACGAGCAGCGACAAGTATCTTGAACGCGAACGTTGTGCTTCCCGGTACAACAAGTTCGGTCGAGCCGCCGTCAAGAGCCAAGTTCACGGTAGTGGTACTGTTAGTCGAACCGCGCTCTACATAGACGGATGTCTGTGCATCGCCGTTGGAAGAAAACTGACCCGCTGCCTGCGCCTGTTGTCCATACTGTGATGTGTTTGCCGAATTGCCGTATGCAACTGAATAATCAGCGCCGGATGTCGTCGTGTTATTCGCACCGCCGGTGATCGTCGAATAATTTGCGTTGGTCGTGTTGCTCGATCCGCCGTCGATCGTAGAATAATCTCCGACCGATTGGTTCGAAGCTCCGCCCGAGACGACGCCGGCCGTGGAATAGCCTGCGTTCGAATATCCACCTGCGATCACTTCGTACGAGCCATCTGCGATGTTCTTGTAACCGCCTGAGGTGGCCGAGTAGCCAGCTTCAACGATATTGTTGTAGCCACCCCCGGTGAATGTATAATCTGCTTCAGCATAATTGAGCTGACCGCCAACAACGGCTGAATAATTAGCGAGCGAATGATTATTATAACCGCCGCCTACTACACCGGAATACGAACCTGCTTCATTATTCTGTCCGCCACCGATGAAGCTGAACGTGTTTGAGACACTATTGTTAAACCCGCTTCCGACTCCGCTATATTGGTCACTCACTGTGTTAGAGAGTCCTCCGTCGATCGACGAGTAGTCTGAACTGACAGAATTGCTCTTCCCACCGTTTATGCTGCTATAGAGCCCGCCTGCAGTATTGCCGAAGCCCCCATTAACGGTCGAAGCATATTTTGTTGCACTATTTCCTGTTCCTCCACCTACAGTGGAGTATCCGCCGCTCGCATTATTTTGATAACCGCCACTGACAAGATCGGCGATGCTGCTTGCCGCGTTGCCACTGCCTCCGGCGACCGTCGAAAACCCGCCGCTTGCAGTATTTGCAGATCCTCCGCCGACTGTTGCTGTTGTATTGCTTGCCGTATTGTGGTAACCTCCTGCGACAACAGTTGCTTCATCGCTCGAAGTATTCCAAAGACCGCCGCTGATGACCGATCCGTTGCCGGAAGCAATATTCGGAATAACCGTCGTTCCATCGGTGCCGCCGCCTCCGACGAATGAGCCGGTACCGCTGGCTGTATTGTCACGGCCACCGGCAAGCACTGAGTAATCGCCTGAAGCAATGTGTGAAGCATCGGTTCTTGTCAGTTGTAGATCGATCGCATTGGTGCCTCGTGTGTTGCCGCCTGCATCATGTTGCATGCTTCCGTTCGTTCCGAGCACGAGTCGTGCTGCGCCATTGACTCCCAAATACAAAGCGGTGTTATCGCTGGTACCGACATAGTCAGTCCCTGGAGTTGTACCGGCATTTCCGCCGCGTGCCCAGTATCCGTTCGCAAGCGATGCGAAACTGCGGGTTTGCAATGCGCCTCCGGCCGAGACGACAAAGTTAGTGTATGTACTGCTATTCGGAATAGCAGTGAGATTCACATTCGCAAATTGCGGTGTTGCGCCAAGGTCAATATTCTGTGGCAAGGATAATGCGACACTGCCAAGTTGAGCGGAAGTGCTGCCATTAACGAGTACCTGATTCGCAGTACCTGCGACCGATGTCACGCCAAGCGATGACAGAGCTGACCACACCGGGATCCCGCCCGAAACTGAAAGCACGTTTCCTGCAGCGCCGATCGAACGCTTCGAAAGCGTATTCGCGCCCGAAGCATAGAGCATATCACCGGCTGTATATGTGCTTTGGTTTGTTCCACCGTGCGCTTCGGTCACGACTCCGGTTACATTTGCAGATGTGCCGCTGACATCGCCTGTTATATTACCTGTCACATTGCCTGTCAGGTTACCGACAACATTACCGGTAAGATTACCTGTTATGTTTCCGACAAGATTACCGATGACATTGCCGTTTAAATTTCCGGTCATCTGTCCGGCATTAAAATTACCCGAACCATCACGTTTGACGATCGTATTTGCAGTATTCGCGTTTGTTGCAGCATTAGCCGCAACTGCACTCGAAGCAACATTTGCTGCAGACTGACCACCGACAGTGCTGACGACTGTTGCCGATTCTGTCCCTATCACATCCCCTGAAAGCGAGCCGGTAAATGTCGATGCAGCCGTTGCAGTCGTTGCATTGCCATTAAGATTACCCGTGATCGTTCCGGCGCTGAAATTACCGGACGCATCGCGTTTGACGATCGTGCTTGCAGTATTCGCATTTGTTGCAGCATTAGCCGCAACTGCACCCGAAGCAACATTAGCTGCAGACTGGCCACCGACAGTGCTAACGGCCGTTGATGATTCTGTCCCTGTCACATCCCCTGAAAGCGAACCGGTGAATGTCGATGCAGTCGTTGCATTGCCATTGAGATTCCCAGTGATCGTTGCCGCGCTGAAATTACCTGATGCATCGCGTGATACAATGCTATTCGCCGTATTCGAGGATGTTGCGGTAGTAGCAGAATTATTTACTTTTCCTGCACTTGAGATCGTTGCAAGTTTGGAATCGGAAATGCCCGCACTTGGGCTGACATCACCATCGACGATCAGCGAAGTCGACAATGTACCTGTCAATGTGTTATGTACGATGCCTGTGGTGTTTAAATTTGTCACCTTCATCCCGCCAAATGTTGGGGAAGAGGTTGTAGCAATATCTTGCGGAAGACTGAGTGTGACTGCTCCTGTTTGCGCGCTGACACCACCATTTACAAATATTTGATTTGCTGTTCCTGCCGCACTATTTACAAATGATTGCTGTGGCGCTCCGCCGCCTTTATAACCTGATAGTGCAGTCGAGATCGTGATCGTGTTGCCGACGGTTTCAATATCGAGACCGTTTCCACTTTTAAGTACGAGATCACCAGTGCGGCCATTGAAACTGCGTACGGCTCCTGTCGCATTTGGCGTAAGCGCACTTGCCTCATTAGACGACAAAGCATACGGGACGGTAGTAACGAGCGTACGCGGTGTCATTTCGACGCCGTCGTCCACGCTGACGCCGATCCAGTATTGCTTCGCGAACGAAAAATGAGGTTCGAATGGCGTTTCTGAACCGATCGTCACATTGAAGACGCCCTTATCGAGTGTCGTGGCGAACGACTCGTTATGAACAACAGCGCCTTCGGTAGGCGAATCGTAAAGCTTTACCGTCAGACGATGTTCACCGCTCAGGGGCTGGTTTGCTGCATTAACCAAAATACCTTGATAGGTAAAACTGCGCGTTATTTGTGCAGATATGTCTTTCGCTGCAAAGAGTGAAAGAATCCACAGGGCAAAAAGAAAACGTGCCTGCTTCATATATGTATGGGTTAGTGATAAAAACTTTTTTCCCGTTGCTTCCGCCATAAAAAATAATGCTGATCTTTACAGAATAAAGATCACCCCTACATTATCTCTTATTTCAAAGCCAGAAACAAATTTATCGTTTCGAGTAACCGAAACAAACAGTATCGGTAACTCCTTTGGCACGGCATACTACTCCGAGAGATTTTTACTCGCGGATTACGGCTAACTATTCAGTTTTGAGCGAAGGGGCAACTAGAAACGGATACGAATATAATTAAAAAACATAGCAAGTGCAAATTATTTTTGAAGTAAAAGATAGATTCTTATAATTTATTAAATATCAATAACTTATACGCTGAGTCGTTAAACTAATAATTTCAAAAATTTATCTTTTATGGCGGTTAAAATAACAATGGGGATGAGTGTTTTTTTATGTCAAAAAGATCCAATTTTATTTTTTTGGCCCTTAATATTCTGAATATGAGCATAGACATTGGCATATAAAATGGATTATGAGAACGGATGATTTTTGGAGTATATACAGAAAAAAAAACGATTAACCGATCAGGCGAAGGAGGCCTGCGATGCACAATACGACTATGACAAAACGAAGAGTATTCATTGATAAAAACACCTGTGCAAAAATACACAGTTGATATTTTGTCGTCATTATGCAGGTATTAAATTAGGATTTTGGTCATTTTGCGAGAAAGGACTGTAACTTTGTATTTACCGGTGTGTTTTTTATTCGATTCCGGCATTAATCGTCATTCATCCTAAACTTGATCAGTATGAAATTACATTCGTTTTTTGGCGTGATGGCTCTGTCTTTGTTGGTAATTACAGGCGATTCGTTTGGACAACCAACAACATTTGAACAGACGGCAGGTCCTGCAGGGGCGCAAGTCTGGACATTCGCAAAAGGGTCAGGAAACGTCGTACTCGCTGCAGCTTCAAAGCAAGTATTTCGGACAACGAATAAAGGCGCGAGCTGGACTTCGTCGAGCCAATCATTCGATTTCTCTTCGCAGAGTGCTATTGCATTTGATCCTGCGGGGACAGTTGCGTATGCTGTGACAAGTTCCGGCGCCTATAAATCGACCGATCAAGGTGTAACATGGAATCAGGTCGCGTCACTGACAGCACCAAGTTTGCTTTCGATTACCGTTAATTCGAACGGAACAATAATCGTCGGAACTTATGGCGCAGGCGTATTCAGCTCAAGCAATCAGGGAACGTCGTGGAGTAATTCGACGAATGGAATTCCGGTCGAACCCGGAGTGACCGATCTTTTCCCGGTCACACGGCTCTTCCGCGGACCAAGCGGCTCAGTCTTTGGTATTACCGCAGGCGGACTGATTCGTTCGACAGATGAAGGAAGTTCATGGACAAATGTGAGCACCGGATCGCTCCCACAAGTTGTTGCCGCAATTGCAGTCTCTGCTGCCGGAACTCTGTATGCAACAAGCCAGGCAGGGATCTTTTCTTCGGCAGATAGCGGGAATTCCTGGAATATTATTTCCGGCACCGGAGGATTGAATATTACATCAGGCACAGAAGTTGCGACCGATGAGGGCAACAGCATCCTTGTTAGCGGCGGAGCCGGTCTGTGGTTTTCCCGTAATGGTGGTGCCTCCTGGAAATCGGTGCGTGCGGCAACTGCAGACGTCGATAATGCACTCTGTCTTTTAGGAAAAAACTCGGATTTTTTTGAAGGGCTCTCGAAGAACGGAGTTTTTGCATCTCATGATACGTGCAAAACTTGGAATCCGAGTAGTAAAGGTATGATCACTGCCTCCGTGCAGGCGATGGGAGCCGATAGCAGCGGAAATATCTTTGCTGTGGCGGATACCGCAGAATTATACCGCTCGGTCGATCAGGGCGATACTTGGTTACCGGTGCAAAGCGATGTACTCGTTTCGCATAATTTTACTTCCATCACGGCGACCAGCGCAACCGAATTATACGCGACGGCTTTCGGAACGGCAGTCTATCATTCAACTGACGATGGCAATACCTGGACGGATATTACAGCCGGTTCGCTTCTCATCGGGATCAATAAAACATTGATGCGTGCATCGTGTGTGACGCCTTCCGGCACAGTGTTTCTCGGCGGATTTAACGGAACGGTCTATCGGTCGATCGATAACGGTTTATCTTGGAGCATTAAGCGAAGCGGCATCCCGCAGGATACGATCAAATTCCTGACCGTCGGTTCACAAGGATATGTATTTGCATTTTGTACATCAGGCGTGTATTACACAACGAACAACGGCGATGCGTGGCAATTGTCATCTAATCTTGTCACAAATCCCCTTGCAGTGACAGCTCATAGTACGACTGGGTATGTCTATGCGTCGAATGCTGATGGTGTTTATTATACGAACAACAACGGAGCGAGCTGGTTGACATTATCATCGTCATTGAAGAATATTACAGGTCTTGTCATAGAATCTCCGAGTCTCTTTATGATCGCAGCGAGCGCGACAGCAATGTCAACCTCCTCTAGCGGAGGTTCTGTTTGGTTTGCAGCTACGTTCCCGTTTGCAAGTACGCCGACATTTATGTATGACGACGCTGCGCATCAGATAGCCTATGCCGGCACGACGGGTTCAGGGCTCTACCGTACTCAACGACCGAGCAAAAGTGGGGTAACTATGCCTGTGCCGGTTGCTTGGGATGCTTCGGTCGTGCAGAACTATCCGAATCCGTTCGCCGGTGAAACGACCATACGGTACGTTGTTCCTTTGTCGTCTCTTGTTCGACTGGATATGTTAGACATAACGGGGAAAGAGATCGCAACGCTTGTCAACGAATTTCAAACAAATGGCGAGCACGAGATCTCATTCGATGCGGCAAGCCTGCATCTTGCGGATGGAGTCTATATGTGCAGATTACAATCGGAAGGGATGACAGTGACGAAGGGCATCGTGCATCATTCATTCTGATCGTTGTGATCTTCCAAAAAAAAGCGCCGCTGGACGGCGCTTTTGTATTCTATTTTTTTATATTATGGACGTGCATTATCTCTAAACCGAACTATCAAGTATTATTGTTAGAAAATCAGGTAACCATCGCACTACAATGGAAAAGTTATTAATGAGAAAATTATTGTTTTGTGTACTCATCGTTATATGCCTCCCCAAAGCGAATTACGGACAAATTCTTAATGCCGGCTTCGAGACTTGGACGGGCGGTGATCCGGACAACTGGGCTACATCGAATATCCCCGGATCGGTCACGAACGTATCATCCACAACAGATGCGCACGGCGGGTCGCTTGCGGCTCGCGGGGATGTTGTGCAATTTTCCGGCACACCATATCCGCCACTGCTTTTCAATACAACCGCCGCCAATGCCGGTTCGGGAGTCGATCATCGTGTCGTTGCACTTACGATGTGGATAAAATTTCATTCGGATAGCGGAGATGTCCTTTCGATCGCATCGACGCTGACAAAGCAATCCTCAACTCCGGTCGGAGCCATTTCGATACGTTCAGCAACGGAGGTTTCACAATGGTCTCAGTTGAGTTTGCCCTATACATATCTCGACCCGTTGACGGTTCCGGATACAATGACAGTCATTTTCTTGATCAGCGGTAAGACTTCATCGACACCCCATGTCGGCAGCTGGTTTGAAGTTGATGACCTCGCATACAGTGACGTGCACTCAGGCATTCCGGATCAGGCAGCATCTTCATTTAACGTATCGGTATTTCCGAACCCGATCCGGGAGCAAAGTGCCATTCATCTTTCTTTGAGTGAGAGCGCTCCGGTAACGATCGCGATCTATGATATAACAGGCAGGGAAGTCGAGAAACTTGTTTCGAGCACATATTCTGCGGGCTCGTATATGATCCCGTTTATCCGCAGCGGCTTATCTGACGGAATGTATTACCTACGAGTCATTGCCGGCAGTAATTCTGCAACACTGCCATTGGCGTTTGTTCAGTAGTCGCAGTATCGAATACTATTGAAAACCCCTTCCAAATGTACATTTGGAAGGGGTTTAATAGTTTGGAAAGAACTGAGGTTAGCCTTTCGCTTCGGCCGATTTCATATTTTGGACTTCGATGCGAATCTCCTGGGCCTTCTTTTTCAACTCGTTCATAGCCTTACGGACACGAACACCCGCGGACTTATTGCCTTTAACATAAAACTTCTCGAAATCCGGTTCGAAGCTTTCGAGCAGTGCTTTGAGTTCATTATATCGCTCCATCGTATCTCTCCAAATTAAATGAATAATGGTGCAAGGGTACACAAATGGGTTGATACACTTTGCATCATCCCACTGGCGAAAATACAGCTTTTTTCAATAAAGTGCCCAAAATTTCAAATTTTTGTTGATCCTTGTGCACGTTTTATCTTCTCTTCTTCTTAGGAGCAGGCTTCTTTTTCACAGGTTTTTTAGCTTTTTTGGGCTTTGCCTTTGGTTTTGCTTTCGTTTTCTTGGTTGCCGGTTTCACCTTCTTTTTCAATGGCTTATGGGACTTCTTCGCCTTTGCAGCCACTGCTTTCTTCCTTGCTGCGCGCCTTCCGAAGAGCTCGAGTTCCTCGCGGGCATCGCGTTCTTCAGGGGTTTCGTCTTTCAAAGCTGCTAATATCTCAAGTTCTTCCGG
This sequence comes from Kapaibacterium sp. (SeqCode), assembly GCA_035632315.1. Taxonomy (GTDB): domain Bacteria; phylum Bacteroidota; class Ignavibacteria; order Palsa-1295; family Palsa-1295; genus JAFDZW01. Next base: position 66,356 of record DASQGZ010000034.1, on the reverse strand, counting down.
GGTCGGGGGGGGCGGGCGCTTTTGGATCGTTCGAGGTACGAGCGGCGCATGCGGCGACTTCGAGATCGTTGACGCGACTGCTTTCGGCGTATGAGCAGCCGCTTCGCCTTTAATGACAAGGTCAATAAAGCGCTTGCGGGGAATCGGTTTGACGATCTGCAAACCACGTTTGGTCACCTCAAGAAAAAATTCGGTTGCATTACTATCGCTTTTAACGAATGTAACGGTGTATTTCCCCGGCTGAAGCTGAGGGACTTTCAGAACCGATTGCGCAGTCCCGAATGCAGGCATCATCATTCGTGTGGCCGTCATACCAAGCACACGGAACGTGATATTCGAGCCTTCGAGCTTATAGCGAACGGCGATCTCGTAGCGGAAGCTCGAGAATTCCTTTGCTGTTTCGAAGCTGAAGGTTGTGTACTCCTGCCCCATTATTTCGTCGAAATCCTTGCCGATGATACAGCGGTATTCGACTTCTTTTACTGGCGGTAACGGTTCCATTTTCGATTGATATTACGATCAGTGAATAATAACATGGTGGGCAAATTTACGACTTCCCAAGACGATCCGCAAGAAGATAACGCCCGATCATCTCCTGTGAGCCTTCTGCCATATTCTTGAGCGTCACGCTATTGTTTGCGATCTCGTCTGCACCAAGTATAACAACATAGCGTGCCCCGAGCTTTCCTGCCTCACGCATTTGAGCTTTCATCGAGCGCTCAAGCAGATCGTACGTGCAGGAAAACCCTGCGCCTTTGATCTCGCTCGAAACCTCGATCAGCGTTTTGACTGCCGATTTATCTGCAAGCACGACATAGGCATCGAGCGGCGTCTGATTTATTATGCCGCGCATTTTTTGCAGGACGATCACCAGCCGCTCAACGCCGGCCGCGAAGCCAACCGCAGGAATTGCCGGTCCGCCGAGCTGCTCGACGAGTCCGTCATAACGTCCTCCCCCGCAGAGTGCATCCTGCGATCCGAGATCATTTGATGTTAACTCGAATACCGTCCGGTTGTAATAATCAAGTCCGCGAACCAGAAGCGGATCGATCCGGAATTTTATTCCTGCATCGGTTAAATGAGCTTGCAGGGTGTCAAAATGCACTTTATCTGCTTCGTCAAGATAATCTGAGATAGCCGGAGCATCACGAACGATTTCATGGTCGCGCTCATTTTTTGAATCGAGAATTCTGATCGGATTCGTTTCAAGCCGCCGTTTACTGTCATCGGAAAGGTCATTGACATATTTTCGCAAATATGCGACAAGATACTCTCGCCATTTTTCTCGGATCTCGGGTGAGCCAAGCGTATTGAGTCGAAGCTCGAAATTCACAAAACCAAGCCGTTGGTACACAGAATGTGCGAACGCGACGGTCTGCAGATCGGCAAGCGCACTGGGCGAACCGAGCAGTTCGATACCGAACTGATGAAATTGCCGCTGGCGCCCCATCTGTGGCCGTTCGTAGCGGAACATCGGAGCGCTATTATAATAAAGCTTTGCAATGGACCCTTGCTGCGAAATAAGATTATGTTCGATCGCGGCACGCACGACAGAAGCCGTCAGTTCAGGTCGAAGCGCCATCTCTTCACCGCCTTTATCGGTGAAGAGATACATTTCTTTCGAGACGATGTCGCTTGTTTCTCCGACCGAGCGTTTGAACAGTGAGACAGGTTCGAACATCGGCGTTCTGATCTCATCATACCCGAACACACGGGCAGTTTCATCAACGGCGCGTTCGATCTCCTGCCACAGAGCTGATTCCGGCGGCAGAATATCTTTTGTGCCGCGCGGAGCTTTGATATTCATCAATCGCCGATCCTCTCTTCTTCGTCGCCGAGTATGCGGAGGATATCTTCTTTCGTTTTCGCATCAAGCAGGGCTTTACGAGTCGTATCGGAGTTCATCACTTTCGATGCGCGTGAAAGAAGTTTTAATCTCACGCCGACATCGCTTTCGCGGCTGACGAGTAACAGGACCAATCGTACCGGCTCGCTGTCCATTGATGCATAATCGACAGGTTCGGCAGTGACAGCGAATGCAAGAACAATGTCGGAAATGGCATCTGTTTTTCCGTGTGGGATTGCAAAGCCTTTGCCGACGCCCGTGCTCATAATACGTTCGCGTTCGGTGATCGCGGTCAGGACTTTCGCTTTATCCTGAACGTTCGGATTTCTTGCGGCGATATCGACCATATTACGGATGAGTTCGTCTTTCGATGCAGCGTTTAAGCCGATCTCGATATATTCCGGGCGAAGATAGGTGATCAGTTTCATTACCGAAGTTGAGTATAAGAGTGCAAATTTACGAGGAAAACTCGGCCGGTTCGTAATTTGCACGTCAAATTATGATCATTCTCGGTATCGATCCCGGTACGATCGTCACCGGTTACGGCGTCATTGAGATAGATAAGCGCTCGGCGAATCGGTTTCGTCTGGTTGAGTTCGGCGCCATCGAGGCAAAAAAAATGGACGTGATGCCGAAACGGCTCGTCACTATTTTTCGCCGGCTTTCTGCTGTAATCGAGCGGACGTCCCCCGATGAATGCGCGATCGAATCGGCATTTTACGATAAGAACGTGCAGTCGGCAATGAAACTTGGCCAAGCTCGCGGTGTTGCTGTAGTAGCTGCGGAGTTGGCAGAAATTCCTGTTGCCGAATATGCGCCGCGTCTTGTGAAGAAGGCAGTGACCGGCAACGGCAACGCATCGAAAGCGCAGGTCGAATTTATGGTTGGTAAATTAGTCGCCTTAGGCGACGAGAAACAAAAACTTCCTGACGCGTACGATGCGCTGGCGGTCGCACTGACGCACGCACTGCGTCATCGTGCCCCGGGCAGAGCGCCAACGAATTGGAAGCAATTTATCGAATCACATCCCGAACGAATAAAAAATGTACGCAAGCGGTCTTAGGCGATCCGTCGCAATGTTTATTATTTTGTTGATCACGTTCGGCGTCTCGCGTTCGCAGATGTCGCCGCGAGATCTTGCGCGCGATTTTCTGGTCGATCTCGTGATGAAGGATTCATCCCAGTTCTTCGGGATCGTTCTGCAAAAACCGGCGCCTGACCGAATTCTGTTTCAGACGCGCTATGGGCGGCTGGAGATACCGTTACAGGATATTTCCTACGCCATCGACTACCGCTTCAATTATGTCCTCCATGATAATCTGCTCGAAGACGCGTCGAAAAATGCGATCGATGTTCAAAAAAATAATGTGTTGAATTTTACCGGACAGCAAAAGGCGGAGTTTATTTCGCTCGTCCATACCGATACGCACGACGATTTCCGCGGCAACCGCTATCTCTTTGACGATTCGGCTCATGTCGTGCTTTCGACCGATTGGGGCGACCTCTATTTCAAATATCCGAATATCCGCTACATCGATAATTACAGCGGAAAAGGCGATCGGCGCAATGAGTTTTATACGACTGCCTATCTGACTGCCCTCGACCCACGGGCATCACAGACCTACATTACACCGACTGCGATCCCGTACGGCGAAGGAAATAATTTTATCGCCGATTATTTTTTTGGCGGCTTGCAAATGAACTTCGGTCCGACGAATTGGCTCTCGACAAATCTTGGAGGCGTGTTTCTCCCGCTGAAAAATAATATTATTGTTGCGACGGCCGGTTTGAAAGTGACGCCGTACGAGAGTGAACTATGGCATCTTGCCGTTGGCGGACAGGGGTTATACTCTGAAGTTGTCAGTACCGTAAAACTCGGAATGGTCTATGGAGCGGCAACGTATGGAAGATGGGATGCAAACTTGACACTGCTCGCCGGCGCGACGTGGAAGAACGCGCTCGACTCGAACGGAATACGGTACAACAAACAAGAAAATCTTCTGGCGATCGCCGGCTCCGAGCGTGTCGGTGAAAATCTGAAATTCAACATCGAACTGTTTTTCATTCAGGATTTCGATATTGTTCCGGTGCTTGCAACGATCAGATATTTTCAGAACGATCTGACCATCGATATTGGCGTTGTGTTTTCGCTCTATACGTCCGGTGCATCACGAACGGAAAAGTCGCTCGGTGAATATGTCTTCAATGCGCCCGATTTCCCGATCATTCCGGTCATCAGCGGGAGCTATCATTTTTAATATAGTAGAGCCAGCTTGCTCCGACTGAAGTCGGAGCTACTACATAAAATCAAATCTTCTAAAACCGTACGAGCACGGCTCCGATAAACCGAGTCTCATTTTTGACAAGATCAGGCGCCCAACCGGTCGGAATAACTGTCGTCGTATATCCGGAGGGTGAAGTCACACCGCCGGGACCCGCGAAGTATGGCACATCCGCCTCACGATGAATGACTTGGAATTGATATTGCACGTAATCGTTCGGCATCCAATCGAATGACACGCTCGCATCCCAGCCGTGAAACGGGTCCCCGGGATTTGCTGAGAATGGATGTGTCCCGGCATTGGAAGTAGGATTGTTCGGATTTGGCAATGGGCTCGCATCACCGGTTGGGTAGAGCACCAGATATCGTCCCGGATTATTGATATAGCCTGCACCGATCGTCGTGCCGAGATGGTCGTTCGCGAACCAGATACGATTATACGCCATCCCACTGATGAAATACTGCTGGTATTGCCCTGCCACTTTTGAAAACCCGGAAACGATCCCGTCGCCATTCTCAAAGCCGACATCCTGCGTAACGGAAAACGCCATTCTGGATATGCCGTTCGATCCCGGGTTGTTATAATATCTGAGTAAAAAACTATTATCGGTATGAAAGCGCATACGGTCGGGAATACCGGCCGCATCGTGACCGTAATAATTATTCGAAAGCACCTGAATGGACTCTACCGGACGCCAGGTGAACTGAAGCCCGACTCCTGGGGCATTGTTAAACTTCGCATACGACTGCCACCCATTGACGAGCCAGAGTTCGAATTTCATCCGGTCGCTGGGAAACATCTGAATTCGCATTCCATTAAAAAACCATGGAGTGTTATCCGAAGTAAACGACGGTTGGTATGTCCAATTCTCCGCATTGTAATACGAGAAGAGTCCGACATAGGACATAAATAGTCCGGCATCGACATTGATCCCGTGCCAGACATTGAAGTGATACCCGGCATTTGCTTCGCTGAGAAACCTATATGCGTCAAAGAGGTCATACTGTCCGTGGTATGCGCTATAGTCATTTCGTGGTACGACGGTAGCGCGGGTGCCCATTTGCAACAGAATTGATGCACGGGCATTATCGTAGTGAAAATCTCCGCCAAGGGCAGCCACATTGATTGCAAATTCATTATCGCGTGCCAATGATGTCGAGCCGATGACCGTATGATCGATCGGATGTTGGTTCGATGCCGTGTAGTTTGCATCGACAAGCACGCGTCCGGTCACATACTTCGAATCGAGCAATGCAGTGTGGCGGCGGTCGTTGCCGTTGATCCAGGTGAAATCACCCCAAGCAAATGGTTCGCCGACAGAATCCTGGGCGGCAGGATGAGAAGTCGTGTCGGTTGGTGTTTGTGTAGTTGTTTGTGCAGGCGAAGCAGTGTGCAGGGCGAGCACAAGCAATGATGCAAGTGCAGAAGTAATTTTCATAGACATTGGGTAAAACTTATTTCTTCGCTGCAGCGGTTTCGAAAATCCTCACCGGTAAGATCATTGAATTGAGCCCGTCGAATTGCAGGCGGCGCTGAATTTGATTTGCGGTCTCATTGTGAAGTAATCGCTGATACCAGTGTTCTTTTTCGAAGATCAATTTGCTGGCGAAAAAGATCGAGCGCGGATATTCCCTGGCAAGTTCGAGGCAAATCTTGCGAACTTCATCGACGACTTCGATGCCGACGCCTGATCGCGCTTCGGAGGCAAAGCCAAGCTTATGAGCAAGATTGACATATTGCGCAAGGTCCTCTTCGGTCTTTTTTTGCAGTTGCTCGACTTCTTCGGCGCCCTTCAGACGAACCGAGTCAATAACGCCGGCCGAAACGAAGATGACGTTCTTGAAGCTGTTCGGGAATAATCGTTGAATTGAAAGCAGCGTGTGAAGCCCGAGTCCGCCATATCCGCCAACAAGCATCACGGCAGTCGGCGCATTCGGTTTCATTTCGGGAATCGTCGTTGCATCGGGAAGCGGAATATCGGCAAGCAGATCGTCGAGCTTCTTGACGTTGTTTTTCACATCATCGTAATGTTTGCGTATCCAGAAACAGAATAATATCAGTGCGACCGTTACGACAAGCGTCACCCAGCCGCCGACGAGGAATTTTTCGATGATATTGACGACGAGAATCGAAAGACACAACGTCAAGCCGATGACGTGGATAACGATCTTCTTCGACCAATCATGATGTTCATGCCTGCCTTTGTACCAAAAGCGCACCATTCCGATCTCGGTCAGTGAGAACGTTGCGAATACATTGATCGAATACATCAAGACGAGCGTCGAAACATCGCCGCCGGTGATCAGCAGTGTCACGATAGCCGCGCCTGCCATCAGGATCACGCCGTTCTGCATTGTCAGACGATCAGAGAGCGACGTAAAGCGATGCGGCAGCCACGAGTCGCCTGCCATATTTGCCATCACGCGAGGGCCGTCGATGAATCCTGCCTGCGCTGCAACAAATAACAGCGCCGCTTCAGAACCGAGCACGATCCAGATAAAGACTTGCCCGATCGGGAAGGTACCGATCATCCATGAGCCTGCAAAATTTTCTGAGAGCACAGCGTTCATTGTTTTGCCTTCTACAGGTGAGACGCGGAAAAGCAAGTAGCAGATCAGGATGCCGCCTGCTGTGATCGCCAGCGAGAGCGACATATAGAGCATCGTTTTGCGAGCCGTATGAATTTTCGGCTCGCGCATGATTTGCAATCCGTTCGAGACGGCTTCGATACCCGTGTATGTTCCGGCACCCATCGAATAGGCTTTAATAAATATCCCGAAGAGTACCATAAAACCAAGGGACGATAATCCCTTGCTAAATCCGGTCGTGACTTCGGTCGTCACACGTCCGATCTCGGGCACATGCGAAAACAATCCGACGAAGATCATGATCGCGTGCGAGAGTAGAAAGATAAGAAAGATCGGCATCAGTATGGTGACCGATTCTTTCACACCCCGAAGATTTAGCAGAAGAAGGAGAAAGATCGTTGATGTTTCTACTAACAGCTTCCATTGTGCCCATTCAGGAGGCAGAACACTGAAGATCTGGTCGGCGCCGCTGGCGATCGAAACCGAGATCGTCAGCACATAATCAACGAGCAGCGCCGAGCCACTGATCACGCCGAAGCGTGGCCCGATCAAATGCGATGCGACGATATACCCGCCACCGCCGGACGGGAAGTGCTCGATCAGTCGCGAGTACGCGTATGAAATAATAAAAACGGTAAATGCCGTTGCAAGCGCAAGGGCGACAGCGAGGTAGGTGTGTGTGCCGAGTGCGCGAAATGATTCGTCCGGTCCGTATGCCGATGATGAGAGTCCGTCAGCCCCGAGACCGACCCATGCTAAAAACGCAATGAGCGAAATAGAATGAAAAACTTTCGGATCGCGGAGATTACGAGGTGCGCCGAGAACGGTGTGCTTGATCTTATCGAGAACGCTCTGTTGTCCGTCAGGCTCAGGAGTCGCCTGAGAGAGCTTACTAAGGGGATCTATCTCGGGTTCGGACGATCCCTCGAGAGGGTCGCCTTTTTTCGATTCATTGTCCATATTTTGTGCCGCCGAAGCAGCTGTGCCTTTATTAAAAGCGGGCAGATAACTCTTAGCTTTAGCAATAAGTTCAATTCCGCCGAACCCGTTGTTCCCATACCAGCGTTCTAAACGAACTTATAATTTCCCACTGAACGAACGAATGGCGTCAACGCTGAAACAACTTGTCCGCAAAGCATTGCGTGCATACCTGACTTACACTCCGATCAAGAAGGGTCGCTACCCATTGATGATGGCAGTCCACGGCTGGGCATCCGAACCCGTCATCGTCGAAGTCACAACGAAAGACCGTGGGAGGATGAGGTTGGAGTTGGATGATGAAGCACAATTCCCCCTGTATTATAATATTTATGAATGGAGAGATACACCGACAATAAAAATACTTGCTGAGGGTTCGAATATTATTCTTGATATTGGCGGTAACATTGGTCAGATGGCATTACTTTTTTCTAAACTTGCGAAAAAAGTATATACATTCGAGCCGATCCCCGAGGTTGCAGACAGATTGCAAGAGAATATAGACCTGAATGGACTCAACGAAAAGATCATTTTATCGAGGATTGCACTTACGAATTTTTCAGGACAAATTGCATTCGGTTTGCCGCCAAAAGGGAATAGAGGTACTGGGAGTACTGTGCTTGCAGAACACTTGAAAGCTCGTACGATTCAAGTTGGGGCAACGACATTAGATGAATTTGTCAGTTCACGAGGAATTTCAGGAGTCGATTTTATTAAGATGGACATTGAAGGGGCAGAACTGTTTGCTCTTCAAGGAATGAAACAATTACTTGCACGCGAGAAACCGATTGTTATTCTAGAGATGACAATCTCTATGATGCGGCAAGCTGGTTACCAGCCAAAAGATATTCTTGATTTTCTTCGAGAATTTGGTTACGATTGTTTTGAAATTACAAAAAACGGTCTAAAGGGACCGCTTAAGGACCCTCACCCTGCAAGCGAAAATTACTGTTTTTTGACCAATGATCACCGTATGCAACCTAAAATAAAGGCAATTCTTATTGACTGAGTTGTAACTTTTCAGGGGGGTAAGGGTTATTTAGATATCTAATAGGGCAGTATCTGAGGTTCATCATACATGATTACTGAATATATTCTATGAAACGTCCTATAATTTTCCTTATTTGTCTCTTGGCTTGCCAAGCACACTCAGTTTATGCCCAGTGGAAAAACGTCGCGCCGAATTTACTGGGGTCATATAATATACTTTACGGGGGGGCAATCTCGTTCAAAGATGGTATCCTTTGGGCAGGCGTAACGGATGTATTCAATTCTTTAGATTCAGGTAATACTTGGCAGCAGATCACGACACCATTATCAGGTTCGGGAAATGTCATCAGTGATATTTGCTTTTTTAGTAAAGATACCGGTGCAATTGTTTATATCAATCAAGGCGCATTCATCACTAATGATAGAGGTGTTACTTGGAATCATATTCTCGTTACAGGTGAATGTTTCGGTGTTTCGTTTGCTCGAAATGGGAATGAGCTTTTTGTCGCAGACCGAGCCAGTTTACAAGGTACGATAAGCTATACAAGCGACGGAGGTTCAACATGGACAAAACAAACAGTGGAAAGCTCTGGAGGCGGAGCGTATGAAGCTATTTATAACCCACGGTCAAAAACAGGTTATGTACTATCAAGGTCGGTACAATCGATGTACAATTCACACATTAACATATCGACTGATTTTGGAAAATCATGGTCTCAGCAAACTGGGCAGGTTGATCTCGATAGCTATTCATTTATGCTCGACTCCTGTGATGCGTCGCGCGTTTATATTACAAATGAACAGTACAATGAAACTGAGAACGGATACTCGGAAATATTTTTAACAACCGATAATGGGCAGTCATGGACTTCAACGATACAGGAGCCTAAGTCCTTCTTTTCTTCATCGTGCAGCGTATCGGCAAATGCAGCATACGCTGGGAGTTCGCAAGGACAAGGGGTGTTTCGTTCACTCGATCACGGAAAATCCTGGAAAGCGATCGGTGGCCCATCTGAACACCAGGATTCTCGTTTGCTATGTGCTATTAACGACAATATTGTTCTATCTTCTGCACCGGACGGCTCTATTTGGCGGACGACCAATAGCGGCGGTGATTCGGTGAAAGTTGTCACGGCAGGACCGAAAGTTGATTACCGGTTCTCAAGTGCGCGCATTATCAATGACACACCAAATGTCACGATCAGGCTGCCGATCTACGTGCATCACAAAGCGCCGATGCCGACCGTTGATATGATCGTGCATTATGTACCGGGCTCGCTGACGTACCTTGGTAGTTTTCTTTTTTATGGCAAGAGCATTGACGTAGCAGGCAGCCGCTGGAGCGGAAGAGCCGCACTGCATATCGAAGCGGACGATCTTAATGCGTTGCCCGATTCGCTTGTCGGGTATGCGGCGTTTCAATGGTACCCGTACGAATTCGATTGCGATTATATTACATTCGATTCCATTTCGTCGCTTGTGGAAGGGGACGGATGTTCCGGAACGGCAACAGCGATCACCGGTGCAAGCTTTCAAGGGATCATCGGCTCGTTCAGATCGTGTGGCCAAAGTACGGTGACAAGCACAACAGCCGATAATACCGAGCCGCTCTTCAAGCTTGTGCCGAACCCTGCGGGCGAACGGACGATGATCTATTCGACATTGTATTCAGGCGCGTTAACGCTTCGGCTCTACGATCTTAACGGGAAGCTCGTTGGATCATCCAACGGAAATATTTCAACAGATGCACCGATGCCGCTCTCAGTCGAAGGCCTTGCAACGGGTGTATATCATTTGCAAATAGACGCAGCGGCAATGCCGCCGTTCGATATTTCATTTGTGCATTATCGGTAATACCCACTAAAATTGTATCCGGCGGTTTCGGTAGAGGTTCATTAGTATTCCTGCCATCAGCATATTCGTTACGAGCGAGGAGCCACCATAGCTCATAAATGGCAAGGGGATGCCGACGACCGGCACAACGCCGAGTGTCATTCCGATATTCACAGTCACGTGCAGAAGCCATATCCCGGCAATGCCGATCGCGATGACACTTGAAAAATTACTTCGCACACTCGATGCGATCGCGAGGCTTCGTGATATTAAAATTATATATAGTATGAGCAATACCATTGCACCGACAAAGCCGAACTCTTCGGCAGGAACGCTCATAATGAAATCTGTCCATTGTTTCGGCACAAACCGAAGCTGCGTCTGAGAGCCTTTCAGATAGCCTTTGCCGAACATTCCGCCGGAGCCGATCGCCATTTTCGATTGGATGATATTATATCCTCCGCCTTGTGGGTCTGCCTCCGGATTGAGCAGGAGGTCGATGCGCTCCTGTTGATACGGATGCAAATGAGTATAGAGTATGTTCGACGAGAACGACGCGCCGATGACCAGTAGGAACACGATCGTTGTCGTGATCAGATTCTTTCGAAATCCTAAGAACATCATAGCTCCGATCGCCAGCACCGATCCGAGCATTGCCCATTTACCAAATAACGACATCACCGCAGCAACGCCAGGTCCAATGATCGCCAGCAGCAAGAACAGGTCGGCGCCTGCCCAGAGCAAAATAATAAATAGCAACCCGACATAGATCATCGCACTGCCCGGGTCGGGTTCGGCAAGTATCAGCGCGATCGGGATGATCACAATGATAGATGCGACGATGAGATCGGAGGGTCGTGTCAGCTTTCTGTCGCCCGAAAGATATTTCCCGATCGCCATGATCGTAGCGAGTTTTGCAAGTTCTGACGGCTGAAACGATAATCCGCCGAACGCCAGCCAATTTTTTTGACTGTACACGACTTTTCCAGCGACAAGCACCAGCACCAGCAAACCGAGCGAGAACGCATAGAATGGGTATGCAGCGACCGACAGCCATCTGATCGGCAGTAAAGCCATTACAAGTAAGATAACGATGCCTCCGGCTCCGAAGAGCAGCTGCAAACTGAAGCGGTCGCTCATCTGAGCGGCGTAGGTTGCGCTGTAGATCGAAATAAATCCGGAGACGGTCAGCAGTACGACAAGCACGAACGTCGAGATATCGAAGTCTTTCGCGTCAAGGGCCTCAGCAGCAGCGCTGTGTCCGATCTTTATTGCCATTGCTTCATTGCCATTACTTACAACTTCGATTTCCGATCCATTTTCAGGACGATCAAAATAAAGTAACCCATTCCAAGTACTGCGCCGATCCCCGAGCAGATGCCAAGCCATATCGAACTGCCTGAACTTTGGTCGATCCACCAGCCGACGCCCGCACCAAGGGCGATCGTTGCTGCCATTTGCATTCCGAGCGTCAGATATGGTGCGTTCTCGCGAAGTGCATTGCGGTATTCTTCTTCCGCTTGATCGGACATTTCCTCAGCGCGAGTATGAGACGTTTTACCGACTGCGCGGTCCCGCGCGATCTGTTGGATCTGTTTCGGTGTTAGCCGGGATGTATCGTCTTCACTCATTACAAGACTTGTCGATGTAAACCTAACATCACAACCATATCTTTTCGCGCCCGATGTATGTAAATAAAAAAGCACAGGCCTCCGGGGTGTGGAAGCCTGCGCTTTGGTAGAACTGCAACGTAATCACTAACCCATACAACAAATACGCTGCAGCACAATTATTGTGCGGAGAATTTTACTGTTTCGGATTTTGAAAGCGTATACCCTCCGTCGGTGCACGTTGCCCGGACGACATATTTATTTTCATTATGTCTCGGCATCTTTGGTGAGGTTCTCCAGATATACGATCCGACATTTTTTGCTTCATCGACGAGAATGCCATCAGTGGTATAGATTCCAATATTCCCTTTGATGGTTGCCATCGAAAATTTCACTTCGATCATTCGCTCGGATGAATTTGGCGTCACCGTCAGCGAAAGCTGCCGCCTTCCGAATCCGTTTTGCACGGCAGACACTGATCCGTGACGCGCTTGCACGGGAAATTTGAACGGCGAACCCTCTTCGCGCTCGATCAGCAATGTGTCGCTGCGTGTATTGATATTCGATGCCGAATATGCAAGACGTACTGTCATATTTCCTCCGCCGGCAAGCGTCAGAGGGAATTCGTTACCAATGACTGAGACGACGCTGATCCCGGAATCGCCGGAACGCATTAATGCGTCTGTGAGGGTGATCGCCGAAGAAGAGATGTTCATGAACTGGAAATCCCTTGTGAACTGCCACTCGCTGCTTGCCATCTTCAGGATGGTATGCGAAGTATCGAGCGGAATACTGCTCACAACCGGGGCAAGACTTTTCGGTCCTAACTCCGCGTCGGATCCTGCCATATTGGCGAGATGCTGAGCAGTCGTCCGAGTATTACAAGAGAATAAAATGTACACGACTCCGAGCACACGATATAATAATCGCATGCCGGAATGCTCCGGAAAAAAAATCATATTGCAACGTGGGGAAAACCCGCTGCTATAGTGGTGACAAATGAGAATCGGCAGCCGGTATGAACCGCCGACGGGTCAGTGATTTTTTTTTTCGGTTAGTGCAACGCAGCGAATGCGTTGTGTCATGAGTCGTTCTGTTGTGGCACCCGAATGTTCGGTGGTTGTGTATGGATGTATGGGTGCATACACAATCGCACATTCGAAAACAGAACGAGAATATAATTTCGAAGAAGGAATAATAGTTTCTTAATTTGTCAATAAAAAAAACGCAGGCGTCCGGGGTTTGGATGCCTGCGCTCTCAAGACTGCAACGTATTCACTAACCCATACAACAATACGCCACAGCTCAACTTTTATTTTGATGCGAACGAGATCGTTTCGGAGCGAGTCAGAGTCTGGCCGCCATCGATACACGTAACTCGGATAACATATTCGTTTTCGTCATACAATTTTTTTCCGGGCGTCGTATGCCAAATGTACGACCGGACATTTTTCGCCTCGTCAAGGAGCGTGCCGTCTTTTGTATAAATAGCAATGTTCCCGTGATATCCACTGTATAGGATAACCTGAACGCTCCGGTTCTTTTGGTCGGGGGTAACGGAGAGCGCGATTTGGCGGTGATTAAATCCATTTTGCTCAAAAGTCGCCTTTATGCGAGAAATACAGATCGGGTATGAGAGCGTCGATCCGTTCTCTTTTGTCAGGATAAGGGTATCGGAAGTGACGTGGGTATTCAGTTCGGAATATCCAAGGCGGACGGTAAAAAATTCTCCCGGGGCGATCGTGGCCGGCAATGGCGTAGTCTGAGATGATATGATCTTAACACCTGAATATCCGGAGGCGATGTCCGCACCGGTAATTGTAACGGAAGAAGGCGCTGTATTCTGAAATTTAAAGTCTCTGTAGAATTGCGGCTCAGTACTCATCATCGCAAGAACGGATGCCGGATTGTCAAGCGAGGCGGGAGTTTCGGAAGATGTTGGCGTAGCAGCGACAGTACGCCCGTCGTGAGATGGGGTTGTCTGTTGCGCTCGTACAGATACGCTGAAACATAATATGATCAATACGATCCAAATGTTGCGAATCAATATTCGCACAAGCGGATCGATCCAGTTATTGCACATACCGAATTATGGGGCTTATCCCGCAGCCTGATAATTTCATTGTGATCTTGCCGATGTTCCCGTGACAGATCATCGGCAGGGTTAGTTGTAAAACGAACAACACTCTAGTGGTAACCCACAAGAGAAATATTCATCGTTGTTTTGTAGTAAGTAGAACGAAATGTATCCCGTGATTTCGATTCAAACCTTACAATACGTGACAGTATAAAACCTATAATTTAGGTAATAAAGTTCCCACCGTTACAATAATATAACACAAGGTTGATGTTCCGGTAACCGCTTTCCAGATCAATCGTTTGTTGTATATCCCGTCTGTTTTGCCCCTCAAGTCATAGCGGTTATCGTGCCATCCGAACGCAAGCCTTCGGACGAACGAATGCTTCATGTAAATCTATCACTAATTAACACCAGCACCATGCAACTCTTTAGGAATGGAGTAATTGCACTCGACCCGAACGAAGTCGATATAGACGTCGAGTTCGATCACGAATTCGACGACGATCATGCCGAAGAACGATTGGGGCACGTCCGGCTTGTCGATACGATGATCATCAGCGACATACATTTGGGCTCGGATGTTTCGCGGTCGCGCGATGCGTTGAAGATGCTCAAAAGTTACGGATTCAAACGACTCGTCATTAACGGCGATGTGTTTGACGACCTGAATTTCAAGCGGCTGAGAAAAGAAGATTGGAAATTTCTTTCATACATTAGAAAACTTTCCAATCCGAAGCGTGGCGTCGAAGTCGCCTGGGTTGCCGGCAACCACGACGGCATCGCGCAGATCCTGACACATCTGCTCGGGATCCCGGTCTTCGACGAATATATATGGGAATTTGAGAATGAGCGCTATATCGCGATCCACGGACATCAATTCGATAAATTTCTCAACGAGAACGTCGTCATCAGTGCGGTCGCCTGCGGATTCTATAAATTTTTCCAGAAGATCGATTCCGAGCAGCAGCGAGTCACGAGGTGGATGAAGCGCCGCAGCAAAACGTGGCTGCGTGTTTCGGAAAAAATTGCCGCCGACGCGATCGCTTATGCAAAATTGAAAAATGCGTCGTATGTTTTTTGCGGACACACGCATCAGGCAATGGAATTGCACGAAGACAATATCCATTACTATAATTCGGGTTGTTGGACCGATAAACCTGCGAATTTTATCACAGTTGCTTCGTCATCAGGTGTTGCGATCCGTGAATATCTGTAAGTACAGATAGTTTTTTCGTACTTCTCAGAGCCAGTGTTGATGGGCATTTCAAAATGGAAGAGTCCGTAGAACAACCGTTTTGTAAGGGTCTTAATAATAAGGCATTACGGAATCATTGCCAAATCAGCACTTCGGAGTTTTTCCACAGGTAACAATCCGATAAAATAGGCTTCCGGCGGCTTGTTGATATTTACTAACAGTAAAGTGGACAACTTTGTGGATTACTCAATACTGAGAAATTCCCTTGTGAGCAAGTTGTGGAGCGGTGGAGGGTTATTCACGAGATCATTCGACTTTTGATGTTTTCACAGGTTTCCACATACACATACTCCTCGCTCGGCTTATCGGTGAAATCCAAAATGAGGCTTTCCAAAAGCCGTATAAGTAGTGGATAAGTCGAGTCAAACCATATAAAATTATTGTTAAATGCAGTTCTATCAATCAGGATCGCCATCATCTTCGTCAGAACCCGGTAATCCCCTCATTTGACGAAGGATACGTGCGGATCGTCTGACAATATATGGGGATGGTTTCGATGCGCTCCAACGATCGGGGTTCGGGAGTGTCGCAGCAAGTCGGGCAGCTTCAGATGCAGTAAGCTCCCAGGCATGTTTGTGAAAATGATAGACGGCACCTTCTTCAACGCCGTATTCGTTCGGCCCGAGTTGGGCAATGTTCGCATACGTTTGTAATATGCGCTGCTTGCTCCAGAAAAATTCAATAAGAACAGTATAATACGCTTCCACTCCTTTTCGTATGAACGAATGCCACGGTGGCAAGAATAAATTTTTTGCGGTTTGCTGAGAAAGCGTGCTTGCTCCGCGCATCGGTCGGTTCGGATGCCGCGCGTGTTCGCGCTTGGCGCTTTCGATCTCATCCCAATCGAAGCCGTTGTGGTCGAAGAATTTCTGGTCTTCGCCGGCGATCACTGCCTGCACGAATGAATCGGGTATCTCATTCCACGACAGATTCGTATGTGTGAACGCCATACTCTCACCGGTAAATAAATGTTCAATGCTCTGATAGACCATCATCGTCGAAACCGGCGGATTAATAAATTTCAAAATCAGCACTTGCAGAACCGGAATGAAGATAGCAGCGAGGCAAAGTTTCCAAAGAATGGAGAGTGCCTTTCGCCAGCTGGAGCGAACTGGTGTCGTTTGCGGTTGTGAAGCGTATTGAGAGTCGATGTCCATCAAACGGAAAAATCTTGCGCTTGCACCTGAATACATCGGAACGCTCGAAGAGGTTCTCGGCATCAGCCTTGACCCGGATTCGATCAAACGAAGTATCATTCGAAAACGCATCGAGGGTATTGCCGAAGCCGTCCGGACGCTTAGTATGGGCCTAACAACCGGTCGAGAAGACTTTTTATCAGAGAAATATCTTGCAAACCCTGCATTTCGTGAAGCATACCAGCTCTATTATACAAGTACGAATACCCTGAAAATCCTTCCCCAGCTTCGTGAGCTGGCAATTTCGAATTTTTTTAAAACAGATTCATTGCGTGTTCTAGATCTCGGCACGGGCACGGGGGCTTCATTATGGGGACTATTACAATATTGCCAGTACGAATTGTCATCTCCTCCAAATATAGAAATAATTGCGGGAGATAACATTGCAGAAAATCTGAAATTTGTCCAACGGTTTTACTCATCCTTTTCGAAAAAACTTCGCAATGATCGGTCAACACTCGAGACAAAGATGGTCGATCTCGAATTAGCAGACAGTGTGCAATTTGATAGCAAGAAGTTCGATCTTGTGTTTATGACAAATACATTGAATGAACTCTCAAGCGAAGCAGAGACACGATTACTCAATTTATTCAAAAGTATTCTCACCGATACCGGCTTTATCATTATCACCGAACCGGCAGCGCGAGAGCGATCACGCCGACTACTCGGCTTTCGTGATGCTGTGGTGAAAGACGGGTTCACTATTTTTGCGCCATGTACTCGTCAATCGAATTGTCCGGCACTTACATCCATTGATAATTGGTGTCATTCGGAATACAAATGGCAGCGGCCGGAGTTTGTCAAACTTATTGATGACGCTGCCAGTACACTTCGCCTCTCGCTCAAAAGTACATATATGACGTTTAACAGATCCGGTAAGCGTTTGTCAGATGGTCTTTCGACTGAGAGCGGACTTTTCCGAATTGTTAGTGAGCGGTTCGACGAAAAAGGCAGGGTTCGTGCGATGGCGTGCGGCGAAAGCGGTCGCGGCGAGTATGTCCTGAACAAACGGTCAAAATCAGAAAATAATAAAGCCTTTACGGATACCGAGCGCTACGATCTTGTCCAGATCACGGGGATAACTCATCGGGAGCATGATAACTCGCTATCGGAAGCATCAAAAGTGTCAATTATGCTCCAAAATACGGGAGCACGGTAGTTAATTTTCAACATTTTATACTTTTTTTAATTTTTTTTGCAAAATAATTTGGATTTTGAGAAAAAATGTTGCATATTTGTATAGCAACGTTCCGTGCTCCCATTTATCGGAGCACGATAATAGGCAGTACGGGACGTAGAATTTAGTGTACCAACCCCTCAACACTGACTTATGATAGCTACTCTTGACCGACTCCTGGCGCTAAGCCGCAAGCTTCACGATGCGCGCGTCCAAAGCGAAAGTGAACCGATATTTGTCGGGCTCACCTTAAACGAACTCCAACTGCTCAAACGTCTTGCCGATGATTACCTCGAAGAGGCTGAGGCGGTGATGTTTGAAAGTGAGTCTCACGCAGACGCGGTTTAGAACTTCAATATGTTTCTCACCGCATAATGGAACCTGAGAATGGCTCCTGCACTCCTTGACGCGGGTGCAGGAGTTATTCTGTTTGCTTGATCAGGCCTCACATTTTAAAACTTCATTCCCTGAGATCAATTTCTGATTCTTCGTAATTTTGACGAATGAAGTGTTATCGTAATATCGGACAACTGATCACGCCCACCGGAGCTTTCGCCCGAAGAGGCAAGGCAATGAACGATATTTTTCGAATTGATCGTGCTGCAATTCTTTGTGATGAAGGCGGCAGGATCATAGGTGTTGGCTCTGAAGATGAAGTCACGAAACAACTCCCTTCCGATTCGACCGTTGTTGATTGCCGGGGTCTCCTTGCTCTTCCCGGTTTTGTTGATTCACATACTCATGCCGTTTTTATGGGGGATCGGAGTGATGAGTTCTGTATGCGCGCTTCGGGAAAAAGTTACCAGGAAGTAGCTGCTGCGGGCGGCGGCATCCGAGCGAGTGTGGATCCTGTGCGTTCAGCGAGCGCAAACCAGATCGCCGATCATTCGGAACGGTTAGTTCGAAACGCGCTAACGCTTGGCACAACATCGATGGAAGTAAAGTCCGGGTATGGGTTGTCCGTAGATGCAGAGCTGAAGCTACTTGAAGCCGCGAAGCTCGTCGGCGGCCGGACTCCTGTAACGATCGTTCGTACGTGGCTCGGTGCGCATGCTATCCCGAAAGAACGAACTCACGCTGATTATGTCGAAGAATTGATTTATGAACAACTTCCGGCAGTCATCAAAACAAATGCTGCAGAGTTCGCAGATGTTTTTTGCGACGAGGGATATTTTACGAACGACGAGACCGAACAAATTTGTAATGCGGCAAAGCGAGCAGGATTAAAAATCAAACTCCACGCCGATGAACTTGCAAATACCGGTGGTGCCGAACTTGCAGCGAAACTCGGCAGTTTCAGCGCCGACCATTTGTTGAAGATTAGTAGTGAAGGGATCGCAGCCCTGGCGCGGTCGGATCGGACGATTGCGACGTTGTTACCCATTACTGCGATGTGCATCCGATCCCCGTACGCACCGGCTCGGAAAATGATTGACGCAGGCTGTGCCGTCTCAATTGCGACCGACTGCAACCCTGGCTCCTCGATGAGCGAGAATATGCAGCTTGCGGTTTCACTTGCCGTTATCGGGATGGGGATGACTCCTGAAGAAGCGCTCACAGCCGCAACCATCAACGGGGCGGCGGCACTAGACAGGACAGCTACACATGGTTCGGTCGAGATCGGGAAAATGGCAGACTTTGTTCTGTATGACATTCCATCGCTTGCATATTTACCGTACCATATTGGTGTCAGCGATGTTGTAGCAGTCGTCAAATCGGGGACTATCGTATCGGGAGCAGTATGAAAGGAAATTGGATATATATTCTCGCGTTCATTTTTTTTATACTTCGCGCATTTGCGAATGCGGCGAAGAAAAAGAACAAGCCAAACCAAAAAGACGAGCTTTTAAAATCGCTTGCCGACCAAACTCGTAAGAAGCGTCTTGCCGAGATAAACGAGAATGTCCGAGTCTACAGTGAATCTTCAGCAAATAAAATCAAGCAAAACGTGCCGGCAAGAACGACACGTGACGATACAAATTTTGAATCAGCGTATGCATCAGCTTCGTATGATGATGCTCCCGCTTCAAAGCCGGACGCTGCCGCTAACATAATCAACGACGCCGGCGTGACAAGCGCGGGCTACAAAGAAACCACCGAGGAACGTGCCGCATACGATGTGCCGGTCGCAGCGAAGATCAGGTTATTGCCTAATCTAACCTCATCAACATACCGTCAATTTATTATTGCAAAAGAAGTGCTTGATAAGCCAAAGTCAATGCAAAAAATGAAGTGGCAGTAGGCGGTATAGATTCTTGCGGAATCCGGTTTTGCCGATGGTCGTTCTCGGCTCTGTGAAGAATCGTCAGATCATACGACTCCTGCCTCTTATTTTTACAGCGTTTTGCTGTTCCTCAGGTTTTGCGCAGCTTTCGCACCACTACATCATTTCACGACTTGACGTCATTGGCTCGGAGCATATCGCGGGCGAAGTTATTCTCAGTAATTTTAAGACAAAAGTCGGTGATACGTTAAATGAAGTGCTGCTCGCCAATGACATCGAATCACTCATCAGCAAATACACCGACCTCGGCTTTGCATTTGCGACTGGGACAATCGAGCGTTTGCAGCCGCTCGATAGCGGGCATATTGCTGTTCGTCTTCGTATCAGTGAAGGCATGTTTGCCAAACTTACCTCGTGCCGGGTAGAAGGAATATCACAAACCGATACCGATGTCATTCGCAGAGAGTTTTTTATTCCCGCTCACCCTATTGCAACTAACGATTTGCTCGTTGCTGCCGCCGGACGATTGCGCCAATCGGGATTATTTGCAAATGTATCCGAGCCGACACTCTATAAAATAAATGATTCATCGGTCGGTGTTTCACTATCTGTTCAGGAAGTACGCACTACTTCGATCGACGGTGTGCTCGGGTATAATCCGTCACCGATTGGCGGGACCGGCTCCTACATCAACGGATTTCTCGATCTTGCTTTTTTGAATATTGGAGGAACAGCCAGACAAGCGGCATTTCGGTACCAACGGTTGACTGCAGTTACTTCTGATCTTTCATTCAGGTATATTGAACCCTGGTTATTTGCCCTTCCTATCGATGGCGCAATTTCGGTAACTCGGCATGATGAAGATAGCCTCTACGTCTCGACCCATTTGGAATTATCATTTGCGATTCACTCGCTTTCTTCAGTGACGATCTCGGCAAACGGTGCGTATGACTATGTGACTCCCGGAATATCTCATAGTGTCGATGCATCTCATACGCTGAGCGGCGAATTGTTATTTTCTTTCGATGAGCGAGATAACCCCATTGCACCTACAGATGGTTATAAAATTTCGCTCGGAGCAAGATACGGGGCGAAATCCATCACCGATTCACTGGGCTATAATACGACAGTTGGTATTCGGACATTTATTGCGGATGCTGAAACTGCCGTTGCGGTCGCGCCTCGGCTTGTAGGATTTCTTGCACTATCGGCACGGGAGGTAGATTCGAAAGCTCTTGAATTATCGGATCTGTTTCGCATTGGCGGGCTCTTGTCGCTTCGGGGATACCGCGATGCCAGCTTTTACGTTTCCCGTTACGCCATTGCACGGATCGAACCTCGGTTTATGTTTTCGACGCGATCTTATATGGGCATATTTACCGACATTGGTTATCTTGAGCAGGCAGAATATCTCTCGGTCCCATTTCATAAATGGTCTGCGGTCGGATATGGTATCAGTTTTCTGTTCGAAACACAGATCGGATATTTGCAAGCAGCAGTCGCGCTCGCCCGTGGTGTTCCGCTCGATGCAGCAGTGCTGCATTTTGGAATAAAAACTGCACTTTGATCTTTCCGGGTTCGCAATTCCTCTGCTTCGTAATTTTGCATCGTGAATCGAAGACGTATCTCGTGGAAATACGAAAGGCAATTTCTTGCCGAGGGCTGCCGTTTGGTCGCCGGCATTGACGAAGCAGGCCGTGGCCCGCTTGCCGGGCCGGTCGTGGCTGCGGCGGTATTGCTTCCTATCGAATCCGGCCTTCCACGAGATTGCTACGGGCTTAATGATTCGAAGCAATTATCTGAGGGGGAACGCGAACGCCTCTTTGAGATCATTCACGAAAATGCTCTGGGGATCGGCATTGGCATTCGTTCGCCGCAAGAGATAGACAAGATTAATATTCTCACGGCTACGATGCTGGCGATGACGGATGCCGTTGCACAGTTGGAGGGAACACTTACTCCCCAAATGCTGCTGGTTGACGGTAATTATTTTCGGACAACGCTCAGGTACGCGTTTATGACGATCGTTGACGGTGATGCCTTATCTCCGAGCATTGCCGCTGCTTCGATCATTGCGAAGGTCACACGCGACCGAATTATGCGCGAACTGCACGCCGAATATCCCCAATATAATTTCTTTCGAAATAAAGGCTATGGGACGAAGGAGCATCGCGATGCGATCGCAAAATTCGGTTTTTGTGATGTCCACCGCCGAAGTTTTAAACTGAAGTCTTTGCAAGAGCAACTCTTTGCATAACAAAACGCCCTCTCGCTACTATAGGAGAAGGCGTTTTGCATTGTGTGGAATGAGTTGTCAACTTATCGTTGGTCGAAGCGTTCATGGTGCATAAACATCCTGTACTCTCGCATTTTTTGTACATGACGCTTCCGTATTTCTTCCGCTTTAGCGAGCTGGTCCGGGGTGAGTGCCGTCAGCACTTTCTCTTTGCCGGCGAGCCGGTCTTTTTGCAGATTCGTACGCGCAAGCATTTTTTGTTCAGCCGGCGCGGACTTCACTTGCTCGCGATCGGTTGCAAGAGTTTTCTGCTCTTGATGTAAGACGTTCGAGATCTGAACTGCTTGCGCATCTGATATTGCAAGGCGCTTTTTCATCATTTCAACACGGCGATCTACCTTTTGGTCGGCTGTCAAATCCTTCCATCGTGTGGGCGGCTGCGCTAGCGCTGCACTCGTCATTGCTACTGCGATAGTCGTTGCGCATATTTTTCGAAACGTATCCATCTTTGTCATTTTACTAACCTTCTTTCTTTGTAGATATAGACGCAAAAATGGCCTATATGTTTAATAACGTTTCAGTTAAAATGAATTCATTCTGGGGGCATCTGGCGCAGGAAACTCTCCTTGAGGGCTATAAGTTTGTTCGTAATAAGTTACTGATATGAACCGCCCCCTCGCAATATTTGCAGCCGCTATGGCGCTCGTACCCGCATCTGTCATTGCACAGAGCGAGTTTCGCTCGGTCGCAAGCGGACCTTGGACCGATAGCCGGAACTGGGAAATACAGAACGACGGTATTTGGCTGCAGCCTCCCGAGGGAGTCTTCCCCGGCGAAAGCCATCATCGTGATGTTGATGTTATCGTAGGCGACAATTCTACTGTTACTGTGGGTGAAGGGCAGAGCGTAGAAGTGAATTCACTCACGATCATGCAGGGCCGCGTCGAGGTTAACGGGATGCTGATAGTCGGTCCTACAAAAGACGATCCGGGAAATAGTGTTGCAATCATTTCTGGTAACGGCGGCTTAGGGATCTCTGCCGCATCCATAAATGATGCGCCGACACCTCGACCAAGCGCTGGCAATATCTTGGCCGGAATACAATTTCCACAGAATATACCGAATCCGGTTTCATTTGCCACCGGAGACCAGACGACATTTACTTTTTATATCGACGAGGACTATTCACTCGCCCGCCTTTCCATTTACGATGAGATGGGCGTTGAAATCCAGCGCATCTATGAAGATTATCACCCTTCGGTCGGCTGGAAAAGCGTGAAGATCAATACGCGCAATTTGCAATCGGGGTCGTATCCGGTGATCCTCCAAGCGGGGAACACGGTTCTTCGCCGTTCGCTTACTATTATTCGATGACAGCATCACAGATCGAAAAAGCCTGGCGCGCGGGAAAAGCCGATACCGTTTATTTTTTTTATGGCGAAGAAGAATTTCTCCGTGACGAACTGATCCGCAAATCCGTCGATCTGCTGCTTCCCGATGCAGCTCTTCGGTCGTTCAATCTTGATGAGTTCGACGGAATTGATGCAACGCTTGGCGAAGTATTGTCGTCCGCACGGGCATATCCGGTAATGGCGGAATCGCGTTTGGTCATCTGCCGTAACACCGAGAAATTATTTACTGCACGTTCCGACGAACGCAAGCAGGAAGAGAACGAAGCCATCGGTGCGTATCTCGACGACCCAAACCGCTCGACGGTACTCATTCTCGATTCGTCAAAACCTGGCGCAAAAAATACTCATCCGTGGAAAGGCTTGCATGCAAAAAGTACTGCGGTCGGATTTGACGCGTTGAAAGAACGGGATGCCATTGAATGGATAAACGAGCGCTGCGAAAAATATGCGAAGCATCTCGATACGCGCGCCGCACAAATGTTAGTCTCGCTTATCGGGACAGATCTTCGTGCACTCTCGAACGAGTTGGAGAAGATAATTACATACGTCGGTGATGCTGACCAGATTACTACTGCCGATGTCGAGGCGAGTGTCGGTGTTTCGCCAACATACAATGTGTTTAATCTTACCAAGGCGATCGGCCTTCGCAACAAAGCACTTGCGACCGAGATCGCGATCAAGATGTTCGAAGCAGATAAGAAGGCGTTCTATCTGACGATGCTTGGTATTAATCGTTATTTCGAACAGATCGTCGTTGCCAGAGAATTGGTGTCGAATAAAGCAAGCGAAGCCGAGATCATCAAAGCGCTCGATCTCTATGGCGGGGCTGCGTACTATGTAAAAGATTACATTAATGCGGCGCGTGGCTATTCACGAGCGCAGCTCGACAATGCCATCCGCGCACTTGTTCGCACAGAATACCAAACACGCAAAACAAGTATTGACGATTCACTGCTCGTAGAGAATTTGATCGCGGAGATCATCCCAACTGTATGAACCGGGATTTTGGGATTATTCGATTACTGGGATTATTCAATTATTAGCATCGCATCTCCATAACTTAAGAACCGGTACCGTTCTTTAATAACATGTTTGTATGCCTTCATCACATTCTCATATCCGGAAAAGGCGGAGATCATCATCAAGAGCGTTGACTTTGGCTGGTGAAAATTTGTGAGAAGTGCATCGACCGCTTTGAATTTGTATGGCGGATAAATAAAGATAGATGTTTCGCCGCTTCCTGTGTTAATAATTCCATCACTGTTTGCAACAGTTTCAAGCGTTCGTGCGGCAGTCGTTCCGACAGCAACGATCTTTCCGCCATTCTTTCTTACATTATTAATTATAGATGCAGCTTCTTTGCTTACTTCATATCGCTCGGCGTGCATTGTGTGCTTTGTAATATCTTCCGATTCTACTGGACGAAATGTCCCGAGACCGACATGGAGGGTGACCTTCACGATTCGAACTCCTTTGTTTTCTAATACCGAAAGAATTTCCGATGTAAAATGTAAGCCAGCAGTCGGCGCAGCGACAGCGCCGGGTGAATGCGCATACACTGTCTGATAGCGCTCTCGGTCAAGCATTTCTGCGGGTCGGTGAAGATACGGTGGGATAGGCATCGATCCAGCAGATTCGAGAGCGGTTTCTAGGTGCCCTGACTCTGACTCGAACCGCACGATTCTCTCGCCCTCAGGAAGTTCTTCGAGTACAATGCAAGAAAGGTCATTATTGATGATGTATCGCTCGCCGGATTTTAATTTTTTCGCCGGCGCAGCGAGTACACGCCACGTATCGGTCATATCAGCTTGTCGTGTCTCAAGAAAAATTTCTACGATCGCTCCGGTTGTTTCACGAGTTGCCATTAATCGGGCAGGGATCACTCGTGTTTCATTCAGAACGATACAATCACCAGGGTGTACATATTGCTGAATCTCAGGAAATGACCTGTCTTCTATCGTACCGTTTTTATGATGCAGTATGAGCAACCGCGAATCACTTCGATGCGCAAGGGGATACTTCGCAATGAGTTCTTCCGGGAGCTGGTAGTCATAATCGGAAAGTTGTAGCACGAGAAAGTAGTATTATGCGGCAACTAACAATGCTGCTTGTTCACGCTCTTTCGTAACCGCTGCGAATTGCCACAGTTTCTCCTCTACCTCTGCGAACGACCAGATCAACATCAACTCTGCGCGAAGTTTCGCCGCGCCGTAGATACCTTTGAAATAGCCAAGATAATATTTCCGGAAGTTCGGGATGCCGGCGTGCTCACCACGGATTTCGATCGAGTGGCGAAGATGGTTCAGACAAAACTCGATCCGCTCTTCGAGAGAGGCAGGCGAATACGAACCGGCAGCAAAATATTCTTTAATCTCACGGAAGATGAACGGATTGCTGATCGCCGCACGGGCGATCATTACGCCATCACAGCCTGTCTCGCGAAATGCACGATCTGCGGCTTCGGGAGAATTCACATCACCATTGAGAAATACGGGAATCGACACACGCTCTTTTATACGTGGTATCCAGCTCCAATCTGCATTGCCGCTATGTCCTTGCGAACGGGTGCGGCAATGAATTGTTAATGCGGCGGCTCCGGCTTGTTCAAGCATCGGAGCTGTATCCAGGATATTAATAGAATCCGTATCCCAACCGAGACGGGTCTTTACTGTAACAGGTAGTTTTACTGCATCGACAACAGCGCGAGTCATCTTTTCCATTCGCGGAAGATCTTTCAGGAGACCAGCGCCTGCACCTTTGCCGGCAACATTCTTTACCCAGCAGCCGCAATTGATGTCAAGAAAATCGGGACTCGCCGCTTCGGAAACTTGAGCTGCTTCTGCCATATGTTCCGGGTCGCCACCATAAATTTGGATCGCCAGCGGCCGCTCTTCTTCGAGCATTGCCATCTTTTTCATTTGTTTGGCGATCTGTCGGATGATCGCCTCGCTCGAAATGAACTCCGTATAAACGACATCAGCACCCATGCGGCGCTGTGTGATGCGGAACGATACATCAGAGACGTCCTCCATCGGCGCCAATAGTAATGGCTTTTCCCCTAAGTCGATATGTCCGATTCTAGCCATTAATTGTAGTGAGCTACCGATCCATTATCGCCGTTGAGAACGTGATGCTCGAAAACAGGCGGAGCAGAACCTTCGACGACAATTTCATTGTAAGCAGCGGCGAGCTTGGCAATGCAGTTGCCGCAAAAATAATTTTCGAAACCGGCTTTCTTTTCTACCGTCACAACTTCTTCGCGCGGATATGCTTCACCGCAGAGATGACAAGCAACACCATCGATCGCACCTTCTGCCGTATCACGCTCACGCCGGAGAAGATTTTTATATCCCCACCAGATAAAATAGAATGCCCCAACGAGCAGAATGACTGAGAAAAGAATCTTCATTCTATGCTAAAACAAAATCCGGTTCAATGCCGTGCCAATACACCAGGGACTGCAATTCTTTATAAACAAATAGATTACAGGGGCAATAAAAAATCTGAAAAATTATTAAAAAATAGGAAACCGAACGGTTACGCATTAGGTTGTATATGCCGTGAGACGAGATGTATTTCAAGCAATAGCCGATCCGAAGCGCAGAGCAATACTGAGTTTGCTTGCGCTTCATGCATTGACCATCAATGGAATCGCCGAGCATTTCAAGGTGAGCCGTCCGGCAGTTTCGAAGCATGTGAAGATACTCTCGGAGTGCGGGCTGGTGGATATCAAGCAGCAGGGGAGAGAGCGGTACTGCGAAGCAAAACTGGGCAAGCTTGGCGAGGTGGACGATTGGATCGAGCAGTACCGCAGATTCTGGGAAGGGAAGCTTGATGCATTGGAGCAGTACTTACAGGAATTACAATCGAAGGAGAAACAAGATGCAGGAAACAACAGCAGCGACGAGAACAAACCATAATGGCGTCCATACCGCCGAGCCGGTCATCGTCGAACGAACGTTCGATGTGCCGATTTCCAAAGTTTGGGACGCGATCACACAGAATGATAAGTTGACGTGCTGGTATTTTGAACTTCCGGAGTTTAGGGCTGAGATAGGTTTTGAATTTCATTTCTCGGTCGTGAATGGCGGGAAAACATATACGCATCTCTGCAAGGTAACAAGTGTCATTCTCGGCAAAAAAATATCATACACCTGGCGATATGAAAATTATCCCGGCAGTTCGGAAGTGACGTTCGAGCTGTTTCCCGAAAACAATGGTACCCGTCTCCGACTCACTCATGCCGGCATCGAGAGTTTTCCGGACACAAAGGATTTCTTCCGCTCGAATTTCGAGGAAGGTTGGAAACATATCATTGGCGTTTCACTCAGAGATTTTTTACAATCACATTAACATACTTATGAAAAAGAATAAAGTCTTCTTTGATATGGTGATCTCGCTCGACGGCTTCATCGCGCCGGAAAAGTTTGAAATGGCTCTTGCCGGAGATCCGGAATTCAAGAATTCGATGAAAAAATGGATGGATCTCATGCATTGGGTTTTTCAGCAGAAATTTTTTCTTAAAAACCTAAAATTCGGTGAAGGCGGTGAAACAGGAGAAGATAATACACTGCTGGAGGAAACATTTACCCGTACCGGGGCGAGCATCATGGGCAAGAATATGTTCAACGCTGGCGAAAACTCTTGGCCTGACGACGCACCATTCCACACTCCGGTATTTGTTCTGACTGACGAGGTTCGCGAGCCGTGGGTACGACCCGGTGGCACCACATTCTATTTTGTAAACGATGGCATCGAAAGCGCACTTGCTCAGGCAAAAAAAGTAGTCGGTTCAAAAGACATACGAATCTCGGGAGGTGCAAATACTGTGATGCAATATCTCAACGCAGGCCTTATTGAGGAATTTACTCTTCATTATGCTCCCGTCGTATTTGGGAATGGCGTCAGACTTTTTGAAAATATGAATCCGGATAGAGCCGTAAAAATTAAAAAGGTAATACCTTCTCAAGGGATTACGCATATAATGTATGAAGTAGAACAGTAACTCTATCTGATTGATAAATACATTATTTATTTCAATAAATAGTACCGTTGCTTATGGATAATCAATCAACAACAGAACGCGAGATCGTCATCGAGCGGATCATCAATGCACCGCGTGAACTTGTCTTCGAAGCATGGACCGACCCGAAGCATCTCGAGAAATGGTGGGGTCCGAACGGATTTACGACCACGACACATAAATTCAGCTTCAAGCCCGGCGGCGTATGGTTTCACACGATGCACGGACCCGATGGGAAAGACTTTCCGAATGAGATGTACTATGAGACGATCATAAAACCCGAGAGGCTCGAATATGGTCACGGCGGCGGGGATGATGTTGGCGTAAACGATGCGCAATTTCACGCAACGGTCACGTTCGAAGATCTTGGTGGTAAAACGAGAGTGACAATGAGATCATTATTCCAGACGGCGAAGCAGCGCAACCATGTCGTCGAGAAATACGGCGCTATCGAAGGCGGCAAGCAACATCTTGCCCATCTTGAAGAATATGTTCAAACATACTTAAAAGGATAAACCGATGTCGGCAACAGTAACAACGAATGAAATTACTATTGAACGCATCTTTGACGCGCCGATCGAACTTGTCTGGCGCGCATGGACTGTGCCGGAGCATTTCAAGAAATGGTGGGGACCAAAGATATTTACCTGCCCGGTCTGCGAGATAGATCTCAGGGTCGGCGGGAAATTTCTTTGGGCGATGCGCTGGCCGGACGGAAGAGATAATTTCAACACTGGCGAGTATCTCGAACTAGTCCCGATGAAAAAGATCGTCTTTACGAATAAATTCTCCGATCCCGACGGGAATGTCGTGCCGGCAAGTTATTATGGTCTTCCGGGAGAGTTTCCCGGAGATATGATAACCTACGTAGAGTTTGAAGATCTGAACGGCAAAACAAAGATGACATTACACCACACCGGATTACCGGGCGGTGAAATGAGCGAAATGACCAAGCAGGGCTGGAACGAGTCGCTCGATAAACTTGCTGATAGTCTTCGGTAATATTCCGAAATAACTATGTGCAGAAACATTAAAACACTATTTAACTTCGATCCGCCTGCAACCGACGAAGAAATTCACGATGCGGCGCTGCAATTCGTCAGAAAATTATCGGGTTTTCAAAAGCCTTCTTTGCCAAATGTGGCGGCTTTCAATCGAGCCGTTGAAGATACTGCTCGAGTTGCCAGGGTGTTGATTGATTCACTGACAACCACAGCCGAGCCGCGCGATCGTGCTGTCGTCGCAGCTCGTGCAAAGGCAAGAGCGATCGAGCGTTTCGGATAATTCTTAAGAGAACATATTATGAGTACAACAACTGCTAAAGACACATTGACAATGACGCTCGCTTCGGATACCGAGATCGTCATCACGCGCGAGTTCGATGCTCCGCGCGAACTTGTCTTCAAGGCGATGACAGATGCCGAGATGATCCCCAAATGGTGGGGGCCGCGAATGCTCCGCACTGTCATAGAAACACTTGAGCCGCGTGTGGGTGGGAAGTGGAGATTTCTTCAGTATGATCCTGATGGAAACGAATTTGCGTTCAATGGCATCTTCAAAGAATTCGATCCGCCATCGAAGCTTGTGATGACCCTTGAATTCGAGCCGCAAGCCGGACATATTATCACAAATGCAACGACACTTGAAAATATCAGCGGTAAAACAAAAATGACTGTCATCTCCACATTTGCTTCGAAAGCAGACCGTGATGGAATGCTTGAACAAGGTATGGAATGGGGGATGCGCGAAGGCTACGAACGTCTTGACGAAGTGCTTGCGGAGTATTAATCATTTTTTTTTATTCAGGAGAATTATTGTGACTGCAGAATCAGTAAAGCCGTTCGCGATCAAACGCACATTCGATGCTCCGCGCGAACTTGTGTGGGCGGTATGGACCGATGCGAAACATCTCATCAATTGGTTCAGCCCCACGGGGATGAAGATGGGCACGTGTAATATGGATCTTCGTGTCGGAGGCACGTTTCATTATTCACTTGTCTCCGCTGATGGAAATGAAATGTGGGGGAAGTGGACGTTTCTTGAGATCATCCCGCCCGAAAAGATCTCGCTCATAACACATTTTTCCGATGCGGCCGGCGGCGTAACCATTCATCCGCTTGCTCCGACGTGGCCGTTGAAAATGATCTCGACGACAACACTCATTGAGCGGGATGGTAAAACGGAATTAATGATCGAATGGGCTCCGCTCGATGGTACCGAAGAAGAGATTGCAACCTTCGAAGCCGGGCGTGGTGGTATGACACAGGGTTGGAGTGGTACATTCGAGCAGCTTGATGCGTACCTTATGACGATCAAGTAATATCCGCTGCCTCAGACTATACATATTTATTTCTATAGTCGACCGGTGAAAGGCCTGTGATCTTCTTGAAGGTCGTTCTGAATGCTTTCGTATCGGAGTAACCGACGTCGTACATGATCTCGGCAACGTGCTTGCGATTGTGTTCGAGACTTCGCTTGGCCGCTTCGATCTTGACACGCTGAAGATATTCGACAACCGTATTAGATGTTGCTTTTTTGAAACGCCGTTCGAATGTTCGGCGTCCCATCGCGCACATCGACGCAAGTTCATTGACAGTTATTTTCTTCTGAAAATTTTGCTCGATAAACGCTTGAGCTTCTTTGATCGGCTCGTCTTCATGATCTTTCTGACCGGAAAAGATAATGAACTGCGATTGCGAGTTGCGGTCGATCTCGATCTCGTAGATCTTCGCGCAGGCGATCGCGACATCGCGCCCGGCATATTTATCGATCAAGTATAAGATGAGATTCCAAAACGAAGAAGCGCCGCCGCTCGAATACACGCCGTGTTCATCCGTGATCACTTTCTCGGAGACAAGGTCGATGTTCGGAAACATTTTGCGGAAGTCGTTTTGAAACATCCAATGTGTTGCGCACTTTTTCCCGTCGGCAAGACCGGTCGCCGCAAGCAAAAATGCACCGACACATAAGCTCGCAACTTCTGCGCCATGCTTATACTGATCGATGATCCATGGAAAGAAATCTTGGTTTAAGCCGATCACGTCATTCCAGTTTCCATTGACGGCCGGAATAATAATGAGATCGAACCTCTGCGGATCGCCTATCGTGACGTCAGGACGAACACTGAAGCACCGATCGTATGTCTGCGGCTCGTGATCAATACCCACAAGTGTCGTTTGAAAGAGCGGCGGCTTGCCGAAACTTGCTAGAACTTCATTGGCTCTGCCAAACCCAATGACCGACCCCTCGATGCAGCTTAATGCTGCAGCCCCGCGAGGAACGAGAATAGCGATGTTTTTCATAGCACAAAGATACGATATTTTTTTGTCGGAATCAACCCTTTAAATTGGCGTTTTCGCGCCTCACATGGGCATATTACGACATTGTATTTTTGCACACAAGAAATTAAATCATCAAAAATCAACGGAGATGAACAAAAAACCAAATTTTCGAACCAGAGAGGCATTCAAGATCGTCGGTGTCGAGCGATATACTGAAAGGGGGATTCCTGCAATACAGGATGCATGGAATGAATTCGCAAAACAGCATACGACAATTCCTTATGCGATATTGCCGGGAGTCTTCGGCATAGAAGATTACTCGCGTGACTTTGATATGAATGAAGGCGGGTTTCCGAAGTACTACTATATCGCCGGATATGCAGTCACGGACCTCGGCAATATTCCTGAAGGAATGACGGGCAAGGAGATACCGGCTGCAAAGTATGCAGTCTTTACATACAATGGTGAAGTCAGCCGCCTCCATGAATTTTTCGGCTACATTTACGGTGAATGGATGCCGACATCAGGATACTCGATGGACCCGAAGCTGTCGCTCGATTTTGAATTTTATTCAGAGCCGAGCATGGATATGAACAACGTCCATTTAGAGATCTGGGTACCCGTTGTCAAAGAGTAATTACATAAAACGATTTTATTACTATAAACGAAAGGAAAACAAGTTATGAAAACTATCATCACTGTGTTGCTCGCTGCCCTTTTTCTGCCGGCTTTTGTTTTTGGGCAAGCTGGAATAGAGGGAAAATCTGCGTCACAACTTGCTATTATTCCGTCGCTTACACATTATACGATCTGTTCGTCGCCGCGACTTGCGGAAACCGTGATCCCGTTTCTGGATAACAATCAAAATTGAGGAGTATGAATATGAGAAAGGTAATAGTTCTATCATTTATTTCACTTGATGGCGTCATGCAAGCCCCAGGAGGACCTGAAGAAGATACTTCGAGCGGGTTCAAATATGGCGGTTGGACAGTACCATATTTCGATGAATTCTTAGGAACAGAAATGGGTGTACAGATGGGCGATAAATTCGATCTGTTGCTCGGTCGGAAAACATACGACATTTTTGCTTCATACTGGCCAAAGGCTGATCCAAAAGATCTTGGTGCCGCTCCGCTGAATAATGCAACAAAATATGTTGCATCTCGCTCGCCGATCACGTCTGATTGGAAAAATACCATACAACTTGAAGGCGATGTCGTCGCGGCAGTAAAAAAAATAAAATCGGAGAAGGGACCCGACCTGCAAGTGCATGGCAGTGGTAATTTCATTCAGACACTCTTGAAGAACGATCTCGTCGATGAGATGTGGCTGAAGATCTTTCCTGTGACACTCGGATCGGGTAAGCGCTTATTTGACGATGGCACGATCGCAGGATCATTCACGCTCACCAAGAGCACAGTTTCACCGCACGGCGTTATTGTCGCAAACTATACACGCTCGGGCGATATAAAAACCGGCTCATTTGTATAATTAACATTAATAAAAATATCATGCAAAAGATCACAACATTCCTGATGTTCAATAATCAGGCGGAAGAGGCGATGAAATTTTACACATCCGTCTTTCCGAACTCGAAGATCACAAGCCTCATCCCGGGCGCAGATCGTGCGCAGGGCGGGACATTCGAAGTTGACGGTCAGACATTGTACACGTTCAATGGGGGACCACACTTCTCATTCTCAGAAGGAATATCACTTTTCATTACCTGTAAAGATCAAAAGGAGATCGATTATTATTGGCAGAAGCTCACCGAAGGCGGCGCCGAAAGCCGGTGTGGATGGCTCAAGGATAAGTTCGGCGTTTCGTGGCAGGTCGTGCCAGAGAATCTCGGGACGTTCTTGCAGGAACGTGACCCCGTAAAAGGAAAGCGAATCATGGAAGCTTTTTTTGCAATGAGCAAGATAATAATCGCCGATCTTGAAGCGGCGTCAAAAGGATAATTTTTTTGTTTCACCAAATAATTATAAACCACCATGGCAACTCTTAATCCATACTTAAACTTTCCCGGCAATACCGAGGAAGCATTCAACTTCTACAAATCGGTCTTCGGCGGAGAGTTCATTACGCTCCAACGATTCAAGGATACTCCAGATGGAGCGAAAATGCAGCCGCAGGATGCCGATAAGATCATGCACGTTTCCTTGCCGATCGGCAAAGGAAATGTTCTGATGGGCACCGATGCACTCGAGTCAATGGGGCAAAAGCTCAATGTCGGAGATAACATGATGCTTTCTCTCGAAACGGAGGGTAAAGCAGAAACCGAAAAGCTCTTCAACGGTTTATCCGCAGGAGGAAAAATTGAAGTACCGCTCGCCGATATGTTCTGGGGCGCGTATTTCGGTATGTTTACCGATAAATACGGTGTCAAGTGGATGGTAAATTATACTTACCCGAAAAAGTAAACTGACTTGGGGGGCGATACTCTGCTTCGCCCCTCATTAATATCTATCAGACAAATATGAGTAATAATATTTCATCCAAGTGGCAATCGTATTCCCCTTATATATTAAGTTTGCTGCGCATTTTTGCCGCATTGGTTTTCATGCAGCCCGGCGCAATGAAGCTCTTTGGCTGGCCGGCGCCATTGCCCAATGGAATAACGATCTCACTGTTCTCGCAAATGGGACTTGCCGGCGTCCTCGAAGTCTTCGGCGGAGCGTTACTGCTCGTTGGATTATTTACGCGTCCGGTGGCATTTATTCTCTCCGGTGAAATGGCAGTTGCATATTTCCAAGGGCATTTCTCCCATGGATTCTGGACGGTCGTCAATCATGGAGAACCGGCAGTGCTCCTCTGCTTCATCTGGCTTTTTATTTCTGCTGCCGGAGCCGGACCGTGGAGTATTGACGCGATGAGAAGAAAATAAGCTGGTAATATTAAAAAAAAAGTGGGACATTCTCGTCCCATTTTTTTTTGATGCAAATAAACACTAATTCGGTTCTCCCAAATACTTCGCCAGTGTTTTTTCAAGATTTTCGCCGCGCAGATCGTCGTCTTTTGCAACAATCTTACCTTCAGGGCTGACGAGAATTGGTTTTGGAATACCTGCGATTTCGAATTTCTTTGCAAGATCGGCATTGAACACACCGGGGATGAATGCGTGGAGCCACGGCATCTTCCATTTCTTTGCACGGAAGGGGGCGATATTGTCTTGTTTTGCGTCCATGGAAATTGAGAGGATCTCAAATCCTTTTTTACCTCTGAATTTTTCGTATGCTTTGTGAACCGCAGGCATCTCATGTACACAGGGCCCGCACCACGTTGCCCAAAAGTCTATCATATAATACTTGCCGAGCATTGAGGTATTACTTACATTTCCTGAGCCGTCTAACAATGCCAGCTCGAAAGACGGTACGAGTTTCCCGGTTTGAACAAGTGCATCGGGATTATTTTGAAGAATGAACCATTTGACTTCGGGAACATCGTTGTAATCGTTCTTTAGAGTTACATACAGGCTTTTCCAGTTTGTCTTATCCTCAACAGAGATAGCATGTTGCATTTCAGTCGCCAGCGCAATAGCACGAACAAGTTTTTGCGGATTCTTTTTCAACGCATTGCGATATGTTTCACTGCGTTCTTTTGCTGCGAGTTTGGTGACCTCGATGATCTCGTTCGGAGCAAAGACCCAGAGCGGCGACTCAGCCCGTACTGTTTGCAGAACAAGCTCGGCATTTGCTGTGCCGAACTCGGCTTCCGGTGTAAATTCTTTTACGAGCATTACGGTCGCAAATTCTGCCAAGCGCTTGTCGCCGGAGGTATTAGCATCGGCTTGCGCCTTTTGAATAAATCGAAATAGCTCTTTGTATTTCTCCGCAGATACAGGAGTTTCGCTTGAAGGATCTGGGAACGTCTCTCGATGCATTTTATTGATCGCTGTAGAAAGTTCTGACGATCGTTTGAGGAATGGGCTATTTTTGAATTCAATGATGGGAAGTCCTGTCGTTTGTGTCGCCGGTAATTTTTCCGGGTCAAACGTGACCGTTACTTTATCGCCTTTGTGAGTTTTGATGACCGAGCGATAATCTCCTCCGCCGTCATAGGAAAAGTAGTCAGCTTGAGTGCCATTAACACTATGCTCGCCGGCAACACCCAATAATTGATACGCTAGCGTATCGGCTGTCGCAGTGAGTTCGGCCGTGTAAATGGTCTTTCCACCGGCTGTTTGAGATACTTTCATCACCTCGGCAGTAGAGAAAGCAAATTTATTCCAGTCGCCGGTGACTTTTGGGGTTTCGATCTGATACGCGTTCGTCTGAAGTCTGACACTAACTATTACATCTTTTTCCGTTCCATCGAGAATGACCTGCACATTAACTTCCTGATGATTGACAGCGCTCAGACGAAGCGAATAAATACCGAATGCAGGGACTTGCACAGTAAAATGTCCATTCTGGTCACATAGTACGTCGGTACTTTTTTCCATATCATTATACTGCCCAATATGTGCATGAGCAAGGATCGGCGCTTTTCCATTCGCGTCGGTGACGGTGCCTTCGACCGTGATCTGAGAGAATACCGGCGAGGTGATCAGTAAAAGAAAAAAACCAATTAATTTATTCATGAATACGAGACGAATTCGTGGCGAAAAATTTACAAATAGTACATCAGCTTCCGCGTTCGCGAAAGATCACGCTTGAAAACCAGAACCGAAATGCGATCAAGATCTTATGCGGTGTGCTGACTGTGATACGCTTTTGAAAGACATTATACTCTGCAAGCTCGATCTTGCGAAGTAATCGGAAATAGATCGCATCCATTATCTGAGCGGCGAAAAGCGTGAAACGCTCGCCTTTGCCAAGCTTCATCCGTGCAGACGTGTAATGCTCACGCGCGCGCGCGACCTCGAACTTCATTAGGTTAATGAACGGCAGATTGTAATTGCCATGCAGAATATCTTCTTCGGTTACGCCAAAGCATTCCATGTCTTCACGTGGGAGATAGATGCGCCCCATCGAAGCATCTTTTTTTACGTCGCGTAAAATATTCGTTAGTTGCAGCGCAATACCGAGATCGATCGCATATTCTTTCGTGCGCTCGAACTTGTAACCGAAAATTTCTATCGTGACGAGACCGACAATACTGGCTACGGCATAGCAATATTCCCGCAGTTCGTCGAACGTCTCATAACGATTCTTGACGAGATCCATCTCGACACCGTCGATAAGTGTCAGGAAATACTGCTTCGGAATTTTGAAGCGTAAGATGACCTTATATAGATTACGAAGGATCGGATGCTTACTCGTTCCTGCATAGCACTTTTCTACTTCAGCGCGCCACCAATCGAGCCGAACGCGTTTCTTTTCGAGCGCTACTTCTTTTTTGACATCGATGCCCGGGATTTCAAGCGGCAGATCTTCATCAACGAGGTCGTCGGTATAACGGCAAAATTCATATACTGACTGGAGTGCCTCGCGTTCATCGCGCGGCAAAAGCGAGAAGGAGTAGAAGAAATTACTCTTGCCGTCGGTCGATGCGACAGGCAAAGGCTCTTCTAAAAAAATGGATTCCGCGCTATGAACGGGTCGTATGTCTGTCATTATGCTGCTCTGAACATCAAAGACTGTAAAAGCACAGCGAAACGTTCCCTTTTTCCGAGTGTTGGGCGCGTTAAATAAGTGTTACCATCGTTTTTAGCGATTTTTTGCGATAATCGGCGGGCAGAATGGATAATAGCGCGAAGCTCGAATGCTAACCGCCCACCGACAGCTTCGGCAAGCGGCGCGCCACGATCGAGGAGCGATTCAACCCGTTCGAGTTCGAACAGACAGAGCAATGCAAGCCGTTCGAGATCGGGGCGCTTCGAAGGCTCGATACCGAACATGTTCCAATCTTCATTCGGGAAGTAAAAACGATCGTTCGATAGGTCTTCTGCAATATCCTGAATAAAATTCAGGAGCTGCAGGGCTGTACAAATGTCATTTGATAATTTGACGCGCCTCTGATCACGATAGCCGAAGAGCGCAAGAACGAGTTCGCCGACCGGGTCGGCTGAACGAGAAGTGTACCACCGAAGATCTTCGAATGTTTCGAAGCGGACATCTCCGCGTGCGTCGAACTCAAATGCTTCGAGTAATTTTTTTAACGGCTCACTCGCAAGATCACATTCTGTAATAGTATTGGCAAGCGCGATAAAGATCGGAGAATCGACAGTACCGCCCGATAAGATCATTTGTAATTTGTCCCGCCAGTCTTCGAGAAGTCGTAACCTTTTTTCACGCGACCGGTTCGGCAGATCGGCGAAATCATCTGCGGTGCGCATAAATGCATAGAATGCATAAAAATGGTGCCTCAATCGTTTTGGGATGAGTACCGAACCTACAGGGAAATTTTCATAATGTGCCGCGATTCTGCGGCATTCATTATATGTGTTTTGAAGTTGGATATTCATTGACTAAGAGTAATTAACACTATTTGAAGTTATATTACGCCTCATATCGTCTGACTTCATAACGTAAATTCCTGTTCGGGCGCCAAAATTCTCCGTATTTTTGTAATCTAGCTACCAGAGAACCCAAGAATTTCACAAAATATAAGATTAGCAGAGATGAATACTCGAACATTACGTAAGTTATCATATTTCCTGTCGTTACTTGTTGTTGTCGGACTCATCAGTTGCGGCGGCAAGAAGAGCGAAGATGAAAATGAAGGTGGAGACAATGGCGCCGCAGGCGGCCCTGGGACTGTTGCAACGGTCGATATGGCAAACGGTGCGACGATTACCGGAACAGTGAAGCTCGATGGAGCGGCTCCGGCAAATAAAGCGATCGCGATGGATGCCGATCCGGTTTGTAAATCAGCACATTCCGGTGCGGTTATGGAAGACCATTGGATCACCGGGGACGGCGGGACGCTTTCGAACGCGTTTATTTACATTAAAGACGGACTCGGCGGGAAAACGTATGCCGCTCCTACAACACCGGTCACGCTTGATCAGCATGGCTGTCAATATGAGCCTCACGTTTTTGGAATTCTCACAGGCCAGAAGTTTGTGATCAAGAACTCCGATAAAACACTTCATAATATCCATTCACACGGTGACAAGAACTCTCAGTTCAACGACGGACAGCCGCCGGGATCGCCGGATAAAGAAGAGAGCTTCGACAAAGTTGAGGTGATGGTACCGATCAAATGCGACGTTCACGGCTGGATGAACTGCTATGCAGGTGTGCTGAACCATCCGTTCTTTGCAGTTACTAA
This sequence comes from Kapaibacterium sp. (SeqCode), assembly GCA_035632315.1. Lineage (GTDB taxonomy): Bacteria > Bacteroidota > Ignavibacteria > Palsa-1295 > Palsa-1295 > JAFDZW01. The sequence continues at coordinate 27,127 of DASQGZ010000034.1, read as the reverse complement.
AAATGACGGTAAATTCTCCATCGCAGGCGTTCCGGCAGGGGACTACACGATCAGCTGCTGGCACGAGACGGTTGACGGTAAAGGCGTGAGTGTCGATCAAAAAGTTACTGTCGCTGCAAAAGACAGCAAGACAGTTGACTTTACCCTCAAAGCGCAATAAGCGAATGTCATAAGCGAGGGGTAGAATGGTACCCCTCGCTGTTTTGTGAGGAAAATTTTAATAGATCTACTTTTTATTGCTGATGATCTCAGGTATTAAGCGAGGAATCGGGCGATGTGTCGGAGCCCTTCTCCTCGCGCTTCCGACAGCGCTTTTGGCGCAGGATGTCAAACCCCGCTATCCGAACCATCACTGGTATTCCTGGTGGATGAATGCCCTTCCGGATAAGTCGAGCACATACGCTCCTGACATTGACAGTCTCTTTAATGTTATACTGTGGATTACGCTTGTCGTGTTCGTGCTGGTCGAGGTTTGTCTGGTCTATTTTCTTTGGAAGTATCGTCAGAAGCCCGGCCGTAAAGCGACATACTATCACGGTAACAACAAGCTCGAAATTACCTGGACTGCGTTGCCGGCAATCATATTGGTATTTCTTGCGATCTTTAGTAATGCGATCTGGTCTGAGGTCAAAAGCCCTGACAGATTTCCGAAAGGCGCTCCGGTCATACAGATCCGTCCGCGTCAGTTTGAGTGGGATATTACCTATCCTGGTCCTGACGGCAAGTTCAATACGGCAGATGACATTAATACGATCAATCAATTATATCTTGCTGTCAATGAGCCGGTGCAGATCAAACTCGAAGGGCAGGATGTGATCCATAGTTTCTTTGTACCTGAATTTCGTATCAAGCAAGACGCGGTTCCCGGAATGCCGACGGCTGTCTGGATACAACCGACCGAAGTTCGCGATCTTGAGATCGCCTGCGCTGAACTCTGTGGTCTCGGCCATTACCGAATGAAAGGATTCGTGCATGTTGTTACGCGCGATTCGCTCAATCATTGGCTTGCTTCGCAAGCAGCACCGCCGCCCGCACCCGCTGCCCCGGCTTCCGATTCTGCTTCCACCGTCGCTTCGAAATAAGATTGTAAGAGAGGATAACGTATGTCAACGATCGTACTACCAAAAGAAATAAAAATTGCCGGAGCCCATGCTCACGAGCATCACGAACTCAGTTTCTGGAGAAAATACATCTTCTCGACCGATCATAAAACGATCGGTATTCAGTTCTTATTTACAAGCTGCTTCTTCCTGCTTGTCGGCGGTTTGCTTGCTCTTGTCGTTCGCTTGCAGCTTGGATGGCCTGATCATCAAGGTTGGTTTTATACGATCATGGCAAAGTTTTTCTCATTGATCTTCGGTGAGAAAATGATCGCCGGCGGTATTATTCTTCCTGAATTCTACAATTCCGCGTTCACAATGCACGCAACATTCATGATCTTTTTTGCAGTGATGCCATTTTTAATGGGCACATTTGCGAATTTCTTGATACCGTTGCAACTTGGGGCGGGTGATATGGCCTTCCCGAAACTGAATATGGCATCGTTCTGGCTTGCTCTGCTTGCCGGCCTCGTGATGATGAGCGCATTTTTAGTACCGGGCGGAGCGGCAGGCGGTGGTTGGACAAGCTATCCGACGCTTTCGGCTGTTCCTGAGCTTTCCGGTGTAACGTGGGGGCAAAATCTTTGGCTGATCAGCTTGCTATTTTCTGGCTGTGCTTCGCTGATGGGAGCGATCAATTACATTACGACGGTCGTCAATATGCGCGCACCGGGAATGTCGTGGTTTCGTATGCCGCTTCCGATCTGGGCGATCTTTATTACAGCGATCTTGCTGTTACTTGCTGTTCCGGTTCTTGCCGCAGCACTGGTACTGTTGCTCTTCGATCGCACGATCGGTACGAGCTTCTTCATTCCGCACGGATTGCTTGTAGCCGGTTCTCCGATCACCGGTCATGCCGGCGGCGGGCAGGTATTGCTTTGGCAGCATCTCTTCTGGTTCTTCGGACATCCTGAAGTATATATTATGATCTTACCTGCGATGGGGCTTGCCTCGGAAATAATTTCTGTGTTTGCCCGTAAACCGATCTTCGGGTATAAAGCAATGGTACTTGCGATCGCCGGCATTGCTTTTCTCGGATTTATCGTCTGGGGTCATCATATGTTCCAGTCCGGAATGAATCCGCTGCTCGGCACGACATTTATGATCTCGACGATGGTGATCGCAGTCCCGTCCGCCATTAAGACATTCAATTGGCTTGGCACGCTATGGGGGGCGAATATCAAATTCACGACGGCGTTTATGTTCGCTGTCGGGTTTGTGTCGATGTTCGTGATCGGAGGTCTTTCCGGTATCTTTATGGCGTCAACACCTGTCGATATTTTTATCCATGACACATATTTCATTGTCGGTCATATCCACTATGTACTCTTTGGAGGGTCGATCATGTCGATCTTTGCCGGTATTTATTACTGGTTTCCGAAGATGTTCGGGCGGATGATGAACGAAACACTAGGAAAGATCCACTTCTGGCTGTTATTCTTATCATTCAACGGAGTCTTTTTCCCGATGCATATTCTTGGCATTAACGGGATGATGCGCCGTATTTACGATTACACGCAATACGCGCATTTGGCACACTTACAGCCGCTGAATGCATTTATGTCGGTGTGCGCATTTATACTCGGGTTCTCGGTATTAATCTTTCTCTTCAATCTGATCTATAGTATTTTCAGAGGGAAGAAAGCCCCGACGAATCCGTGGCATGCAAACACGCTCGAATGGACGTTGACCTATCCGATCCCGCACGGCAATTTTGCCGAACAGCCGCGCGTATTCCGTGGTCCATACGAATATAGTTCGCCCGATGCGCCTGAGGGAATGGATTACTACCCGCAGAATATGCCTCCGCCGGGTTGGGGACCGTCAAGCGAAGCGGCACATACACACTAAGCTTATTAAAAAGGCGGCTCACAGCCGCCTTTTTAATTACTCGCCGATAATTTTTGCCAGCTCTTTATGCGATATTGTCAGCGCCACTTCATGATCGATGATCCCAAGTTCGAGTAACCGTTCGATCGCTATTTCTTTCGTCTTTTGTTCGATCTCCGTAATGGAGTCGGTCTTGAAAAGATAGGTTAGCCAACGCGTGCCTTTTTGGATGTGTGTTCGCTCGTCGGCATTGACGTAATCAAAAAGCATTCCGGAAATATCTTTTTTCTTATAACCGGCTTTTGATTGTTTTGCAACCTCCTGCACAATATTTGCTTCGCCGAACAAATTGATCTCAGCCAGCGAATACTCAGGAGGCAGTTTCGTACGCACTTTGATACCGAGTAGCCGATTAGCAAGGTCGAATGGGTCAAACCCCTTCTCGATTAATGCTTTATACCCGAGTTCGGTATGACGGCACTCATCATAAATGATTCTTGCCAGATCGTAATCGAAACCGAACGGCACATCTCGTATTTCGTAAAGAACATTGCTGAACGTCTCGATCGCATCGAGTTCATCGCGCTGAGAACGAATGAGGTCAAGCTGTGCCTCTTCATATTCTGAGTCGTATTCGATCTTTCCTTCGTCAGCTTTGCGGTAATCGTATGTATGCTCGAACGTTGTGAAACGAGGATCGCGTGTGGCAACGAATGACCGTTCGAAGATCCCTTTGCCAGCGCTGCGGAGATTTGTCGGGGTAACGGAACGCTCTTTTTTTCCGGAGACCCCTCCGATCGAACTGAGCATCTGCTCGATATGCATCTGGGAAAAGACGATATTCGCTCCGTCATACCCTCCATTTATATATGCTTCGATCGCTTCTTTGCCCCAAAGATACATTTCGGTATAATCGGCAAGAATATGCTTGAAAATGCGAACAGTCGGAGCATCGGCGACTTGATCGGTCGAGGACATGTGTTCCTGATACGTATTGATAAGATTCGGTACAAGCACGCCGTACACGCCAGCAAGAAAATGGGCAGGAGATTCGGCGTGAACGAGTTCGGCAAAGAACGACTCGATCTCTTGATTCGTATAATGATCGGCTGTTTCCGGATTGAAACGTAATTCCGAAAGCCGAGTACGAAATGCCATCGCCGCTTCCGAATGATAATAGAGGTGGCGCCCGTATTCTACTTTTACTTCGAATTCCGGCGTACCCATTGACCACCCGGCGAGCGATCGGAGCAACAATCGTTCGAAATAGAAATAGCGCAGGAGCAATTTTGCATTCTCCTCGACACTATACGCTCCGCCGATCTGGCGGGGGTCTTTCGGGAAATTATATTTTTCAAGCGGCATTCCTGAGCCGATCAGATCGCGCGAGCCGGACCACATTGTATCGTTGGTTTCGTCGTAATTCATATCATTACCTTTCATCAACAGAAACTTTCTCGTTCGATAGAGAATTCCAATTCAAATGATATTCATTACAAATATCGCATAAACACTACTGAACGTGAGGATTTGGGGCCTGCATATTCTTGATTGGGCGATCATTCTGCTCTACGTTGCAGTACTTATCTATATCGGGCGGCGAACACAGCGCCGCATTAGGTCCACAAGCGATTTCTTTCAAGGAGGGCGAAGTTTTGGCAAAGTGCTGACCACGTTCTTGAATTTTGGCAATATGGTCAGCGCCGATCAGGCTGCCGGGGTCACACGCGAAATTTACCGTCAAGGTCTTTCCGGCGTATGGTTTCAGAATCTTGTGCTCTTCATTACGCCTTTCTATTGGTTTAGCGCCGTCTTGCAGCGAAGGGCGCGCTATGTCGGTCCAGGCGATATCTATGAACATCGGTTCGAATCGAAATTTTTGTCGGGACTCTTTGCTGTGTATCTCTTACTATCAGCTATCTATGGTTCTTCGCTCGGGTATCTAATCACGGGCAAAACAATGCAAGCGGTAATGATAAAACCGGCGAATGAATGTACGCTCGAGGAGCGGCAGAAGGTTGTGATGTTTTCGGAAATGAAAACGCTCGAAGAGACGCAATCGCACAGTTCACTCAATGCTCAGTCACTATCGAGGTTGAACTATCTTCATGAATTATCGAATCGGGGAGAGATCGTTTCCAGTATTTCATACCTAGATCTGACTACTTTCTATCTGATTTACGGATGTATTACGGCGGCGTATGTCATTATGGGCGGTTTATTTGCTGCAGCATTTACGGATGTGTTGCAAGGCATTATGATCTTCTTTCTTTCAACAGCACTGATACCGGTCGGACTTCACGTCCTCGGAGGATTTGAGGGATTGCATCGGAAAGTACCGGATGCACTGTTCGATCTCTTCGGCAGCGGAGCGGGCAGTAATTATACGTGGTATTTTGTTCTGACGATGGTACTGGTGAATCTTATCGGTCTTGCACCGCGCAACTTCACTGTCGGAGGTTCTGCAAAAGACGATTCGTCAGCGCGAATCGGAATGGTCAGCGGGGCATTTGCAAAGCGCCTGCTTATCATTGGTTGGGCGCTCACCGGTATGATCGCACTGGCACTCTATGGAGGTACACTTTCCGATGCGACATTCATTTGGGGCACGATGACGAACGATCTGCTTGGTGTCGGCTTTGTCGGGCTGATGATCGCGAGTGTTCTTGCAGCCAATATGTCATCGAAAGCGGGATCGAGTCTCGAATGGTCTGCGGCTTTCACAAAAAATATTTTACTTCCGTTGCGTCCGGGTACTTCCGAGAAAACTCAATTGCTCGCCGGCCGCATCGTTATCTTTCTCGTACTTCTCGGAGGTATTGCGTTCGCGTATGTGGTCGATGATATTTTTGTCGTATTTAAATATGTGCTTGCGATCGGTACGGTGATCGGTCCGTCGCTCTGGCTTGTCTATTTTTGGCGTCGGCTTACGACGAAAGCAGTCGTGCTTCAGATGTGTCTTTCGATCTTTGTGACCGTTATTATGCCGACGCTTATGCCTGCGATCACGTCAATTCGAACCGACCCGTCGCTCCTTCGATCGACTCATTCGAAAACAGAAGTTGCGACTGTTCGTGCAAAAGAATCGGATGTTGCAAACGGTGCGGCCCATTCACTGGGTGAGAAAATTACGAAACATATTGATGTTGCTTCTACTCCGATCTTTTTCGAAAAAATAGAAGCGACTGACCCGGCAGATCAGAATTCAAAACACATCGGTATCGGCACATTCAAAGCGGAGCTTTGGCTTCTGTCGCTCGTCGGATTTGACTTTACGAATTATTCGAAAGCAGGGCTCGACACTGCCTCGTTTGCATTCGATATTATTTTCCCGTTCGTCATACTTTTTCTGGTGAGTCTGTTGACAAAGCCAAATTCGCAACGAGTACTGCGAGAGTTTTATGCTCGAGTGCATACGCCATCCGTTGCAGACAGGGCAGTAGATGATGCTGAAGTTCTGCGCCGTGTGAACGATCCGACGCTCATCGAGAAAAATAAATTATTTCCGCATACAAATTGGGAATTCTGGAAACCGACACGAAGTGACATTCTTGGATTCCTGCTCTCTTGGGTTGGTGTGGGGGTAATCGTTTTACTATATATTTGGATTATGAGCATTGGCTCGTGACGTAACTTTGCTTGTCGTGAATAATCTTCAATCACTACATCCCGATCACCAAACGATGCTTGCCGACACCGATTACTTTTTTCTCGGCTCCGGCAAAATCACGGCGTGTATTCAATGGAGCAGAAACCTAGACGCAACGCCGCTCGGTATTATTTTGCAAGAACCGATGCATTTTACCCGTAAATGGGGAAGCTATCTTTTCCACCCTGAGTATGGCTTAGAACGTACGATGCTGACGGTCACGATCGAAGGTATACGCCACAGGCCTACACACGATGACTTGACAGTTGAGTGGTCTGAATATGAGGGAGTTCCGACCATTCTTGCACATTGGCACGCAGGCAATTGCGACGTCTGGGAAAGTTTTTATGTGCCGGACGGTGCTGATCATCTTATCAGATGGGTAAATGTTTATAATGCCGGCAAACGAGATATTCAGATCGAAACGGGATTGTACGCAAACCCTGTATTATATTCTTCATTTTACGCTTCCGACAGATCGCTCGTTGCTTCCGGACACGGAGCGATCGTCATTACCGGTTCTCCGACAGTAACAACCAATGAGAGATTTATTACCCTTACTCCTGAGGGAATCCAAGGTGATAATACTGAGTCCCAATTTATCTATATTGTTAATCATCAATTAACAGATGTCAGTATCGATCTCGCAAGTGAATTCACAGACGAACAAAAATATTGGAATACATCATCAAATATAGTTTCGAGTAATAATATATCAGAGCCGATCGCAAAACTATTTGACGCTGCGAAATACGGACTTCGAGCGGTGGTATCAGATGACGGAAGATTCGATTCCGGCATCTGGCAGTATGGAATGCAGTGGGGGAGAGACGCTTCACGGGTAGCTGAAGGACTTGTTTATTCGGGGCAATTCGATCGTGCAAGGGCTGTACTGAAGAACATACTCACACGCTTGACAAGTAACGTGGGGATGATCGCCGAAGCGAGTCGTTTTCGAGGCGGACGAGATGCCGAGCTTGACTCGAACGGATTTGTCCTCATGGCCCTTCGAACATATCTCGACTGGACGGCAGATGAAAAATTCTTCAACGATTATTCGGACCCCATCGAAAGAGTTGCAGACTATCTATTGCATTCGGAATTTTTTGATTCGAACACAAATCTACTCAAATCATCGCGCGATATTTGGGAACGCATGGCAGCAATGGGCATTGAATCGGGTTACGACATAGTTCATCAAACAGTTGCGATCTGCGGACTGGAGTCGGCATCGGTCATTGCAGATCGTTTAGGGAAGCAACAGAAAGCCCTGAAATGGCACGATGCAGCACAGAAAATGAGAACAGCATTTCTTTCTCACCCGACCCACTTGTTCATTCGCGAAGGGAAAATTCGAAAGAGAATTCTTGTTGATGGACGTGTGCAAACAGAGATTCGTCTTAACACGAAAAAAGAAGCCGAGGACTTTTTTTCCAGGTTCGTTCCGAAAACAATGCCATTATCAGGAAAAGGAGTCCACAAGCTTGAGCCTGATATTACGCAACTCTTTCCGGTACTCTTCGGTGTGATCGACCGGAATAGCAGTATAGCAAAAGATACGTTTGCAGACATCACAGCGCTGTGGTCACAAGCATGGGACGGCGGCGGACTTGGCCGTTATGATATTTCGGGCGAGCCTGATTCACCGGGACCATGGTCGCTTGCCACAATTTTATTTGCTCAGTGTGCATTACAATTTAATGAGAGGGTTTGGTTTGATAAGGCGATGGAGTGGCTTATTAATAAGGCAGGAGCCTCGGGGTCGTTCTTTGAATTTTACGGTTCGCGACCTACACCGCCGTTACCACCGATCGGGATTCTACCATGGTCGTGGGCGGAATTTATTATTCTTGTTGTACGGGATATGCTTGGCGCAAAACTCGAAAATAACATTTTGACATACACTCCAAAAGTTAACGGTCTTTCTGCAAAAATCCGCTTTCGGGATGGATACATCGAATGCGAATTGTAATTCTACTCTTTGTCTGTAGTCTCTTTTTATGGGCATCAAATTTGTCTGCCCAGAATCACCTGCGTTTATATACCTGTGCCCTTGCAAACGATGATCCCTCTGCATTTATGGGCGGCAGTTCGACCGGAGCCGGACTTTGGACGAGTGACGATAGCGGCTCGACCTGGAAACATGTCGGATGGAGCCATGTGAAATGTTACTCTGTTGCAGTTGTCGATTCGAGTTTTGGCAGAACGCTCTATCTCGGCTGTGGAAATGGCTGTATGCGTTCAACTGATGCAGGCGCTCATTGGCGAATGCTCACCGATTGGAAAGTTGCTGAGGTAATGGACGTTGCGATCGATCAAGCAGATCCGGAAAAAATATCCATTGCAACTTCGACAGGCATGTGGTCAAGCACTGATCGAGGAGAACATTGGAGTGAGTCGGGCCCCAGAGAATTTCAATCTCATTTATATTATGACCGGGATCATCGTGTGGTACCAAATATAGTTGCCGATGTTCTGAATAATGAGACGCAATTAGTTCTTACGAATGACGGAGGTTTGTTTGCAAATGGGAAGCAGGTTGTTCGTCAGTACTCACAGCGGGGCCCGTTGTGGAGTGTTGCATATTCCGACTCGAATATCTTTATCAGCGGGGAGAGGGGTATATATGAGTATGACAGCAGTCGTGTCCTGCATTTAATAACAGGATCTCCAAGAAATATCCATTCGATGATCACTATCGGAAATAAAATGTATGCAGTCTCTCTTTCAGGCGGGGTTTGGGTCTGCGATCTCTATGGAAGCAAACGTTTTTTCCTTCGTTCAGGCCTGGACTCGCTTCAGTTGTGGTCGATCAGATCAGCCACCGTTAAATAATGACTCCATTTAAATATATCATTATATTTACTATTTGTATTATATTATGCAAGACTTCGTATGCGCAGTCTGACGCAATTAAATTTGAGGTTATCGAAAAGATCGCGCAGACAGAATATCACCCGACATTTTCGGCAGTGACGGCAAAGCTACTCGAAGGAATAAACCCTAAGCTTGCGTACGGGCAGCTTGACACATTATTAGGCCGTGAATATGGTGATATGTTTTGGATGTATGGCTGTGCCGGACTCTATTTTTCATGTAAAAATATTCTTCCCGTATCCTATAAACAAAAGATCCGTGAGTGTTGGAAGCATTTTACCCCATATCGCGGAGATACGGAAAATCATTTTTTAATGTATTACGGATCTTTATTTCTTTTCAGCGAGGAGTGGGATTCTCTCGATGCGAGTGAATGGTTTATGGGTCGTTCTTCACAGGAGATCAACGCAGAATCGAAAGAGTGGCTTCTGTATTGGATACATGAAACTGTTCGAACAGGGATGACAGAGTTCGATTCTCCTCGTTATTTATATTATTATATTACACCACTCGTTCTTCTTAGTGAATACAGCCGCGATTCGGCAATTCGAAGTAAATCCGAAATGATGCTCGAATATCTGCTGGCAAATTATTCCGTGAAATATCTTGGGGGAAGTTACTGCGGGGCGCATTCACGTGACGCAAATGAATCTACGCTTGTGCCGTCAAATACAGAAGCTGCCTCGTACGGAGAATATTTTTTTGAAGACTCTATAACTCATATTCTTCCTGATATCGTATTTGTCGCTGCCACATCGTATGTTCTTCCGGAGATCATTCGCGAGATTGCACACAAACGAAACAATTCGTTCGAATGTACTGAGATCGTTCGTTCACGCAGACGAGTTCGTTATGAAATACCGGCTGTAAAATCTATACATAAATATACATATATGGCTCGCGATTATGCTCTTGGCTCACTTGAGAGCGGGATCGCACAACCGATCCAACAGCGAACATGGTCACTTGTGCTGAGATCTCAGAACCCATATTCAGTGATTGCCGGACTTCATCCATATTACTCTGCAAAAGAACTTGGTACATTCTTTCCCGAAGAGCCGTCATTCATGCTTGAAAAGATCGAAGCAGTGAAAGCAGGGTACACCAGTGAAGATAAATGGGTCGGAGCATCGCCGTACGAAACCGTGTGGCAGCGAAGGAATGAGTTACGATGTTCATACGACATTCCGTAAGATGCCGCGTATCATCATGTCGATCTGTTTATTCCGGATTGGGGAGAGTTTCTCGAAGTCGATTCAACTGTGTGGCATGAGGTGAAAGTGCAATTCAATACTGTTTCTCTCTCGATAAATACCGCGACAGATTTTTCTCTTTCGAAAACGACAGGCGGTTACCGGCTTCGGCTGAAAACACCGCGCGGGAAAACTGCATATTGGCTGTTTGTCAACGATGGTTCCGAGACCGACGAGCGCGACCCATTTATGTTCAAAGGGCAAAATAGTATCTTACCAAGCACGGATCGTAAATGGCTTATCCGTTCACCATACCTTGAATCGAAATTCGGAAGCGGCGTGATCACGATTCGTGATGGTGACCGCATACGAGTTCTCGATTTTAATTAGCACAGCATTCAGGCGTATTAATACTTCGTCCTGATCCAATCATTTATTTTTTGTAATAACGAAATCGTCATTTTGTGGCGGCCATTATACTCGAAGAATTCAGCATCAATATGATGCTCTGTATAAAAGTCGTATGCGAACTTCGACTCTGAAATAGATAAGACTTTGTCGTTCGTCCCGTGAGAGATAAAATAAGACGAACGTATTTCGGGCAATTTCCAATATAACAGCGGTCTTGGGAAAAAGCCGCTCATCGCAAGTACTCCGCGAACAGAGATATTTCCTCGGAGTGAAATAATGTGGCTCATCGCCGCACCTTGACTGAATCCGCCGATAAAAAGCCGGTCTGCAGTTACCGAACGTTCGATCATCATTGCTTGAATTTGTTCAGTCAATATTGTTTCCGATTCACGAAACTGCTGCTCAGAAAACGATTCAAGCGGACGTTCGTAATCGTATGGCAAGAACCATTCGAAGTCACCCTTCTCGCTGCTGTACGGCGCCTGAATTGCAATGATATGAAATGAGGGATCGAAAAGGCCTTCGATGGAAAAGATCGTTTCAGCTTTCGCTGCTCTTCCATGCAGGAGGATAATGACAGGATGCCGGGATGTGCTTCCCGTTTTAGGAAGTCGTTCAAGATAATGAAGCGGATAGGCTTTCTTTGATGACATCGGAACTTGACGTATTCGCTTATTCGTTAGGAGCGCTCTCAACAATAACGGCCGCGTATTTGTTGTGGAAGATTGCGGCGGGGTAGCTCAGTTGGTTAGAGCGTCGGAATCATAATCCGCAGGTCGTGGGTTCAAATCCCTCCCCCGCTACAAATAAAAAAGCGAGCGTTTGAACGCTCGCTTTTTCTTTGGGTGATCAGAACTCTATTCGAAAGCCACCATACGGAAATATTCCTAACTGATTCAGTTGTGTGATCTCATTTCTGCGAGCATCCCAAGCATAGGTCAGAATATTTTTTGCATTGAGTGCATTTTCTGCGGTGATGAACCCAATGATCGAAACTGATCCAAGATTCTGCCTGAATTCGATTTTAAGATCGAGCCGCTTATATGCCGGATAACGAACGGCGAACGCCTGTGTCTCATCGTAGTACTGCGGGCCAAATTGACCCGATGCATTGAACATTCTAGCGCGTACAGTATCGATCGGTGTATATGGTGCGCCGCCGGCAAGCGTTAACTTTTCTGAAAATTCGATTGAAAAGGTCGGGCTTAATTTCCATTCGTAACCCGCCAGTAAATTGATGATATACTTATTGTCGAACGCGCCGTTTCTCCATACACCATCCGAGCCGGTAAAACGTTGACGGAAGAGCGAGCTTGTTGCCGTAAAATAGTATCCGTCGGCAAAATGTTTCATCAGTGTGAATTCAATACCATACGTCCGACCAAGTCCGGTACTCATTAATGGGTAGTCCGTAGAGACACCACCAAATGTACTGCCGGCATTTAACATGCTAAACGATGAAAGAGAGTCGCTTCTGACCGGTGCGTGTGAAATGTCTTTATAATAACCCTCAACTTTCAGAAGCAGATCGCTTGCTAATCGATTTGAGTATCCCAGTATGTAGTGTAGACTCTGAGTATAATCGAGCGACGAATTCGCGGCATTCCCGAAATACACTACAAGGGGCTGAGACTGGCGATGTACGCCAAAGCCTGCCGTGAGGTCTTGTCCTTCTGCGAACGCCCATTGAGCGCCAAAGCGAGGCTCGATCGAAGTTTTTTTACTGATCTCAATATATTGAGCGTGTACGCCAGTATTGAAAGTAAGCGCATCATTCGGCCGCCATTGCCAATTTACATATGTGAGTGCATGAAATGAATTACCATTTGCTTTGATCGAGTATGGGATTCCGTTCTTTTCATCGCGAACGGTTGTACGATATTCATCAATGTTATAGAATGGCAATCGTGTTTCGATCCCTGCACTAAAGAAATTCGAAACGTCGTGCGCATAATTGAGTTTGTATTTTGCAGAATAGAATCCTTCGTATGAATCGGCAACGTAGAACAGATTTTTACTCGTGACATGGTTGAACGCATCGGTCGTCAGCGAATCGACCGTCGTATGATATTTTTGATAGACTCCGCTGAGTGAGAATTCTCCGATTGTCTTTGTATTAAATGTGTGCTTCCACGTTGCACCGGCAACGCCGAGGTCGGAACCGCTCGTAATATCAAAATCTCCGGTATACACCGTGTCTTTTTTGCTGTCGAAAAGATCGATCGTGCCGGTTCCGCCCAAACTAATAATACTAAGCGCATCCGAGCTGCCGAGGGGGATATCTGCTTTGATCGTCAGATCTTCATATTTTGGGATGCCGGCAAAACCGAAATTAATCCCGAGTGCATCGAATACCTGCAATGTTGATTTTCTGTAACTTGCAATAAACGAGCTTCCGTTGCCGAAAAGAGGGCCCTCCGCCATCGCTTCTACTCCGGCGAATCCCAGTTGTCCGACGAATTCATATTTTTCAGTATTTCCTTTACGGGTGCGCAGATCAAATACGCCCGAAAGTTTATCACCGTATTCGGCCGGGAATGCCCCCGTAAGAAAATCACTGTTGCTCAGCAGGTTTGTGTTAATGGCATTAACGGGGCCGCCGGTCGCGCCTTGTGTGGCAAAGTGATTCGGGTTTGGTATATCAATGCCGTCAAGTCGCCAGAGCAATTCCATCGGCGAGCCGCCGCGAATGATGATGTCATTGCGCTGGTCGTCAACGCCGACGACACCGGCAAACGTCTGCGCCATACGAGCAGGGTCTTCGCGGCTGCCGGCGAATCGTTTTACTTCGTCGACCGTGAATGTTGTCGCGCTTGAAAGCGCCGCTTCATTGATCGGCTTGAAATCGTCATTTGCCTGAACGACGACTTGTTCGGCTTTATATACTTTTGCCGTCAACGGTAAATTGATGATGACTTGCTTTCCGCTTGTGACGAGAATATCTTGGGTGATCGTTTCGTATCCTCCTGCAAGGACTCGAAGCTCGTGTCTGCCGACAGGGACATTTTCAATTCGGAAATTTCCATCGGCTTTTGTTCGTGCTCCGAGCTTTGTGCCGACAATGGAGACGATCGCTCCTTGTACCGGCTGATCGCTGCCTTGCTCTGTTATCATTCCTTTTACCGTTTGATTCGGGATTGCTTCCTGAGCAAAAGCTTCGCTAGAGGGGATTAAAAAAAGTATTAGAACGTAAAGTATAAAGTGCTTAGAGGTGGTAGTCATAATAACAATGATTAAATAGTGAACAGTGTTAAGTTAATATGAAAAAAATTATCGCTTGATTAGCAGCATATAATTGTCAAGCAATGCCTGTACCATTACACTTTCTTGTTCTTCAGGTACCAGAACTCGGCGCTTAATAATCAGCGAGACAATTCCGTGCAACATATTCCAGATCATCATTGAGGCAAGTTGAACATCTTTGATCTTGAGCTGTCCTTGTTCGATACAAGCGGCGACTCGTTCAACGAGGATCGAAAATGCTTCTCCTCCGATATCTTTGCAATGTTGCTGTTGAATGACGTTCATCGGCATCTCGAGAATGAACATCAGGTCGTAGAGCTTCGGATGCTCCAAAGCCCAGTCAATATACAGTTTGCAGCCGGCATACATCCGATCCCACGTGTCGCCGGTTCGAGGTTGCTTGTTGAGTGCGCTGATAAACTCACCGAACGCGATATTATATAATTCAAAAAAGATCTCTTCTTTATCTCGAAAATAAAGATATATTGTTGCCGGACTGAATTCGATCCGGTCGGCAATATTTCTGATCGAGGCATTTTCAAGGTCTTTCTCAAGATACAACTCCATTGCTGCATCAAGAATCCTCGATTTCATCGACTCGCGCTCTCGCTCTTTGCGTTCTTGAATTCCCATAACAGATGTTATTAACTAAACACTGTTTAGTAAAATTCCCGATCCTTAAACTTTTTTTTCCTTACCCTCTAAGTTATGAAAGTATCAATTTTTCATTAGCACTCAATCTGACGTGAAACAATTGGGGATTTGTGGAGTTATTATGCCAAAGGGATGAAATACGTAATTGTTATATTAAGCCTTATTGTAATATCCGGTGAAGGGTATTCGCAAGCTGTTGTTAATAATATGCTTGCTGCTAATACTACGCCTCCGGCCGTACATTCGCCTGTTGTGGGCAATTCTTCAGACCAACAGAGTTATTCGGTTACATTTATTCCCGGAAAAAAAAATGGCTCCTTAGAGATCATTTCTCCCAAGGCTGACAAAGCAGAAGTAAAACTGGTCAGTATTTCCGGCAATGATATTTGTCTGATCCACAAAGGCGTCATTCGGGAGGGAAAAAATCTTTTCAAACTTCGCGGTCGTCCGGTTGGCCGCGGTGTCTATTATGTTATTTCGAAACTTGCCTCCGGCGAACAATTCGCAGATAAGATCGTCATCGACAGTAAATAGTTGCTGTTAGAAATACGTAAATTTGTATTTCTAATTATTCAATATTATCTTGTTTATTTATTTTATTGGTATCTGCGGTACTGCAATGGGCAACGGCGCATTGCTGATGCGTGAGCTTGGGTATGACGTTGCAGGCTCCGATGAAAATGTTTATCCGCCGATGTCTGAACTGCTTGCCACAAGTGGGATACAAGTATTCAGCGGTTACTTAGCGGAGCACTTTAAGAAAAAGCCCGACCTTGTCGTGATCGGCAACGCAATGAGCCGCGGCAATGCCGAAGTAGAATTTGTGTTGAACGAACGTCTTCCATACACATCTCTTGCCGAACTTCTGAAGCGATTCGTTATTCAAGGAAAGGAGTCAGTAGTCGTTAGCGGCACGCATGGTAAGACAACAACGTCTGCACTTACCGCCTGGACGTTCGAAACGGCAGGGCTCGAACCAAACTTTCTTGTTGGCGGAGTGCTCGAAAATTTTGGCAAAGGGTATCAAGCCCGACCCGAAAGTAATTATGTCATTCTCGAAGGCGACGAATACGACACAGCATTCTTCGATAAGCGGTCGAAATTTCTTCATTACCTGCCAACGACGCTTATTATCAATAATATCGAGTTCGATCATGCCGATATTTTTTCTTCGCTCGATGAGATCAAACTCTCATTTCGCAGGCTTGTAAATCTGGTGCCGCAGAACGGGGTTGTCATTGCGAATGGGGATGACGCGAATGTTCGCGATAGTATTGCTGCATCGCTCGCTCCGGTTGAAACATTCGGTATTTCATCTGACGACGATTGGCAAGCAAAGAATATCATTTACGGCGATCGCACGTCTTCGTTCGATGTTGTCCATCACGGAAAAAAAGAAGCAACACTTGAAGTCAGTTTGCTTGGCGAATTTAATGTGCGAAATGCACTCGCTGTCACGATCGCTGCAAGGCATCATGACATTTCGTATGATGATATTCAGAAAGCATTTGCATCGTTTAAGAATGTAAAACGCCGGCTTGAATTCAAGGGAGAATATGACGGAGTGAAAGTATATGATGACTTTGCCCATCATCCGACTGCCATCCGAGAAACACTAAAAGCATTTCGGACAAAATATCCAATGCAAAGGATCATCGCGATCTTCGAACCGCGCTCGAACACGACCCGGCGAAATATTTTTCAAAAGGAATTAGCTGAATGCTTCGCCGATGCCAATGTTGTTTTTATCTCACAGATCGCGCGACTGAATTTACTGGCCGAATCCGAACGTCTCGATCCCGAAAAGGCTATGTCGGATATTCGGGGACAGGGAAAAGAAGCATACTATTTGCCCGATGCCGAGGCAATCAGTTCGAAAGTTTCTGAGATCGCGAAGAAAGGCGATGTTATTATTGTTATGTCGAATGGTGGATTTGGAGGGATACATGATTTGCTGAAAAACAAATTGTCTTCATAGAGTTAATTCGATTTTCGAGATTACTTGTAGCGGATTAACATCTTTCATACACTTGAAATGCACCCTCGGGCAGTAATCAAGACCTATTGTCGTACACGGACGGCAGTTTAATTCAGTGTTTTCCAGAACAGTTGCGCTCTTTGAACGAGGATAGAAGCCAAACTCACGAACAGTCGGTCCGAACATAGAGATAATTTTAATGCCAGAGGCACTTGCAAGATGCATTAAACCCGAATCGTTTGTAATTGCAATTGAAACGCGTGAAAGCTCTTGCGGCACTTCCTCAAGCGGTATAATACCACAACGATTTCGATAAGAATCAGGGGGGAGAGATGAAGCGATCTCTTCAGCGATGGGCTTTTCCGATTCGCTCCCGAAGAATTCGATCATATATCCTCTGTTGGTAAGATCTTTAGCGACTGAAGAAAAATATTCCGGCAGCCATTGTTTATTTTTATGTTTAGCGCCGGGACAGATCGCGACGATCTTCGAATCAGCATTCACAGGTGAAATATCAAATGATGGAGCTTCTCCCGTATCAACAATATCAAGAGCTTTTACAGTCTCAAAATATCTGCCGATCACATCCGGTTCGCTCTTTAATAAATTTATTTTTAACTTCACAAGCACCCATCGCTTGAATGTTCTTTTATTAACTACGTATTTTCGAGCGCCTCTGATTTTTCGAAGCGCTCGAGATCGAAGATTACTATGGAGATCAAGGACGTGAGTATATCTAGATGATTCAAGCTTTTTTCGAACATCACTCAACCTCTCTTGCTCGACATCAAACGGAATAACATTGGTGATGCCTGGGAACAGCGTTGTAAGTGCTGCGAATTCTTTTTTTACGATGAGGTCAATTACGGAATCGGGGTATTTTTCCCGAATCGCTTTAATAAGGGGCATGACAAGGACGAGGTCGCCAAGTGAGCCAAGGCGGATAAGAAGAATTCGTAATGCTGTCTTGTTTTGCACCCTTTGGTTTATGGCGTTGTTTATAAACAATAATACGAAAAAAAACTGCTGAAAAGTAACAATGAAGAACGTACAAACGCTCGGTGAATTAAAGACGTCCGGTTACGAGATTCTTTCGATCAAAGAAGAGGTGCGTCGCAATCTTGTGAGAAAGCTTCAGAACAAGGAGCCACTTTTCCCGGGAATCGTCGGCTATGAAGAGACCGTCATCCCACAATTAGTGAATGCATTGCTGGCAAAACATGATATCATTCTGCTCGGGCTTCGCGGCCAGGCAAAGACTCGGCTAGCACGCGGGCTGGTCAGCCTGCTCGATGAATGGACGCCGGTTATTGTGGGAAGTGAGGTGATGGATAATCCGTTCGAGCCAATTTCATACTACGGCAGAACACAACTTCGAGAACTCGGCGACGAGACGCCGATCGAGTGGGTGCATCGATCTGAACGGTATGGCGAAAAACTTGCGACACCTGATGTCACGATCGCCGATCTTATTGGCGACATCGACCCGCTCAAAGCCGCGGCAGAGCGCCTCCATTACTCGCATGAAGGTGCGATCCATTTCGGTATTATTCCCCGGACAAATCGCGGGATCTTTACTATTAACGAACTTCCCGATCTTCAGCCGCGCATTCAGGTCGGTCTGTTTAATATTCTCGAAGAGCGCGATATTCAAATCCGCGGGTTCAAGATTCGCATTCCGCTCGATGTGATGATGATCTTCACTGCAAACCCGGAAGATTATACAAATCGCGGCAGTATCATCACGCCTCTGAAAGACCGTATTGCAGCGCAGATCATTACGCATTATCCGCTCGATCTCGATCATTCGATCGCCATCACCGAGCAAGAAGCTTGGACGAAACGCTGGGGCGAGGAAGGTCTCGTCATTCCATATTATTTCAAAGAGATCATTGAGCAGATCGCAGTCGAAGCGCGGGGGTCGGATTGGGTCGATCAAAAGTCGGGAGTTTCCGCACGGCTCGGCATCAGTGCAATGGAAACACTTATTTCCAATGCAGAGCGAAGAGCTTTGGCGTGTGGTGATAAGATCATTGCTCCTCGCATAACCGATCTTGGGTCAGTGATCACCGGAATAACAGGCAAGGTTGAACTCGTCTTCGAAGGAGAAGAAGAGGGGATAACGACCGTTGCAAAAGCGCTGATCGGGCGAGCGGTCAAGACGGTTTTTAAAAAATATTTTCCGGATCCGCTCGCTCGAGCGAAGAAACGAGGACAGCAATCTGAACCGGAACGGTCAGAGTACGCAGATATTCTGTCATGGTTCGCAAAAGGTAATTCGTTGTCATTGTCTGATACGATGAGCTTCGATGCGTATACGAGCGAACTCGCCCGTGTCCCGACATTAAAGGAACTTGCCGCAAAACATATTCCCATCCCTGAAGCAGACCGTTTCTCGCTTGTTTCTGCAATGGAGTTTGTGCTGGAAGGACTGCACCAGCATTCGAAGATATCAAAATCCGATTCGTTCGGCGATCCGCGCATCAGCTACGGAGATATGGTCGGATCGATCTTCAGCGGCAGTTTTACCGATGATGATGAATCGGAAGAGTCGGACGAACTCGTGTGATTAACATCAGATAGACCTGGCACGAGAAGCAAGCCGGTCGAGCATTTCGAAAAAAGAATGCCGCATGTCGTCTGAATGTTCGGCGGCGTTTGCTATTGATGAAGCGTCTTGAATATAGCGTGCGTGTTCAAGTTCTGCTTCTCCTGCGGTAACAAAATTTTCTACAAGCTTTGGCGTTGCCTCCGGATGGAATTGCAGAGCAAGAATATTATCGCCAAGTGAAAATCCTTGATGTAAGCAGGCATTCGAACGGCACAACAGCGTTGCGCCCTCAGGAACAGAGAATGTTTCCCCATGCCAGTGGAACGCCTTGAAGTGATGAGGGAGTGCCGAAGCAACCGGGTGCGCAATTCCTTCGGCGGTCATTGTAACAGAATACCAGCCGATCTCTTTATGGCTCATCGGGTAAACGTCGGCTCCAAGTACATCGGCGATAAGCTGTGAGCCCAGGCAAATACCAAGGGTCGGCATATTCAGCTCGATAGCTTTTTCAATAAAGTGTTTTTCCTGGCGAAGCCAGGGATATGTAGTTCGGTTATGGATACTCATCGGACCACCAAGAATGACGAGCATATCAAAATACTCGTGCCGAGGTAGTGGATCTCCGGCATACAGTCGCGAACCGCTCACGGTATGCGCGCGCTCGTGTGCCCAATCTGCAATATTTCCGGGAGCTTCGTGGAGCGCGTGTTCAAGGTAGTGGATCCGAAGCGATCTCATGAGTGTATATTGTTGTATTGTTCTTTTTAACAAATTCTCTTTGCAAAAAATTGTTATACGCTATAATGTCAATGATTATTTTATTTGACGGTGTTTGTAATTTATGTAATCGGCGGGTAGATTTTCTATTAAAACATGATAGAGACGATCAATTCAGATTTGCTGCGCTGCAATCAGAATCCGGAAAAAGATTGCTGTCTGTACACGACCTGAATATTGGCGCACTCGATACAGTTGTATTGATCGACGGTGATCTCACCTTTACTCGCTCGACTGCTGCACTGAGGATCATTCGTCAGGTTAGTGGTTTATGGAAGGTATTTTATGTATGCGTCGTAATCCCTAAACCTGCACGAGATCTCATGTATAATCTTATCACAAAGCACAGATACAAGTGGTTTGGAAGAAGTGATTCTTGCAGGGTTCCGTCACGTTTAGAAAAATCTAAATTTATTGGATAAATATTTAGTTGAACCTCGCGCACATATGCAACGGATATCACTGTTATTATTGTCTTCGTTTATTATCATTTTGCCAAGAGTGGGGTTTTGTCAAGCAAACAATGAGAGTACCGAGGCACATCATGTACGATCATACTTGGGCGATCCGTTGCTTTCATTTTCCGATAAAGCGTTCAAGATCGAATTGCCGCAGGGAATATGCTCACCATCGCCGCCTGCTGTATTTGATGGGCTTGCGTATATTGCTTCAACAAACGGCTCGGTTGTTTCAATAAGTGATTCAAAAATCGAGAAACAATATCGCGGCACAGGTGAGATGACCGGTACCCCGGCAGTAAATGATCATCTGATTGTGGTTGCTTCGTCAGCAAAATTCATTTTTGTATTCGATCGCAATTCTGAAAAGTTATTATGGAAATTCAAGACGAAGAAACCCATAACAAATTCGCCTATTATTGCAGATAACAGCATTTTTTTTGGAACGACAGAAGGGAAATTGTTTGCGCTCGACACGCTTGGTAAAGTACGGTGGAGCTCTGATGTAAAAACATCGGTTATGTCGCCATCATACGACTCCGGCATCGTCTATATCGGTACTCAGAATGGAACTGCAGCAGCGTTTGGCGCTTCGAGCGGCAAATTGATCTGGAAATCGGATGCTGCCGGACGAACACCATGTGTCGGAAGCGATATGATATTTTACGAAAACCGTAATGGTGCTGTTGTTGCGCTCGATAAAAAAAACGGCTCTGAGCGTTGGCGGTACGACGCCGATATTTCAGCAAGCGCATTTGAAATGGCGGCGTCAAACACGACACTGGCGTATGCCCACGATGATATGCTCATCGTTCTTGACCCGGAAACAGGTAAAAAGCAATGGGATGTACATTTCAAGCAGCCGTTGTGCGGTTCGCCGATGATCGTTTCTACAGCCGTCTATGTGCCGTGCTCGGATTGGAATTTGTATGCATACGATCTTGCAACGGGTATGGAGCTTGCGCATACTGACATCGGTTTTGCGCCGTGGGGCTCGCCGTCGTATGGTAATGGAAAGATATACTTCCCGAATAAACAAACGCTGTATATTCTATTGCCCCAAGAATAACAATGTCATTTGAATCGATCGATATAGATATTTTAAGAACGATCAATGTCGATCGCTTCACACAACTTGACGATTTTTTTCGGTTTCTTTCAAATACCGCTCCGTATATCAGCGGTATCATTCCTCTGGCATTTATTTTATTCGGGTTATTTCGTAAACGCAATGACATCCGACGTACCGGGCTTCAGATTGCCTCATCATATTTGTTGTCCGTTGTTGTTTCAAATGTACTGAAATATATTGTTGATCGTCCCCGGCCGTTTGTGACATATTCGTTCATTCAAAAACTTTCATACGGCGGCAGCGGCTCCTTCCCGTCCGGGCATACATCCGATGTATTTGTGATGGCAACTGCTGTTAGCATCCTTTTCCCCCGGTGGTTTATCATTGTTCCGATCTATTGCTGGGCAATATTCGTTGCATATTCCCGGATGGATCTTGGCGTGCATTACCCGAGTGATGTCCTGGCTGGGGTAATTGTCGGTGCCGGGTCGGCTATTCTCTGCAATATATTATTTAATAGAAAATCAAAGCAACAGTCCGACTGAAACCGTATTTTTGCAGGACTCGTAGAAATAATCAAATGGCAAATTACATTCCACTTGCACTGATGATCCTCGTCGCATTCGGCTTCGGGGCGATCATGGCAAATCTCTCGAAATGGGTAGGTCCAAAGCGGCCGAACAAAGAAAAGCTCTCGACATACGAATCGGGGATGCAGCCCATCGGGTCAACACGTGAGCGGGTGTCAGTTAAGTACTATATGGTCGCAATGCTGTTTATCATCTTTGACATTGAGATCGTTTTTCTCTACCCCTGGGCAGTGACGTTCGACAAGCTCGGAGCCTTTGCACTGTGGGAAATGTTTCTATTCATAGCACTACTGTTCATCGGCTACATTTATATCGTGAAAAAGGGTGCGCTGGAGTGGGATTAAACAAATGGGAATAAACGAACAAGTATCGGAAGAAGGGTTTGTCACATCACGCCTTGATGCGTTGGTCAACTGGGCACGTAAGAATTCCGCCTGGCCGATGCCGCTTGGGATCTCCTGCTGTGCGATCGAGATGATGGCATTTGCCGGCCCTCGGTTCGATGTTTCAAGATTTGGCAGCGAAGTGTTCCGGTTTTCGCCTCGGCAGTCCGATCTGCTTATTGTTGCCGGAACAGTAACCTACAAAATGGCGAAGGTTGTTCGAAAAATATATGATCAGATGCCCGACCCGAAATATGTTATTGCGATGGGTGCTTGCTCGTCGAGCGGCGGTATTTACAGGACATATTCTGTTGTACAAGGCATTAATCAATTCATTCCCGTTGATGTCTATGTAGCCGGTTGCCCGCCTCGCCCTGATTCGGTTATTAAAGCACTGATGGAAGTTCAAGCAATGATCTCAGGCGACAAGCCGTTCAAGCGAGGGACCGTGATCGGCAGCGAAGAGAAGATCTACGATATTACTATTCCCGAACATGGCGAATTAGTAGCTGCATAATTAACCGTAGATACAATTTCTTATATAAATGCAAAGACCCCCGATATTTTATATCGGGGTCTTTGCATTTAAGAAAATGGTTAATCTATTCTCCCAAGGTTATTCGGTCCAGGGATTAACAAATGCAGGGTTGGATGTAAATGATACATCAGTCAATGTTTTCAGGAATTCGACAATGTCTGAAATATCCTGCTGGCTCAGGTGCAGCGGTTTGATATGACTGTCATGATTTGTCTGGCCGGAACCTCCGCTATTATAATGGGCTAACACGTCTTCAAGTGTCGCGAACCGCCCATCGTGCATATACGGATATGAAAGAGCAACATTGCGCAGCGACGGTACTTTGAAGCTGTTAATATCCGTCGGAGACTTCGATATTTTGAATCGTCCCGGGTCTTGATCGGACGGAATAAGTCCGTTATTACGAAATTCGCCGTTCGTAAAGTTATAGCCGCTATGGCAGGCAACGCAATTCGCACCATCCGGATTAATAAAGAGTTGGAATCCGTGCTTGGCGCTTGCACTGATCGCATTAGCACTGCCGGCATTATACGCATCGAACGGGCTTGATGTACTAATAAACGTGCGCTCGAACGAAGCGATCGCTTTGACGATCCGGTCGAGACTGATCTCCTGCGTACCAAATGCCGCCTTAAAATAATCCGCATAGTTAACGCTCTTATGCGACGGACCTTGCGTCACGCCGGGCTGCTGCAAACGCTTGAATAAGAACATCGTGTCGTTCGTGCCGGGTGAAGAGCCGTAGCCATTGGCAGTCGTGTCGTTGCTGAAACGGGAGAAATTATTTCCCATCTCTATCGAACTGAACATCGGTCCGGGAACGTGCTGTTCAAGTGTCGTGAATTTTCCGTCCCATGTAAAAGCCTTGTTATATGCGACATTCGTCAGGTTTGGTGCATTACGCACACCGATGGTATGATTAATACCGAAACTTAACTGATTGTGCTTCGGGTCAGTGAACGAGTTGCCGGGTATGTGGCACGAACCGCAGGAAACGCCGTTCATCGCGCTGAAATTCGAATCGCTGCCGTTGCCGGATGCGATGCTCAATCGGCCATCATAGAACAAAAGCCTACCGAGGGCAACCTTCGGGTCGTTCGTGGGATCGCTCGTATTGATCTGATTATCCGCCGGGTACTGGATAGCCGGGGCGTGAACCGGGATCGGCGAAGGCAGATCCGTCGGATTATTCTGGTTATTGTTATTTGATGTAGGGGGGGTGCTATCATCTTTTTTACAGGATGACAGCAACGTAAGCCCCACAAAAAC
Organism: Kapaibacterium sp. (SeqCode); assembly: GCA_035632315.1. Lineage (GTDB taxonomy): Bacteria > Bacteroidota > Ignavibacteria > Palsa-1295 > Palsa-1295 > JAFDZW01. The sequence continues at coordinate 2,554 of DASQGZ010000034.1, read as the reverse complement.
AACGACAAAACTGAAAGACCGGATGATCCGGTTCGAGGTAGAACAAGTTGTATGTCCCATACGCGTAAGAAGTGGAGATGATGTAAAAACTGACCAAACACTTCAGGTTAGGCCGTCTGCCTGGGCGAACCCGATCCTGGCGGTGTAACCCTATGCCTAAATAACACCTGACCACCCTGAAGGTTACACAGTTTTTTAAAATAAATTGGGTATTTTTTTATGACCTGACGATTAGGGTTTACGTGCTATTTTATTCCACTTATGTAGTATTGAAAAGCCAATTTCAAAATTTACCGAAACACTTCCCATGCAAACCTGACGATCGTTGCGAGCACAACAGTCAAAAAGAACAGACGGATGAATGTATTTCCGCGAAGGATCGCAAGCCGTGCGCCGAGAAAACCGCCGATACCGTTAGCGGCTGCCATTGGGAGGGCAAATTGATAAAGAATATGCCCACTTGCCATAAAATAAATGATCGAACCAAGATTCGTTGCGAGATTAACGAACTTCGCATTCGCACTCGAATGAATGAAGTCGAATCCTAATATCGTAATAAAACAAAGAATAAGAAAACTTCCCGTACCGGGTCCGATAAAGCCGTCATAAAAACCGAGCGGCAGACAAATGAGTAATCCAATCCATATCTGTTCGCGAAGTGTGTGTGTTTTTGCAGAATGCAACCCGAATTGTTTGTTGCTGTACGTATAGATCGCCACAGCTATAAGCACAATTAAAATAAGCGGCTTCATAAAGCCGTTACTCACTGTTGTCAGTACAGCTGAGCCTGCAATCGAGGAGATAAACGCGACCGCAACCATCAATAGTAATAGTCTATAATTCAGATTGACATGCTTGCTATATTGCATTGCTGCCATTGATGTACCGGAGAAGGAGGGTATCTTTATTGTTCCGATGACGGTTGCGATCGGGTAGTGGGGGAGTAAAATGATCGCTGCGGGCGTCTGTATCAGCCCGCCTCCACCAACGACTGCATCGATAAATCCGCCGGCAAATGCTGCGAGGCACAGAAGGATTAAGTCTGACATTAATTACTTCAAATACTCCTCGACAAAAATGTCGCATTCATACACGGTTGATTCTTTTATCGGGTTGTCCAAAATATTCGAAAACACGACAGAGACTTTCACACCGTTCTCGTGGTCATAACCCGAAAAGCTTTGACGGAACATCGAGGCTTGGGACGAATCGAAAACTTCCCCGTCGAACGAAAAATTAAGCAGGCAATTTCTCACGCCGGTCGAGATGGCGTTATATGCATCGCTGACATCATCACGATCGCTCGATCGGCGAATGACAATAAGTGCTGTACGCGGAACGTCAGGCTCGCCGCTGCGCGACTGGATATGCGCATCGGTCGTATGGGCGATAAAGAACGGCACGTTCCAGAATTTGATGTCCTGACTCGATTCCGGTTGCTGCCCTTCCAAAAGCATTTTAAAATGGAACGGAGCATTCTCAACGATCTTGTGTAACCCTGTACAGAATGAGTAAAGCGGCAATGTACTGCGTTTGGCCTTATTCTCTGCCGCAGCAGTGTCAGTAGCAGAGACCATATGCGCATCTTCCTTAAGGATGAACAGCAGACCTTGCGAATATGCAGTACCGAAATTTTCACGCCGCATCCGAAATCCTTCAATAAGTGCGGCCTTGCGTTCTTCGGCATCACCGTGAGCTTCTGTGCTGAAGAATCCCTGTGAGACCATCAAGAAGAATAGCGAATCGGCAAACGACGGAATTTCCGACGAACTCAGTAATCCGCGTTTGCCGAGGTAATATCCCGTAATGAGATCGGCATGCAACTCTTGCTGACGGCCTTTGAGACCGTAACCGGTCTTTGATTGCAGTACGTGGGCATATTCATGAGCTAACAAGGCGACGACCGCTATTTTTGCTTTCGACATTTTCCATAGTTTTTCGCGAAGCAAATGCTCGCCGAGATAAACTGTTCCGTCCTGAACCATATTATCAGTTACATTTTGCGATGCGTACGCATTGTAGGAACTGCCGTCATCGATGTAAAAAATGTTACAGACGACATTCAGGTATTTGTTGAACTGCGGCGCTTCTTTTGCAATGAGCAGATCGATCTCGCGGTTTCCGGACGACGGGTAGATCGCGCGAACATAACTTCTTGATGGGTCCCAACATTGTGCGCGGCAATATGAGATCGGCAGAACCGCAAGAAATGAAAATGCTGTGAGTGTGTAAAAAAATATGAATGAGAGCTCGGCATGTATGCCGCCGGCCGATCTCTCATTATTTTTTTTTCTTCGTTTCAGTCTCTTAACACATTCCACAAGAGAAAACATAATTATAAAACAAATGCCGAGTCATTAGAATGCTCCCAGCCGCAGTTAGCCGCAGTGCTCGGGTTGCGGCCGACACAACATACTTATTTGACAGGTTCTGGGGTACCTGCGCTGTTTTCCCGTGGAATGAACATTACTAGAGAGACACCAAACTATCGATATCAAATATACCATTTTTTATATTGATTTGCAAATTTTATCTTAGATTTTGTTATTCGGAA
>DASQGZ010000033.1:0-111791 GCA_035632315.1 Kapaibacterium sp. (SeqCode) | reverse complement strand
ACGTCAGGGTCTTGCTCGTAATGCGAGCCACAATATGGGCATTTCTCCGGTTTCGTCGCAGAGACAACAGGTTCTTTGCATTGCAAGGTGCAGCAGTCATCACCGACGCAGTACCAAGCCGGTATCTGATGCCCCCACCAAAGCTGACGTGAAATGCACCAGTCCCTGATATTCGTCATCCAATGACGATACGTATTGATCCAGCGCTCAGGATGAAACGTGATAAGCCCGTCCTCTACAACTTTCAGCGCAGGTTCGGCAAGCGGTTTCATTTTCACGAACCATTGATCGGAAAGATATGGCTCTATCATCTCGCCACCGCGTTCGGAATAGCCGACTGAATGAGTATAATCCTCGATCTTTTCGACAAGTCCAAGCTCCGTCAGATCGGCAATGATCTTCTTTCGTGCAACAAATCGATCGAGACCGGCATATTGCTTGCCGTGATCGTTGATCGTTGCATCGGGATTCATTACATTCAGCTGCTTCAAGTTATGACGCAACCCAATCTCAAAATCGTTCGGATCATGAGCAGGAGTGATCTTCACACAGCCTGTTCCAAATTCTTTATCTACATAATCATCCGCGATGATCGGAATTTCACGATTCATCAGTGGCAGCATCAGCTTTCTTCCGACAAGATTTTTATATCTCTCGTCCGTCGGATTCACAGCAACTGCAACGTCGCCGAGCATCGTCTCGGGACGAGTTGTTGCAATGATAATAAACTCAGGCTCGTCTGCCTTGCGATCTATTAGTGGATACCGGAAGAAATGCAACTTGCCCTGCGTCTCTTTATGAATGACTTCTTCATCGCTGAGCGCTGACTGTGCAAGCGGCGACCAATTGATGATCCGTTTGCCGCGATAGATCAGGCCTTTTTTATGAAGACGAACAAATGCCTCGGTGACGGCTTTCGAATAACCCGGATCCATCGTGAAAACAAATCTCCGCCAATCGGGACCGCAGCCGAGCGCACGAAGCTGTTTCTCGATGAAATCGTTATGCTCGTGTTTCCACTTCCAAACTTCTTCGATAAATTTTTCTCTGCCGAGATCGTAGCGTGTCTTCCCTATTTCGCGAAGCTGCTTTTCAACTTTTGTTTGTGTTGCAATTCCAGCATGATCGGTGCCTGGCATCCATAATGCTTCGTGGCCGAGCATCCGATTGTATCGGATATATGTATCCTGAATCGTATTATTAAGTGCGTGCCCCATGTGCAGAATGCCCGTCACGTTCGGCGGAGGCATACAAACGACGAACGGAGCCTTATCCATCGCGCGGCGGCCCGTCGGATCTTGCGGCGACTCATCTGGACGATAGGCATAGAACAGCCCGCCCGCTTCCCAAGCGGAATACCACTTCTTTTCTACATCTTGCGGCGCGTAAGCTTTCGCTAACTCCTTTTTCGGGGTCTCTGACATTAATTGCTAAACTATAATAGAATAATAACGCTAATGAGAGCGGGAGGTTCAAAAGATTGCCTGAACCATGATTTATGGGATTGAAAGGATTTTCAGGATCTCATTTCAATAGAAGGGTCAATCACCCGAAGGGAGAAGGGCGCAAAGAGAATAAAGCGGATGAAAACACAAAGAATCCCGACCTACCCCACTACCTCAAACACATCATTATACGGTGTTGCGAATTTCTCACATGCTTCTTGGAGCGTGGTGGCTTCGATCACGGCATTGATATCGCTTTCGCCGTGATATTGCTGGCGGATGACCTTAAAACGAAGCGGATCGCCAAGAGGTAAAGGCGGACGAAGGGCCGAAGATGTAAATCTATACTTGCGAACAATATTCTTCTTTTTCGAAGGCGTTTCAAGTGGCTCGCAGGTGATATCTAAAAAGACGTAGCTAAACATCTTATTGAGATATGTTGTCTTCACAATAGCAGCTTCGGGCGATTTCACGATGACTTGATATTTCATATTATTAAAACACCAGGCAGGGCAAAAAGAACACTTCTAAATTTGGACCAGGTTGTAATCAGCTAATTTCGATCTCGGTCGTGATCTCCATCGCTTTGCGGAGCATCGCCGATACACTACAATATTTTTCCTGCGAAAGCGAAACAGCGTGTTCGATCTGCGAGCGATGCTCTTGAAGACCCTTACCAATAAAGCGATACGTGATTTTCATCTTTGTATAGACTTTCGGATGGTTTTCCGCAACATCTGCTTCGACGGCAATAGAAAGATTATCGAACGAGATACGCATCTTTTCAAGCATCGAAACCACATCAATGCCGGTGCATGCCCCTGCCGCAGCAAGAAGGGTTCGTTTTGGCGATGTCCCCAACATGTGCGTGCCATCGTCGTGGGTTTCGTCGAAGCTCAGCGTAAACCCTAATACATTGGCATCAAATTGCATTCCACCTTTCCACTCACTTGTTACCGTATGTTGCATGACTATTCCTTTCCGATAAATAATTTTCGCTGCTGTTCTATCTGTGAGTATTCTGCAGCGCCAAGAAAAGCGGGCGCGAGGCGTGTTACATGATCTTGGTAGAGTAATTCCTTCTGTTCGGATGTAAATTCCTGTTCGACAAAAGCGGTTGAAAGATCGGCTTTGATAAATGTTTCATTCGACATTACAAAACGGTGAAACGGAATTGTTGTTGCGACGCCGACAACACGCATTTCTTCGAGAGCGCGCTGCATTCGGTTAACAGCTCCATCGCGAGTCGTATCCCAAACGATCAGCTTTGATAATAAGGAATCGTAATATCCTGAAACATCAAGACCGTTATATAATGCACTGTCATTACGGACGAATGCGCCGCCAGGATGACGAACATAGGATATTCTTCCGAGACTTGGAAGAAAATCATTCCAGACATCTTCAGCCTGGATGCGAACTTCGATCGAATGGCCTCGCAACGCAATATCTTTTTGCTTGAACGAGAGTTTCTCTCCCTCAGCAATGTGAAATTGTTCTCGAACGAGATCATAGCCTGTTATAAATTCGGTAATAGGGTGTTCGACCTGTAACCGAGTATTAACCTCAAGAAAATAATATTTTCCTTTCTCATCGACCAAAAACTCTACTGTGCCTGCTCCGCTATACTTCGCTTCGCGCACGAGTGACAACGCGGCCTCACCCATCTCTTTGCGAAGACTATCTGTCATCATGGGCGACGGCGCTTCTTCGACTAATTTTTGATGCCTCCGTTGAATCGAACATTCGCGCTCGCCAAGATATACTGCATTGCCGTGTTCATCGGCGAGAATTTGAAATTCGATGTGTCGAGGCTTCGTGATATATTTCTCAATATATACGCGATCATCACCAAATGCAGTGAGCGCTTCGCCTTTCGCACGTTCAAGCGAACTTTCAATATCTGCCTCTTGCTCAACGATTCGCATCCCCTTTCCGCCGCCGCCGGCTGCGGCTTTTAACAAAACCGGATAGCCGATTTTTTTTGAAACCGCTTTTGCTTCTTGCACATTCTTCAATGCTTCGGTCGTTCCGTCAGGCGTTGGCACTCCAAGTTTTCTTGCAAGCGCGCGTGCTTTGGTCTTATCTCCGAGCAGATCGATCGCTTCGGGAGTAGGACCGATAAATTTTAATCCGACCTTCGTACAACTTTCAGAAAAATGAGCGTTCTCGGAAAGAAACCCATAGCCCGGATGGATGGCATCGGCGTTCATCTTCTTTGCGGCGTCCAAAACTTGTTCGATGTCAAGATATGATTCATGTGGAGGATTTCCATGAAGTTTCAAATATGAATCTGCTTCTCGAATATACAGTGCTGACTCATCATGAGGCGAACAAATCGCGGCAATTTGATAGCCGCACTCATGCGCCGAACGAATCACGCGCCGCGCGATCTCGGAGCGATTAGCAATTAGTATTGTCTTAAACTGTTTCGGCACAATATATTTCAAATCGTTATTTCAATTCAACGATCGTCACTCCCATCCCGCCTTCGTGACGCTCGCCGAAACGGAATGATTTGACAAGCGGAGATGTCCGAAGAAATGTTTGAATACGCCTACCGAGCGCACCGGTGCCAGTGCCGTGAAGGATTTCGACCTTGTCAATACTTCGTGCATTTGCATCGGAAAGAAATTTTTCTACTTCGATCACACCTTCGTCGCCGTACTTGCCTCGAAGATCGATCTTCGGTTTGAAGAGTTCATCAAAATACGTTCCGCGCTTCTGAATTTGCGCTCTATCTTCTCGCCGAGCTTCCGCGCGAGAAACAGCTTCGAGCTGTGCAAGCTTCACACGCATCTTTACTGAGCCGAACAGCACTTCCGCTTCCTTATTGTTCATTGACGCGATGTCGCCGATCTGAGATGGATTAGATAGCATCCGTACTTTCGAGCCAACCTCAAGTTTCAAATCGTTTTGCACAGAAGCAACGCTTGTTCCGATATATTCTTCGATCGTTTTGGTTATTTCGCCTAGTTCTTGCTTTTGTTTTCGACGAAGCTCCGAAAGATCTACTTCCGGATTTTGTTTCTCGCTTGGCGCTGCTGCTTCCCGTGCTTCGCGAATGGCACGCTCGATGAAGCTGTTTGCTTTTGAGAGCAGATCGTCAGCCTGCTTTGAAGCCGTTGCAAGAATTTTGCGCTTATCCGATGCGATCTCATCACGCAGACGTTCGAATTCTAATCGTTCAAATCGGGCTTTTCCAAGCTCTTTATCCATCTCGATTCGCAGCTTCTCGACCACTTGTTCTTTCTCGGATAGCGAGTCGATGAGTTCTTGCAAGCGATTCGTTTTCCCTCCGGCAAGCTCACGAGCGCGAGCGATTATCTTCGATGGCAGTTCATATCGCTGCGCGATGTCGAACGCATGCGATGAACCGGGGACGTTCATGTGAAATCTATATGTCGGTTCGAGTGTCGCCGAAGCAAATTCCATCGAACCGTTAAGTGCGCCTTCAACCGATTCTGCAAATCCGGCAAGTCGTCCGTAATGTGTTGTTGCGACCGTCACCCCTGCGCTCTTCGTCAAATGTTCAAGAATACTTTCTGCAAGTGCGCCGCCTTCTTCCGGAGCAGTACCGCTGCCGATCTCATCAAGCAGTACGACACTATATTCATTCACATCCGAAAGAATGTTTTTCAGCGTACGAATATGCGAACTGAATGTCGAAAGATCGTCGGCGATCGATTGCGAGTCGCCAATGTCAACATAGAGTCCATCAATACTCGGAATGATCGAGTCGCCTTCTGCAGGTATCGGCAGTCCGGCATACACGAAAAGAAATGCAAGGCCAAGCGTTTTTAACAGAACCGTTTTGCCGCCCGCATTAGGGCCTGTAAGTATGAGCGTATGGTTACTCTTGTCGAGATCAAGATCGAACGCAATGGTTCGTTCAATGCCAAGTTTTGCAATGAGAAACGGGTGGCGCGCATTATGGAGAACAAGCTGTAATTCTTCCGGCTTACGCTGAACTATTAATTTCGGAGTCGCTGCATTGATACTGTCTGCATAACGGGATTTTGCATAAACCGCTTCGAGATGCCCGGTAATTTCAAGCGCACGAAGCAGTGGCTTTACAGAATTACGAAGGCGATCGGTGAGCTCGCGCATTATTCTGTCTATCTCACGCTGTTCGGAAAATTCAAGAGAGCGCAGTTCATTATTGAGATCGATCGTTTCACTCGGTTCAATATAGATCGTTTGTCCTGTCTGCGATGCAGCATGGATCATTCCTGGAATTTTGCGCTTATGTTCTGCTTTGACCGGAATGACTGCTCGTCCGTCGCGCAGTGTAATAATCTGCTCTTGGAGGAGGTCGTCTTCGGTATATTTTTTTATGAGCGAAGCAAGTTTATTCCGAAGACGTTCGCTCGTTGCAACGATCTCACGACGAATTTCATGAAGTTCGCTGCTGGCATTATCACGGACATTCCCATTTTCATCGAAGACAGAATCGAATGCCATCTCGAGCAATTTGTCTTCATAAAGATGAATGCCAGCACGCCAGAGCGTCGGAGCAGCACCAACTCTTTTTGCAAAGAACTCCCGAAGCAAACGAACTGCTTTCAGCGTCGTAACCAGCGGCAGCCCTTCGTCCTGATAGATCGTACTGCCCTCGATCTCGACTTTATGTAAGGTCGTGCGAATGTCGCTCACTGCTGAGAACGACGGCGATTCACCCGCTGTAAATAACTTGCGAAGTTCGTCTATCTCTGCTAACGACCGAATGATCTTTTCACGATCGAGAGACGGTACTAATTCATCGGTGAGTGCCGAACGGCCCAGCGCAGTCGAAACATGGTGAAGATGGGCTTCGAGAACCAGCGGGAGTTCGAGTTTTTCAGCAGCAAGCCGGAATTGCTTTGGAATGCGACGTAAAAAAATGCTTTTCAACTCGTGCAGTTCGAGTGTCTCATTTCGCTCGTTCCGTGAGTCGTCCATCATTAATGGGAATCCGCAGGTTTAGATTTTTCTATCACGTCATCCGAAAGTCTGACTGCAAGTGGTTTCAACTGGCTGACCATTGAAGCGGTCGTTTGCAGTGAGGCAGAATAAAGCGTCGAACGATTTGCTGCTGCAGAGGAAGGAACATGAAAAAGACGGAAGAATGCAGCAGCTAATCCGATAAGCAGCAGCATCCGAATTCCGGATAATGTCGCACCAAAGAGCTTGTCCATTCCGGCAAAGATGCCATGCTTCGGCTGCAATCGTTTAATAAAAAACGATCCGACGATCTGCGCTGCAATAAACACAACAAAGAATCCGACGATCGGAGCAAGGTAGGAGCCGCCCATAACAGCATGCCCGGCCATACTGCCGGCAAGCGTACCAATAATAAGCGCGCTTGCAAAAATAATTATACTACCTATGATCCGGGTTGCGCCGCGGCGCCATCCGCTCCAGAGGCTATACACAAGCAATACAGCAATAATAATATCAAGCATTCTCTACGAAGGAAGCGACGCAAGTTTTTCTTTGACGATCTCTTGAACGAGCTTTCCGTCGGCTTTGCCTTTGAGCTCTTTCATTAGCGGTCCGATCACTTTATTAATATCCGCAGGGCCGGCCGCACCGCTTGAAATAATTACCTCGGCTGCGCGCTGCTCGATCTCCGTGCGGGATAATTGTTTTGGAAGATACTCATTAATGATCTCAAGCTCGGCTTTCTCTTTATCGGCTTGCTCAGGACGATTGTTCGCCGAGTAAATTTCAATCGCATCTTTGCGCTTCTTCGCCGCCGAAAGTAACAGCTTCATTTCGTCATCCGGATTCATTTCGCGCCCGACGCCGCTTTTCTCGAACTCCAGAATAAGCGCGCGCAAACTGCGAAGCGTTTCGGTGCGAAGTTTCTCGCCGGCTTTCATTGCGGCAGTAAGTTCAGTTGTAATTCTTTCTTTTAACGTCATATATTTTAATATAGAACCGTATAACACCGTTACATCTTATTAGGTATCCGCAAAACTGCGCCATTGATCGCTTTTCCGGATTCCGAGGCAAGATAAAAACACAGTGCGGCAATATCCTCCGGTTTTGTCCATTTCACTATTTCTTCCGGGGAGCCCCATTCTTCATTTGCTTTTGTATGGATCACGGTCGGGACGATGCAATTCGCCGCAACACCATAATCTTTCGTTTCAAGTGCCACTGTCTGTGTAAAAGCGATCACTGCTGCTTTCGCGGCAACGTACGCCGTCTTCTTCGGGTCGGGATGAAGCGCCGTTTCCGCGCCGATAGTAACGATCGAACCGTTATGATTCGGTTTCATCAACTTCAGCGCTTCTTTCGTACAGATAAAAGTAGACGTGATATTAAGGTTGAGCACGAATTGAAAATCTTCGAGCGGCATTTCATCGGCGTACGCCCACGGCTTTAGTCCGCCGATAGTTGCAATAAGTTGCGAGAGTGTCGAGAATTTTTTTGCGGCATCGGCGAATGCCCGCGCAACAGACGTTTCGTCGGTGCTATTAATTTTATAAAATTCGAAGCGTTCCGCTTTAAAATTGTCATCGAAACCATCGAAGCCGCAAACATTCCAGCCGCGATCAAGATAATACGAGCGAATCACGCGCCCAAGCCCGCCGGACGAGCCGGTGAGAAATAATGTATCCATAGGGCAAAATTACGAAGCTTTTAGTATGTGGTGTCATAGTTAATTATACGATTCCCCATCGACTTACAAGTCAAATTTTCGATTTCTGGTTTTTGGTTCTATTTTGTGTTATTTTTGTCATTATGCCACGATTTATCGTTCTTCTCTTCTTTTTACTGGTGGCCCCAGGTTCAATGTTCGCGCAGGAAGTTCAGGTTCCGTTCGATTCATCCGGAAAGATTGACGTTATTTCGTCAGATATAGAGCAAAGTCTTCGGTTGTTCCCAACCTATCAGCATTTTCTGGAAGCCAGATTATTTCAGCAACGTGACAGTTCCTTCATCTTGGAAGTGACATCGATCGTTGAAGGAAAGCATCTGCGAGACCGCTTACCTAAGACAAGACAAGATGTCACACAATTACGTCATGCGGTCGATTCGCTTGCGAGCGAACGATCGCTTTCTGTATTTCTCGATCAAAACTCTCGCTCAAAATTCTTGGTCTATGAAACACTGTTTGGGACGTTTGTGTATGGTCCATTCATCATTGCTGCGTCCAATCCTTCCGGCTCTGCCGGAACCGGTATCGAATTAGTAATCGGAGGGCTGGGGTATCTTATACCCTCCGCGCTTACACAAAACTCTACGTTCACCGACGGTGAATCTTCGCTCGCACTTGGCGGAGCCTTCTTAGGGCTTGGTCATGGCGCGTTAATTGATGTTCTTGCAACGAATGGGTCCCCCGGAAAAGAATCATTCGTTCTTTCGACGGTAACGAGTATTGCCGAAACCGGAATTGGCTATGCCGTTGCTCACAATACAAATATGGCAGAAGGAACAGCAGATGTTATCCGGTACTGTGGTCTCTTTGGTGCTGTACAAGGCGCCGGGATTGGCTTGCTCGCCAATAATACGAATCCATCCGGAAGTGTTATCTCGGGATTAGCACTTGCCGGTTCGGCAGGTGGATTCTATGCTGGGACGGTGCTAGCTAATAATCAGAAGTATTCTCGCGGAAGCGCCTCGGTCTTACTAACTGCCGGATTGTTTGGAACATATATTACCGGTATCTTGACTGCGGCAGCTATGACGAACAGTAACTTCACATCAACAGATGGAAGATTGCTTACTGTTATGACAATGGCCGGCAATGCAGGCGGAGTTGTGTTGGCGCACAATCTGATGTCCGATAAACATTATTCTACAGCCGATGGGATCAATGTCATGCTTGGAACTTCGGCTGGCTACCTTATTGGAACAGGCGTAGCATATCTCATTCTTAATGGTCACGCCAATAACAATAGTCTATGGACACTTGCTGTTCCCTCGGTAATTGGCACGGTTGTTGGTTTTGCGCTGAGCGTGAGTACGAACGGTAAAGGACGGGGAGATGACCATTCAAGTAATTGGAAAATAGATTTTAACCCAGGCGGTTTCGCGGGATTATTAATCAAACATAATCGCCCATCAAACTCAACATACGCGACACCCATTGCTTCGGTGCGATACAACTGGTAGAAGTATCGTCCAAAACATAGATTTCCTCAACTTTTCACGAACTTCGCAGTACAAAAGTCTGTTTACTACTTGCTTTTCGAGAGGTACGTCTTCTCGGGGCATCTAAAGCATTCTCATATAAGTAATTATAGCGTATGGCAAAGCAACAAACGTTCGGCGATAAGACCAAGAAGCAATCGGTCGAGCGCATCGAGTTCGTCCCGCAGCTTGGCAAGAAGGCGAAGCTCGTACCTGTTCGTTTTATCGGCATTTCAAAGAAATCCGGCGCAAACGGGTATGTGTTCGAAGATCGCATTGCGCGCCTCGCTGAGCCGGAAGGCGGCGGAGAGTCGATCATTATATAATTTTTTATTTCAGCAATGGCATTCCAGAAAAAAACACAACAAGGCGCAAATTCGAACGGTCGCCCGGGGCAACAAGGCCGCGGCGGTAATAACCAGAACAACAAGCGCGATCCGAACAAGAAGAAAGTCGATCCGCTCAAACTTCGCGGCATTACCTATGTTGACTATCGCGACGTTCGTATTCTCGAACGTTTTATCAACGATCGCGGTAAGATCCTGCCGAACCGCATCACCGGTTTGAATGCAAAATTTCAGCGCGACATCGAACGAGCCATTAAGCATGCACGTCATCTTGCGCTGCTGCCGTTCGTTGCAGCCGGAATGAAATAATATTATAAAAGAGATAATTTTACGAAAGGATATTTCAATGGCAAGAGTTTGTGAACTGACCGGCGTAAAACCGAAAGCGGGAAATCATGTTTCCCACGCCGTCAACCGCTCGAAAACACGTTTCATCCCAAACCTGCAAACTAAGCGCGTCTGGGATCCGGAAAACGGAAAATTCATTACCATCAAAGCAACGGCTCGCGCATTCCGGACGCTCGATAAAAAAGGCTTCGGTGCGTTCAAGAATTCGACCGTTGCGAGATAACGCATTCGCGAATCTTTAGAAGTCGCTCTCTCGTATCACGCGGAGAGCGACTTTTCCATTTTATGGAGCCGAATCTGTTACAACGAAATCTGAAACGGATAGAACTTGCCACCAGGCGAGCATTCATTCGTTTGCTTTCACTTCGCTCCGAAAAGACTCAGCCGAAATTACCGCTTGAACTTGATAGTACACCGACGATCGTCTTCCTTCGTCAGGACCGTCTCGGTGATGCGATCATCACAACCCCCCTGCTCACAGCGTTGAATGCGAAATACCCGAATGGCAGATTTATTATGCTGCTTGGAAAAAATAATATTGGTATTCGCGAGCTACTGCCGATCGAATGTGAAGTACATATTTATCGGAAAAGGATCTTTCGGGATATCATTATGCTTCGGAAGCTTCGCCGGCGCAAGATCGACGTTGTTATTGATTTGATGGATAATCCTTCAGCGACTTCTTCAATGCTTGTTGCTGCACTTTCGCCGCGATTCAGCATTGGAATTGAAAAAGATAATTCAACAAGTTATAATATCCGCGTCCCATTACTTGATCGGTCGCAATATCATATCGGCAGACGGATCGCCGAGCTTCTGCGTCCACTTGGCATCGATCCTGAAGTTCTTTCGCTCAAGCCGGTATTGAAATCTGTTAACATAACACCGGTCCCGGGTAGAATCGGATTCAATCTCTCTGCCGGGACGCCGGACAGGTACCTTACTCCTGCAACCAATCGCGGCATTATGGAAGGGTTGCTTTCATACAATGACGTAAAAGAGATCGTCCTGTTTTCGCATCCGAAAGACAGAGCAGCAGCAGAATCTCTTCTTTCGGAAATTCATAGCGCTCGGGCAGCGCTTGCACCGATGACTCATACATTTAAAGCATTTGCCGAGCAGATCACATCTTGTGAATTGCTGATAACTCCGGATACTTCTGCCGTTCACCTGGCGAGTGCTTTCGGAATCCCCCTTGTCGCGATGTATCTGCCGCAGCCTCCGACACTGCATTATTGGACTCCGACCGGTGTTCCTTACGAAATGATCGTACACGGCCCAACACTTGCAACACTCTCAAGCGATGAGGTGCTGCGTGCGTTTGCGTCGCTTCACACACGTCTCGGGTTGAAAGAAGCACTCATCACAGCCCAAGCAGAATATGTGGCGTAATTACAGACGGTTGCTTCCTTTTGCAAAGCCTTTTCGAGGTTTTTTTACTGTTGCGATTATTTTCAATGCTCTGACCGCCCTTACATCGACGATCGTCTTTGCGGCGTTGATGCCGGCGATGGCCATCTTGCTCGGGGAAGGCTCCTCGATTAATGGGGGCTCGTCACTGATGATGCCCGGAGCCGGTACTATTAAAAATTCCCTTCTGCAATCATTTCGAAACTATTTTCTCGAAGGGGACAGAATCAATGCGTTATTCAAAGTCTGTCTGTTCATTTTCATTGTATATCTCCTAAAAAATATATTTCAATACACAGCAAATTACTTGATGGCGCTCGTCGAAGGCGGGATGAGCAAGTATCTTCGCGATACTGTATTTGAAAAAATGGCGTCGCTTTCACTGGATTATTTCTACGACCGTCAGATAGGACATTTACTGGTGCGCGTCACCGATGATGTCGGTCTTGTAAACGGGATGCTGACATCAAGTTTGACAACTATTATTCGAGAACCTTTGTCAATACTGAGCTTCCTCTATATTTTATTTTCGATCAACCCGAATCTGACATTTGTTGCGCTTGGGATTGCTGTTACGAGTATTTTACTCATTAATTTTCTTGGCAAAGCGCTGAAAGGCTATGCCCATCGGGTTCAGGAACGGATCGGAAATTTCCTGAGCGTCGCACAGGAAATGATCGGCGGCATCAAAGTAGTGAAGTCGTTTGGAATGGAACAATATGAAGTTGCCCGTTTCAAAGAAGATACAGCGAAACATTTTAAGTTTTCCCGCAGATTGACACGAATCCGTCAATTGATCAGTCCGATGAACGAAATGCTTGCGATCGGCGGCTTCATTGGCATCTTGTGGTTCGGCGGTCACGAAGTTTTTGCAAAACAAATGAACGGCAGCGATCTGTTTTTCTTCTTGATCTCGTTGATCGCTTTGATGCAGCCGGTGCGGACACTTTCGGAAGTTGTCGGGAAATTACACGAAGCGTCTGCTGCTGCAGAAAATATATTTACAGTGCTTGATGCCGTGCCATCGGTGAAATCGGGTAACATACAGGCGCCGTTAACTCATTCATCGCCTATTACTTTTGACTCTGTTTCGTTTCACTATCGCAATAGTAATGAAGAAGCACTCGATACTATTTCGCTTGAGATTCGTCCGAACGAAGTGTTGGCTCTTGTCGGTCCGAGCGGCGCGGGAAAGACAACATTTGTCGATCTGCTGGCGCGATTTTACGATCCGACAAACGGACATATTATTCTTGGCGGGCGCGATCTTCGCGATTATGACCTGGATTCGCTCAGAAAATTATTTGGCATTGTAACGCAAGATACTGTCCTCTTTCATGATACGATCTATAATAACATCGCATACGGAAATAAGCAGGCAACTCGCGAAATGATCGAGGATGCAGCGCGCGCAGCGAATGCACACGAATTTATTCTTGCCACTCCGAGCGGATACCAGACGATGGCTGGCGACCGCGGCGTCCGGCTTTCAGGAGGCCAACGCCAGCGTATTGCGATCGCACGCGCACTCTTAAAAAATCCGCCAATTTTAATCTTTGACGAAGCTACCAGTGCACTTGACACTGAGAATGAAATGCTTGTTCAGGAAGCGATCGAGCGATTGCTCAAAGAAAGAACTGCAGTCGTTATTGCCCACCGGCTCTCAACAATTCAAAATGCTGATCGTATCGCCGTGTTCGACAAAGGGCATATTGTTGAATTAGGAACGCATGATGAATTGCTTACTGCTTCCGACGGAGTTTATACCAGACTTTACAATATTCAAATGCGAGCCGCAACCGAGGGCTTGGTCTCGCTCAACTCGTAAGTTTACCCGTATCAGATGACCGAGCAGAGACAAAGTTACCGCTACCGGCCGCAGAATCCTCACGTTGTCTTACCGTGGCATAAAGAACTCGGAAAGAAGATCGAGCGCGTAAATAAGATACTCACGCTTCGGCTTCTCGGAAAGATTCTCCGAATTAAGCCCGTCACATCCCCGCTTCCGTTAGAAAAAGTATCCAGTGTCTTGATTATCCGATATGACGCACTCGGAGATATGATCGTTACGACGCCGCTGTGGAGGATATTAAAGCGGCACAAGCCTTCGATCAAGATCGGTGTCGCCGGCAGCTTCAAAAATCTCGATCTCCTTCGTGCCGATACCGACATTGATACATTATACGATTACACAGCTTCTTCGCTCCGAGATTTTGTAAGACTTTCAAGACAAACACGTAAAGAAAAATGGGATGTGGTGCTAATGGGAAATTTTAACCAGAAAACAAGAAATTCCATTATCTCACGCCTTGCGACAACGAACGGCATCACCGCAACGATAGGCGCAAAAAACAAAGAGGGGCATCAGGCATTATTCTCGAGGCTTGTCTCACTTCCAGAGACGGACTTTGAAATGCCAATGACCGAAAAACTGCAGTTTCTTCTGCGTTCAACCATCGAACTTCCTTCCGAGCAGTTTGAACGCCCTTCGATCATTGTCGATCCAGTGGTCGAAAGAGAGACATCAGTGAAAATTAAAACCATCTTAGAACAAGAAAATATTACAAAATATATTGTTTTGAACACCGATGCTCCGGCGTTCAAACGGTGGGGTACCGGAAAAAATATTCAACTCGCGAGCTATATTTCCACACACTATCCAGAGTATGCGGTGTTAATGACAGCCCTGCCAAATTACGGGAAAGAAATAGAATTACATTTATCATCGCAACATATCCCACGTGTGCATTATTTTCCAACCGATGATATACATGCGATGACGACGCTCATTCGGCACTCCGAACTTGTCGTCACACCCGATACATCGATCGTCCATTTAGCAAGCGCCGAAAACAAGCCGGTAGTTGCGTTTTATCTTGCTGTTGGTGAGTGGGCACCCTACGATATTCCTGCATATATCTTGCTTCCGAAGTCAGGTGAGCCAATATCATCGATCCCACTTGACTCTGCTGAAGAAGGAATTCGAACAATGCTTACTATAGGTCTTCCTCCTGGAGAAATGGTACGAACCGTCAGATGTGAGCGTTAAGAATCGTTATTTCCTCTGCCAATAGAGTTGATATTTTTTCGTGTGGAGTGAGCGTCTAAAACAAGCTGCCAGATTTGTATTTATACGTTCGAGAAGTTTTTTTTCACCCTCAGTCCGCTCATAAAAACTGTCCCAACTTGTATAGACTATTGCCGCATCAGATGCAGGTCTAATTCCGCGATTTAACATGGTGTCGATCTCTTGCCAAGTTCTCGTTTGCCCAATTCGACGTGGGTCCCAACCGAGCAGCCAACCATTAGAATAATAGTTGAATTGAGGCAGAAATGCCTCGTGAGGATAATCGTTATGATACACTTCGATCGAGTAAATCTCAGATGAATTTAATAAAATTCTTGTAACTGCGGATGCACCGTCTATATATGCAGAATCTCGACGACTTTCAAGCCGCATAAATGCTCCGAGTATAAGAAGCGAGCAACAGCTATAGACGATCTTTGCTCGAACATCCAAAAATGAGTCTACAATAAACGGCACCGTGAGAATGACGACGCCAATGTACAGTAAGGGATTTACCAAAAGTTCTTTTACATCAAGCAAGTCCCAAACTCCCGTTCGCACACCGATCCGCAATAGCTCACTCGACGACCATATTATGGCGATCAAAGAAGCAGTTATGAATAATAGAATGAATCGTGTATTTTTTGTTGACGAAAGAAATTCGTCGAGAAGTGCAGTTAACGTAAGCGATGCAGGTAAAAACAGAAACAAGACAAAATGTGACATTCTGCTGTTAAATACAGATATGAAGACCAAAAAAACAACAAACCATAATACGCTAAATATCGACAGTCGTCTTTTAACCGATCCATTTTTCTGTTTAACAAAAAAGTAAGGAATCGCTATGATGGCCCCTACTAATAGAGGAAAATCAATAATGATTTGATTCATGTAATACCACCATGCCGTAAGTCCTTCTTTGCTGTATGTCCCGGATTTCATTGCAGCAACCAGATTCAGGTAATCGGCATAAAAAGAAGGGTACTTCAATATCATATAGATATACCATGGGGCTGCGATCACTACGGCAGAGCCAACAATAACCGATATTAATTTTATCTTTTTATGCGAGGAATATAAAAAAGGTAGTGAGAAAATAAACGGCAAAAAATACAATCCTTGAAATGCTTTTGCCAGAAGTGCACCTGCAAAGAAAATCCCTGAGATCACCGCAAATTTATAATTTGCTGATTCATTTGCCCGAACTGCATAGTAGGCGCTGACTAGAATACATGCAAACATCGGTATATCGAGTTGAGCGCGATGGCTGTAATAGACGAACCCCTGTGCACAACCGAGCAGAGCCGATCCGAATAATGCCGCATATCGGCTGAATACTCTTTTCGAAAGAAGGAAAAAAAATAATATTGAAACGACCGCCGAACTTGCCGATACCAGTCTTACTGCAATGTTCCCTTCGCCGAAAACAGATCTGACTATTGCCATTAACCAGATCACCAGTGGAGGATGTGTTGAAGAATATAATCCACCGACGGCATATTTTGTTTGGTCAAACCATGCATCAAACTCCAGGCAAGCTTTCGCGCGAATCAGATACAGCGACTCATCCCATGACTGTATCTCGCCAATTCCTAAACGAAAAAAAATAAGTATAAAAACAAACGAAAAGAGAACGATCTCCGGGGCGTACTGGCGAATGTTATTGTAGCGCAAGCGGCGATGGTGTAAATGAAAGTACAAATATAAGAAGTGTTAGAAACCCAATAACGATGCGCTTCCTATCGAGCGGTGATTCATCGATCGTCGTCGGATGGCGAAAACGGATCACCAGCAAGATCATAATGACCCAAAATATCCACGTCGATCCCCCGTTAATGGCAAGCGGTTCAAGCCATCTAAGGTTCGCTTGCCATGAAGTCGGTGCATACGCTAAAATGATTTCCGGCAGTGCGATCAAAGCAAGAACCGACACAGTAATAATACCAAGCGTTTTATGAATTATCGGAGAAAAAAGTCCATACGTCGTATGCCCGCCGTCAAGCTGCCCGACCGGAAGTAAATTCAGCGACGTAACGAACAAGCCGAACCAACCGACACAGAGCATCGGATAATGGTACATCTCGCTCATCGGCGGGATATATGCAGAAGCCGGGGCAAATATCTTTTCCATAATGCTATAAAGAATCGTTCTGCCAAAAACTAAATTGGTGCCAGCAGGGACTGGCGCATGAGGGTAACGCGGATGAATACTTTGCAAATATTCTATCCCGGGAAGTGTCATAAACCCTATCGCAAGAACAAACAAACATACAATAAAACCTGCAATAGGACCTGCCACGCCAATGTCGAAAATCACGCGGCGGCTTGGCAATTTTGAACGAGTACGGATGACGGCGCCGAACGTACCAAAATTTGGAACACCAGCCATCGCAGCTGCAGGGAATGGAATATAAAATGGCAGGGTCGCATCCACTTTATGAATTCGAGCCATAATGAAATGTCCGAATTCATGAGCCGATAAAAATAACAGTAATAATAACGAATATTCGATGCCATAACTGAAATTCTCGAGATCAGCAGGATCTTGCCCCCGCCATGCAACGCCGGCAAGTGTCGTCGTAAAAAAAGTAATAAGAAAAAGGCCGATATGCAGCCAGAGTCTTTGTTTACCGATAAGCGAGTCGAAACGATCTTGTAAGGACATAATTTAATATACGTTAAATCCTGACACCGGTACCTTTGCTAACCGAATACCAAACTCGAAGCCGTGCTCTTTCAAACTTCCTTCAACTCCATATCGGGTTGCGCCGGTGTGGTATTCGCCATACAATTCAACTACGGAGTTTTGATCTTGACGGAGCCGATATGTCAGCGCAGCTGAATACTGAGGATAGTAGGCGCTCCCTGCGTCAGAAATCGTGATATACCATTCATCTTTTTCCGTGAATGTGCTAAAATGAAATGGGATGTAATCAATGGAAACAGGAAATTGAATTGTCGGTTCGATATTCGTGACTTGGTGAAAAACATATTTCACCCCTACCGATACGCGCAACCTTGCCAAGCGTCCATAATCAAACCCATACTCATTTTCTATAGACATAAACTCCCTGCTAAATCGACTGCTTGCACCGCCGACGACAGAATCTTGTGTGCCATCAACCAAGTGAGACGAAATATGTGCAATGCGAAATCTCCCGCGACTAAGGCTATGCGTACCACCGAACGGGTAAAATGGAATTGGAAAAACTGAATATAGCCCAAAGAAATAATCTGCCGTTTCGACCGGGAATCTGAATCCTGAAAGAGATTTCAAACCGCTCCAGATGAGTCCTTCAGCGCCAATGCTGGTGCTGCCGATCTGAAGAGTCTCCATCCCGAATCCTGCTTCAAGCCGCAGCCGATTTCGCGACGCATCTGCAACCGTTGCAAAACGGTTCGGTTCGAGAAAACTTCCGCGGGAAGGCATCCAGACCGGAACAAATTGCTCGTGATTTTCCCATTGCGCGTCTGCAAGGTTTGAGAGAAAAGTTGTGATTAGCAAAACAACGATCCATTTCATCAGCGTACTAACAAAAAACCGCCGTATCGGTGCGGCGGTTTGCGTTATTATCATCTCGCTCCTGAGGTAGGACTTGAACCTACGACCCTCTGATTAACAGTCAGATGCTCTAACCAACTGAGCTACTCAGGAATCTACGTGTTTAATAAACAGCCTCAGTAAACGCAGAGATACTCAGGCGCGGTTCCGAAATAATAATTTCTCGAACCAAGGGCGGATAATTTCGATAACAAAAACCGACCTTCATCTCAAATTAAATTTTGAAAATATAATTAGGCCAAGAGTAAAGAAAGTCCCACAACGACATTAGAATTATAGACTTATAGCATATTTGGGAAAAATTTATTCACTTCGCTGGTATATTTATTTTGATTTTGTCCCTAACAACTTGTCTGGGAATGTAGTATTTTTGTAGTCTGCTTTAACAATCTAAATAACGGATATGAAAAAAATAATTACTGCTTTACTGATGGCAATCACTTTGCCGCTCGCTGCCCAACCCACGTTTACGAGCGACGACTTTCTTCAAGCATTTTTGAAGTTGAACGCATCAGGGACGACCGATTACACATCGACCGGGAGTGTCGGACTTCAGACGTTCATTACGACAACCGGCGCAGACCAAACGTGGGATCTTTCTTCGATCTCATTTTCATCGGGGACAGTCTCGTCGTCAGGAAAGACAGTCGTCGCCTATCCGGGTGGCGCCGCGAATGCTTCGGACTTTACCGGAGCAACTCACGTATTGATCGGCACCAGTGGCAACGCGACCACATATGAATTCATAAAAATAGATCAAACCGGTTTGTATATTATGGGTGCCACTGAAGACAGCGCCGGCGTCATTTCAACAAAGTTAAAATATTCCCCACCGTTGCAAAATCTGAAATTTCCTATGACATATCTGACTCAGTGGTCAAGCACATCGTCAGTACAAGTCGCAGGAGTACCTCTTGCAGTAACTCAGTCGATCGATGGCCTTGCCGATGCCTGGGGCACGGCAAAAGTCCCGAATCTCACAGAAAGCCAATGTGTACGGGTGCGGACAAAACTTTCGTCATCCATTCCGGGCCTATACTCTTATTCGCAGTATTCATTCAATTGGTATAACTCGACCGGTTTTAATCTTAGCATTTTTGCTGATTCGAATCAAAAAGCAACCGGCGCAGATTATTCCGTTCCTCACTCGAGTTCGGTTGCTTCACCAACGGCAGCAGGCTCCGATGTCAGAATTCTCGGTAATCCGGCTATCAGCGGGTCGTCCGTGCAGTTCGCACTGCCGGAAGATGCAAATGTGAAGATCGAGTTGTTGGATGTACTTGGGAATCAGGCAGAACTTGTGATGAACGGTCCTGCGCATTCCGGGATCAATCATATTCCGATTCCAACGAGTGCACTCATCAACGGCAGCTATATGATCCGCGTGCAATCACCGAATTTTACTGCAACGCAGAAACTCATTATTGCCCACTAATGACGATCATTCGCATTAATAAAAAAGGCCCCGGAATTCTGGGGCTTTTTTTATTACTGAGGTTCGACATGAATAATGATCCGGTTTATCTCGGGATAGCGGCTGCGAATAAATTTTTCGATATTGGCCGAAACGTCGTGGGCATCGTATAAAGAGAGGTTTCGGTCAAGTTCGATCACCGATGTCAGCTTAAGGTCGCCGGTTGCTTCATCGCGCAGCAGCTCTGCTTCAGTGAGTTGTTTGACGACCGGAAATTCCCCGATCACCAAAGAACGGAGCTGATCGGTTTCAAAACGAGCATCCTGTTCGATTCTTTGAACCGTGTGAAGTGCGGTATCGGAGCGTTCTTCCTCAAGATGAACGACGATCTGCGATACGCCGGGAAGTTCTCGTTTGATCTTGTTTTCGATCTTCGAACTGATCGTATGGGCTTCTTCAAAGGAAATATCTTTCCTAAATTCAAGATGAAGGTCGAGTGTCAGCTTACCCTCATTGTTCTTTGCAAGGTCAATATTATGGGGAAGAACGCCGTGCTCGCTGGCGATCAGTTTTATCGTCTCGAATGCAGACTCCCCTTCCGTCCGAACAGCAATAGGATAAAAATTTATTTCGGCTTCGGGAAATCGCGACCTCACACTGCTTTCAGCTGACTGCAGAATATATTCGACTGAAGCAAACGGCAATACACGATTGACTTCGATACCGCCATCGAGAAATAGCGTCGGTCCCGATCTGCGCATCCGAAGGCGGCGCACACCAAGCACTCCATCGGCGCCGCAAGCAAGTTTTACGATATTCAATTGTTCGTCGCTTCCTGCAAACTTATCGGTCAGCACGTCAATGGCTTGTTTGCCTTGCCTACTGCTCAAGTACGCAACAAATACGGATACGCACATGGCAGCATAGTTGTCACCGGAAGGTACGCCAAGATATACATACGCAATAATGCCTCCAATGACAACGATGTTGCTCAGTGAATCGGCAAAAAAATGGAGCGCATCAGTCTGCAATGCCGATGAGTGTGCGTGTATTCCGGTGTGATGAAGCTTATATGATCGCCACCCGTCCAGTACGATCGAAATAATGAGCACGATGAACGTAAAGGCTGTTGCGGAAACGGGATGTAAGGCAGGGTGGCTCAGCCGGTCAACCGCCTCAATAAATATCCACACAGATACGCCGAGTAATGCGATACTTTGAAAAAGCGAAACCAGAGAATCGAACTTTCCGTGACCATACTGATGATCTTCATCGGCCGGCAAGTAGGCTATCCGAACAGCGAACAAAGATAATAATACGGAAAACAGGTCGACCGCCGATTCACTTGCGAGCGAAAGCAGCGCAAGGGAGCCGGAGAAGATCCCTGCCGTAACTTTTAAAACGACTAAGACGATCGTGACAATGATCGAGATCCACGCTGCTTCGAGCGCTTCGGCTTGATGGGAATGATGTGGGTGCGACTCACTCACTGTGTAGATCGCAAAAAGAAGTATCGGATCAGAATTTTCGGTTGGTGTGCCCGAGGCGAGACTCGAACTCGCATGGTCGTACGACCACTGCGCCCTGAACACAGCGTGTCTACCAATTTCACCACTCGGGCTTTACTCGATTTTCAATGCCGCGAATTAACAGAAAGCTCGTAGTTTGAATTCCAATCGTAAATACCGAACTAATCCGTCAATAAATTTATTATTGCACGCGATTTGCATATTATTGTGGTACAGCCGTAAGATGATGATAACAGAGACGCTTGATTGGACAGTTGAAGATTCAATAGAAACCTACAACATCGACCGTTGGGGGTTGGGATATTTTTCGGTCAATGAATCCGGCAATATCGCCGTATCACCGCTCGGACAAAGCGGTGCTACGATCGATCTGATGGATGTGCTCCGTGAAGCGCGAGAACGCGGACTCCAGTTTCCGATGGTCGTTCGATTTCAAGACCTTCTACGCGACCGCGTGGAGAAGCTCAACCGCGCCTTCAACGACGCCATTGCAGAGAATAAATATACGGGTTCGTATCTCGGCGTATTCCCGATCAAAGTAAACCAGCTCCGTGAGGTCGTCGAGGAGATCGCCGATGCAGGTCAGCGTTTCCATTATGGGCTTGAAGCCGGTTCTAAACCGGAGCTCTATTCTGCTCTTGCCACACACAAGGACCCCGAAGCGCTTATCGTCTGCAACGGTTATAAAGACGGCGCATTTGTCCGTACGGCGCTCATTGGCCGCAAACTTGGCAAGAAAGTCATTATGATCGCGGAAAAGCTTGAGGAGATAAAATCCATTCTCGAGATCAGCCGCGAAACAGGTGTCGATCCGTGGATCGGTGTTCGCATTCGGCTTGCTGCAAAAAGCAGCGGCATTTGGGCAACATCCGGCGGAGAATCTGCAAAGTTCGGACTCTCGACCCTCGACCTTATGGAAGCCGTTGAGTTCTTGCGCTCTGAAGGTGCGATGGATACACTCAAAATGGTACATTTTCATATCGGCTCGCAAATCCCTGATATTCAGTCGATCAAAAAAGCAACTCGTGAAGCGACACGATATTATGCCAAGCTGAAAAAGATCGGCTTTGACAATCTTGAATACATTGACATTGGCGGAGGGCTTGGCGTCGATTATGACGGGAGCCGTACGCTCTTCCATTCTTCGACGAACTATTCGCTGGATGAATACGCCGGCGATTGCATTTTTAATATAAAGGATGTGTGCGACGAAGAAGGCGTCCAGCATCCGACGATTGTTTCTGAATCCGGCCGTGCGATCGTTGCGCATCACTCGGTGCTTGTCGTACAGGTATTCGGAACGATCGAAAAAACGAAAGCGGAATATAATCTTGAAGTGATCCCGACTGATCACAAGTGGATAAAGCAGCTTGCCGAAGTAAAAGAGTACATATCTGCAAACCCTCGCGTCGCACTTCACGACGCACTGCAAATAAAAGAAGAATCGCAGAATGCATTTGAGCTTGGCATTTTAGATTTGCGTACAAAATCGAAGATCGAAACATTTTATTGGGCGATCGTCGAAGAGATCTCCGAATATTATACCAAACGTTCCGAGATGGATGACGAACAAGAAGCGGTACCGGAAGAAATTTTGGAACTGGTGCCCGATCTTGCCGACCAATATCTGTGTAACTTTTCTGTCTTCCAAAGTTTGCTCGATCATTGGGCGCTCGGACAGATATTTCCTATTATGCCCATCCACCGGCTCAATGAAAAACCTTCGATGCAAGGGACTCTATGCGACATCACGTGCGATTCCGACGGAAAGATCAGTCGCTTCGCCGACATTAAGGATATTCGCAAAACACTTCCGTTGCATCCGCTTCAGAACGGCGACCCATATTTCATTGGGATGTTTATGACAGGCGCATACCAAGATATTATGGGTGATCTGCATAATCTCTTCGGCCGCGTCAATGAAGCCCACGTGTTTCTTGATCCCGACGAGGACTCCGGTTTTTATATTGAAGAAACCATCAGTGGAAATACTATTTCACAGGTGCTCGAACTGACACAGTATTATCCGAACGACCTTGTCCGCAGTATGAAAGAACAGATCAACGATGCGATCCGCTCCGATAAATTAAAACCGAGTGAAGGAATGCGGCTCCTTTCAGAATATGAGAAGGGCCTTGGCGATCATACATATTTGACGTTTACAAACAACAATATCCAGACCAACGGGGCTACGCCGCCGCCGCAAGCTCTCGTTTGAGCCTGACGCTGACGATCTTCGAAACCCCGTCTTCCTCCTGTGTGACTCCGTAGAGTGCATCTGCTGCTGCCATTGTGCGCTTGTTGTGCGTGACAACAATGAACTGGGTCTCGACAGTAAATTTTTTGATGAGCTGCAAGAAACGGTCGATGTTCGCATCGTCGAGCGGAGCATCTACTTCATCGAGAATACAGAACGGGCTTGGCTTCACAAGGTAGATCGCAAACAACAACGCGATCGCTGTCATTGTTTTCTCTCCGCCGGAGAGCGATTCGATACCATGTGGTTTTTTCCCGCGAGGCTGAGCCGTGATCTCGATCTGAGCTTCAAGCGGATCTTTGCCCTCCTCAAGACGAAGCTCGCACTCATCGCCTTCATTGAACAACGAGCGGAAAATATCTTTGAAGTTGGCCCTGATCTGATCGAAGGTTTCGATAAATTTATTCGTTGCCGTCGTATTGATCTCCTCGATCGTTTCGAGCAGCGTGTTCTGCGCTTCGGCAAGATCTTTACGTTGTGTAGTCAGGAATTCGAGCCGCTCGCGTTCTTTCGTAAATTCTTCATAAGCAAGATGATTGACATTGCCAAGATTTTTAATTTGCTGACGCAAACGAAGTATCTCTTCGCGGGCCTCCGCAAAATTAAATGAATCTGCGTCTGCAAACTCTTTTACTAAAAGTTCGCCGATCTCGAATTCCTCGCGTGAACGCTGCTGGAGCCCGGCAATCTTTGCTTCGATCTCACGGATCTTAATATCGAGTTCGTGTGAAGCGTTGATCGTCTTCTCATGTTCGGAACGCTGCTCCCTGAGCCCCTCACGGTATTTTTGTGCAAGTTGCTGTTTTTCTTTTTTATGCTCGGAAATCTCCGTATGGCGCGACTCGTTCGAATGGATCTCCTCTTCAAGAGATGTAAGCATCACATTCAGCTCTGAAAGTTTGTCCTCGTTGGTTGTCTTTTCCGAAGACATCCTGCCAAGATCCTGTCGCTTCGATTCAAGCTGGGCAATCGAAGATGCGATCTCCTGCTCAAGTCGTTTTACTTCCGAAACAGTACTATCATACGCGTTCTGCGCTTCGGCGGCAGAAAGCTGTGCGGCAGTATATCGCTCCGTCTCGGCAGCAACAGCCGTTTCGGCAGAATGAACGGAGAGCTGAACAGACGCAAGCTCAGCCGATGCACTCACATACTGCTCATCGAGTTCTTCAAGTGCAGGAGCTACATCCTGAAGTGCAGCCGTCTGTTCGGCTTTGCGGATGCCGAGATTTTTCAATTCGTCCGAAAATTTTGCGATCTGCTCCGTGCTTCGCTTTAGATCGTATGCACACTCTTCGATCGCACGTTCACTTACGCGAAATGACTGCTGGACCGTCTGAAGCTTTTCTTCAACCGCTCCCAATTTGATCGCTTCGTACGAAGCATTCGCATCGGCGATCTTTTTCTGAACTGCGTCAACTTGTGCGCGAAGAACCGTAACCTTCTCTTCAAGCTCGTTGATCTGGTGTTGCTTACCAATGAGCGAGCCTTCCGAGTTCTTTTTTGATCCACCGCGAAGCAGACCACTGCGCGCAACCAGTTCGCCATCGAGGGTAACGACCCGATCGATATTCGGCGTTGACTTCAGTAAAGCATACGCTTCCTGGATCGACCCGGAAATAGCGGTTCTGCCAAGAAGTAATTTATATAATTTTTCGAATTTTTTCTCAAATGATATTTTTCCAAGAATAGTCGCGGTAATTTCTGCCGACTCTATTTGAGGGACTTCGTCAAGACAAATGAATGTTGCCTTCCCTTTTTGAGAATGCTTAAGCGTTTCGACTGCTTCAAGGGCTTCGGTACGAGTATCGACCACAAAATATTGTCCCGAATCACCAAGGGCATTCTCGACCGCGACGCGATATTCTTCAACAGTTGTAACCGCATCGATCACAGTGATAGGCACCCCGGATTTCGACCAACCGTGCGACTTCATCAGAAATTCCGCGCCTTCACTTGTGCCAAGCGTACGTTCGACAAGGCTCGTGAGAAACTCGATCTTCGAAAGATGCTGGCCAATCTCTTTCTGAACCGTGAACGATTGATTCTGCAGATCGTCGATGGTATCTTTTAGCGATTCACGCTGGGTCATTGCTTCGCGGCGCTCTTGTTCTGCGTCAGCGAGCTTACGCAGCGACGATTCGTGCTCCATCGAGAGTTTGTTGTGCCGGTCTTTAAGCTCTCTTTCACGGGCTGAGAAATGAGCGCTCTCAGCCGTTCGTTGACCGATCTGCCGATCGATCTCCTCGAGCCGCGCCTTGAATTGAGCCGCCTCTTCAAGCTGTTTGTTCTTTTCGGCAAGCAATTCATTCACTGTTTTCTGTGCTGACGCAAGTTCGCGACGCTTCGCTTCAAGCGCTTCACGAACAGCCGCATACTCCATCGCGATCTCGTCTTTGAGCCGAGCATGCTCTTTTGCATCCGATTCAAGTTCACCAAGACTTGACCGTTTCGTGTCACATTGCGCAGAAAGCAATGTTTGCGTACCTTCGAGATGAGCAATGTCCGCAAGTGTTCGCTCATGATTCTGGGTTAGCGCGCTGATGCGCTCTCCCGTGCCGACGATCGTTTCACGCAGACGCCGGAACGTCTCGTTCTTTTCACGAAGCGAGCGCTCGGAAAGATTCAACTGCTCTTCGATCTCTGCTTCTTCGCGTGATACCAGATCGATCAACGATTCGAATTTTGTCAGCTCGGTCATCAGGTGCGAACGCGTCTGCTCGTGTTCGCGAAGGAGATTCCGAAGCGGTGTGACCCGCGCATGTGATTCGGCATACTCTCGCTCAAGAAGATCGACTTCAGATGTTCGAAGTATTGCGCTTAACTCGTTGTACTTCTGCGCTTTTTCAGCCTGACGCTCGAGCGACGCAACTGCTTTGGTCACTTCTCGTATGATCGAGTCGATCTTTTCGAGATCGGCTGTTACTTGATCGAGCCTGCGAATTGCTTCTTTGCGGCGCGCTTTGTATTTTGTGACCCCGGCTGCTTCTTCGAATAATTTACGACGTTCTTCTGTACGGTCGGAGAGGATGGTCTCGATCATCTTTAACTCGATCACCGAATAGGCATTGGCGCCCATTCCGGTATCCATAAACAGCTCGATGATGTCTTTGAGGCGGCACTGTGCCTTATTAAGCAAATATTCTGATTCGCCCGAGCGAAACAACCGGCGTGTGATCGTCACCTCTGAATACTCTGTCGGCAGGATCCCTTTGGTATTTTCAATGGTGAGCGAAACTTCGGACATACCGAGCGGCTTCCGGTTGCGCGATCCGTTGAATATGACGTTCTCCATTACATCCGATCGCAGCGTGCTCGATTTTTGCTCGCCAAGCGCCCAGCGAATCGCATCGACGACATTCGTTTTGCCGCAGCCGTTCGGACCGACAATTGAGGTCATCCCCGAATCGAATTTCAGCGTAGTACGATTTGCGAATGACTTGAACCCGATAATCTCTAATTTTGATAGATACATATATTGCTAACTGATCCCTTCGGAAAGTATAATTATTTCCACGCGTACTTTGTTTCCTTAGTAGCAGGAAATTGAACAAAAATATCCGCCAAACGAGTATATTGTGCCTTTTTTTTGAAAAATGTTACTAATTATTCCATCTATCCACATTCGAGGAAGTATTTGCACTCCCGAAATCGGATATTTCCATAGTCACCATCTTCCCGATTACCATAGTCCTGACGAACGATCACGACTCCTCAGAATGGAAAATGCAAAAGCTCTCCATATCTTTTTTGATGACTCCCAACCTCAAACCGATTTTTGTCTCTCCCTTATTCGAAAAGTCCGAACCTCGATCGATCTTCCTCTTGGGCTTACAATAGATTCCGTGCTCGACTCAACCGAAGTTAAACGTATTTTTGAAAGTGGAGTCTATCGCATAAATTTCAGAAATTACGATAACCTGGGCACAGCAAAATCACTAATTGAACAATTTACACCTCAACAATTTGCATTCTATATCTCTAATAATAACAATTTATTAGAGAATTTATCAAAACTAAAATCTATTAAGGCTTGCCGTGTTATCTGTCAAACAGATTCGCTTGATACGGTCAATCTAAAAACACTTCAATCGGCTGTCGTAGATTTTGGGCTGAGACTTTCACTCGTTGTTCGTGTCTTTTCTTATGTGGACTTCGCACGGCTGGCCAAGGAAGCCCCGAATGTGGACTCGCTGATTTTCGACGGAGTGCTCGAAAGTGACTCGTTTCCCTGCCAACAGATCTGGCGGCTCGATGAAGAACGGGCGTTCAATTCGTTCGGAAGTGAAGCTAATCTCTGGAAAAATCCGTTAGAAGGTGTACCGCATATTTAATGTTGGATACAGCAATTTTCATCCATCTTAGTTAGAAGCAATATGGTCAGACGTGTTGTGTTATTTACTATTGTATTGCAATGTATTGCAATAGCCTCGAATGCCCAATGGTTAAATGCCCAATCGGATGACCCCGATGATGGCGCCCAGCATTACCTTGATTGGTTCTACCAACTGAGAACCAGAGGAAGCGGTCCGATCCCGGATGGCGCCTACCAACGTGCGACAGCGGTGCGCGATGCACTTGCCAACCGATATAAAGGGAAATTCAGTGTTCAATCGGTTCAGTCAAATCCGGTTAATTGGACGAATATCGGACCATATAACATAAGTACCGGTTTTGGCGGCCCTCACGGCGGCAGGATCAACACGATTGCGATCAATCCGAATAATGCAAAGACAGCCTATTTTGGCGGAGCTAATGGCGGTGTCTGGAAAACAACGAACGGCGGAACGAGCTGGAAGCCAAAATCGGATTTTGCTCCGGCACTTGCAATGGGAGCCATCGCGATCGACCCTCAATCTCCGAATATCATTTATGCAGGTACCGGTGAGTATGTGCGCGGCTCAGGTTCGTTCTTCGGAGCAGGAATGCTTAAATCCACCGATGCAGGGGAAACGTGGCAGCCAAGCGGCCTTGCAAATGTCGGCGCGTTCAGCAAGATGGTCATTCATCCCACGAAAACAAATATCATTTTTGCCGGCGGTGCGGGTTCGGGCGGCGGACTTTACCGTTCGACCGATGCCGGTGCGTCATGGATGAAGATCCCTGCATCAAGCGGCTTGCCGCCGGGCGATGTTACCGATGTCGATCTTTCAGTGAGCGAGAACGTGTACGTTTTATATGTCGGCATTCCCGGACATGGCATTTACCGTTCCGCCGATGGCGGAGATACTTGGGCGCCGGTTCATAATTATCTTCAGATGCGACGGATGCACGTTGCAGCTAACCCCCAAAACCCGAACGACGTTGTTGATCTTTCAATTCGCTATGATGGCGGCTTCGAAGGCTGCTCGCGGTCGCTTGACGGCGGACAGACATGGACAGATATTTCGGGAAATTTCCAAAGCAACGATCCGTTCGGCGTAGCAGGGACGTACCAAGGTTGGTATGACGCATATCTTATTCGCGATCCGAAAACTGCCGACCGTTTCTTAATGGCTGGTATTTCGATCTGGCTTACCGAAGATGGCGGAGCGAGCTGGACGGATGTTGGCGGCGCTTATGCCGGAGGCATTCACCCCGACCAGCATGCAGCTGCATTTTCATCGACAACAAATGATCTTATTGCCGGCTGCGATGGCGGTATTGCTTCCTCGACCGATCGCGGTGCCTCTTATAACGTATTAAACGACAGCACCGCTATTACCGAGTCATACGGAATGGCGATCGATCAGACAGTAGATGATATCACCTACATCGGCACTCAGGATAACGGGACCCTCACCGGATCGCGCGATGGCGATTGGGGTGTTATCGGCGGCGGCGACGGCTCGACGGTCGTTGTCGATTCGCGCGATAATAACAAAATATATTTTATGAGGCCGACAGCATTTGCTGTTTCTCTTTATACCGCTTCTTCCGGCGAACAGGATTTTTCAAGCGGCATCAATAGCGGCGACAGCGTCGGCTGGGTAAAACCACTCATTCAGGACGAGACAAATCACATCCTCTACACTGCTTCACAATTTCTCTATGTTCTCGGAAGCGGCTCATCGACATGGGCACGGCGTTCGAAAAAACTTGCCTCAGGCAGCGGAAGCTATATTAATGCCATAGGACCCGCAGGTGACGGATCGTCAGTTATGATCGGAACCACAGACGGACTTATCTGGACGACCACTAACAACGGACTGAATTTTACACAAGGCGGGAAACTTCCCGGCAGAGCGGTGACTGACATAAAGGTAAGCCCTGCGTCGAAGCAAACATTTTACGTGACGCTCAGCGGCTTCGGAAGAGGTCACGTATTTAAGACGACAGATTTTGGTACGACATTCACCGATATTTCCAGCCAACTCCCGGATATTTCCTGTAATAAGATACTGCTCGATCCGGCTCATCCGGCGCATTTGTATGTCGGCACTGATGTCGGAATGTTTTATTCCCCTGACGACGGTGTTGATTGGCTTCCATACGGTGCAAGCCTGCCCAATGTCGCCATCCTCGACATGGCAATGCAGGTGAAGAACAGAGTTATTCGCACTGCGACGCACGGCCGCTCGGTTTGGGAAGCGCCAATGGATGATATTCCATCCGGTATTACTTCGCCGACCGTTGCAAGCATCTGGTACATCGGCGAACCGACGGCTATCTCGTGGTACGGTACGACATCGAATGCCGTCAAGGTCGAGATCAGCACCGACGATGCAGGAACGTGGACAACCCTTTCGCCGAATGCGTCCGGAAATTCGTTTGCGATCAATTCGGTAAAATTTGCAGAAAGCCAGCGTGCCCTCGTTCGAGTAACCGACGGAAGTGAAATTCTGCTTTCCCAGCATTTCCAGATCACCAGACGGCTTGCAGGCTCGACACTCTTGACGTTCTCCGAACAGCCACTCTATATGTATGATCTTGCTTACGACGGTGACGATAATACCCTCTTTGTAACGAACTTCACCACCGGAACGACCGGCGATCAGAAGATCTATAAGATGGATCCGAATAACGGCAATATCACCGGGAGTATCACTGTTAATGGAAGCGGCGGTTTTTTCACCGGCATCAAATACGATCCGACAACAAAACATTTGTTCGTTCATCAGTCTCGTCAGGATAACAATACGTCACATATCTTCGAGATCACGACGGCAGGCGTGATCATGCATCAATGGTCGTCGCCGTGTTCGTACGGGACTGGTATTCTTGTCATTGGCGATACGCTTTTTCTTGCCGATCGCGATCATAATGTCATTCACCGAGTACAAAAGACGAACCCTGCAACGTCGATCGATGATTTCGACCTGACACAATCGGGCCGCGTCGCGGCGTTCGGGCCGCGCTGTCTTGCGCTTAATTCGATGACCGGCGATCTGTACCATACGTGGACCGATTTCCAAGGAACGGCATCAAATGCGACGCTCTATGACAGCTATATTTTGAAACTCTCACGCACTGACGGCCTTGAGCTTAGCTCATGGTTCGTGCAGGAAGGCGGCAACAATGGTACGAACGTTCGCGGGATCGAATACGACCCCCGTTCCAATGGCACGCAAGTTTGGGTCACTGTTCTTAATAGTGGCAATTCGGCAAAAGTGATAAAGATCACCCTTGTTGATGGCCAAGCCGGCACTGCAGCTTCATCTTCGACAACTGTCGATGGGAATAAGATTTCCGTCTATCCGAACCCGCTTCAGGAAAATACGACTGTCAGTTATACCCTTGCTTCGTTCGGGTCGACTCATATTGTCGTTCGCGATATGCTTGGCCGGGAAGTTGCTTCTTCGAACTACGAGAATGAGAATGTCGGCGATCATGCTCACCGCATTTCACTCGGAGGCCTTGCAAGTGGAAGTTACAATGTTGCCATCTACGCAGGCCAGGCGCTCATCGGTGTTCGGATGATCGCTGTCTATTAATTTATTTGAAAGCATTGAATGTCCATATTGCGCCCGAGACGCCGTGAAACTGTTTTCCTGACAGGCGTTCATGGTTTTCTCGGGCAACATACTCTACGTACCCTCCTCGATGAATCACGTTCGGATCTTGTCCTTTCGTCCCGGCAGGAAAAACTGCTGTATGATGACCTGGGCAACGAGCCGCGTATCATTGGATACGAATCACTCGATCTTTCCGACCGCATAAAGGTCCGCGATACCCTGCTTCGGTACAAACCAGATGTGATCGTCAATTGCGCGAGCCTTGTTGATGTCAATGCAGCCGAGCGCGAAAGAGAAACGGCTTGGAAAGCAAATGTCCGCTCGGTCGAATATATCATTGAAGCTGCCAGGCGGCTCGACGCACGGATCGTTCATATTTCCAGCGATTATGTGTTCGACGGGTCACGGTCGCCGTATTCCGAGATCGGTACGCCGAACCCGGTCAATTATTACGGTAGGACGAAACTCGCAAGTGAAAATGCACTTAAAAGTTCTGGCATTCCTCATCTGGTTATTCGGACATCGATGTTGTATGGTGCTGAAGTTGTTCGATTACATAGCAGGGAAAATTTTGTTCTTCATACGTTGCACAAGATCAGAAAGAACGAGGTCGTAAGCGCTTATACTAACCTCTCGTCGAATCCGACACTCGTTGACGATGTGGCGCTTTCCATCGTTCGTGCGATCGAATTGCAAAAGACAGGTTTGTATCACGTTGCGGGTCCCGAACTTCGTTCGCGTTACGAACTTGCCGTACAAGTTGCCGATACGTTCCGCCTCGATGCTTCGTTCATCCGAGCGGTAGAATTCGCGCCATCGAAAGAAGAAGGCATTGCCGATCGTCCCCGCTCCGTCGCCTTAGTCAGCCTCAAAGCCCAGACCGAACTTGGTGTGAAATGCTCCGGCGTCTCGGAAGGACTTCAAGTGATGGCCCGCGGCTTACAGAATATCTCCGAAACAAAGGAAGTACGGGTGTATGAATAAGTTGCCGCTCCTTTTCAAGGCCGGTCTAATTTTAAAACAAAAAAGCCGCTTTGAAGAAGCGGCTTTTACTAAGAGCAAATTGCTATTCTTACGCAGTAACTGGCTTACCCTTGACCATTTCGATGACCTGCTCTTGGATCGAGCGTGGTGCATCTTCATAGCGGGCGAACTGCATCGAATAGACCGCACGTCCCTGCGTCATCGAACGAAGCGTTGTCGCATAACCGAACATATCGGATAACGGCACGACGGCTTTGATAACCTGCGCGTCGCTTCTGGCATTCATACCTTCAATGCGACCGCGGCGGCTCGAAAGATCACCCATCACATCACCCATATATTCTTCGGGCGTGATGACCTCGACGTCCATGATCGGTTCGAGCAGAACCGGCGTCGCCTTCTTACAGCCTTCTTTGAACGCGATCGAACCCGCGATCTTGAATGCCATTTCCGACGAGTCAACTTCGTGGTAGCTGCCGTCGAAGAGACGAACTTTGATGTCCTCGACCGGATATCCGGCGAGCACACCACTCTTCATCGCTTCCTGAATACCCGCGCTGATCGGCGAGATATATTCTTTCGGGACAACGCCGCCAACGATGTCATTGATAAATTCATAGCCTTTGCCCGGCTCGTTCGGTTCGAGATCGATCCAGCAATGACCGAACTGACCACGTCCGCCCGACTGACGAACAAATTTGCCTTCGGAAGTAACTTTCTTCTTGATCGTCTCTTTATACGCAACCTGCGGCTTACCGACGTTCGCTTCAACTTTGAACTCACGCTTCAAACGATCAACGAGAATTTCAAGATGAAGTTCGCCCATGCCGGAAAGAATTGTTTGCCCGGTTTCTTCGTCAGTTTTGACGCGGAATGTCGGATCTTCATCGGCAAGTTTTTGCAATGCTTCGCCCATCTTCTCACTGTCGGCTTTCGTTTTCGGCTCGACGGCAAGAGAAATGACAGGCTCGGGAAATACCATACGTTCGAGAATGATCGGATCGTCTTCATCGCACAGTGTATCGCCCGTACGAGTTTGCTTTAAGCCGACTGCGGCGCAAATATCACCAGCATAAGCTGCTTCAATGTCTTCGCGATGGTTCGCGTGCATGCGAAGAATACGTCCGATGCGCTCTTTCTTGCCGCTGACGCTATTGAGCACATACGAGCCGGAATTGAGTGTACCTGAATACACACGGAAGAACGTCAGCTTCCCGACGTATGGATCGGTCATAATTTTGAACGCGATCGCCGCAAACTTCTCGTCGTCTTTCGGCTGGCGTTGAATGTGATCGGTCAGATTGATATGATGGCCTTCGATCTCGCCGACATCAACCGGACTCGGCAGAAAATCAACAACAGAATCAAGTAGCTGCTGAACGCCCTTGTTCTTGAATGCCGAACCGCAAAGCACGGGAATAATGCGGCTCTCGATCGTCGCCTGACGCAACACGCGGCGGACTTCGTCGGGTGTAATGTCCTGACCTTCGAGATATTTTACAAGCAGCGTATCATCAACTTCAGCAACCGCTTCGAATAATTTCGTGCGCCATTCTTTCGTTGTTGCTTCAAGGTCGTGCGGAATCGGAACGACGTCGAAGTTCTTTCCGAGCGTCGCATCGTTGTTATAGATGTAGGCTTTGTTTTCAACAAGATCAACAACACCGGCAAAAATTTCGCCCTGACCGATCGGGAGATTGATCGGGATCGGGTTTGCGCCGAGGCGCTCCTTGATCATCTCAATGACGTGATAAAAATCCGCGCCCGTGCGGTCCATCTTATTGACGAACGCAATACGCGGCACGCCGTATTTATTTGCCTGACGCCAAACTGTTTCTGACTGGGGTTCTACACCGCCGACCGCGCAAAACAGCGCGACGGCTCCGTCGAGGACGCGAAGCGAACGCTCTACCTCGACTGTAAAATCAACGTGTCCGGGGGTATCGATGATCTGGATCTGGTTGCCGCGCCATTCGCAGGTTGTTGCGGCGGAGGTGATCGTAATGCCGCGCTCTTTTTCCTGCTCCATCCAATCCATGGTCGCGCCGCCTTCGTGCACTTCGCCCATGCGATGCACCACACCCGTGTAGTAGAGGATACGCTCGGTCGTCGTCGTTTTTCCGGCGTCGATATGCGCCATGATGCCGATGTTCCGAGTATGATCTAACGTAAATTTCCGTGCCATAACAATAAATAAAAAGTCTTCTGATAGCCTTATTCTAACAGATAGGTGAAAACTAATCTTTATATGCTTTAGTTCAAATAATGGCGCGAAACGACTCAAAAACAACACTCTTAGCAAGAATCTATGCTTCCGGATAATCTTTCATCGCTTCTTATGGTCGTCGTCAGGTCGGTCGTTGTGTATGCGGCAATTCTGCTTGGCTTTCGTATCGCCGGTAAACGGCATCTTTCGCAGCTTTCTCTTCCGGATTTTGCGCTAATATTATTGATCTCTAATGCTGTCCAGAACGCCATGGTCGGCAATGATACATCGCTTGTCGGAGGGCTTGTTGCGGCTGCAGCATTACTTGTCGCGAATATGATCTTAACTGTTTATATCCGCCGAAATAAAATAACTCGCGAAGCATTCATCGGCGAACCGAAGTTACTCGTGAGGAATAGTAAGCCTGTTCTATCGGCAATGGACTCCGAAAACCTGACCGAAGATGACATTCTCGAAGCGATCCGCGAGCACGGCTTTGACTCGCTTAAAGATGTTCGAACTGCAATCTTAGAAAATGACGGTTCGATCTCAATTATTCCCTATCCCGATCCCGGCGCACATATTGAACATCATATCGGCCCGATCACAAGAAAACGCCGTGGAAGGAAACGCATCCTCTGAGTGTTCTAAGCGCCACTTACAATGATAGCAGTCGAACATCTCTCCGTACAATTCGGGGGCAGGTATCTTTTTCGTGACGCATCGTTCACTTTGGGCGGCCGCGACCGCGCAGGCATTGTCGGCGCGAACGGTGCGGGCAAATCTACCCTGTTGAAAATTATTTACGGTCTGATGCAGCCGGAATCCGGCGTCATCCAAACGCCGCGCGATTATATCCTTGGCTATCTCCCGCAGGAAGTTGCCTTTGATACGGCAACGCTCGAACGCACCGCGCTTTCGGAAGTAATGATGGCGCGCGCCGATGTCGTTGGCTGGATGGAAGCGCTTGACGTGCAGCAGCATCTTCTTGCAACGCACCCCGATCATACGTCGGATGAATATATGCAGATCCTCGAAAAATTCGGTGATCTTCAACATAAGATCGAAGGCGCGAATGCGTATTCACTTGAATCGGATGCCTCGCGAATCTTGAGTGGTCTCGGATTTTCCGAATCCGACCAGCATCGTCCGATCAAAGAATTCTCCGGCGGATGGCAGATGCGTATCATGCTTGCAAAATTATTATTGCAGCATCCCGATGCGCTTTTGCTCGACGAACCGACGAATCATCTCGACCTGGCAAGTTTGCTGTGGCTCGAAGAATATTTAAAAGTGTATGACGGCGTGATCGCTGTCGTTTCGCATGATCGCGATTTCCTGAACGGACTGACGAACAAGACGGTCTATGTCGCACCCGGAAAATATATTGAGATGTTTGCCGGCAATTACGATTATTTCGAAAAAACATCGGCGGAACGCGAAGCGCAGCGCGCCGCGTATGCTGCAACGGTCGCTGCGCGTCGTAATGAGATGGAGCGATTCGTTGAGCGTTTCCGCTACAAAGCAACCAAAGCAAGGCAGGCACAATCGCGCATCAAGATGCTCGAACGAATGGAACGCATCGAGCTATCGGAGCACGAACCGTTCATTCATTTTGATTTTCCAGAAGCACGTCCCTCCGGGCGGACTGTCTTTGAGATCAAAGACGGCTCGAAAAGCTATGATGATAAATTAGTGTTCTCGCATTGTGACCTTCGTATCGAACGAGGCGAGCGTGTCGCATTTCTCGGCCGCAATGGCGAAGGTAAAACAACCCTTGGAAAAATTCTTGCAGGTGTTGAAAACCTTACTTCGGGTGAAAACTCGCCCACGCATAACGTACAACTCGGATATTACGCGCAACACGTAGCCGATCAACTTGATCCGAAAGCAACTGTTTATGAAACGATCGACACTGTCGTCCGCTCGCTGTACTTTAATTCCGATAAAAAACTTAATTACAACGAGTCGCAGATCAGGGCGTTGCTGGGCTCGTTTCTCTTCCGCGGCGATGACGTGATAAAACCCGTACGAGTGCTTTCCGGTGGTGAGAAATCAAGGTTAGCTCTCGCAAAGCTGTTGCTGATTCCTTCGAATACCCTCGTGCTCGACGAACCGACGAACCACCTTGATATGCGTTCGAAAGAAGTTCTCAAACAAGCGCTCCTTACATTCGAAGGTACGATCGTTGTGATCAGCCACGACCGCGATTTTCTGCGCGATCTTGCCGATCGTGTTATTACATTTGGCGGCGGCCGGGTGAAAGAATATTTCGGTGCGCTCGATCAATATATTTCTGAACTTGACGAGACAGAACGTCAGGAGGTTCTCGCTTCCAAGCGCTCGAAGGAGAATGGCAAATCGAAAGAGCCGCCGCAATCGAACAAAGACCGAAAGCGTGACGAAGCCGCTGAACGCAGCGAACGCAGTAAGAAGTTAAAACCGTTCAAAGATAAACTTTCGAAGATCGAATCGGCAATCGCACCACTCGAAGCAAAACAGCGCCGAATCGAAGAGGCGATGTTCGAGCCGGATTACTATAAGAACGCAGTAAAAGCTCAGGAGGACGCTGCTGAATTAAAGGCTATCCATTCGCGCCTGGAAGGCTTGTATTACGAGTGGACTGCCGCCTCAGAAGAATTAGAAAAAGCCGGAAAATAAAAAAGGCGGTAATGCCGCCTTTTTTCTAACATCAATTTGTTTTTTATTTAAACACCGTAGCCATTTTCTGTGCTTCACCGATGAGTGCGTATGCTTTTTGGAATTGCTTATCGCTCTTGAGCAGTATCTTTGCACGTTCGTCATAGCCAAAGAGTTGATATGCGATCTCGGCTCGCAGCCAATCTTTCATCAATGTTCTGTCGGCATCGAGCTCTTTATCGTCGAGTTTTACCTTTTGTTCATGGGCTTTTTCAACGATCTTCTCAGTTCGATCGCCTTCCCGACCAACGACGGTTTTCTCGGCTTGTTTTTCTTGTGCTTTTGCGATCTTTTCGCGTGCACTGGCAATAATACTATTTAATGTTTCATCCGAGATGGAGAAATCGGTCAAATATGAATTTGCAGAATATTTTTTATGAAGCGAAGCGCCGTTCTCGCTGACATAGTCTTTTGTATAATCATAAAATGCACTCGACGCAAAAGCCTCGATCGTTGATTTCGTGACAGTATCCGGCTTAACTATGAAATCAGGCGTGATGCCGCCACCGCCGAGAATCGTCCTGCCGCTGGCAGTCTTGAATTTAGGCCTCGTCGTGTCGTTCGGATTTTTATCGTCAACGGCATGAGCGAAATTGTCTTCGTCATCACCATCGGGATTATCAATACCCTTTGTATATTTCGAGCCGTCATACGGACGCTGGATCGAACGACCGCTCGGCGTATAATAACGGGAGATCGTCAAACGGAGGGCACTGCCGTCTTCGCCGAGTGAGAACTGGCGCTGAACAAGTCCTTTGCCAAACGTCGTAATGCCGACGACCGGAGCACGGTCGAGATCCTGCATAGCGCCGCTGAAGATTTCGCTGGCGCTGGCGCTACCATTATTGACGAGTACCACAAGCGGCAGCTTCTCATATTCCTGCCCCGGATGAGAAATGTCAACTTCATCGAAACTCGATACTCTGCCTTTTGTATAGACGATCGTTTTTGTACCGCCGATAAATTCATCGGCGATCTCTACCGCCTGCTCGAGGTAGCCGCCCGGATTTCCGCGCAGATCGAGGATGAGCGATTTCATTCCCTGCGATCTTAGGTCTTCGAGTGCACGCACCATCTCTTCGTGAGATGTCTGAATGAAATGCGTCAGGGCGATATATGCCGTTTTATCGTCGATCATAAAATGCGCCGTGACACTATTGAGCGGAATGACGTCGCGCGTGATCTCAAAATTAAGCAGGTCAGGCACACCGCTACGAGCAATAGCAACGATCACCTTCGTGTTCTTCGGACCGCGTAAATTTTTCTTGACAGAATCTTCGGTAAATCCTTTTGTCGTTTTGCCATTGATCAGCACGATCTTATCGCCGGCAATGAGTCCGACTTTTTCACTCGGGCCGCCCGGGATGACCTGATCGACTAAAATAGAATCGTGATTGAGCACAAATGCAACGCCAATGCCTTCGAAGCTGCCGCGAAAATCTTCATCCGATTGTTTGACGCTCACCGGCGGCATATATACCGAATGCGGATCAAGCTCTTTGAGCATCCCGCCGATCGCCGCTTCATTGAGCTTATTGAGATCGACCTTGTCGACGTAATATTGCGAGACGAGCGTAAAGACTTCCTTGAACTTCAGCAATTGCTGGTATTCATTATCGATCGAGAACGCTTGTTCGATGCGAGAACCAAGCAGTGCACTGCAAACTACCAGTACGACCGCTAAAAAAGTCAAACGGCGCGGATTATAAAAAGATATTTTCATACATTCCCATTTCCTTCATTTACAAAGTTGAACACGACCATCCTGAACGAAGTTCGGCTTTCATTTGCCAAGAGTCGTTCGGGCAGATTCCGAAGCCGGCAGCGCGACGGAAAACGATCCTTCCGGCAGTGAATGACCGATGATCCAGGGGTTATAGATCTTGACATCTTTATATGCAAAGCCTTTCTCAGCCGCCCAATCGGCAACGTTTTCAACCGGGCCCGTGACCATGATATATTGCACGTTCCACGGCTCATAGGGAGCAAGACTATCGAAGCGAAGGCCGTAGCGCGCTCCGTGTTCGAGAATTTCCTTTATTACAGCGATACGAAGCACATATCGCATAGTTTCTTCATTTAGATAAAGATCCCAGTAACGTGCCTGCCCTTGATTTTTTAATGAAAGAGAAAGATTACTTTCGCTCATATTATATGCTGCAGCGGCAAGAAAATAGTCCCCGAACTGGTTCTTCAATTTTGACAAATATCTCATCGCTGCAGCCGTTGATTTTATCGGGTCAAGCCGTTCGTCGATATCTTCATCGACTCTCAGACCCCACAACTGAGCCGTTGGTGGAATAAATTGCCAAAACCCGTTCGCATGAGAAGCAGATTCGATATTGCGAACACCGCTTTCGGCAACCATCAGATATTTCAGGTCTCGGTCAAGCCCGTTTGCATCAAGTGAAGAATCGACCATCCTTCCCCATCTGCCCAGGCGTTTCCACCAAAGTACAAGCTGATCGGCATTGACATAATTGTAATAAAATTCACGTTCGAAGCGCTCGCGTACTTCCCAATTTTCTTTCAAAGGGATCGGCTTGCCAAAAAGATATGCTTCAGTAGGAGGGGTAACAGAGGTTACGCTGCGGGAATAGATGCCGGCAGAATCGGAAAACGACGTTGCCTGCAAAACATTATTTTGGTGCGGAGCGAGAAATGTCAGATACGCTACCGGAAGCAGGCCGATCAAAATGCCATATAATATATACTTAACTTTCACAACTTCTATATTACCAGCCCAACGATCTCATCTCGTCAGAGACTTGTAAACTTCCAACAATATCTTTCAGCGATGAACAGTTCTGCTTTTGAAGGATGGCTTGAAGCTCGTCACGAATTATGATGGCTGCATCAGGATGCACGAAGTTCATCGTACCAACCTGTACAGCGCACGCGCCGACAATAAAAAATTCCATCGCATCGGAAGCATTTGCAATGCCGCCGATGCCAATGATCGGCAATGAAGTTGCTTTTCGCGCTTCGTACACCTTTGCAATTGCGATCGGGCGGATTGCCGGTCCCGAAAGGCCTCCGGTCACGGTGGAGATTCTCGGCTTATGCGAATAAATATCAACTGACATCCCGATGACCGTATTGATCAGGCTGAT
The DNA here is from genome assembly GCA_035632315.1 of Kapaibacterium sp. (SeqCode). GTDB lineage: Bacteria > Bacteroidota > Ignavibacteria > Palsa-1295 > Palsa-1295 > JAFDZW01. The sequence goes on along the minus strand of DASQGZ010000033.1, from coordinate 71,354 downwards.
CGCATCGGCACCGGCATCTTCACATGTTTTCGCGAACGGAGCGACACTTGTCACATTCGGCGTTAGCTTCAGGATCAAAAGCCGTTTTGTCAATGGCCGAAGTGCCCGTGTGAGTTCACCTACCATTTCCACATTTGTTCCGAACGAAAGTCCACCATCCTTCACATTCGGGCAACTGACATTGATCTCATAGCCGGCAAGATTCTTTGTTGCATTTTTTTCAATCTCTTCGAGCACACTGCAATATTCACCAATGCTCGATGCCGCGATGTTCGCAATGATCTTCGTATCGAACTCTGCAAGATACGGCAGCTTTTCTTTGACAAATACTTCGACGCCGACATTTGCAAGACCGATCGAGTTCAGCATCCCCGACGGCGTTTCGACGATTCGACGCGGATAATTTCCGGGGCGTGGCTTCCAACTGACCGATTTCGTGACGATCGCACCGATCCCGCTAATATCGCAAAAGCGGCTTGCTTCAGAGCCGTAGCCGAATGTCCCGCTTGCGACAAAAATTGGATGCGCAAAACGAACGCCGGCGATCTCGACCGAAAGGTCAACTTCTGACGAACTTATGATCTTTTCTTTCGTGCCCATCAAAAAATTATTTGTTCTCTTTCGAACGACGGCCCGTGCATACAGACGAGATGAAATTTTTTTCCCGAAGTTGAAAACTCTTTTTCTGTCGTTACTACCGGACAGCCTTGGCAAATTCCTACACCACATGCCATTTCCGTTTCGAGACTCACTTCACACGGAATCTGAAATTCTTCAGCAAGTGTTACTGCTGCCCGCATCATCGGCGTCGGCCCGCAGACAAATAGTTTTGGCGAGAGATGTTTTTCTTTGAGAAGATCATTTCGCAGCAGATCGATCACATTACCCTGAAATCCTTTTGAGCCGTCATCAGTCGCATAGGATATATTTTGCAGATATTCGTCTGCGAAGAGCGATGCCGTTCGCGCTCCGTAATATGTCGCGAATGGTGTATGCAAGCCATGAAAAAATTTTGTCAAGAGCGGCATCGAGGCAACGCCAACGCCACCAACAACTAATATCGCTGTCGAGTAATTGTTGCTCTGCACTTTCCAGGGCATACCAAGCGGCCCGAGGATGTCTATCAATTCACCTTTATTTGCATAAGCAAGCTCTTGCGTTCCGCTGCCGTGGATCTGGACGATGATCTCTATCCAATTATCACCGCATTGATACACGCTGAACGGGCGGCGAAGCAAAGGGTTTGTAGAATTTGTCCGCGGAAGAATGTTTACAAACTGCCCGGGTTTAGTAATGGAAGAAATCGCAGGGGCTTCTATTCGCAGGACGAAAAGATCTTTTGTGATCGTTCGCTTTTCAATTATCGGTGCGAGCACAGAATGTCGGTTATTGAATCACAACAAACGAATTTCTTGCCATAATCATTTCGGAGCAGGCTTTGTGGTGTCTTGAAGCGGTTTTGGCGGCGCATGTCTCTTATCATATTCTGCCAAAGCATAGGATAAACGCGGTTTCAGATATTCAGTATATCTCGAAAACGGATATTCGTGGACAACGCGGTAATAATAATACATCGCCGAATCATATTTTTTGGTATCTTCATAATACACGCCGATCGTATAGAGAGAACGCGGGGCGACATCTTCGCGCGGATACAAAGCCACAACACCGAGCAAACTTGGTTTGACGAGCTCAATAGACGAATTCTTTAACCCGGCGCTTGCATTTCGAAATGCCACTTCACTCGGCGCGTCTTTGTCTTTCTTTCCGCCATATTCAAGCGCCGCTTGTAAGGCATATTTGGTTTCGCCATAATCACGTTTTAACACTCCGATCAGCGAATCGCGCTCTCCGTCTTTTTTTATGTCATTATCAAGCTGAACCCATGAATATAGTACCTGTGCTTGCAATGCCATCGATGCCGTGTCGGGCTTATAATATGAATATGACAATGCTTTTTTATACTCAATGGCGGCATCCGGCTGTTCGTCAAAACTCTCATAGGCTCTGCCGATCTCGAAATGCGCATGGGCTGCAGAACGGTGAAGGCTATCTATATATCGAACCGTATCTGAAAAATCGATCTGAAATACATTAACCCCGGAAGCGGCTTTTTCTTTTTTTATTTTCTCCATGATCTCGCCGAGCTTTTTTTCTTCTTGGGGTGTAAAGCTGTAATTCTCGCTCGGCAGCCATTTCGGTCCGATAAATTCTTTGATCGCATCGTTTCGCAATTCCGCCATCACGGTCTCTCCCATGGTATAACCGTGACGCCGCATTTTCGAGAGAATAAATTCCATCGAATCCATCTTCAACAGCTGAAATTTCCACTCCGCAAACCGTGTCAGGGCGCGCATTCGGTTGTTGACAAAATCGTTCATCTCCGGCGTTGAGAAATCCTTCGTGCCGATGATGATATTTGCAATATGGGCCGCCGAATCATACTGTCCCATCTCGCGAAACAACTCTGCCTGGCGAAATCGTGACCGTGCCATGATCGCCTGGCTGATATTTCTGTACGCGGTGTCAAGCAGAAAATACCCGGCTTTGACAATCGGAGCAGAATTCGTCATAAAATCCTGCGTGCGAAGATTGCCGTTCGCTTTTGTTCGCTCTTGAAAATCAGTCGTATATGCCAACTCAAACGATGAGGACGGTTTTGTCGGCGCGTATCTGGTTTTCGTTGTCACTTCGGTGAATGTCGCTTTTGCTTCGTCGTACTTCTGTTCGCGGCGGAGTGTCTCGCCAAGCGCGGCCAGCGCCTCACCTTTGAACGTATTGTCGTTCGTTGCGGCCGAGGCATTTCTAAATGCATCTTCCGCGTCAGACCAATGCTCAGTGACAAAGAACAATCTGCCGCGATCGTATTCCATTTGCGCGAGTGCATTTCCCGATATTCCGTCTTCGGCTGTTTTTAATTCTGCGGCAGCGTGTTCGTAACTATCGTACGACGAAGAGACCAGAAGATCGGCAAACGTTTTGTGGATCTCCGAACGCAGCTGCTTATCTTTCCCCGATTCTTTTTTCAAGATCGTTTCAAGCGATGCCGTTGCCGAATCGGGTTGGCCGGACGAGACGAGTGTCTCGGCAAGCAGCATTCCCGTTTCATCGGCATAATGGGTATCCGGATATTTATACAAAAGCTCGTAAAATTTTCTCTTTGCTCCGGCGTAATCGTTCTTATAGTACAATGCTTTCCCGACAATAAAAAGCGCGTCTTCGACATACTTCGTCGGCTTGGGATCGGCAAGAACCTTCGAGCCGAGAATGACCGCAGAATCAAGATGACTTGATGCAGCGCCTTTGAGAATGGAAACTTTCGGCTTTGACACAAGCAGGAATGCAGAGATCGGCGGGCCTTCACGCCGTCTGATCTTGTAACTCAGTAATTCTTCTTCCATCCAATGATGCGTGTACGCGGCGGCGACTGCTCCGTTTTGTGTTGTCGCCTCTGCCCCGATGAGTTCTTCGTATGCGTCAAGATGTTTTTGAGCAAGATAAACAATATTGAAATATGTCGCAAACCCGCGGAAGAACGTGCATGAGCCAAAGACAAGTACAACACACAGTGCAAGTGCCGTCTTCAGAATTGATCGAACAGTTACTTTCATCTGCTATTGCAACGAGTCACTCTGATTCGAAGTTCGAAGTCTTTTTTCACGATTTCACAATTCACATTCACTTTTTTTCGGATGATATCAATTGCTTACGACTGCTTTGGAATTGAGTAACTAAATCCACCAAATTTTACCCAATATTTTGGACATTGCAATTTAGATTAAGTCTTAATAATCGTGACTTTATTAAGACTGAGTCTAAATTGTCGTATATTTGTATACCAAACAATGAAAAAAACGACAACATATAGCATATTCTTGGCGCTCATAGTCGCTGTAAGTCTATTGTTTTCAATAGATTCTTACGCAAATCGCCGACATTTCTCATTCGTGTATGAAACACCCGTCCTTTCGTCCGGTAACCGCGAGGTCGAAATCTGGAATACCATCCGCACTGATAAGGGGGTCTTCTATCGTGGGATGGATCATCGGGTCGAGTACGAATGGGGACTCGGTTCAGGTTTCCAGTCGTCGCTCTATTTAAATTTGAATTCGGAATCTACCCTCGACGCAACGGGCGGTATCACCAATGAAAACCAATTCGGTTTTTCAAATGAGTGGAAATGGAGTCTTTCAAATCCGGTAGCTGACGCGATCGGAAGCGCTCTCTATGGTGAATGGACTGTCGATCACGATGCGACCGAACTCGAAGGCAAACTGATCCTCGATAAGCAGATCGGAAATATCCTTCTTGCTGGCAATGCCGTCTTCGAACGCGAATTCGCGGCCCACGGCGACGGGAGTTACAATAATATAGAAGCAACGTTCGGAGCAGCATACATTGCGAACGATCATTTTTCGTTCGGTCTTGAAGCGCGGCATCAGACGGTCGCATTAAAAGATAATTCTTTTCCCGCGTTCTATGCCGGACCGTCGATTTCATATAGCGCCGATAAATGGTGGACAGTCGTTTCTGTTCTTCCGCAGATCGGTATCGGCTCGAATAAAAACAATACGAACAATAATTTAGAATTAGAGCAGCACGAAAAACTTCAGATCAGAGTGCTGCTTTCGTTCGAACTGTAATGAAAAATTTGAATAGAAAAAAGATCTGTCGATTTGGAGCATACCCGCTCCTACTAGGGTTGGCGTTCGGGCTGCTTGCATGCTCGGGCGCCATCCCGCATATTTCCGATTCCCAGGTCGCACCTGCAGAATGGCGAGGTATTGATCTCGAACACGGACGCACCGTGTACATAGCAAACTGCGGAGCCTGCCACGGCCTTCACTCTCCTGCCGAACATACACCGAACGATTGGAAAAAACTTTTCGCCGAAATGGCATATAAAGTGCATCTTTCTGAACAAGATAGCACTGCTGTTATCGCATATCTTTACACTGCATCAAAGGCGTTCGCTGCGCACTAAAACGAGTCGCAGTTTCTCAGAACACGAACTTACTCCCGCACCACCATTTTTGTCGTCACTGAATTCGCCGAGGAGAACCTAATATAATACGTCCCCGGAACGAGCTTGGAGAGATCGAGCGTGAAGTCCGGAGCCGGCGGATTCTTCTGCACCATAACCGTTTCGCCGAGAATATTAAAGACAGATACTGTTATATTATCTGAAGGCAATCCTTGAACCGAGAGAATCCCGCCGGTAGGATTCGGGAAAAGTGTAATGGATACTGAGTTCAGATCATTCTTTACTGATAACGGATGTGCGACATTCGGCGGAGCATTGGTATAATCGAAATCGAGTGTCGGGCAATTAAGAGTAAAATCATCACTGCTGATACTAACACTTGCGCCGTCGCCATAGATAATATTATTGGTTCCATGCCCTGCAGTGAAAACAGAGCCACTCTTCATATATAGAGTGCTAAAGACGCTTCCGCTGATCGTTGAGCCGGGTTCGGCAAAAATGGTATCCGGTTCGGTCGAATACAAAGTGAATCCAGGGTTAACCCAATAGGTCTTATGAGATTCTCTAATTGTCGTGTCCGAGTTGATAACTATAGCATCATGAGGAATAGAGGGAATGCTGCAGTCATAAATATGGAGTTCATCAGTTATCGTTTCGGAACATCCTCCGCGATTGACAATAGTGAGCGTAATTGTCTTATCCCCAGTTGTCGAATACGTGACGTTCTCTGAAAAATTTAGAATGGGCAATGCTATAGTGCCTGTAATAGCTTTTGCAGGTGTTGCTCCCGATCCAAAATCCCAGAAAGCACTGTCGTGAAAATCCTCAGGATTATCATCGAGCGCCCCATCCTGTGCGGTGATTGTTATCGGCGTTCCCGTAGAACCAGCTTGCATATTAATAAAACCAAAATTATCTGGTCTGGACCAAATTGCAATATCACTGCCGTTATCAGCGCTGGTAATAAAGGGAATTGCGGCGAGAATCCGGAAGCGATAATGCGTGGATGAGACCCACGGAATTATCGTATTGATCGTAAATGTGCCTGGCAACGTATCGACAAGGGAGCCTATATTCTTGAAGCCGTTTGAAAAGCTTCCCGAGGGATCGGATAACTGTAAAGTAAAAGCATTACGGTGTCCCCAAAAACCTGTTACAGTAAAAGTAACGGAGATTGAATCGCCCGCGCAAAAACTTGTTCCTGAAACAGAATTAATCGTTACTGTTTGTCCCTGCGCTGCTGCTATGAAAAGCGAGCTGCAAGTGATGAACACTAGAGGAAGCCATATATTTTTCATAGTTGATGATGAATATAAAAAAAACAAACATCTCCATTCCATCATATGTTCGATAGGGACGAAAAAGTGACCAATGGCATTGCTACTGTCTTATCAGCATCTTCATCACCAACGAATTCGCCGAAGAAAACCTGATATAATTTATGCCGGGATAAGTTTGGAGAGCCCTCGGCTTTCATATAGACGAAGCTGAAATCCCACCTAAATCAGCTGTACTATTATCTAAAATATTAAATTATCTCTTCTTCGTTTTCTTCTTTACAGATGTTTTTCTTTTATAGGCTGGTAGTTTTTTTCCAAAGACGATCTCGATCGCCTGATCTATTTTTTCGATCGGGATGATCGTAAGGTTCTCTGTGATCTTCTTCGGTATCTCGGTCAGCGTTTTGCGATTCTCTTCCGGAATAAGAACAGTCGTGATACCTTCGCGCTGGGCGGCGAGAAGTTTTTCCTGTAGACCGCCGATCGGCAGAACATTGCCTCGAAGCGTGATCTCGCCCGTCATTGCAACATCGCCACGAGCAGGTTTGCCGTTAAGCGCCGAAAGCATCGCCATAGTCAGCGTAATGCCGGCGCTCGGGCCGTCTTTGGGAACAGCGCCTTCGGGAAGATGGATATGAATTTCTTTATTCTTCATAAAGTCCGGCTTCAAGCCGAGCTGTTTTGCGCGCGAGCGCAAATAACTCAGTGCCGCTTGCGCCGATTCTTTCATCACATCGCCAAGTTGGCCGGTGAGCGTCAGGCGTTCGCTGCCTGTCATCACGGTCACTTCGACGGGAAGTACATCACCGCCGGTGCTCGTCCATGCCAAGCCCATCACCGCGCCGACTTTCGGATCAAGCTCTTTCTTGCTCGTTTGATACTTCGGTACGCCAAGATATTCTTCGACTTTTTTATTATCAATGGCGATGGCGATATCCGAAGCCACCTCAAGACGCTTATGCTGTTCGGCTTCAAGCTTGCCGTCTTCGTTTACAGTAACTTTCGAAAGATGATCGGTTGCCGCAGGCTGCTCGATCATTCCTTCGGAATACATTTTCATCACGATCTCGTGCGCAGCTTTGCGGCAGATCTTCGCGATCTTGCGAACAAGTTCGCGTACTCCGGCCTCTTCGGTATAGTGGCGGATAATATTGAGAATTGCCTCGTCGTTCAAACTGAGGTTATGCTCGGACAGTCCGTGTTGTTTTAATTGCGCAGGGATAATATGTCGCTTCGCAATTTCGAGCTTATCGTGTTCGAGATAACCAGGAAGTTCGATGAGCTCCATACGATCAAGCAATGGAAGCGGTATTTCATACGCAACATTTGCAGTCGTAATGAAAAATACGTTTGAGAGATCGTAATCGACATCGAGATAATGATCGACGAATGCGTAGTTCTGCTCGGGGTCAAGAACTTCTAACAACGCCGATGACGGGTCGCCGCGGAAATCGGTTGACATCTTGTCTATCTCATCCAGCAGGATAACAGGATTTGTCACGCCGGCTCGTTTCATCGATTGGATGATCTTCCCCGGTAATGCACCGATATATGTACGGCGATGGCCGCGAATTTCCGCTTCGTCACGAACCCCGCCGAGCGACATCCTGACGAACTCCCGCCCGAGTGACCGTGCAATCGACCGCGCAAGCGATGTTTTGCCAACACCGGGAGGGCCGACAAAACAGAGAATCTGTCCGCGCATTTTCTCGACAAGGTTCAGCACAGCAATATGTTCGAGAATTCTCTCTTTCGGTTTTTCTAGCGCAAAGTGGTCGGCATCAAGGACTTCTTTGACATTAGCAACATTAAAATTATCGACCGTGCGTTTGTGCCAAGGCACTTGCGCGAGCCACTCGAGATAGGTGCGAATGACACCAGCTTCCGGCGACATCGACGGCGTTTTTTTCAAGCGTTCGAGTTCTTCCTCAGCTTTTTTCTGTACTGCTTCGGGAAGCTCCGCCTCTTTGATCTGCTGCATCAACTTGCCGAGCTCGGGATGTTCTTCGAATGCTTCGTCGCCAAGTTCCTGCTGCAGCAGACGAATCTGTTCCTGCAGAAAATACTTTCGCTGCGATTTTTGGATCGAGCTTTGAACTTTTTGGTCGATATCCTGCTCCAGTTTCAGAATATCGATCTCTGAGGCTAAAAGGCCGCTGACGTGCAAGTATTGCTCGCGGATATCGGTCAGTTCGAGAATTTTTTGCTTCGACGGAAGATCTTTCGTTAAATGAGCGGCGATAAAGAATAATCGCCGGCGTGGGTCCGTTATGTTATCAAAAGACATCAACGTCTCTGCCGGATGTGTCGGCGAAGTGCGAACGTAATTTCTGAATTGCTCGGATGTATGACGCACAAGCGCTTCGAGTTCGGTCGAGCCGGAATGCTCCGGTTGAATGACTTCTACTTCCGTCTCGATATGTCCTTCGAAATTGATGTACTGTTTTGCATGCGCTTGTTCGAGACCGTCTACTAATACCTTGACAAGTCCGTTCGGCAGGCGAATGATACGAAGAATGCGTGCAAGCGTCCCGTATTGAAACAACTCATCTTTATTCGGATCGTCAACCGCAGAATCTTTTTGTGCAACGAGAAAGAGATACCGCTCACGTGCCATTGCAGACATCGTTGCCGAAAGTGACGACTCGCGACCGACAAGCACCGGAAAGACCATATACGGGAACACGATCACATCGCGAAGCGCAAGCACCGGAATCCGGTGAGGCAGGTTTTTCAGGTCCACTTTCTCGTCGTTCGCGACGAGAGTAGTCATATCGGAAATTGCCGACTCGATACTGATCTGCTCATTCTCTTTTGGCGCCGAAGGTTTCTTCTTTTTTATTGTAGTACGTTCTTTGGACATAGCTCAAGATAAAACTGCCGGCAATGTGCCGGCAGATCTATAACAAAAATTTTACAGAATTATCTTTACGCGCAGAAGCTCACTAAGTTATATGAAAAGGCTATTTTTTGATATTTTCGATGAATTCGGTAAATAAATAATCGCTTTCGTGAGGTCCCGGTGACGCTTCCGGGTGATATTGAACAGCAAAAACAGGCAATTCTTTATGCCTAAACCCTTCGACCGTCTGGTCGTTGAGATTGATGTGCGTAAGCTCGCATGAATCCGGCATTGAGCCCCACTTCACTGCGAAGCCATGATTTTGTGCAGTGATCTCAATTTTATCCGAGCGTAAATTCTTGACCGGATGGTTCGCTCCGCGATGCCCGAATTTTAATTTATAGGTCTCTCCGCCGTATGCAAGTGACAGTAATTGATTGCCAAGACAAATCCCAAAAACCGGAAGCTGCTCGAATGCCAGTAAGTCTTTGACAGTCTCGATACCATCCTTGACCGCATCCGGATCCCCGGGCCCGTTCGAAAGGAAAACGCCTTGCGGAGCGAGCTCACGGATCGTCGCAAATTTCGTCGTCGAAGGAACGACTGTTACTTTCGCCCCGTGATCATGGAGCTTTCTCAGAATGTTGTACTTAATACCGTAATCGATCACAACGACGTGCGGGTCACCTTCATTTTTTCCGTTGATCGAATAAATCTCTTCGGTCGTGACGCCTTTCGTCAGATCGAGCCCGGTCATTAACGGAAGTTCGTTCGCTTTTGCGATAAGATCGGCATCGCTGGATTCTTCGGCGGAAACAATTCCACGCAGCGCGCCTTCAGTGCGAAGAATACGAACAAGTCTTCTGGTATCGATCCCTTCGATGCCAAGAATGTTGCTTGTTTGGAGATATTCCTGCAAGCTCCAATCGGAACGCCAGTTCGAAAATTCCTCGGAGTTCTCTCGTACTATAAAACCAGCAACATGAGGAACGCTGCTTTCGAGATCTTCGTGGTTGGTGCCGTAATTGCCGATGAGCGGATTCGTCATCGTCACGATCTGTCCGGCAAACGACGGGTCGGTCAGAATTTCCTGATAACCGGTGAGCGCTGTCGTAAAAACGACTTCACCGCCGGTCGATGCTTTGCTTACATCACCGAAGGCTTTGCCCGTAAAAACAATTCCGTTCTCAAGTACTAACCGCGCTCTCATTTATTTTTCACAATTTCATTTCAAAAAAAAAGGCTCCCATTGCCGAGGAGCCTTTTAACAAATTATCTATCCCCTGCATTCATCAACCGGCAACCACAATTTTCTTTGTGACAAATACTTTTGCCGCTTCGTAGCCGCCGAATAAGATGGCGCTGAAGAGCATCGTGCTCGCGAACGTATTCTTAAAGAACGGCAGCGCCAACGTATAGCTTTCAACGATCCCGCCCCACGTATGCGGGTACTGAGTGTAGAATGGCCAGAGTGCAAAGTTCGTCAACAGAAAAAATGCGACCGATCCGCCGATCGTTACTCCGGTGAATGCAAGAAGAGACGGTTTTTTTGCATAGAGTGTACCGATCAGAAGCATTACAGCAAATGACGCATACACGACAGACATTTGTCCGGCATCGTAAAAGCCGAGGAACGCATCGCTAATGAGCATTGCGACGAATGGAACAAGATAGCCCCATTTATGACGTGTCAGGCAGGCGCCGGCAAAGATCGTTGCTCCATAAACGGCGTTGAAATTATGCATCCCAACTGCCGCGAAGAGCAGCCGCGTCCCGACTGCCGCAACGACCAGCACGAGTGCCAGTAAGAATTCCTGCCTGCTTTGTGAATTAACTTTTTTCATGTTTCTACAAAAATACGAACGAAACCTAACGCACCGGAGCAAAGAACGCCGGAGCGATACCCACATTCAACGTTTTCTTGAGCGAATGCGTGCTCATATCAAACACATCGACAACATCATTGTTCTGCAGATCCTTCGCTGTGCCAAGATATAATAGATTATCCACTGGGTCGAAGTAGCCACCAAAATATGTTTTCGCAAACAACGGATCAGTTGTCAGCGCGTGGCTTGCAAGATCGATCACTTTTACGCCGTCTCCGAAAAGAACGTATAATTTAGAACCGGCAACAACAAGTTGGTTTATATATCTATTTGTATCGATACTCATGGAATCCTCAACTGACAACGTACTCGGGTTTACCCATAAAATTTTCCCGTCCGTTCGCGGGCTGTATGCCCCATAAGTCATCACTATCAGTTTGTTGTTTATCGAATCCGCAGCTAATTCAAATGGATTCTCTCCGATCCATTTTTCTTTACTAACTGTCTTCAGGGTCGGGTCAATCGATATAATCTCATTCGATTCTGTGGTGGCAAAAAGTTTGCCTCCTAATACAGCCAGCCAGCTTTGTCCGGCACCGACGTTGAATGTTCCAATAACGGAATCAGTCGAAAGATTGACGACGTACATTGTTGGCAAATAGATATCCGTCACCACAGCGGTCGTCGAAGAAATTGCAACAATTTTTCCGGGAGTGGCACCGCTTGGGAAGTAAATGCTATGATGGTCGGCGGTAGAGTCGGGGTTGATGACTACGATCTTATCGGAATTGTCGAGGACTGCATAGAGCTTCTTATTGAGATATTGCAGGTCATTCCCTGAATCGCCAAACGGATCGATGAGATCGGTCGTCAATGTATTTGTAGTCCAATTTTGGGCATCAATATGGGCATTATGATGATTAAAATCCCCCTGATCGAGAATAAACATGCGGTCCCCTTTTCCGGAAGTAGAATTATTCCCGGGCTGAGTCGTGCTCTCGCACGATGCCAGCGCAAGAGAACTGAAAAGAAGAAGAAGAAGATAGTTTTTCATTGTTGTGATGATTTAGTAAGTGAATTCAACTCCAAGTTTGTATTCGCGCCCGGGCATAGGATAGTTTGGTATCTCGTCGTACTGTGTGTCGAAGAGATTGGTGATCGCACATGACGGGACGAGTTTCAACCCTGAAATGAGCACGAGTGGTACCATTTTGAACGTCACGTTTGCAACCCCTGCCGCCGGTAGCTTATCGGAAGGATTCGCTGCGTATGTTGGGTAACGGTGCCAACGATAATTGTAATACAACGTCAGCTCGCCGACATCTTTTATTCTCGGCACGAGCGCAATGTTCCATCTTAGCGGCGTCGCATACGGAAGTTCTTTGCCAAAATACAACGAGTTGGGTGTCTGGTTCTCAGAACGTTGGTAGGTAAATGCAATGCGAATGCCCGCTGAAACTGATTCGCCGAAATTTGTTTCAGCCTGCGAAGACAACTCGACTCCGTATGTTCTCGATGCTTGCAATTCGTTTGGACGCCAGACGCCGTCGGAATCTAATTGCCAAATGATCTGATCGCGAAGAGCATTGTAAAAAACAGCAGCTTTCATGGATATTCGATCGGCTGGCTGGACATCGGTGACGAGCTCGAGTGCATCGCCGCTCTCGGGCTTTAAGTCAGGAATTCCTCCGCTTTTCCAATAGAGTTCGTTGAACGTCGGTTCGTGATATAACCTTGTATATGATGCTCCAAATGTCGTATTGTATCCCGGCAGGTTAATCTTTGCAGTGAGTTGCGGCAGAATTTGCGGATCGCTCTGATCGGAATTCTTTTCGACTTTTATATATCCAGTCGATTGAAATATTCCCTCTGTTAATCTCATCCCAACATTTGCGCGGTATGTATTTCGAAAAATATCCGACCCTTGTGTTGGAGGAGCATGCTCGTTGCTTTCGATCGTATATCGATCGAACGATACAGCGGTCAAATAGTCAATATGTTCCGTAGAATGCGAAACGCCGTCGAGCGAAAATGTTAATTGCCTATTCGAGTATCTGTCCGCGATGGATTTTGCAGGATTGTCGTATGTTTCGAACGAAGAATGAAACGCAGTTTTCACAGTATAAGAAAAATCTGTTGACGGCGAATGTTCGAGTGTCATCCCAACGAGATAGATCTCATCGAAGAGTCGTGCATTGAAATCACTCGCTCCGCGGTAATCAATTGTTACTGCAGCCGGTGAGCCGCGATCTGCTTTCGTATAGAACGACGTGCCGGTCAGCCGAATGTTATCTGCAGGAACATATTGTATATTGATCGTCGCATTCGCCAGGTGAGCGTCGTTATTCTCCCGAAGTACCGATACATTTGTCCCTTGTTGAACAAATGGATAATTCCCATTCGATGACGTGAGCGATCCCGCAATACCGAGTGTAAGGTTATTTGTGATGTGCTCGGAAATTCTTGTATATGTTGTTACTTCTGCTGCATGAATAGTATTATTATAACTTGTCACTTCGCTGCCGATCTGAACAGAAGATGAAACTGGACTCATCATTGGAAGACCAATTCCGATCGTTGCATTGCCCGACTCGGATATAGTCCCCGAATTTGATGCGCTGCTCGAAAGAGTTACCGAGCCAATGACATTCAGATCCATCAGCCCAAGATCGGTCAAGTTGTTCTGTGCGTTCGTGATATTTATCCCGTTCCATTCAAGGCTGATATATTCCGCCGGAAGTCCGCGAAAACTTGCGAGCGCGATCGCCCCGATCGGCCCGTAACTTCTGACCGAAAGCGACGGATACAGTTCACTGACAGAAGAGAGCAAGTTCGAACCGGAGATTTGTTGCAGCTCCGCAGATGGGACCGTGACCGATACAATACCTTTGGAAACGTTCTTATTCGAATCGAGGACTGTGATCTCTCCTGCGCTATAACGACGTAGAGGCTGGGCATCCAGCCGAACGGAGATTATTAGAACAGCAACAGTAAGAATCCGATAAAACATAAACGCTCCTGCGCCAACGAGGAAAGCGCAGGAGCGTTTAAAAAACATGCAGAAAGCATGTTCGACACTCAATATGCACTCCTGCCTCATTCCTCGAAGGCGGTGATGATTTCAGTACAAGGCAGGTCTCCTGGCTCCTCTTATATGATTCTATAAGAGCTACAGTTGCGGGTCAGCTCCGGACTTATGACCGGATTCCCTTTTCATCCGCAGCAGCATGAACTTCACTGCGGACACCTTGCACAAATAAAATGAACTTCGGGTTGCAAATATACGGATTTGAAACCGAAACTCTGCTGAGTTTGTAAATTTGCGTAATATCTCTCTCGCAAGCGGAGAATGATCCAATTTACCATACGGCGATTTTTCTATTCGATCCTCATCATTTTCGGAGTGATGAGCGTTATCTTTTTTGTAATGAATTTGCTCCCCGACCCCGCCAGAATGATGCAGGGACAGCGAGCAGACCTAAGCACGCAAGCCGCTATCCGTCACGAACTCGGTCTTGATCTGCCGGTGTGGCAGCGGTATGTAAGTTTTTTGACAAAGACAGCCTCCGGTGATCTCGGCCGATCGTTCTCTTCGAATCGTCCGGTCTGGGATAGCATTAAAGAACGGCTTCCTGCTACTGCAATTCTGACGATCAGTGCAATGGTGATTGCAACGATCCTCGGGATCGGGATCGGAATTATTTCGGCAGTCAAATCGAATTCACTGCTGGATAACACATCGCGAGTCTTCGCTCTCGTCGGTATATCTGTTCCGTCGTTCGTATTCGGACTGCTGATGATCATCGCGTTCGGCTCCCTCTTGCAAATATTTCCGATCTCGGGTTACATTATTCAGGACGATTCGAAATGGTACGCATTTTGGGCGTATCACTGGGAGTATCTTGCCCTGCCGATGATCACGCTGGCACTGCGGCCGATCTCGATCATTGCACGTGTGACTCGTTCGAGCATGATGGACGTTCTGACGAGCGATTATATCCGAACTGCAAAAGCAAAAGGCCTGACTACCAGAAAAGTGATCCTTCACCACGCACTTCGAAATGCGTTGAATCCTGTCGTGACGACGGTCGGCTCGTGGCTGGCATCGCTGCTGACAGGCGCCTTTTTCATCGAATATATTTTTAATTGGCCCGGCATCGGAGCGCTTGGGTTTGATGCGATCCCGCGATCTGATTTTCCGACCATTCAAGGAACAGTATTGTTCGCCGCAGTCGTGTTCGTCGTTATAAACTACGTCGTTGATATTGTTTATGCCCTCCTCGATCCAAAAGTAAAACTCTCCGGAAGCAAATGAGAGGTATTGCGCTCGATAGTAACATCAAAGTAAAGAACGACACGCCTCGCTCGCTTTGGTATTATTCCTGGAAACGCCTGAAGCGTAACAAACTTGCAATGGCAGGGTTTTATGTGACCATTCTTATTATTCTCGTCGCTTTGTTTGCAGGACTTCTCGCACCCGCTGATCCGAACTTACAAATACTCGAGTATTCTACGAAGTCAAGCGGTTTCAGGGGAAATATGCTCTTGCGTACGAATGATATTCCTGGACAAGGTCCTGTCCCGATCCCGATCCAAAGCTATGAAGTAAAAGGAAACGATGTTTTTTATGTGAGTGATGAAGGAAATTCTCTTCACATCCCGATCTCAAAACTTGCCGGCTCATCAAGCAGCCAGTGGCATGTAGAGCCGCTCTATGTTCTAGGAACAGACCGGTACGGGCGTGATGTGCTTTCGCGGCTCATCTACGGCGCTCGTGTGTCGCTGACGGTCGCATTCTTTTCGGAATTGCTCAGCATTGTCGTTGGGGTGTTTCTCGGAGCGCTCGCAGGTTTTTATCGCGGCTGGGTTGATGAGGTCATTAATTGGCTGACAAATGTTTTTTGGTCGATCCCGACGATATTACTCGTCATCGCGATCTCGATCGCACTCGGTCTCGGTTTTATTCAGACCGTAGTTGCGATCGGCATTACGGGATGGCCAGATATGACGCGCATTGTTCGCGGACAATTTTTCTCTCTACGAGAAACCGAATATGTCGAGGCAACGCGTGCACTTGGGCTCGGAAGTCTCAGAACGATCTTTCGCCATGTCCTGCCGAATGCCATCGGGCCGATCATAGTGATCGCAACGGCCGGTTTTGCGACGGCAATTATTTATGAAGCGTCACTATCCTTCCTGGGACTGGGTGTTCAACCGCCGACTTCGACATGGGGACAAATGATCTATGACGGATATGGTTATATCGCTGCGGGCACTAATTGGGGTCTGACGATCTTTCCGGCTTTGGCAATTATGCTCGCCGTTTTTGCGTTCAACCTCTTCGGCGACGGGCTGCGCGACGCGTTCGATCCGAAGCTTAAACGCTAATTCTCAATTTTATTCGATTCAAAATACCAAATGGCTCTCTTAGAAGTCAAACATCTCAAAACCTATTTCTATACTGACGACGGTGTTGCCAAAGCTGTCGATGACGTATCATATACGGTCGATCGCAAGCAAACGCTCGGCGTTGTCGGCGAGTCGGGCTGCGGAAAATCGGTCACGGCGCTTTCGATCATGCGGCTTATCCCAAATCCTCCGGGGAAGATCGTTGGAGGCGAAATAGTATTTGACGGACGCGACCTGCTGAAACTCTCTGAAGATGAGATGCGCTCGATCCGCGGTAATAAGATCGGAATGATCTTTCAGGAACCGATGACATCGCTCAACCCTGTCTTTACCGTCGGCGATCAGATCGAAGAATCGATCTTGCTGCATCAGAAAGTTTCCAAAGAAGAAGCAAAGAAACGAGCGATCGAGATGCTTCAGAAAGTTGGCATCCCAGCGCCGGAACAGCGTTATGGCGAGTACCCGCATCAACTTTCGGGCGGGATGCGCCAACGCGTGATGATCGCAATAGCCCTCGCATGCAATCCGGATATTCTTATCGCTGACGAGCCGACCACAGCGCTTGATGTAACGGTTCAGGCGCAAATTCTTGAACTGATCGCTTCACTGCAAGAATCACTCGGAATGGGCGTCATTATTATTACTCACGATCTCGGCGTAATCGCAGAACATGCCGATAACGTCGTCGTGATGTATGCGTCGCACGTTGTTGAGTATTCGACTGCGGATGAAATTTATTTTAATCCGATGCACCCTTATACGGTCGGATTGCTTGGCTCGATACCGAAATTAAATGTGGAATCGGAAAGATTAATGACGATCGAAGGGACAGTCCCAGTCCCGACGAATTATCCTGTGGGTTGTAATTTTGCGGCGCGCTGCCCGTATGCTACCGAAGAATGTATCGCACAGGAACCGGTTCTTATTGAGCACGAGAGCGGACATTGGGTTGCATGCCACCATTGGCAGGACGTTAAAGCAAAACGGCCAGAGCATTTAGTAGAAGCGTAACTCGGATGTATTGGATACTGTCGGATGATTCGGATCGATGATGTCGATGATGCGAATCATCCCAAAACATCCGATAAATCCAAGTTCAGGCGTATGCAAAGTTCAACATTCGATAGACTAACTTAGCAACAAGATACGTTGCATGTTGCTGGCTCTTCTCGGGTACTAATTCTACTACATCGAATCCGATGATCTTTTTTCCCGCCTTGTTGAGCATACGGAAAATCTCCATCGTTTCATTCCAGAAAAATCCGTCCGGCTCGGGCGTTCCGGTCGTCGGCATAATTGACGGGTCGAAATAATCGACATCAAATGTAATATAAATTTCCTCTGACGGCAATGCGTTGATCACGCTTTCCTGCCACTTCGCCCCATGCTTGCTGCGGCGAATGTTCGTTGCATAAAATGTCTTGATGCCGTGCTGTTTGATGAATTCGAACTCTTCGATACATTGAGCGCGAATGCCCACTTGCACAACACGCTCCATCGGAAATTTAACTTCGTCTGCTACACGCGACATAAAGCTGGCATGGCTATAACAGGTGCCGCTGTAACTATCCCGAAGATCGGAGTGAGCATCGAAATGCAGAATTGACATCTTCGGGTATCGTTTATAATGCGCGGCGATCGGAGCCGTTGAAATCGAATGCTCGCCGCCGAGCGTAACGACAAATTTGCCTGCTGTTATTTCATCCGCGACAGCTTTTTCAAGGATAGCAAGTGCTTTTTTCCCCGAATGTTTTCCAAAATCTACCGGAGGAAGTGTGGCGATCCCCTCTTTGAAGCAAAGCTCTACGAAGAACTCATCATCAAAGAATTCTACGTAGTGCGACGCATTAATGATCGCTCCGGGAGCTTTCGCTGTGCCTTTGCCGTAGCTCACGGTTTTCTCGTACGGTGCTTGAACGATCACGATCTTGCTTGCTGCATACGACGAATGCTCGGCTTCGAGACCGAGAAAGTTTTTGGAAGTTGGTAATGCTTTTTTCATACTAATCAACCACCCCAACCCCTCCTTCAAAAGGAGGGACTATAATAAAACAAACAAGGCGGCACTTGTGCGCCGCCTTGTTTGAAAATTAACCATCAGGACTCGTTCTTATTTCGTAAGAACCATACGCTTTGTCTGCGTAAAGTTACCTGTCTTGAGCGTGTAATAATACGTACCGCTCGGGAAATCGTCGCCGTAGAAGCTCACTGAATGCTCGCCGGCTTCGACTGTTCCATCAACGAGTGTCTTTACTTCCATTCCGAGCGCATTATATATTTTCAGCGACACATTGCCATGTTCGGCAACAGAATAACGGATCTCGGTTGACGGGTTGAACGGGTTCGGGTAGTTTTGCGCAAGCGCATTACCTGTCAGCTGCACATCCTGAACGCCGCTTGCAGCATCGGTAATGTATGCTACAATATAGAAGTTGAGGTAGAAATTATTTTGCTGTTGATCTACCAACACGTACGGGAACGTTGCGGGGATGGTGCCTGTCGGCGACCCGCCATGGAGGGCTACGCCAAAACTACGTGCTGCTGCCGGGGTATTGCCGGTAAAATAATTCGAATCTTGCTGGATAGCAAAATAATTCTGATTGGACGTTGACGTTCCGTTCACAAAATCGATGGCTGGTGCAATTTCCACATAAAAGCTTCTATTTACCTTTTTGTGGTGCATTGGCACATCCAATGTAAAGAATGGGTGTCCGCCGCTTGCGTCGGTACCCGGATCGATAGAGCTAAGATAATCATAAGTCATTATTGCTGTATCGATCGCTTTTGTACCCGGTGCACTTGTGCTTTTGATCCTGACGGTCAATGCATTCTTGTTAATCGAATCAATAGAAGACGATACGAGATTCGCGAATGCGACCTGAATCTCTATACGATCGAGATATGCCACAAATGGGGGTGAAAAGTGTTCACCATAGGATGTGATCGTATCAAGAAAAACACCGCCGCCGGTCTGGCTAAAATTAATGTAACCCGGCGAATAGGCATAGCGCAGCGGATTGGTCACTGAATCAATATAGGAAAGACTATCGTAGGTAGTCTGAACCGAATTATTCGAGAACGGTTTCGCATACTGCGGGCCCATCAAAAATACATTTTTCGGAGCTGTTGGGGTATAACCCGACGGGCGTAATGCGACGCTATGGCTTGTCTGCGCATGCGCGCCGACAGCAAAAACTCCGATCAATGCAAACAAAAGTGTAACAAGTTTTTTCATAATATACAGTTTATGAGGGTGATGGTTAACATCCGGCAACAAAATGCCTGTTGCCAACATACCGTAAACCCGTAAATCGTCAAAAAGTTGCCAGCCTCGTGCTCATTTACTCAAATTTCAGCAAGAAAAGAGAAGGCTCCCTCTAAAATTCAGGAGAACAGATTTCCCATGCGTTTGCGAATGATCGCAAGTTCAGGGATATTAAGAACGCGGTATAACACCAATATAATAAGCACACTTATCACCCCTCCTGAAGTGATTGCCAGCCAAGGAGATAGACCCGATGCAAATGTTTGTAGAATAAAATATGGCACTGACGTAGATACAATGGCGATAAGTGTAATTTTAGCCATTGAGCCATAATTACTGTGAGACCCAACGTATTTAGACGAAAAATATGACTCCGTTGCCACTGCCCCGGCATTGCAATATTGTGTTCCGATGAGCGCCCCAAGCCCGCCAAAAAAATAAATAAGAACGATGTTCACTGCAATGTTCAACAGTCCCCAAAATAACCGATTTCGGAAGACAAGCCGTTCTTTACCGATCGATACCAGAGTCGTTACCTGAACCCCGCCGCCAAAAAAAGCAATACAGATAAACAATGCTCCAAGACCGACTCGTACCATGAGCACTGATGGATGAAATTTGCCGCCATACAACGCGATAATGATCTTATCGATGAAAAAAAACATAAAGAAACAGAGCGGAAGCAAGACAACATTTTGAAACCCTGTCACTTCTTTGCGTCCTCTCGCAAGCGAAGGATATGAATTTTTATGATACGCTTCCTCGTCTTGATGCGCAAGAGTCGAGAATACCGATACCAGCGTTCCCCCCAAACCAAACAGAAATATATATTCTGTGACGAGCAAAACGATCGACGCCGCTTGATAATATCCGATCTCGGCAGAATGATCGCCAAGCATTGATGCCATTATCAAGATATCCGACTGTTTGCCGAGCACCATCGAAAGAATATCGTTGCCCCACGTCGTGATCCCATATAGAAGAACAGGCGTGACCAGAAGCAGTCTGATATTTTTTGGGGTTCTAATAAGCGACCAAATGATCGCCCCCATTGCTTTTGGCGACAACTGCTTTTGTTTCTCGGTGGGATGCTCGGTTCGTTTTACCTCGCGATGAAGCGCAATGTATAGCAATATCCCGCAGATCGAAGTGGAGAGCACATAGATCACTATTGCCCGCTCGGTTGTGATCGAACCGGCAGACATTAATGCGAAGCCCGCAGAGATCATCAGAACTCGTGAAAAGACACTCGCAAAAAATACTCGCTTCAATTCGAGCAGTCCGGTCAGTGCAAATGTAGAAAAGGCGGTCAGGGCCTGAGCAAAAAGAAATACGATGAGATATGGGGCATATATGCTTAGTGAGCCCAGTGAGCCTCTGACCGATGGGATCAATATCGGTGCGACAATCAGGGCGAGCACACAGAAAATCGAAAGCACAAATATGACGAGCATTCGAAATGCAAGCAGCGTATTGAGGAAATGCGGCAGGCTTAATGTTTCAATAGAGTCGAAGCGTTCGACGGTATTGCTCGAATGACGAGCAACCCTTCGAATGAAGCGAAGCAACACCCCATCCACTGCAAAAGCGCCCACCATCGAAAGAATTGTCGCCAATGCAAAAAAAACGGAATACGGCGCAGACACATCAGGACCAAAATGGCGCACGACCAAGATCGTGTAAAGGTTGATCAGCCCATATTCAGATATTTTATAGAGGTAATTCCAGGCAAAACCGCGAGCCGCCGTTTGTTTAAAGTCTGAGTTCGGCATACAGTGCAGGCGCTCTTATGCAGCGGTCTTCATTTTCTCTTCAAATATCCGACGAACGTTTTGTATCGCTTATGTTCATCGGGATTCGATTTCACGTCATCGGAGAATTTTTTCCAGGAAATGACAATGACAGAAACAATGAGGCCACTGAATAGTCCAATAATAAGCATCACTGATCGTTTTGGCGAGCTTTTCTTGAGCGGGACGGTTGCCGAATCGAGCACGGTGATCGTCGGAAGGTTGCGCTGCTCATTGATACGCTCCTGTTCGAGCTGTTGGCGAAGAAATGCGGTGATCGTTTCCAACATTTTTACTTCGCGGGTTAAGCGGGCAAGTTGGCGGGTCAGTTCGGGGACGTTTTTGAGTGCTAATACATAATCGCTGATACCGCCTTCGTCGTATTTCTTCAACTGGAGCTTCGTTTCTTCAAGTTGTTGTTTGAGCAGCTGAACGCGTGAAGCGTCCGGAGCCAGTTCTCGCTCTGCGGCGCCGACCTGTATCTCAAGCTGCTGTTCCTCGGATGCCAGCATTGCCGCACTGGTGACTTCGGCGCTGAGCTGGTCGGTCAGCGAGATCGTTTTATGCTCCTGCTGAAATACTTGCAAGTGAGCGTATGCAGAATCAAGCTGTTCTAAGCGATCGTTGTATTCCTTTTCGACAAAGATGCGGGTATTGCGTGCGGTCGTCATCAATCGCTCGCGGTTATAAACATCCAGATGCTGAACGAATAATTTCGCTAAATGCGGTACCAATTTACGAGCCTGCTCTTTCTCATCCGATGACGGGAACCAGTGCGTATTCACATCCACCTGAACATTGAACATTTGATTCCGAAGGGGCTCAGATGTAAGGCAGTCACGAATCTTAAAGGCAATACTCTCTGATGACGTATCCCACGTCGAAAAATATTTTTTCACTTCGGGGTCGGCAACGATCTCTTCGGAGATCGTTCGTGAATCGAGCACATTCTTGAACATATCGAGAGCCGGGTTCTCCATCCCTTTCATCATATCAAGCGCCGAAGAACCACTGAGAAAAGAGAGAAGCTGATTGCCCGTGTTTTGCTTTTCCGGCGGAATGAGTGTTGTCGTGCCTGAATACGTAAATGGCATAACGAATGTGAACGCCAAAAAACCAATGCCAAATAACAGAACGATCACGATCGCGAGTCGTTTGTATCGTGCGAGCATCGTAAAGAAATCCAGCACATGCGGATCGGCAGGCTGCTGAATGTTCAGTGGCGTCTCTGTCTGTTGGGACTGGTCCGGGCGAGTATTTTCCACTGGAAATTATTTTTTTAACAACACAACACCGGCGATGATCGTGATCACTTGCGCCGTCACTGCCGTAATGATCTGAAAATTCTGCCAGAACGTCGGGCGGTCCGGCGGAATAACGATCGTATCGCCCGGTCCGATCTGATAATGACTGTCCGAACGCGGGTTGATGTATGTACTTGTTTTTGAATTGATCACGCGAACAGCGCCTTTATCTGCCGAAGAAGTATATCCGCCGGCACGGTCAATGTACTCATCGTACGATGCGCCGTCAACATAATTAATATTACCGGGGCTGTTCACATTACCGATGACGCTGACATATCCACGAGCGCGCGGAACCCATATCGAATCCTGGTCGCGGAGAATAATATCTTGAGATTCGTCCCCTTTTGTGATAAGATCTTTGAAATTTACGACCATCACCGTACGCCCAAGCTGCCGCGAGCGAGCCATCAGATAGTTATACTGATCGTCGGTCATTCGTTTATCTTCGCTGCCTCTCATCCCCTGAAGCATGATAAATTCCGGGTCTGTCTCGTACGATCCGACACCGGAACGACGAAGAACAACCGCCTCTTCGAGCGACCCGGACGGCAGTATCCCCCCCGCGCGCTGCAATATATCTCGTAAGTGAGTCTGCCCAACTTCGATCGAATATTTTCCCGGATAAGCGATCTCCCCTTCAACGGTCACCACACGGGGCGTGTGATATTGCCCAAGCCCGCGGATCATCACTGCATCGCCTTCTTGAAGCGGTTCGTCGTTGCCTGCGGAATAATTGACATAAAATCTGTGGGCAACAACCGGGTCGGAGTCTGAATACCGTGCGATCTCGATAGAGTCGAATTGTGCCGACGGGAGCGCACCCTGCGCAAGGGCGATCAGTGTCGATAATTTATCCCCAGGTGCGTATTCGTATGAGCCCGGTTTACTGACAGCGCCGTTGATCATCATCAAGCGAGTCACACGCGGCACAACAATCACATCGCCGCCTTCGATCATCGGATTTGCAGCTATATCCCCCGTATTGAAATATTTCACGAGATCGGCTTTTGCACGGAGCGTCCCATCCGCTCTGCGAACCTCGATATTCCGAAGAGACGAATGGGCGGTCATATCGCCGGCTTTCGCGATCACTTCACTCACTCGCATGAGTGATGTCGCTGTTTGAACACCGGGCGCCAACACTTCGCCGAGCACACTTACTTTGACAGCGCGCAGCCGCCTGAGTGATAAATGCGCATCCGGATTTTTATACTCGCGAGTAAGAAGCTGGTTCACCTTTTTCTCGGCATCAGGGATCGACATCCCGCCAATGAGTACTTGCCCTGTCTGCGGCAGAATGAGTTTGCCCTCAGGAGTCACGGTCAGATCCTGATCGAGAAAATGTGCGGCATAGACATTGAGATACACCCCGTCTCCGGGGCCTAAAATATATGTGCTGGGGTCGATCGGGCCTTCAAGAGCTTGAGCATCGGTGCCTGCCCGAATTGCCTGCCGCTGCGCAAGCATCCGTTCGGTTGCAGTGTCCATTATTGCCGTTCTATTCTGGTATTGCTTGTCAATGCCTGTTGATTGTGCGTGTGAAATTGATGTCCAAAGCACAAGCAGCGCAGATACTGCTCCGGAAATAAAATAAAGACAACGCAATGTTTGCATACGGCCGGCTATTGGCATTCGATCATCCGTTTTCTCGTTCAGAATACTGGTTCTAAATAGTAACAAGAGGGTTTACAATGTTTTACCGCTTGGGGTTGCATTGGTCGTAGTGCAAATTTTCATCCCCAGTGTAAATACTAAGAGCGGACAACACCGTGAGAGAGAAACAAGTTTAGAAGACGTAGGCTCACTGTTCTTCGGCTTTTAATTTATCATAGAGCGTGCTAAGGGTTCTAAAACGTTCGTCAATGTCTTGCTCGTTCTTTTGTGCGATCTCGATCCCGGGGCAATCCTCTCTGCAGAGCTTTTTCATTGGGACCGCAAGCAAGAGCGCATCGTGAACATCGTCGCTGATATTGACTTCGTACAAGTCGAACGGATTGAATGTATGCACGTATCCCGTATCCTCGAATTCAGCCCCATCGCCGGCAGGCATATATGTTATCGCGAGCGGAACATGGTATGCTGCGTCAAATTCATCGGTACATCTGTCACAAACATGCCGTTGCTTGGAATCGATGGTCAGGTTGAATGCATAGAGGTCGTCGGCTTTGAGTTCGCCACGAACGAGAATTGGGTCGGTAGCATCGGGAATTTCAAGTTCGTTCGGCTCGACGGAGCAATCGATCGGATGTACTCCTTCACGAATGCCGCGCAAGCGGAACGTCAACGATCGAGATGTATAGAACATGTCCTGTTCTAAACTCTCTTTAGCGAGTGTGAGTTTCGACGAGTTGATTGATCCAGAGCGTATTACCTGAAGCACCCTTTGCGATCATATATGTCGGGCCAAGCGTTTTGACATAATAGATCCCAAGCGTAGCGCCTTTTTGGTATTCTGCTTCTTTCGGCTGCGATGCTGAGGTAACGTCTTCTACCGTATAGGTGATGTGATAGACATCTGAATATTGATTGCCCGCAACGGTTGTTGCTGCAAAATAATCGTCAACGACAGCACCGATCTTGACCGTTGCGCCGTTGGAAGTGACGAAATTCTGGCTCGCTGTCCAAGCAGCTGTCACATTGAGAATCCCACTTAACCTGATAACCGGGTTGATCTTCGCACTATCAGTCGCGACATATTCTATGACGATCGAATCGCGGATAACGAACGCTTTTAATCCCGAACGGTGCGACGAAGTATCGCTGAACCAGAAGAACGAAGCCGCTTGATATATCTGCGAGTAAGGGTTCGTCCCTTGATGATCGAACCGAAGCTGAGTATATGTGACTGGCGCATTCGCCGATGAATCTTGCCACACATAGATTGTCGATGAATCCTGAGGCGTGTAGAACAAATGCAGTAAAGAGAATTCGGGAAAATTATTTTCTCCGGAATTAGGAGATGGCACACAGCCGGAGAATACTCCGGCTGCGATAATTGAGATCAATATGAAATAATGCCCTCTTCCCATCAACAATGTTGTTAGAATCTCCACGAAAGTTCGATCGAAGGCCCGATAAAGCCGGCTGTTTCTTTCGTCTTTATTGATCCGACAAGAAGCGGATGATCGAGCGCATATTGTGCTTCTGCCTGAGAAAGTGACGAGCCGATCTTCGTATTGGTGTATGCAATTCCTTCGACTCCGACACGCAACAGCAAATTATCCTGAAGATCGAGCGATGTGAACAGTGATGCACGAGGCATAACAGTCCCGGCAAAGTCAGTTCCGCCGCCGACGGAAAATTCGAGCGGCATCGAAAGCAGAGAGAAATGCGCGCCGACTTCGGCGCTGGCAAGTGTTCTGTACTGAACAGCCGGAGCAAGTTTCAGAAGTTGCGAGCCGTCGCGCCCGAGCCCGGCAGAGGCGTTCGATATTGGGATAGCCACCGTTTCGTACGGCATAAACTGGCCAAGCGACACAGTAAACGACAGCCAGTCAAGCGCGGAGTAAGATCCGCGAACTTCGACGAGGGAGCCGGTGTAGCCGAGTTCGCTGCCGGGAATTTTCCCGCCTCCGGTACGAACAGAAAATTCGAACAACGGCAGTTTGCCCGCTTTTCCACCGGTGAGCGTATTGCCGTCAAGCGGATTGTTCTTGCGCCCGCTTTGCTGCATACCGGGATCGCGAATATCTGCAGGAGCATTTTGTTCGCCTTTGACGGATGAAGCGTTATTCTTGTCAGATGGATTTGCCACGTCGGACTTTACAATAGTCGTATTATCGTGATGTTCCGGCAGGATCGTCGAATTATTTGTAATGTCCGTCGTAGCTGCGTTCGATCGTATGTCATCGGCAGAATTTCCATTTGCCATTACATTATCAGACACACTATGAGAATGACGGTGTAAGTAACTTGCGTGCTGTGAAGTAACGGGACTTATTGCTTGAGCATTTTCTGAAATAGAATTCCGAGAAATAGAATTCTGGGAAGTTGAGTTCACGTCGGACGCTTTGCTACTAATATCGGAAGGCTGAGTCGGTGCAGACGAGATCGTTTGCGAAACAGCAGATGTGTTTGGCGAATTTGTCATCAAATATGTCCCGGCACCTCCGGCAAGCAAGAGCAATAACGAAATGATAGCTACCGAAGCCGGACGCAGTGAGATAAGCCGCCGCATCGATGAACTAACGACATGTGCCGGCGCAGCGACTTCCGCAGTCTGAACATCTTGGTGCGCCGGCTGCGGACCGGTATAGCCAAGAGCCGTCACCGCCTGGAATACCCCGGCGGTCAGCATGATCGGCACTTGTTTATACTGCTGCTTCGCAAGCGCGCCGACCATTTCGCGTACTTGCAAATGCTGCCGAAGCAGTGTACGCCGCTCGGGCGAAACAGCTAAGCGATGGAGCAATTCTTCCTCTTCGGAACCGGACAAGTTTCCGTCAAGGAAATCTAAGATCTGCTCTTCCATATTCATCGTATTCATATTTCGTACTCCTACAATTCTGTATTATTCTTTGCACCGTCGAATTCCACTCCAAGCGCCACAAGCACTTTTTCGCGAACGATCTGTCTGGCCCGGTGCAGCCTGACCTTTGCATTCCCTTTCGAAATGCCGGTCGCATCGGCGACCTGGTCAATACTCAGATGTTCGAACTCCGCCAACAGATACACTTCCTTATATTGCATCGGCAGTTCTTCGACGACCCCGCGCAAGATCTTGAGCACTTCATCGACGCTGCGGTTGTCGCTCAGCGGATCGTATTCCGATACCGATGCCGTACGCAAGACGATCTCTTCGCTTGCGAGGTCTTTAAACGTGCTCACGGTATGGGGCCGGCGCATCAGGCTCACCGAGATATTATGTGCGATCCGAAACAACCATCCGGCAAATGAACCACTACCGTTACTGGTAAACTTCTCTCGCCCCTGAAAGACCCGCACCCATGTTTCCTGAAAGACATCATCAATGCTTTCGTGGAAACTTGCCGAGAGCAGCATTTTCAAATATGAATAGAGCCGGTCGGCATGACGATAATATAGCAAGGTGTAGGCCGACTCCTCGCCTTCACAGAATGTGCTCCACAACTCTTCGTCGGAGAGCGCGATCTTAATGTCCTGCGTTTGTTCACTCATTTTATACCTGTCCGGGTCCCTACCTCCATAAGAAAAACGCTTGTAATATGTCAAAGTTACAAGATATTACAGGCTATTTTCACTTATTTCTTTCTAAGGCATCGATCTCGGAAATGCCTTTTTCATTAATCTTTAGTGTAGTCAATGAATATGGGAGAATGTCAATTATAGCGTGTTCGGAGTGCGGAGTGTTGTTTATGCTTAGCTTTAATGAATTACCATAAGGCTCATGTATCCTTACAATTGTCGAACCGGAAACTTCCGGGTCGTATCCTGTCTTCATCACAGGAATAATGACATCGCCACCAAGATAGCTGGTCGAAGCAGACTTCGGCAGCTTCCCTTTATGTGCACCCTCGATGTGGACGATCGGAGGGTTAGAAAGCTGCTCGGCAAAATGTGGTATTCGTGCAATTCGCCAGTCGGGGTTACCGGCAAATATGAAGTTGGTAAACTCTTGCTCGCCCTGGTCAAGGTAACGGATCGTTTGGGTATCCGAGAGTTGATGCGGCGGAATGTGATGCGCATAGACCGGCGAGCGAGCTGCCGTAACGGTGAGATTGGTTTCGTCGCAACTGTAACTCGATTTATAGGGTGAGACAATACCGAGCCCACTTGCACTGCCTTCGACAAATGCCCACCTGCCGACAGGTACTTCCCTGCCATCGGCGTTGCGAGTAATGCTGCCGTAAGGTATTTCATACCTCACCGTTGGATCAGTACTGCTATGCGCATATCGAAGCTTGCAGACCTTTTGTTTTTCATGCCAGTCGAGAAAAATACGGTGTTCGATGTATGGCGAATCGGCATAGAGAATAAAATCCTCGACGATCTTCGATGTATAATAGATACTCGTTACACGAAGTCGAACGCGAAGCGGTCCGGATTCTATAATTTCAGTACTGACAATATCAAATTCGCCCTCAAGACTCTGGAACCCCGTAATCCCATGCCCCCAGGTATCGCCTCCATCGTTATAGACTGCGGCAGAAGTATAACGAACGGCGTTCGTTTCGTCAGCGCCGCTTACGATGAACATACACACACCGTTTGAAATTTTCTTTTCGTCAATATATAGTGCCGATTCGAACGGCGTCTGTTTCTGGCGGATAATTCCGAATGTTTTCCATCCGAACGGAAGCAGTTCGAGATTTGCAACTGCGCGGATTCTGTCGCCTCCAATCTTGCCGGACGATTCGACAAGTTGTGTGGGGATGAGTCCTCGGTCATTGTCGTGAAGCGATACTGCCGTTAACGGCTGGTTACGTTCACTGGCTTCAGGATGCCAAAGTTCAAATTCGACAGGAGTGGTGATAGCAAAACTATTCGGATTAAAAACGATGAGCGACTCAATGTGATCTGTTGTGTCGATCTGCGATGCGATTCTCTGAACGGCTATCCGTTCGTGACGATTCGCCACAGCAATGGCTTCGTTATAGGAAGAAACGACATCGTTCATCGCTTCTTTTGTTGCAACTCCGCCAAGTGTATCGTGAAATTGATTCAATAGAACGGGCTTCCATGCTTCTTCGATCGCCTCCCAATCTGAAGTGGCATCTAACATCCGCTCGGCGATCACCGAGAGAATTTCTGCTCTTAACAAGCTCTGCTCAGCGATGCGATTAAGCTTCTTTACTTGGGAATGTGCAGAATACGCTCCAATAGCGTGAGGATACAATTCGCCTTCATATATCGGGAGCGTGATCTCGGACTGTTCGATCTCGGCAAAATACTTCTCCGGCGAGCCGAATATTATTTCTTTATTCTTTTCCTGAAGAGAAAGAACTTGCCGTATCTGCTCTTTCGTCGGACCTCCTCCATGATTGCCTACTCCGTAAAAGAGCATCCATGGAACGTCGGGGCGATATAATGGATACTGCCGCAATGCGTCAACTTTTTCTTTAATGCCGAGCTCATGATTCGAATAATGCAGTGGAATTCGATATGTGGTAACCTCATCGCCGGAAGACGAACGCCAGCGAAACAGTGCCGAATCCAATTTCTGTTCGTGATGCTCGGGACGCATAAAGACATAATTTTTCATCCCGCAAGCATGCAGCAACATCGGCAGATTGGCATTGTGCCCAAATGAATCTATGCAATATCCGGTATCACACACCTGCCCAAAACGCGATCTAAAATATGTCTGCCCGTAAAGCCCCTGCCGGATGAACGATTCGCCGCTCGGCAGATTACAATCTGCCTCGACCCACCACCCGCCTGCAAGCGACCATCGTTTATTTTGTACTGCTTCCTGAATTCTTGCGAACAGCTCAGGATCGGTTTGCTCGATGAATTCAAAGCACGCCGCGCTTGACGCAGTAAAGATAAATCCATCAGTTTCTGAAATTCTATCGAGCGCCGAGCGGCACGTCGCAGCAAATGCCGCAAAGCCCTCATTCCAACGCCACATCCATGCAGGATCGAGATGCGCATTACCGATTAGATAGAGGCTCATTGCTGCAATAATATTTTACACGGATCAAATTCTTTCACAATGCCTCCGTGATATCGGAGAACCTGCGCGGCGGCACTATTGCCCATCTTCGCAGATACCTCTGGCGTCCTGCCCCCAAGATAACTATAAATGAATGCAGCGTTGAACGCATCGCCCGCTCCGGTCGCGTCAACAACAGTCTGTTCGGGGTGAACAGGAACAGTGTGTGTTTTTCCATCGAAGTTCAAGAGTACATCGTTCGCACCGTCGCGCAATATTATCATTGAGTATCCGTACTCTCGATAACACTCGATCATTTCACTGCTTGACCTACTTCCGAATATTTTTTCATCATCTGAAACAGAAAGCGAAATAATATCAACGACAGAAGCAATCCGTCCGATCCAATCGTCCAATGCAGTTATATCCGGCCACAGCGCCTGACGAACGTTGACATCAAAATATACGATCGTCTTATTTTTATTCTCGCGAAGCAACTCTATAAGTTTTTCCACATCACGAAAGACAGCTAGCACAATACCCGAAAATATCACAACTTTTGTTTGGCCGATCAGATTTGTGAGTGTTCTCTGCTCGAAATCTGCGAACGTAGTTCTCGCGGCAGAGTTCTCACGAAAAAAAGTAAATTCCGGCTCCCCGTTATCTTGCGAACGAATGACATAGAGACCGTTATTCTTATCTCTTGAAATTTTACAGGACGAATGATCGATACCTGCTTCATTCAAAAATGCAAGGAGGTCATTAGTGTATGTGTCTTTCCCGAATGTTGAAAAGAATGACGCACGTAATCCCAGTTGAGACGCATAAAACAGAGTGTTGATAATGTCCCCTGCAAACGATTGCCGATACTCCGACGGCTTCGTCTCTGCGAATTCTACCAACGCCTCGCCGATACCGAGAATATCAAACATCGTGCTTCAAATATACCGTGTCAATTTCGATATAAAAAGAAAGCGGCTCGAAATTCGGAGCCGCTTCACAATTCTCAATTCATAATTCTCGATTCCTCACGCTTCGACCATCACTCTTTCGGCTTCGGCTTTGAGCATCGGAACAAGATCGAGCTTCTCCCAGGAGAATTCATTCCGTCCGAAATGACCGTATGCCGCCGTTGCACGATAGATCGGTTTCTTCAAGTCGAGGCGTTTGATGATCCCGCGCGGTGTCAGGTCGATATTCTTCATTACAATATCTGCCAGATGCTCGTCGTCGAGCTTACCAGTTCCGTGAGTCGTCACGAACACCGACACCGGCTGTGCAACGCCGATCGCATATGCCAGTTCGACCGTACATTCTTCTGCAAGATCGGCAGCAACGATATTTTTTGCTACGTGCCGCGCAGCATACGCCGCAGAGCGGTCAACCTTCGACGGATCTTTTCCGGAAAATGCACCGCCGCCATGCGGGGCACGGCCGCCGTAGGTGTCAACAATTATTTTGCGTCCGGTGAGACCTGTATCGCCATGCGGGCCACCAATTTCGAATCGTCCGGTCGGATTGACGTGAATGATCACGTTATCGTCAAGCAGATCGTTCGGCACGACACGTGGAATGACATGCTTGATAACATCTTTACGAATTTGTTCTTGCGAGACGTTGGCGTCATGCTGTGTCGAGACGACGATCGTATGAACGCGCTTGATCTGGCGGCCTTCGTATTCGATCGTGACTTGCGATTTTGCATCAGGGCGAAGATATGGCATCAAATTCGGTTCGTTGCGGCGAATATCGGCAAGCGCTTTGACAAGCTTATGCGCATAGATCAGCGTCGCCGGCATATATTCCGGCGTTTCGTTCGTTGCATAACCGAACATCATCCCCTGATCGCCTGCGCCGCCGGTATCGACACCCATTGCGATGTCGCCCGATTGCGAATGGATCGCATTGAGCACACCGCACGAATTTCCGTCGAACATATACTCAGCCTTTGTATAGCCGATCGAATTGATCACTTCGCGCGTGACTTCCTGCAGATTGACATACGCTTTGGTCGTCACTTCTCCGCCGATGACCGCCAAGCCTGTCGTGACGAACGTTTCACATGCGACACGCGAATCCGGGTCCTGTGCGAGCAATGCATCGAGGATCGCATCGGAAATTTGATCTGCAACTTTATCGGGGTGTCCTTCGGAAACGGACTCTGAAGTGAACAGGTATGACATAGGTAGTTATTAGCTGTTAGTTTTACTTGATAGCAAAGCCGACTTCAGTCGGCTCACTCCGGCAACAGACGGAGCTTATTGAAAATCAATCTCGGAAGAATCGCCGGCGTTGATACGCTTGAATCCGCCTTTGACATCAGCATTATTTCCAACGATCGAGTTGTCAAGAAGAACACCAGCGACCGAAGAATCGTCACCGATAATGCTCCCGCGAACGATCGAGTCATTGACTTTTGCACCGAGGCCGATCGTTGCGTACGGCCCGATAATGGAATTCGTGATCTCAGCATTTGGCGCAATATAGACCGGCGGAATGATCACTGAGCCGGGTATCTCACGCGGCGGTGCGATCCGTTGAAGCAACTGACGATTAGTCGCAAGCAGTGTCTCCGGTTTTCCGCAATCGTACCAACCGTCAACCGTGAATGTAGAGAATTTTTCGCCGCGATCGATCATAAGCTGTAATGCGTCGGTCAATTGATACTCGCCTTTGGTGCGCTTATCTTTACTGACGATCTCTTCGAGCGATGCACGAAGCAATTTCGGATTTTTAATAAAATATAAGCCGACGACGGCCAGATTGCTTGTCGGGCGGTCCGGCTTTTCGACAAGCTGTGAAATATAGCCCGACGATACATTTGCGACACCGAAGCGGCGCGGGTCGTCAACCACCTTTACGCCGAGCGAATTAACACCGGACGCGAACACCGGTTTGAGATCAACATCAAAGATCGTATCGCCGAGAATAATAAACAGCGGCGTGCCGTCGGTCGGGATATATTCGCGCGCAACCCAGATCGAATGCCCGAGGCCGAGCAATTCCTCCTGTGTGACAAAATTTACTTTCAAACTCGGAAAATGGTCGCGAACGTATCGCTCGACCAGATCGCCCATATACCCGACAACGATCGTCGCGCTGGTAATGCCGTCAGATAAGAGCCGTTCGAGAATATGCCCTAAGATCGGCTTGCCGGCAACATTGAGCAATACCTTCGGCAATGTATAAGTATGCGGTCTCAGGCGTGAGCCGACTCCGGCGACGGGGATAATTGCGTGCATATAGATGCGATACGAAAAATTAGTTAATTGTTAACAGAACTCCGTAAACAGGTGTTCAGAAATATGTTAGAAACAATTCGGCAAATGAACGTGTCATATAATAAAATCGTGCGAACCGCTCTTCCATACCTCTGTCTGTATACAGCTATCATCGTTGCGCTTTCGGGCTGCGATTCGGTCGGTACTAACACTGACATTCAAGATATCGTCGAAGTCAGGTGGCAGCCGGACGGTTCTGCGATCTACGGTTTTATGGATAAGCTGACCCTGACGCAATATCAGACAATTCCTCCTGCTTCATACATGATCACAAAATTTAATTCCGACGGATCCTTCAACAAATCAATCCCGACCGATCAGCCGGCGCAGTCCGATATTTCCTTCAGCATCTATATTTCGCCGAATGCATCTGAACTGATCACGCAAGTCGGAAGCGATCTCTACCAGATCACTCCGGCAACGAATGCGTATTCCAAAATTTATGAGATATTTCATTTACTTGTCGCTTCGCCTGATCTGCATTATGCCGTCGGGTCGATCTCACAGTCGAATCATCCGATAAAGACAGTTGTCATTGCCGATATTTCCGTACAGCCGGCACGGATTGTCAGGCAATTTGATGTTGCAGGCATTGCATTAGAGCCTGGCATTTGGCTTAATAATGGACGTTTTGCAATTACGTTACAGGATTCGGTCAAGACACATATTACCATCTTCGATACGACCGGTGCGACGATCACAGCGATCGCCGGAGCAGAAACCGCATATCACAATACGGTCTATGCTCCGTCGTCAAATACCATGTACTTCCGCAATCAGGCGCAATTAAAAACCGATGGCTCCGTCGATAAGATAAATCTCACCTCGATGCAGCGCGCGAATGTGCTCCCCCAGGGCGTTGAAAGCTTTGACGTTTCGCAAGACGAAGGAATGATCGTCTTCAACCAATATATTTATAATTCCGACTCCACAACGCAGACGCTGACGATGTTCGCAAAAAATTTAACGACCGGAAATCAATCGCAGGTCACGAACGACGTGCTGAGCCTTGCGGTGCTTTCTCCTGCCGCCGACCGGGTCGCGTACATTCATCAGCGCGACGTCAATTACAATGAGTTGTTCGTTAAGGGAATTACGCGTCCGTAAATAAAAAAGGCGCTTGATCGGCGCCTTTTGCAAGTAGTGAATTAGGTTCTCAATCGAATTTTATTCTTAATTCATTGAGGTTGTTTTCGAACTTTCTGCTTGTTTTGCATCTTTGACGGCAGTCTTTGCCGCTTTCGAATGTTTCGAAAGAGATGCTTTCGAAGCTTTCGTATGGTGATGAGCCGAGCAAGAGGTTTTGCCGTTCTTCGAGGTGCAGGCTTTATCGCCGTCGCAGGCATAAGCTGAAACCGTCGTTACCAAAAACGAACCGAGAGCCAGTAAAAGAAAAGCTTTACGCATATAGAGTCCTTGTAATTAGTAAATGTATAAAGTATAATGCTGCCGTGCGCGCTAAAGTTTCAAGATCTGGTTCTTGGAAAGTATCATTCACTAAGTGTGTGAGTGGGAGCAAAGCTAGAATTTTCTTCACTTTCCGCGAACTTTTCAAAACCGATTTCGGTTTTCTGTGGCTCTGCAAAAATTTCGCGGGGTTAACTACTTACAGATTAACAGGATAACAGAAGCGATGACGCGCGAAGATAAAGTTGAAGCATTGCAAGAACTTGGCAATGCCATGAAGGATGCATCGAGCATCTACTTCACCGATTACAAAGGACTGACCGTCGCACAGGCGACAGAACTTCGCAATGCGTTCCGTAAAGCCGGCGCAACCTATAAAGTCGCGAAGAATACGCTCATCAAGCGCGCACTCAGCGAGCGCGGTATTTCGGACGATAAGGTGTCGAATGTCCTCGAAGGACAGACCGGCCTTGCGTTCGGATTCGAAGACCCCGCCGCCCCGGCTCGCGTCCTGAAAGAATTTACAGAAAAGAACGAGCAGCTCAAGTTCAAACTTGCGTGGCTCGACGGCTCGATCTACGACGGCAAGCAGCTCAAGACGCTCGCCGCCCTTCCGACAAAGAAGGAATTGATCGCTAATATCATCGGCAGCCTGCAAGCGCCGGTGTCCGGTATTGTCGGTGTGCTTGGCGCATTGCAGCGCGATCTCGTCTATTTGATGGATGCGATCGAAAAGAAAAAAGCAGAAGGCGCAGCGGCATAAGAGATTTTACGCACTCAGTTAATCGCTTCAAAATTAACTATCACGTTTTATATAGAGGAATAATAGTATGGCAGATATCAATGCAATAGTCGAAACCATTTCGAGCCTGACGCTCGGCGAAGCCGCCGAACTCAAGAAAGCGCTCGAAGATAAGTTCGGCGTGACTGCAGCCGCACCGATGATGATGGGAGGCATGATGCCTGCCGCTGGTGGAGCGCCCGCAGCCGCTGTCGAAGAAAAAACCGAGTTTGACGTTATTCTCGCCGAAGGCGGCGCTCAGAAGATCAACGTCATCAAAGCCGTCCGCGAAGCGACCGGCTTGGGACTCAAAGAGGCGAAAGACCTCGTTGACGGCGCACCGAAGCCCGTCAAAGAAGGTATCTCGAAGGCCGATGCTGAGGCACTCAAGAAGAAACTTGAAGATGCCGGCGCAAAAGTCGAGCTCAAGTAAGAATTTCTCTTACATACGAAAAAGCCCCGAAGGTTCGCCTTCGGGGCTTTTTTGTTTAGCCCCACCCCAAACGTTGTGTCATTCTGGGGCGACAGCCGAAGAATCACTTAATGTTTGCACTGAGAATTCTTACAAAAGATATTCATGGGTTGGAAGAGAATATCCAGGGATGTCATTGCGAGCGAAGCGAAGCAATCTAAAATCTCGAAATCGTAACAGAAGTTAAGATTTTAGATTGCTTCGTCGTCGCTTCGCGACTTCCTCGCAATGACATCATCTTCAAATCAATCACTACAGATTCTTCGCGTTGCTCAGAACGACAAATTACCAACTCACTCCCTCACCAACTTGATCGTCATCACATCAGCGCCCATTGTCGAAAGCCGTGCATACATCGAACCATGCGGCAATGCTCTGCCGTCTAATTTCCATTCGTTCGCCCCTTCGCCCGAAAGCTTATTCTCCGAGTAGAGCTTATTCCCGAGCAGATCGTATATTTCTATCTTGATATACTCCGCATCCGAAAGCCCGAACTTCAGTGTCGTCTCGCTCGTGAACGGATTCTCCGATGCCGCGAGATATAATATCTTTTTATCATTTGAAGGCGTGAACGCATCCTTGACCGCCTGATACTGCGGTCCGCGAAGCACTTGCAGATTGCGGTCTTCAAGTGATGGTAAGATCGTATCCTGCGAAAATGGCGTTGCCTGTTGATCGCGTACCGTGTCTTTCCAGTGCTGATATTGAAGATTGCGTGTGTTCGTCCAAAGCTGACCCAAATTCTCCATATACACAAAGCTCAGACAGCGATGGGAGTCCAAGAGAAATTTAATAACAGCCAGTGCACCGTTATCGTCATATCCAAATTGGTCGTTAAAATGTTGAAAACACGCCAAAATTCCTTGCACATCCTCGCAATAATAATTTGTATCCTTGTTCAGATATAACACTTTCTTCAGCCACTCGCGATATGGCGGCCAACGGTTCGGGTCGTCGCTCTTGTATTGACAGCCAGTGGTGACAGTACCAAAGTCAAACCAAATCTCAGGGACGATATTAGCATTTGCACAATGCTCAATGTTATATTGGCCTGAATCATACATTTCCTGATAACTATTACCTTGCGCGATTGCCCTGAATTGATCTTGCAAATGTTGACATGAATCTATACCAGACGTCTGTGCCCGACCACTCGCTGAGGTGATCAAGAGTAAAATGATGACTAAGGCACTTCTCATCGGTTTCTTTGTCCAAATATAACGAACGTACAATTAATCTCCAAATTCAAATAAAAACCTGAAACAGGAACCCTCTTTCTCCGTTTTCTTTTCTACAACTCTATGCTCAATATCCGCCAGACGACACGTCTCTTTTTGCCGGTTTTGGTTTTTGCCGGTTTTGCAATTCCGTCTATTTCTCTTGCTCAGCAAACAGGCGATAACCTGATAAAAGTGCTCCACGATGAGCTTAATCGCGAATATGCGGTGCTCAAGGCACAGCCCGTCGCGCCGTATTTCATCAGTTATAACCTCGGCGAAGACCAAAACGTCACGATCAGCGCAAGCTTCGGGGCGCTCGAACGCTCGACAAATACCAAAAATCGGACGCTGCTGATCGATCTGCGCGTCGGCGATTACCAGCTCGATAATACGCACCAGATTCGCGGCGGAGGCGGTATTTTTGGCGGCGGAGGATTTGCGGCGGCGAACTCGCGTCAGGCGCCTGTCGAGAACGACCCCGAAGCGATGAAGATCTCGCTCTGGCGCGAAACCGATGCCGCATACAAAGCGGCGAAAGAGCGCCTCGAACAGGTTAGGACGAATAAGACCGTTAAAGTCGAAGAAGAAGATACTTCGGCAGATTTCTCGAAGCCCGTCGGCGACCCGGCGCACTTATACGAGCCTCCCGTTTCGATGGACGTATTTTTTAAGAACCGCGACGCATGGGAGCAAAAACTTCGGACATACTCTGCCATTTTTCGTGACCAACCGAATATCTACGAAGCCAAAGCGACGCTCGTCGTGAGCATCGTTCGTAAGTATTTCGTTTCGACCGAAGGCTCGGAAATGGCGTCGAACCAGATCTATTGTCGCGTGATGATACAGGCGATGACAAAGGCGGATGACGGAATGGAATTGCCGCTGTATAAAAGTTATTTTGCAGCAACGCCTGAAGACCTTCCCTCCGATGCTGCGGTGCTTGCCGATGCAAAAGATATGCTCGAGACGCTGCAAAAGATGCGCGTTGCCCCGCTTGTCGATCCATATACAGGACCGGCGATCTTATCCGGCGGTGCATCGGGCGTGTTCTTTCACGAGATTTTCGGACACCGAGTCGAGGGGCATCGTCAGAAAAATGAGAATGAGGGCCAGACCTTCAAGAAAAAGATCGGTCAGCAAATAATGCCGAAGTTTCTTTCGGTCTATTTCGATCCGCTCTTGCAAAAATATGCCGGCACGCAATTGATGGGTTGTTTCAAGTTTGACGATGAGGGTACGAAAGCCCGCCGCGTCGATGTCGTCGATGACGGAATTTTTAAGAATTTCCTGATGGGTCGCTCCCCGATCGAAGGCTTCGAAGAATCGAACGGACACGGGCGCTCATCACCGGGTAAACGCCCTGTCGCGCGGCAATCGAATCTGGTCGTCACGGCTTCGCAATCTGTCCCGGAAGATTCGCTTCGCAGAATGCTTATTACCGAATGTAAAAAGCAAGGCAAGCCGTACGGATTATATTTTCAGCAGGTCGAAGGCGGCTTTACGCTGACAGGCCGCACGATCCCGAACTCGTTTAATGTGCTGCCGATTCTCGTCTATCGTGTCTATGCCGACGGCAGGCCGGACGAACTTGTGCGCGGTGTTGACTTGATCGGCACGCCGCTCGCAACATTCGAACGAATTTTAGCGGCATCGGATAAACCGGAAACATTTAATGGTATCTGCGGCGCAGAGTCCGGCTGGGTTCCGGTGAGCGCATCGGCGCCGAGTTTGCTCGTGCGCGAGATCGAAGTACAGAAAAAAGAAAAATCGCAGGAGCGTTTGCCGATCCTCTCAGCGCCTGCGGAGAATCCGTCGATGAAGATCAACTGAAAATTTTATGAAAGAAAATATGAATCTCCAAGGATGTCATTGCGAGCGACCAACGGGAGCGAAGCAATCTAATATCCTGACGATTGTTCCCACATTCAATATTTTAGATTGCTTCGTCGTCGCTGTGCGACTCCTCGCAATGACATCTGTGTTGTTCGTTGCCGGTACATCTGTCGCACAACGAATGAGCGATAAGACAATTGCGACGCTTGAAGGGGCAATGAAGGATGAGTTGCAGCGCTCGAAAGATAAATTGCATCTTGCCGGGCTGATCGATCCGTTCTTTGTTTCATATACCGTCAATGATAACGAGCATCTCGACATCGGCGCATCGTTCGGCGCGCTGACGCGCTCGAGCGAGAACCACTCGCGGACGCTCAATCTTCGCTTGCTCGTCAATAATTATAAATTCAACGACGAGAATTTCAGCGACGGCTCGAATATTTTTGGCGGAGGCGGCGCGCAGATCGACCAGAACTTGCCGCTCGATGATGATTATAATGTCACACGCCGTGCATTCTGGCTTGCGACCGACAATCTGTTCAAAGAAGCGAACGAAACATTCACAAAAAAGAAAGCTGCGCTCGAACGCAAACAGCTTTCCGACGAAGATAAGAATCTTCCAGATTTTTCGCAAGCTCCGAAAGCCGAAGTCCTCGTACCGTCGGCTCAGTATAATCCCAGCCGGACTGCTCTCGAATCACTTGTGCGTAGTATCTCAAATATTTTTGTTCAATATAAACAAATTCAAAATTGCAGTGTGACGCTGACGTATAATAATACGTATAGTATGTTACTGAATTCCGAAGGGACGCATACGCGCACACCGCAGACAGAATGCGACCTGACGGTACAGGCAACATCGCAGGCACAAGACGATGGTGAGCCGTTATCGCTAGCATTCACCGTCTCTGAAACATCGCCTGCAAATCTGCCATCGGCAGAAGTACTTGCGGAGCGCGCAGAAAAACTTGCGAAAAATCTTGTTGCGCTTGCTGCATCGAAAAAATATGACGATAAAGAATATTCCGGCCCGGTGCTGTTCGAAGATCAGGCCGAGACCGATTTTCTTTCCGAGCAGATCGTCTCGAAATTTTCTGCAAAACGCGAAGACGTTCTCGGCGGCGGCGATGTCTTTTTTATGGCAACATCAAAAGGCGCGACATTCCAGAAAAAACTCGACACGAGGGTGCTCCCTTCGACAGTGACGGTCATAGACGACCCCAATCCACCTTCGGAAAAGCCGTCTGCAATGCTTACCAAAGCGCTCGGCAGATATCAGATCGACGAAGAGGGCGTTGTCCCGAAGCGGCTCGAACTTGTGAAAGACGGCATTTTGAAAACGATGTATATGAACCGGACACCAACAAAAGAAGTAAAAGAATCGAACGGCCATGCGCGGCCTTCGGCAGGGGGTGTTGACGGGGATATTGCCGGCGCGGGCATCGTGGAGATCACCGATTCAAAAGCAAAGAAGACATCCGAACTTCGGCAGCAAATGTTCAAGCTTGCAAAAGACGACGGCTATACATTTGCCATCGTCGTTCGGTCGATGCAGCAAGGACTTTTAAATTTTTCAGAAGGGCTCAGTAATGTCGGCGATATTATGGCCAACGGCAAAGCGCTCCAGCCGGCTCTCGCGTATAAGATATATCCCGACGGCCGCGAAGAACTCGTGCGCGGCATCGAGATCAACTTCCCTGCTGTGCGCGATCTGAAAGAATTACAATTTTCGAAAGAGACGAGCATCCGCAATGTCCAGCTTGCAGCAGGTGCAGGAAGCGGGCTGTTCGGGTTTGCAAGCAAGGTCCCCGGGACACTGGTCGCTCCGAACGCTGTGCTCGTGCCGGAGCTTGAAGTTCGTAAAAAACAGTCGCAAGCCTTTCCGATCAAACCGATCGTTGATAAACCGTAAGGGTTGGGAATTTTGAGTTTTGAATTTTGAATTAGGGTTTCGTTAATTCAAAATTCAAAACTCAAAATTCTTTCTTCCCGATTACCGCAAACATTCTTCCCGATCGTTTTCCGTCACGGCGGTACGAGTGCAGCGCGTCATCGGTGATCGTGCAGCGGGGGTTAATTTCTATTTGTCCGAGCGGCAATCCGGCAATCAGTAACTGATCGCGGTTGGCTTTCTTAATATCGAGCAAACACTTTCCGTTCGGAAGTTCGGTGTAGTGGTTTTTCTCGAAGAGCGTTGCGACCTCTGCGCCGACTTCGTAATGTTCTCCCGAAGCAGATGCACCGATGAATGCATAGATTCTTTCAGGTCTTGCGCCAAGAGCTGCCATCGCGCGAACAGCGTTTACTGTAACGAGCTGCTCCGTCCCTCGCCAACCGGCGTGAACAGCAGCGACGATCTTTGCAACAGGATCATACAATAATATCGGAGTGCAATCGGCTATACTGACAACCAGAAATGTATTTTGCTCGCTC
Organism: Kapaibacterium sp. (SeqCode); assembly: GCA_035632315.1. Taxonomy (GTDB): domain Bacteria; phylum Bacteroidota; class Ignavibacteria; order Palsa-1295; family Palsa-1295; genus JAFDZW01. Next base: position 29,651 of record DASQGZ010000033.1, on the reverse strand, counting down.
GTTACCAGTGCATCGGAGTTCGGTACGACACCTTCACCGCCCTGGACAACATTCACATTGCCACTATGGATTTGATTTTGATAGACAAATTGCGCGTCTGCCGGAACACCGATCTCGGCATAAAATCGTTTTCTATTTTCAGCAACATTTGCCGGGTCATCACCGACATGATTTGAAAGATTCAGTCCCAGCGGCATTGGCGAGACGCCACCTTCACGCGTGCTTTGTGCGGCAATGATCTCAGGAAAACAGCGAAAGATCTCGGGAACAATGTGCATCATTCGATTACATATAATTTTTTTCTATTTTTCGATGCCTCTAACCGTTTATATTTCGGCCGCTCGGTCAAATATATCTGTAATATCTCTTTGACTGTATGAAAATCCTCGAACGGATGATACGGAATTCCGTGCGTCGAGCAAAAACTCCGAAGCATATCCCTTGCGAAGATAACATCGGATATTTCGACCGGGCAATGGTCCGAATATCCGTCACCGATATAGACGATCGTATCTTCATCGGCAGATGTCGTTGTGATCGCAGAGCACTTGCATGATCCGCATCGCCAGCACGATTCACGGCCGTTCGTAAACTCGACCGAAAGCGATCCGTCATTCGTTAGTTCGATCGTATTCGCGTGAAATGAGATGTTAAGACTATTGTGTTCAAGGATCGGACGTATGTATAAACTAAATCCGTCGCTGACGATGGTGAGTGCGATGTTTTTCTCTTCACAGAATTCTGCAAACTCGCTGAAACCGGAACGAATTTCTTGCAGGGTAAATACTTCACTCATTCTACGCGGATCCACGTTGCGGACTGTTGCGCATGCTTCTGCAATGCACTCGGCAGCGGTATATTCACGCGTATTGAATTTTTGCCACACGGTAAACGCCTTCGGATCGCCGAAATGCTTAAAGAGAATATCCCAAACGTCATTGACCGTAACGGTCGCATCGAAATCGCAATAAACGTGATACATTTCTACAGTATCTTTGTTAGCAAAACATTCTATTTTACTTACTCTGATGTCGGAACGTAAAACCCCTTTGCTCGTGATGTTCGACGGTATGGCGATCGCCTACCGCGCCTATTTTGCATTTATCTCGCGTCCGCTGACCAATGCAAAAGGCGAAAATACCAGCGCCGTTTTCGGCTTCATCAATGCGCTGCACCAAGCATTGGAACTCCATAAGCCGGATTATGCCGCTGTTGCATTTGACACCGCCGCACCGACATTTCGTCACAAAATGTACAAGCCATACAAAGCGACCCGCCAGGCAATGCCTGACGATATGATCCCGCAGATCAGCCAAATAAAAGAACTGACGAAGGCATACAACATTCCGCAGCTCGAACTTCCGGGCTACGAGGCTGACGACATTATCGGCACGCTCGCGCATGAAGCCGACAAGAACAAGATGGAGACGCTAATCATCACCCCGGATAAAGATTATTGCCAACTCGTGACCAAGCATGTAAAACTGTTACGGCCGAAAGATTCGACGACGCATGAATTGATGGATGAAGAAGCGGTGAAAGCAAAATACGGTCTGCGGCCCGATCAATTTATCGACTATCTTGCTCTCGTCGGCGATACGAGCGATAATATCCCGGGCATTAAGGGCGTCGGAGAAAAAACAGCGACGCCGCTGATTCAGGAATACGAATCGCTCGAAGGCATCTATAAAAATCTTGCCAAGATCGAAAAGAAAGCACTCAAAGAAAAACTGACTAACGATAAAGCTAATGCGTTTATGTCGCGCGAACTGGCGACGATCAAGCTCGATGTCCCACTTCCGATGAAGTTGAAAGATCTGGAATACACGAAGTCGCCGGATTTTCGCAAGGTCGAAGCAATGCTCAAAGACCTCGGTTTCAAACAATTACTGGCAAAGCTTCACGCGGAAGAAAAAATATTCTTCGGAAGCAGCACTCCCGAACTCCCGCTTGATGCACCTGAAGAGTCGCCGAAAAAAGATGATGAAGAAAAAGCAGAGCCTCGCTCGGAAAAAACACAGAATATCAGATCCGTGAAGCATTCGTATGAGACGATCACTTCCGTCAAAGATATTAAACAGCTTGTCGCAAAACTAAAGATGGCGAAGGAGATCTGCGTCGATCTTGAAACAACATCTGCCACGGCAATGCTTGCGATCCCGATCGGCATTTCGTTTTCAATGACGCCGAAAGAAGCATATTATATTCCGATCAGAGTTGACGCCTCTCTCGCAAAAGAGCAAAGCTCTTTGTTTGGCGAAAGCGCGAAAGGTGCTCCGGCTGAAAAAAATGCACTTAACAGCGGACTCGATATTAACGAAGTATTCGAAACGATCAAACCGATACTCGAAAGCCAGAAGATCAATAAGGTCGGGCAGAATATCAAATACGATGCACTCGTGCTGCGAAGATATGGCATTAAGCTTCGTCCGATCGTTTTCGATACGATGATCGCCGAAAGCCTCCTGCAATCGGAAGGCTTGCAATCAATGGACGATCTTTCGATAAAATATTTGAACTATGAACCGGTTGCATTGAGCGATGTTGCCGGCAAATTCAAAAAGCAGCATTCGTTCGAAGTCATGTCAGGTCTTGATACAGATCAATTAGCTGAATACGGAGCCGAAGATGCGGATATTACGCTGCAGCTCAAGCGTGTGATCAAAAAAAAGATCGAAAGCGAGAAACTTCAGCGCGTCGCAGGTTATATCGAATTCCCGCTGATCGATGTACTCACGTCCGTTGAATTTAACGGCGTAAAGATCGATACAAAACTGCTTGGTGAGGTCAGCAAAGAACTTGAGCGCGATACAGAGAATACCTGCAAATCAATATGGAAACATGCCGGCGGAGAATTTAATATCGATTCGCCAAAACAACTCGGCGATATCCTCTTTAAAAAAATGGGATTGCCGACGATCAAAAAAACAAAGACCGGCTTCTCGACCGATGCACAAGTTCTCGATCAACTCAAAGCGCATCATCCGATCGCCGAAGAAATCCTGAACTATCGGCAATACCAAAAGCTTCGCAGTACGTATGTCGATGTGTTGCCGACGCTTGTGAATCCAAACACCGGGCTCATCCATACAACGTATAATCAAGCGGTCGCAGCGACCGGACGACTCTCGTCGAACGAACCGAACCTGCAGAATATCCCGGTACGAACGGATATTGGCCGCGGCCTTCGCAAGGCATTCGTTTCCAGATTTAAGAACGGTCAGATATTTTCTGCCGATTACTCGCAGATCGAACTTCGTATTGTCGCACACATGGCAAAAGAGGAAGGACTTATTCGTGCATTTGCAAACGAAGAAGATATTCATACACAAACGGCTGCTCGTGTATTCGGTGTTAAAACCGAATCCGTTAATCGTGATATGCGACGCAAAGCAAAAGAAGTGAACTATGGCATTATGTACGGCATCGGTGCATTTGGGTTGGCAACACGCTTGAATATCACACAGAAAGAAGGTTCAGAGATCATCAGAAATTATTTTGCTGCATTCCCGGCGATCAAGGATTTTATCGACTCGACGATCGCTTTTGCAAAAAAGAATGGGTACGTCGAGACACTGCTCGGCAGGCGCCGCCACATGACAAATATCAACGCCGCGAACGCCGCTGTCCGCGCTGCCGACGAGCGCGCTGCGATCAATATGCCGGTGCAAGGCACTGCAGCGGAGATGATAAAACTTGCAATGATAAACATTCAACGCGAACTCGAACGCACATCAATGAAGTCGGTTATGATCATGCAAGTTCACGACGAACTCGTCTTCGATGTGCATCCGGACGAGAAAAAAGACCTGCAAGAATTAGTTGAGTACCGCATGCAAAATGCGCTGCCAATGGATGTAAAAATGGAAGTGGATTCGGGGTTCGGAAAAACGTGGTTCGATGCACACTAATTATATTTTAACAATTGCCTGTTCATTGACGATATAATCCATTCGTATGTCATGCGGCAAGTGCGGAATTTCGTACACTTCCTGAATGCTGAACGCTAATCCGATCTTCGGGATATTCGGCGCAAGTGACGCAAGAAATCTGTCATAATATCCCTTCCCGTACCCGAGCCGCGTACCTGTCCCGTCATACGCTACCAGGGGCACGACGACTGCTTCGATAATTTCCGGACTGACTTTTTTATCCCTGATCGGCTCCGGCACACCGAATGAACCAACAGTTCGTTCAGACGTCAGCACATAATGCTCCAATTGCGATACACCGCCTACGATCGAGGTGACCGGTGCAATAATCTGAACCTCATCTGCCTGCAAAGAATGAATAAGAGCTGAGGTATCGACTTCAGAACGAAAACTTAAATAACAATGAACTGTCTGTACACGTAATTCTTCAAGGAGTGACGTTGCAGATTTTTTTATCAGATGAGAAAACGCGATGCGAAGATGCTCTGCAAGCTCGTCGCGCTGCCGTAACGCTTCCGCCCGCAGCCTAAAACGAATATCGGTAATTTCGCTCACGAATTATCTGGTGATAATAAACGGGGCGGCAAGCAAAGAAAACGGCTTATTTGTGCCGCGCACATCGAGTGAAAGAAAATAACTTCCGCTCCCGAGCGAAGAAACATCTAACGGCATAACTGACTCGCCGGAAGAAAGATGTCTCTCCCCAAAAGAGCAAAGTAATGTACCATATATGTTAAATATGTTCGGAATGATATCCACATCTTTCTGTGCCTGAATATTCACGTGTAATATGTTTTCCGTGACCGGATTGTCGGCAAGATGAATTTTCACAAGACCATTGCGACGAATAAATGCCCTGACATCCGGATCGCCACATTCCGACGGCACCGCAAGCACGATCGTATCCGCAGTAAAATCGAGACAGCCATTACGTTCGTCACTGATCGGTTGAACTATTATTGTTGCAATGCTATCCGAGGTGACAAAATAATCGAGCGCGAAAGAAAGTATCGAATCGAATCCGGAAGAAAAACTGCCGCTCGCCGATGTTAGTGTGATCTCATAGAGACCGCTTGTCAGATCTTTCAGAGTCGCGGTGACACCTGCGCCAAGTGACGAGGTCAGGCTTGAAGCATTGATCGCTGCTAATGGCCAAGGCGTAATCGAAATTTCGAATCGCAGCGATGTTAAATGATACGCGGCAACGATCTGGTCTAACGTTGAGGTGATAATCGACGATCGCTTTGCAGGTGGTTCTTTCGAACGCAGTGCGAGAGCCGTTGTGACAGGGTGAATATGGATATTAAGTGTATCGGTTCGCACAATATAATTATTCGAGAGGATCCTGACGACAATAAACGTATCGCGAAGTTCAGTCCCGTGTGCATGGTACAGGAGATTGATCGTTCTCTGCGACGCGGGCTGCATCGTCAGTGGAAGCGGCGATTTAGAAATTGAGAGGCCTGAATTGCTGGGATCGATGCTGCTAATATCTATCGAATATGCTCCGGTATCTTTCAATGTGATGCTCGTCATATATTCCGAGTCAAGCCCGCACGCAATATTAATCGACGACGCGATTTGTGAAGTAAGCACATGGGGCTGTACTTGTGCAGCGATTGAAGTCAGACGGTCGCTTTGCGCGATCGGCGGCGTATGCTCGGTCACGTCAACCGTAGCACTAAATTGTCCGAACTGAGCGGCAGAAAATTCTACTTTCAATCGGAGCGTATCGCCGGCGGCAAGATCGTATGGAAGCGGCGGCGGATTTATATATGTAAATGGCGCAGCAAGCGCGGATAATTGCGTAATATGATCCGTGATCTTACTGGTATTGATAATGAAGATGCTCGTGTCAATGACCGAACCGATCGTAACGATCCCAAGATCGATCAAGCCCGGCTCCGTGACCATTGCAGGCTCAGCGACGACACCCGTAAAATAGCATGTCGGCGAGCCCGTAACATTCCCGAGCAGATCCAGCTGCCCCGTATATTTTCCTTCGGGAAGTGCCGGAGTAAACCTGACGTGAAACAACAGCGAATCTCCCGGCTGCATATTGACCGGGAATTGCTGAGTCGCATCAGATAGATTTGCTTCATAACAAATGACGGCGTTATCGTTGGCGACTATAAAATTAATTATCGTAGCACTATCCGGACCAAGCGCAACTGCCCTGACGAATGTATCTATAACCTCGCCGGGCAGACGAACACCAAAATCGATCGCGGGCGGAAGCATCTCGGCATCGGGCTCAGACACCAAGCCAAAACCTTGCATCGGTACGAAAAGTGAGTCAGTTGTCGTTGCAAATGTCAGCAGTGCCGTCCGAAGTCCGGACACGAGCGGCGTAAAACGAATGAAGAACTGCCTGCTCCCCCCTGCAGGAATATCGAAGGGAAAGACGTTCGACGAGATATATTGAAACTCGCTCCCGGTAGAGATCAATGGGGTGACAAATATTTTTGTCACGGTTTCCGTCACCGCGCCGGTGTTCGTTACAGTGATCGGGCCGTCTTTGGAAAGCGAAATTTTAAGACTCGGAAAGTTTAGTGTATCTTTATCAGGTGTGAGTTTTGCAAGACTATCGGACGTAAAAGAAAGTATGAAGGCAATGAATGAAATAGCAAACACCCGCACGTTGTGCGAATGATGTAGAGATGAGATGATGCCGTTGGAGGTTAGTTTCAACACGTAAAAGAAACACAGATTTTGCCGGAAAGTTACGGCAGCATTGCTTTGATGCGCTGGAGTTGAGCTGTTTTAAGCTGCATTTCCGCCGGATCGGCAAGATGAGCAGCCGATGCTTGTTTATTTACGTTATCGAGGCGTTCCTGCGACGGCGGGTGCGTCGCCAAATTATTTGCCAGCGATGCAGTCGAACCCTTTGGGTCCCAACTCAATGTCTTTACCATAAAATATTTGATCGCCGCCGGATACCATGGCCGCCCGGGAATCGTCATCAGGTCGGTAAACGAATTCGCGTCGGCTTCGCGCTCGTCGTCGCGGCTAAAACGCATCGCTCCGAGATATGCGCCGACACCCGCGGCGACGCTGCCAATATTTCTTGTTGTACTATCGCCTACCCTGCCAAGTAATACGCTTGCTATTCCCTGCATCTCAGCCTGCTGCGTCATTTGCTGAGTGGCATGACGTTTATCGGCATGAGTCATTTCGTGACCGAGTATTCCGGCAAGCGTCGCTTCGTTATCGATAAATTTCAGAAGCCCCGTGTATACATAAATGCTCCCGCCGGGGATCGAAAAGGCGTTGATCGTTTTGGGATCATTGATAACGGTTACTTTGTAATTAAAATCTTTATTTGTAATATTTGGCGAAGTGAGGATCGTATTGACGATCCCCTGACAATACGACGTGACCGTAGGATTATTCAATACCGGATAATGCGCCGGGTCGGCTGCGATCTGTGCCTGCATCTGTTGGCCGAGCTTTACGTCGTCAGCTTTTGAATAGATATTCGCTCCGGCACAACTGCTCATAAGCGAGGAAATGAATGCAAGAACGATCGTGGCAGCGATGTTCCGAATAAGATGTTTTGTCATAAGTAAGAAAATATATTACAACTCGGCAATACTAACAATGCAAAAGGCGGCAATAATGCCGCCTTTTGTATTACATATCTGTAATACAGACTTAATTCTTCGAGTCCGGTTTTTTCATAAAGAGCGTATCATCGATCGACGTATTATTTTTGATCGACTTGATCTCCACCGTCTGGTCGCCGGCGCCGTGGATCTCAACTTTAAATGGGTACGGAGTCCCGTCAACTACTCTAAAGTCACTGTAGTCCTGCGTTTCCGTGCCTTCTTTTTCGATGAGATCCTTGCGGGTGATATATCCGCTGGTGGTATCGACATACCATTTCTCGTGGTAACCGCCCGGCTTCATCACATCGAGAATATATGCCGCACCGGCGGGGACAAGCGTTACCCCTTCGAGCGTAACGTTATACCCCTGATCAGTCACGTGGAGCTCTTCATCAAATGCTGACTGCCCGAGTTCGTGATGAGCTGTCGTGGGGTCAGCCGGTCCACCGCGCATCCCCTGATATTCATATACGTTCGTTCCGTCGATCCGCATTTCAATGATCATCGGCGCGCCAAGATCGAGCTTCTGATACTTTTTGTTCGGCGCTGCAGTGATCTCCTCGAACGGCAATGTTTGAGGCCCGCCGCCAAGTTCGAGCGTGACCGTCCCCTCAACTTTGCGATTCTTTACTTTTTCATATTCCGATCTGTTGAGTCCGGCGTACATCTTATTAATAACATCGGCAACGACAGACGTTGTCGGCGAAATGTGAACTGCAACATCTTTCTTTGGCTTGAGGTCGAGATCATAGACATTCACTTTCCCGAATTTTTGCAGCATTGGCAGAATCTGCGACGCATCGCCGACGACGATCACGCTAATGTCGTTCGGAGGAAAGACACGTTTGGCAACATCCTGCAACTCGGCAGAAGTAAATTTTGAAACGCGCTCGGGATACGTCGAGTAATAATCTTTCGGCAAGCCGTACTCTAGCGTTGAAAGGACCAGACCCGCCGTATTCTGGCGATCGGCAAGATCCATCATAAATTTACCTGCGATGAGTCCTTTCGCAAAGTTCAATTCGTTATCCGAGATTGCTTCGGTCGAAAGCCTGCGGTATTCCAGCAGCATTTGATCGAGCGCAGAATCCGTGACTGAGTTACGTACTTCGGCAACAGCAACCATGACCCCCCGATCGACCGATTTCGTCAGTGACCCTCCGGGCGTATATGTATAGCCGTGTTTCTCACGAATGTTCTGAAACAGCCGGTTTGCAAAACCGATGACTCCGTTACCGGCAAAGATCGACATCACGAGGCTTGCTCTATCGAAATCAGGACTTGTCACGGCAACGCCGAGATGCTGCAAACGAACTGTCGATTGTTTCGACCCGGGACGATCGACAAGCGAGATCGTCAGTCCTTGCTTCGGCTCGACAACAGGATACATCGGCTGATAGAGCATCCCAGATTTCCAGCTGCCGAATTGTTTTTCCAGCACCGGTTTGATCTCGCTCTCTGTAATATCGCCGACGACGGCAATAATGGAATTCTTCGCACAAAAATGCTGTCCGTGCCAAGTCTTTAGAACTTCGACCGTAAGCGCTTTTACTGTGGAGTCGGTCGCAATGTTGCCGTATGGATGCACATCGTAGGTCATCTTGCGTCCCATTTTTCTGCCAAGTTCACCCGGCCTCTGACGTGCCGCTTGCAAAGCGGAAATTTGTTCTGATTTATATTTTTCCAGTTCGGTCGCAGGAAATATCGGGTTCTTGATAACATCGGCGTAGATCGGCAGCACTTTATCCATATCGCGCTTCAAGCAGCCGATAGAAACATTGATGTCATCAACAGTCGAACTTGCTCCGAGCGACGCGCCGAAGAAATCGAGTTTCTTCGCAATGTCGTCGGCATTCATTGTCGTTGTCCCTTTTTCCAGCAGATCGGTCACTGCTTCTGCCGCTCCGATCGAACCGGCGTCCTGAGCGTTACCGCTGAGTACCAGTGTGCGGAAATACACGAGCGGCTGCGTGTGGTCTTCGACTATGACGATACGAAGTCCGTTCTTGAGTGTAATTTCCTGAAACGGCGGCACTGCTGATTTCGGAAGCGGTCCCGGTTCAGGTTTCTTTGAGCGGTCAACTTGCGCATTTGAATTGATCGCCGAAAAGCACATTAATGCAACGATCGCGAGAGAAAGAAATTTTTTCATAAGATTCTTCATCGTACTAACCTGTAAGAATAATTATTTGGATTATTGATTGGTCGGAACAGTGTATGTGATCACCGAACGAGCGCTGTTCGTCAGATATTTTTTTGCTACACGCTGAATATCCTGCTTTGTCACTGCCATATATCGGTCGATCTCCGAATTATATCGCTTTGCATCGTGAAAGAGCGCATATTCTTCCGAAAGCGCAAACGCAACGCTGCCCATCTCCGCCGCCTGCGTGACAAGGTCTTTCGTCATTTGATTGCGAACCTTCTGAAATTCTTCGTCGGAAATACCGGATGATTGTAACTTCTTGATCTCTTCGTCAAGCTCGGCACGGACTTTCGAAAGTTCTTTCCCCTTGCTTGCGACAGCGAGCAAACCGAATGCTCCGTCTTTTTCCAGCGTCAGCGCGATCGGCTGAACACTGGCGACTAATTGATCTTCGTCTTTGAGACGCTTGACAAGGCGCGAGCTGTTGCCTTGCATCAGCACGTTTGCAAGCATATCGAGCGCGTATTGATCTTTATCGCCTTCGGGGACAGTCCGCCAACCATAAGCAACGGCAGGTAATGGCGTGATCTTCTCATTAACCTCAACAGTACGCTCGGATGTCTGCGGCGGCTCCGGCGTATAGCTTCTGTCAATCTCTGCACCGCGCGGAATATCTGCAAAATAATCTTGCGCTGCGGCTTTCGCTTCTGCTTGCTTAAAATCACCGGCGATCACGAGGACGGCATTGTTCGGCACGTAATTCTCATGATAAAAATCCTGAAATTCTTTGATCGTTGCCTGATCGATGTACTGGGCATCGCCAATGGGCGTCCAACTATATTGCGATGTATGGAAGACAGCGCTCATCAATTTCAAAAAGAATGAGCCATACGGCTGATTCTCGTAGCGATTGCGGCGCTCTTCTTTGACGACTTGCCGCTGTGTTTCGACGCCTGCCGAATCAACGTGCAGCCAGTGCATTCGCTCCGATTCCTGCCACAGCGCCTGACGCATATAATTCGACGGCACATCTTCCTGGTAAAATGTATGATCGAGCGACGTATGTGCGTTGAGTTCTCCGCCGATAGCTTCAATATCCTTTGCGTAGTCCCCGCGTTTGATATGATCGGTCGATTCGAACATCAGATGCTCGAAAAAGTGAGCAAAGCCGGTGCGGTCGGAGCGTTCGTTGCGCGAGCCGACATGATAGAAGACACGGACAGCAACCCGCGGTGCGCTGTGATCTTCATAGAGAATTACATGCAGCCCGTTCGGCATATCGTACTCTTCAAACTTGACGGGATGAAACACTTGTGATGTGATCGCCGGTGTAAGTGCAGGCTTTGCGCCTTTTTGCGCAAAAATCTGAGGCGCAACTGCCGAGATCAACAGGATGGATAACAGTACTTTCTTCATAAAATGGGATTAAATTGACACAGAAAGTAAATTAACGGTTTTGACGCAGGAAGGTTTCAGGAAATGAAGTATTATGAGGGTTCAGTTACGTCCTCACTTTTATACAAAATTAGATGATATTCTGACAATTTCGTGACATTTCAGAATCTGCAAGAGAATAATTTTGCACTGCTTCTAAACAAGAGGCACTACGCCAAAGCGCAAGCTACGGCATTTACGGATTACACAGTACAATTATGAAAGCATTGATAGTATTCTTTTTGGGTGTTGTTGCGCTGGTACTCTCAAGTGTACCGGACGCGAATGCACAGTGGATGAACGTTTTGAAAAAAGACAGCACGCATTTCATTGCCGAATATGTCGGTGACAGCGCGCAGATGGTGCTCTTCCGAGATTCAGCAGGAAGGGATATTCGTATCGCGCGGGATGATATGGAAACGGCAAAACCAGTTCTCGATCCAGTATCGTCCGGAGAAGAACCGCTTCCTGGTATGGCTTCTCGGCGAAGAAAGAAACTTTTCGATAAAGGCACGAGCGAGTTGAGTCTGCTTGGAGGAGGAGGTTCGATAACGGAAACGTTGTCGGGAAGCTCAAGCTCTTTTAACATTACTACGTTCTCCCTTTCGGTAACCCCGGCATATTTTGTCACCGACGGGCTTTCGATCGAACCAGAGATCGGTGTGTCGATCCTTTCGGGGGACGAAATAAAAAGCAGTACAGCGTTTTCTTTTGTCGGAAATCTTTCGTACACGTTCATTCCGAAATCGGGTTCAGTCGCACCGTTTATTCGTGCAGGTGCCGGAATTTCGAACGGGTTGACGTTTCCCTCGGCGTTCCCTTCTATTTTTGGGGGGAACAACGATATAGGCTCTGTATTCATTCTGCAAGCCGGCGCAGGTTTGAAATTTCTTATCGGTACCATGGCGGCGATCAGGATGGAAATATACTACAAACGCCAGTCCTACTCGATAAGCAGTTCGTACTCAAACACAAGTAGTGATTTCTCCGATGCCACGATAGGTGCGCAACTTGGAATTTCAGTGATGCCGTGACCGGATCGAACTAAGGCTGCAGGCAGCAATGCTTGCAGCTTGTTTTTTTTGTGGCTATCGATTTCCTGCCTTTGCGTCTATTTTTCCGTATTTTTGCAAATTAACTAAAAAAGCTTCGGGGTACTCGGAGCTCTTCTTGGATACAATGCGAATGACGTCATGTCTGACATTGCGCGGATGACGAATGTTTGCGAATAACTAAACTATCAGCCACCCAAATGAATATTAATGTCGTCAAAGGCAATTCGGACTCGTTCGCGTCCGATTCAACCGTCTATTTCCAACCCGAAGATCAAAAATGGCTGAAGGATAGCCTGAAATATTATGGCGATGGTTCGCCATTGCAAAAGCAAGCATCTACAATGCTCGCGTCGGGCGACATGACCGGTAAAAAAGATGAGATCGTCGTGATGTATCCCGATTATCCGGGGATGAAATCGAAACGGATTATCCTCGTCGGACTTGGCAAGCCGGAAACAATTACGATCGAGTCAATGCGTCGCGCCGCCGCCCGCGGTGCGAAAAAAACTGTTGCGCTCGGCGGAACGTCGCTCGGAATGTATCTGCCGAAGATCAAAGGAGCCAAAGGCGCGGAAATCGCGCAAGCCGCCGTCGAAGGCGTGATCCTTGGTCTGTATAAATGGGACAAATATAAAAAGAAAGACGAGAACGGCAAGACGCTCGACACGCTGACAATCTTTGCCGATGAAAAAGATATTTATGGCACTTCACATAAAGATGTTCGCAAAGCGATCGCCGAAACTGAGATCATCTGCGCGAACGTGATCTTCGCCCGTAATATGGAGAATGAGCCGTCAAATAACAAGTATCCGGAAATTCTCGGCAAGTGGGCGCAAGAAGCGGCAAAAGGCAATGGCATAAAGACAACTGTCTTCGGACCGGCAGAACTCAAGAAAAATAAAATGGTCGGCACGCTTGCCGTAAATCAAGGTTCGGAGAAAGAAGCGCGGTTCATCATTATGGAGTATTACGGAGCGCGCAATAAAAATGCACAGCCTGTCGTACTCGTCGGCAAAGGCATTACGTTCGACACGGGCGGCATTTCGATCAAACCTGCGGCCGGTATGGGCGATATGATCAGCGATATGTCGGGCGCGGCGACGGTGATCGCAACGGTGAAAACAGCCGCCGATCTGAAACTGCCGATCAATGTCATCGGTCTTGCCGCCAGCGCTGAGAATATGCCGTCAGGCACAGCACAGCGCCCCGGCGATATTATCTCTTATCCGAACGGTGTCAGCGCTGAAGTTGATAATACCGATGCCGAAGGCAGACTCGTCCTTGCCGATGCGCTGATCTGGGCGAAGCGTTACAATCCGAAACATGTCATTGATCTGGCAACGCTCACTGGAGCGTGCGTCGTTGCGCTCGGTCACGTTACGACCGGAATGATGGGCAACGACGAGCCGATGAAAGCACGTTTGAAAAAACTCGGGGATAAAGTTTACGAACGCGTCTGCGAACTCCCGATCTACGACGAGTACGATGAACTCATCAAGAGCGATTGTGCTGACGTCAAGAACACCGGCGGACGCTGGGGCGGAGCGATCACAGCGGCGATGTTCCTCAAGAAATTCACCGACTATCCGTGGATCCATCTCGACATCGCGGGCACAGCGCGCGGTGAAACGCAGCTTGATTATATCAATAAAGGCGGCACCGGTGTCTGTGTAAGACTTCTAACAGCAATGCTTCAGGAAGAAGCGGGGCGGTGAGCACGTAAAATTAAAAATGTAAAATTAGGGCAGCTTTGGCTGCCTTTTTTTATTGAATCTAATTTGTATCTTTGCTCGTATTAGGATTATTAAATACAACCTACTATGAACTTCTTCTCAAAACAATGGCTGACACGAATGCTCATCGGGCTTGCTTTTGTCGGGGCGTATCTGTTTATAAATAAGAAGCAAGCGCCTGAGACATCGACTGTTCAGGCCGGCGCCGTCGTTGAATCAATTAGCCCCCCTTTTAACGGTAAGACCGACACTGCTACATTCGCAATGGGCTGTTTTTGGCACTCCGAAGAAATTTTTCTGGAGATCAAAGGTGTTGTCAATGCCCTTCCCGGATATTCCGGCGGAACGGAGGCCGATCCGAGTTATGAACAAGTCGGCACCGGCGCGACACGCTATGCTGAATCCGTGAATGTCATTTACGATCCTTCGGCGATCTCATACAAAAAATTGCTAGAGATATTCTTTGCCGAGCACGATCCGACAACGCCTGACATGCAATATCCGGACGAAGGACCGCAGTATCGCTCAGCCATATTTTATCATAATGCCTCACAAAAGCAAGATGCTGACGCAGCGATCGCTTCGCTCGCGGCTTCCGGAAAATATCAGTCAAAGATCGTAACAGAAGTTTCTTCGTTCAAAACCTTTTATCGGGCGGAAGATTATCATCTTCGGTATTTCCGTCATCATCCCGATCAGTCATACGTCGCCCACGTGACAACGCCGGAAGTGATGAAATTCAGAAAAGATTTTCCGGAGCTGGTAACATTACCGAAGTGATCGGATCACAATTGCTGCTTTTTTTATTCGCCAGAAACATACGAAATTCAACTTGTGAAAAAACTGTTCTCCACTGCTCATAAATTATGACTTCTTAGACCCTATGAAAAATCGAACCAAAGTCGCTGTTTTTATCGCGATTCTTGCGTTTTCATTCCAATACATCGGCTGCGGCGGCGCTGAGATCACCAGTGCAAAACAATACCGGACGCTTCACAATTATAATAAAGCGAACGATATGCTGCTGCAGGCGCTGAAATCCGACCCGCACAGCGACGAAGGCTGGGCGCTGTACGTGCAAAATCTGTACGATCTGAATCAGTATGAGAAAATTGCGGACGTGATCGATACTGCAAAACTCTACGCGATCAAAAATCGGCAGACGGTCGAAGACATTCGTCATAATACCTGGGTGCAGTTATATAACAGCGGTATTAAGTCGTATCAGCAAAATCCGGACAGCAAAGAGCAGCAGCAATTTGCGATCGGATATCTTGAATCCGCGAAAAAGATCGCTCCGGAACAACCCGAAACCTACGAAGCGCTCGGCGATGTGTATAACGCCAAAGGCGATACAGCAAAAGCGATGCAGACCTATGAAGACGCACTTGCCCAGGTTCGCACACAGCACGATCAGGGGACATCGCTCGGACTCACACTCGGGATGTCGCCGGAAACCGTGATAAAAACGATCGGCGGCGAACCAAGCAAAAAATTTACTGAACCGATCTCGGAAACCGATTCGGCATTGATCTATAAATATACTTCGAATGAAGGTTATTTTTATTTTTTCAAGGCGGAAAAACCTCCGCATAACTGGAATCTGCTGGGTTGGCGCTTTACCCCGTACGACGCCGTTGGGTCGCAACCGATGAAAATTTCGGTCAATACGTATCTTAATCTTGCAAGCTTTTATTATGCGAATGGCAATAAACTCTATGCCGCAGATAAAAAGCCGGAAGCAGAAGATATGTATAATAAAGTGATCCCATTATTGATCTCCGTTCAGCGGCTCGACCCAGCCGATGAAAATGCTTCGACGATCATTCCGGATATTTATTCCAAACTTGATCAGCCGGAAAAAGCAAAGTCGATGTATAAGCGTATGCTCGCCGAACATCCGTCGAAACAGCTCTATGCCGCATACGGCGCAGTTCTGCTAAAAGCAAATGATTTCCAAGGCGGGATCGATTCGTATGAAAAAGCCTTGTCGATCGATCCGGGATTTGAAAATGCGCTCTACAATCTGGGAGTCGCATACCAGAACTGGGCAGCTGATAAACAAAAGCATGATAAGAAAGCAGACGTTAAACCGGATCTCGAAAAGTCAGTCAGCTATTACGAACGCGTTCGGTCCGTCGATCCGAAAGAATTTAATTCGCTCGCGAATTTGTACCAACTCTATGATATTCTTGGCAATAAAGATCAGCAGGCAAAAGTACTCACGCAGCTTGAAGGTCTCAAGAACACCGATGCCGCCAAAGATAAATGGTATTGGAACTCGATGATGAAGATCTATGCCAATGCCAAGCGCGCCAAGGATGCCGACGAAGCAATGAAAATGATGGATTCGCTTAAATAAAAAAAAAATTTTACAAACAATTCAAATGGATAACAACCTCGAACAACAACAAGGGCAGCAGCTACAGATCGAACTTGGCGAAAAAGAAGCAGAAGGCATCTATTCGAACCTTGCGATCATTACTCACTCGCCCGCCGAGTTTATCATTGACTACACCCGAGTCACACCCGGTGTGCCGAAAGCACGCGTCCTTTCTCGTATCATTATGACCCCGCAGCACATGAAATTGCTGCTTGGCGCGATGCGCGAAAACGTCGAACGCTATGAAAGCCAATACGGCGAGATTCGCGTCGAAGGGCAGAACAATCACCCGTTTGGATTTCGCACCGGCCCCGTCGCTCCCGGCGGAAATGGCGGCGGCGAAAAAGTCCACTAATTCGTCCGAATGTTGAATGTTGAGTTTTGAATTGACAAGATTCTCTCAACCGATAAAGATCTAATTCAACATTCAACACTCAAAATTCAAAACTCCGATTGTTATGGTAGTTTTAACCGCTCTCTACAAGACTCCCGGCGACGCAGCAGCGTTCGACACGCACTATAACGACGTGCATACGCCGCTGATAAAAAAAATTCCGGGACTTCGGAAGCTTGAAGTTATTCGCTACGGCAAAATGCTGACCCCCGCCACAGCGATGCTCGCCGAACAACCGTATTTGCAATGCAATATGTATTTCGATAATAAAGACGCGTTCAAGGCAGCGATGGCGTCCGAAGAAAACAAAGCCGCCGGAGCCGATCTGATGAGTTTTGCCGGAACCCTCGTTTCAATGTGTACCGGGAATGCTGACAACATTGAACTTCAGTAGCTCCGATTTCAGTCGGAGCATCGTCTGTATTTGCGCCGTCTGAAACCGGCGCTTCTGTTTGAGAACAGCTATGGCAAAAAAAGAAACGCAAGAGTTGAACCCATATAGTGAGAAACGCAACTACACGTTCTCGCATATTCTTTACGAGAAAAAAGAGTATGTTGCGACGGTCACGATCAATCGCCCGGAGGTATTGAATTGCTTGAACCTCACGACACTCCGTGAGATGATGGTCGCATTCGAGGATGCTTCGTGGGATGACGATATTGCTGTTGTTGTTATCACCGGCGCAGGCGACCGCGCTTTCTGCACCGGTGCCGATCTCAAAGAGCAGGAAGAATTTTTCCTTGGCAATCCGCAGGATTACTACAAATGGATGCGCGTCTTTATCGAGATGCACGAGAAACTTCGTAATATCGGCAAACCAACCGTTGCGAAACTTAATGGCATTGTCGTTGGCGGCGGGAATGAACTCAATATCTCCTGCGATCTTGCGATCGCTGCCGACCATATTCACATTCGTCAGGTCGGCGCCGCACGCGGAAGCGTTGCCGCTGCGGGCGCAACGCAATGGCTGCCGATCATCGTCGGTGACCGGCGTGCTCGTGAAATTTTATTTCTCTGTGAGGAAATTCCGGCCGCAAAAGCGCTTGACTGGGGCTTGGTCAATCAAGTTGTACCAAAAGAAAATCTTGATGAAGCCGTTGCCGTTCTATGTGAAAAGCTGTATAACAAACTGCCGGAGTGCCTACGATATACAAAGCAAAATCTCAACTTCTGGAAAGACTTGAGCTGGCATACAACGATCGGTCATGCGCGCGATTGGCTTGCCATTCATAACTTATCGGACGAAGTGACAGAAGGTATTTCTGCTTTTAATGAGAAGCGGCCAGTCAATTACAAAAAAATCCGGAAGAAAAAGTAACTTCTGTAAAATTAATTCGGCAGCGCTTTAATATCTGCTTGCAGTTCTTCGCTGTGGACTCGGACGTTCACCTTCTGGTAAACTTTTGCGATCTTGCCGTTCTTGTCAATTAAGAACGTCCAACGGTGCGGCCAACGTCCTTCTTCAGCAGGAACCCCGTACGCTTTAAGGATCGTGCCGCTCGTATCGACGAGTAACGGAAAATTCAGATGATCTTTCTCGGTAAACTGCTTGTGCATCTCGACCGGGTCCATCGAAACACCGAGAATAACGGTGTGCAATTCCTGAAATTTCGATTTATCGTCCCGGAAATTGCACGCCTCGACAGTACAACCGGAGGTCATGTCTTCAGGATAAAAATACAGTATGACATTGGACTTCCCTTTGTAATCTGAAAGTGAGATCGTTTCGCCATCGGTCGCGGTTGTTTTGAAATCCGGAGCCGGATCGCCGGGTTGAAGCTGTACCATAATCGTTGTCAGTAAAGATAGAAATAATATAAGCATGGTTGTATCAATATGTTATCACCTCTTGCACTGGGGCCGCATCACAGACTACAATTCTTCTAACAAACCTTTCGCAAAGAGATTCGCATATTTTACAACATCAGCGCCAAGTTTTTCGACACGCTTTGCGACTGATGGATCTGCAATTGTATTTGCCGCTGAAAACAAACTTGACGAATGAGCGATCGACACTTGATGCGGAATCACCCACGCCCCGACGCTGCGCATCACTGTTCGAAGCTGCGTGATCGCATTGATGGCGCCCGCTCCACCGCCTGCAACCCCGATGATACCGATGATCTTATGATCGAACTCTTCCGAGCTGCACAGATCAAGCGCGTTTTTCAACGATCCGCTAAAACTATTATGATAGTCCGGTGTCGCAAGAATGATACCTTGCGAATCTCGAACCTGTTTACGAAATTCGTGAACTTCAGGCGGGTATGTCGATTCGTCATCACGAGCGTCGCAGAACGGAAGCGGGTGTTCGGCAATGTCGTAAAACGAAATATCGGAACCTGCGCGAGCAGACGCTTCGAGTGAAAGTTTCAACACCGCTGCCGTTGCCGAATACGGCTTCATATTCCCACAGATCCCAAGAATGCGCATGAGTTGGTGGCTGATGATTGTTTAATTCAAAATTCAACACTCAACATTCAAAATTCCATTCGCACATTTTTAACTGTATTCATAGAATCCTTTTCCGGTTTTTTTTCCGAGCCTGTTCGCTTCGACCATCTTTTGCTGAATGATATGCGGACGAAAGCGAGGCTCATCAAAATATTGACGATAGACCGATTCGGTAACAGCAAGATTTACATCGATCCCGATCAGGTCCATCAGCTCGAACGGTCCCATTGCAAAACCGTTCGCCTTCATAATACGATCGATCTGCGCAAAGTATGAGATGTTATCACCGGCAAGACGAAATGCCTCACCATAAAAATTACGAGCAACACGATTGACGATGAAACCTGGCGTATCTTTTGCAAGAACAGGAGTTTTGCCAAGCTGCTTGATAAACCCTTCCGCCCGGTACATCACATCGTCGGTAGTCTCGGAGCTGCGAATGATCTCGACAAGTTTCATAATATGCGCCGGATTGAAAAAATGCAAACCGACAAAACGTCCGGGCTTCTTGCAAGCCGATGCGATTGCCGTAATGGCGAGTGACGACGTATTGCTTGAGAAGATCGTATCGTCGGAGCACAGTTCACTCAGCTTTGCGAATATCTCTTGTTTGATATTTAGATTTTCGATCGCCGCCTCGATCACAAGGTCGCAGGTTTTTAAGTGCTCGAAATGTGACGATGTTCTGATGCGCAGCGCCGCAGCGTTTGCATCCGCGACCGGGAGTTTCCCGCGATCGGTCATCTTCTGCATCGTCTCACCGATTCTCTTATAAGCAACTTGCAAAAATCCGTCATTGATATCGTTGAGCACAACATCATACCCTGCAAGCGCTGCAGAAAGAGCGATTCCGCTCCCCATCGTTCCTGCACCGATCACACCGATTGATCTCATCTGTTTTTATCTATTTGCCGTTGAATTCCGCCTTCTTTTTCTCCCGAAATGCCGCTACGGCGTTTGCATAATCTTCTGTTCTGCCGGCGGCTTCCTGCATATACACTTCATAATCAAGTGCGTCATCAAGTGACGACGAAGCTGCACGGTCGAGCATTTTCTTAATGTATCCGTATGCTCGTGTTGGTCCCGTCGCAAATGAGTTTGCAACAGTCATCGCTTCCTTCATCAATGCATCACCAGGAACAACTTGGTTCACGAGTCCAAGTTCAAGAGCTTTTAAAGCAGTCACATCGCCGCCCAATGCCGCAAGTTCGAACGCTCGCGCAATGCCGATATTATGCACCAGCAGCCAACTCGAACCGGAATCCGGTACAAGCCCGATTCGAATAAACACTTCGATCAGTTTTGCAGTGTCAGCCATTACACGATAATCGCATGCGAGCGCAAGCGAACATCCTGCTCCTGCAGCGACCCCGTTGATAGCACCAATGATCGGTTTCGGTAAATTCCGCATCGCACGAATAAGCGGGTTGTATCTGCGCTCGAGCGAATCACGAAGCGAGCGCTTCCCGCTGCCGCCCGGCGCATCTTTTAAATCTTGCCCCGAACAGAATGCCTTCCCTGCTGCGGTCAGTACAACCGCACGAATGTTGTCATTCTTCGCCGCTTCTTTGAATGCATTCTGCAGATCGGTCGTCATCTGCTCATTAAATGCATTATACACTTCAGGGCGATTGAGAGTAATCGTGTAAATTCCGTCGGTAAGCTCTGTAACAATCGTTTGAAAATCAGCCATAAATAAATTACTTATTCAATACTCACAATTCAAAACTCATCATTCAACACTCAACATTCTTCGAGTCATTTCCCTTTCCATTCCGGCTTTCGTTTCTCGATGAATGCTGTCATTCCTTCGCGCATATCATCGCTGGCAAAGAGCAAATAGAAATTTTTTCGCTCGAATTCGAGTCCCATCTCGATCGTCGTGTCGAATGATTTCAGCACAGCTTCTTTTGCCAAGCGAACAGCGACCGGTGGCTTCGATGCGACTTCTTTCGCAAGCCTGATCGCTTCTTCGAGATAGAATTCTACAGGCACAACTTTATTCACAAGCCCAAATGCAAGTGCCTCTTCGGCAGTAATGAATTTCCCGGTCAGGACCATCTCCATCGCACGTACTTTCCCGACAGCACGAGTGAGGCGCTGCGTCCCGCCGGCCCCGGGCATCACGCCGATATTGATTTCCGGCTGACCGAAGCGAGCCGTTTCGCTCGCGATCACCATATCACAGTGCATCACAAGTTCGCAGCCCCCGCCAAGCGCAAAGCCGCTGACCGCAGCAATGACAGGAGTTTTTATTTTTCTGATCCGATCCCATTTTGCGAATTGATCGCGATAGAGCATCTCCACTGCCGAAGCGCCGGCCATCTCTTTGATATCGGCTCCTGCGGCGAATGCTTTTTCACTCCCGGCAACAACAATACAACGCACGGTGTCGTCATGATCGAGCATATCGAGCGTGGAAATAAGTTCGTCCATCAACTCGAGATTCAGCGCATTGAGCACTGCGGGACGATTGAGCGTTACAATGGCAATGAGTTCGTCGCGTACGAGAAGCAGATGTTTCAGTTCATTCATTTCGAGTGAGATAAACTACAAAAATACCAAATAAAAAGCCTCTACCCCGAACGCGGAATAGAGGCGTCGAAATTCTCCCTGACATTTTTAGTCGCGGCTGCGTGAGCCCATTAAAATTTGGAGAATGAATAAGAACAAATTCAGAAAGTCGAGATACAGGCTCAGCGCTGCGCTCGTCGGTGGAAATTGATTCGCATATTTCAAGATACGCGACGTATCGACGAGAATAAATCCTGCCATTAACAGCGTCCCGATCACCGAAATACCGAGCTCAAAACTCGACGAATGCGCGAAGAACGAGTTGATTAGCATTGCACCGATGAGCACGAATAACCCAACCGTGATCGTCCCAGCAAGAAAACTAAAGTCTTTTTTTGTGATGAACACATACGAGGTCAACCCGCCAAAGACGAGCGCCGTCAGGAACAGAGAGTTATAAATAAGCTGAACGCCTGTATTGGGGTTCGCCGAATGAGCAAGCATATAGAGCAGCGGAGAAAGGATCACCCCGCTGATAAATGTGAATAACACCATCGTCGGGACAGCTCGCGCCGGCTTATTTGCGCTTGCCTGTGCCCAGAAGAATGCACCGAGATAGACGAGAAACGTAATAATACCATGCTGCGCTGTGAAAAACACGAGTCCCGAATTCATTGCAACAAGCGACCCGGCGATCGCGGCGACGAGTCCGAAGCCAAAATACGTATATACTTTGCGAATATATGCCAGCCGCGCCTGCCCGGCAACTGCCAGTGCATCCGGAGTGAATGCCACCGTGCTTTGAAAGAATTGTGCCATTGGTTTCGTTGAAATTGATCTTCGGATGATTAGTACGAAATTCCGAATTCTTTGGTTTCGCCCGACACCGGTGGAACAAACATCAGGGTTCTTGTTTTTACACCTGACTACTCATAATCGCAAGATGAAAGCAATTATTATTCTTATCTGCCTCCTGTCGGCGCCTTATGTATATGCGCAGAAGACTACGACATCCATCAATGAGAACGATCTTCGCGAACGGCTGAATATTCTTGCCAGCGATTCGCTTGACGGCCGCCGTACCGGTGAGATCGGCTGCGAAAAGGCTGCGCAATATATTGCTTCAGAGTTCAAACGGCTGCATCTTCATGTGCTCGATTCACTACATTCATATTTCGAGCCATACCAATTTTCAGAACATCAATTCGATTCCACCCGCACGACCCCGACCAAATCAGCGAACGTCATAGCATTTTTGAAAGGCTCCGACAACGAGTTCTCAAAAGAAGTTGTCGTGATCGGCGCACATTACGATCATTTGGGGCATGGCGGGCGCAATGCGCTCGACACGTCGAAATCCATTCATTATGGCGCAGATGATAATGCCAGCGGTACTGCCGGGCTTCTCGAGCTTGCCGAGTATTTTGCAAAGCACAGAAATAGTGTTCGGCGCAGCCTTATCTTTGTCGCATTTAGCGGCGAAGAAGAAGGACTCTTTGGCTCGCAGGAATATGTCAAACATCCGCCCTTCGCGCTCGAAGAGACGAATGCAATGATCAATATGGATATGATCGGCAGATTGAAAGACAGTGTCCTCATCGTCGAAGGAATGGGCACATCGCCGAACTGGAAAACGATCGTTGATTCGACGCTTACAAAAAATCTTCCTGTCGTGCTGCACTTTAAACCCGACGGCGAAGGACCGAGCGATCATGCTTCGTTCTATCGAAAGAACCTTCCGGTGCTTTTTTTCTTTACGGGTCTGCATAAAGATTATCACAAAGCATCCGATACGAAAGATAAGATCAATTACATCGGTGAAAAGAACGTACTCGACATTGTCAAAGGAGTGATTGTTCGCACGGCAAACGCTCCTGCAAAACTTGCGTTCTCCGTTGTGCCGCGTGATTCGACGAAAAAATCAACAAGTTTTCATGTGTATGTCGGTGGAGTGCCGGATTACGGATACGATGGCGACGGGCTTAAAATTTCCGATGTGACTCCGGGCTCTCCTGCCGCAAAGGCCGGTTTAAAAGGTGAGGATATCGTGATCAAGTTCGGCGATCAAATAATAAAAAATATTTACGACTACACCGATGCACTCTCGAAGCATCATCCCGACGAAATAATTAATTTCACAATACAGCGCGGAAACCAAACTCTGACGATCCCGGTAACACTCGGCAGAAGAAGCGAGGCTCACTAACGAGAGAGCTTACACTTAGCGTCAAACGATCGACATCAATTTTTCGGAAGATCGAGAATTAATTCTATCGGGCAATGGTCGCTGCCCGTCACGTCCATTTTGATCGGCGAGTCAGTGACGAATGACATTACATCAGGCGTTACCCAAAAGTAATCAATTCGCCAGCCGACATTTCGTTCGCGAGCCCGCGTAATCTGATCCCAATATGTGTACCACTCAGGGTCGGCATTAAAGACACGAAACGTATCTACATAACCGAGCGCTTCGATCTTATCGAGCCACGCGCGTTCTTCGGGCAGGAATCCGGTCGTTTTTCTATTTTCATCGGGACGGGCCAGGTCGATCTCCGAATGCGCCGTATTAAAATCTCCGGTCAAGATCAATTTTTTTCCTTCGTCGCGAAGGTCCTGCCATTGTTGTAAGATCATATGATAAAACTCGAGTTTATATTGTACACGCTCCGGGCCGCGCCCGCCGTTCGGATAATAGATGTTGTATAGAATAAACTCATCGAAATCGGCACGGATCACTCTGCCTTCAACGTCAAATTTCGGTTTGCCGCAACCGGCAACAATGTCATTTGGCTTTTTCTTGGAATATATCGCGACGCCGGAATAACCTTTTTTCTCGCCGCTGACAAAATGAGACGAATATCCGTCAATGTTCACGAGCGAATCCGGAAGCTGATCGATATTTGCTTTTGTCTCTTGCAGGCAAAGAATATCCGGTTTTGCATCGGCTATATATTCTTTCAAGCCCTTCTTTTCGGCAGCACGGATGCCGTTGATATTCCATGATGCGATCTTGAGCATAATAACCTCTGTCTAACGTGAGGGTGATGGTTCAGATTTCTTTTTAAACATGTGGCTCACTGCAACAACAGAAAGCGTGATCAGGAATGGATCGACTTTCAGCGCGCGGTGGCGTGATTGTACAAAAAAGATCATTGCGATCGCCGTCGAATACGCAAAGAGCGTCAGAAGCAGCCACCGCGCTTTGGTTTCGAGCGAGAATAAACCAATGAAACCGAGCACGACCAGAAGCAAGCTTCCGATGTTATATGTCACGAGCATCCATTGCGGTGTCTGTATAAAATGCCCCGACGATTCGCGCAGCCACCAATGATAATAGAACTTCTTTGCGGCAAGTTTCATCACTTCGAACGGGTGCGCCGTTGCCCAGTCCACAGCAACATGATATAAATACGAATCACGCTCAACACCGGATTGATGCATGCTGAAATAGACGATCCGGGCTGAATCCATTGAAATGCTTTGCGGCGAAGGCGGCTGCTGATCGAACTCTCCTGTTGCCGCAGGATTATTTCCGAGAAACAAATTGTAACCGGAATTTGCGCTCACGAGCACGAATCTGCCAAACACGTTGTAATTTCTGATCGTCCAGGGAACGACCATCAACAACGCGATCGCAATTGATAATGAAAAGCCTTTGATAAACGCTGTTTTTTGTTTTGAAGCAAAGAAAAGAAATGCCCCAAAGAATAATATGCCGAGCAATATATCCGGACGAACGAGAATTTGTACACCGAACAAGACGCCAAGCATGACCCATCGGCGAGTCGTCAGGTCCTTCATGATACCGTCAAGAATATATATCGTTGCTGTGACCAGAAGAATGTTCAGCCCATCCGGATCGATCTTCTGCGCTAAAAGCCATAGCGGTACATAAAATGCATATATCACGAAGCCGGCAAACGCGGTTTGTTTTGAAGTATACCTTTTGAAAAAATGATAGAGGAAGAAATTCGATACGTGAAAAAAGATCAAGTTGATACATTGCATAATAAAGAATCCGCCACCAACGAGCAGAATAACATAGAGATAATATGCATATAACGGAGGAATAAAGCACGTCGGGGTCGGATATGTATCCCAGGGAAATTCGAACACAAAACCCAGGCCGTCGCGTAAGTGTGTTGCAATAATATACGGCTCGCCGATAATGACAGTGCTGCGGAGAGTCAGAACTTGAATGATAAAAACGACGAACGAAATAATAAGTAATGTCCGGCGCTCGTTTCGCCCGCTAAGAATGCGAGTTAAAAACTGAGAAGGCAATGTTATTGCAAAATTGGTAAGAGAATTTCTTCTGAGCGATATTCAAGTATCTCGACAGGCAACGCAAGAACGCTCTCGCCCCCAATGCGGTCTAAGCGGACACTGAGTGCCAGCGCATTTGCAGGCAGTTTGTTCTGTGAAATCGAAACTCGAACATAATTCTCTGTAAAACCGCCTGTCATTACTGCACCATGTTCGTCAACTTCGGTTTCATCTTCGATCAGCATTATCCGCGTCGAACCGAGCTGCGTTCGGTAAAATGATTGGCGTTTTTTTTCCGACAACATTCGCAGCCGTTCATTTCGCAATTTACGAACATCCTTCGACACCCGCTCGCTCATCGATGCCGCTTTCGTATCCGGGCGCTCGCTATATGAAAATACATGAAGGTAACTGATCTCGAGATCGGCAAGAAACTGATATGTAGCATCAAAATCTTCTTCAGTCTCACCGGGGAAACCGACAATAACATCTACACCGATTCCACAGTCAGGTATTGCTTGCTTGACTTTCTCGATTCGTTCGCGATAGGTAGCCGCTGTATATCGCCGCTGCATCAAACGTAAGATCTTATCTGACCCCGATTGCATCGGAATGTGAAAATGAGGGCAAAACTTCGAACTGTGTGCAACAATATCAATGATCTCATCAGTCAAGAGATTCGGCTCGATCGAGCTTATCCGTATTCTGGCAGTGATCTTATCATCGTTCTCAATCGCTCTGACGAGATCAACGAACTCCAGCCCGAGCGAAGCTCCGTAGTCACCGACATTGACGCCTGAAAGAACGATCTCGAGGAAACCGTCGGCGCAGAGGCGGCGGGCTTCATGCAAAATATCTTCGATCTTCGTCGAACGAGATGTCCCGCGTGCCATCGGGATCGTGCAATACGAACACGTATAATCGCACCCGTCCTGCACTTTCAAGAATGCTCGTGTACGTTCTGACGTATCGGATGTTGCCGCAAGATGAAAATCAGTTACTTCGTCGATCGGACTCGAAAAAATCTTCGGCGCGTCTAATTTCTCGAACGACGTAATGTAAGAAAAAAGATCGAATTTTTCTTTTGCACCAAGCACGACATCAACGCCTTCGATACTGGCGATCTCTTCAGGGCGAAGCTGCGCATAACATCCGGTGACGGCGATGAACGCACTCGGATTTTCGCGTAACACACGCCGAACGATCTGTCGGCATTCACGCTCAGCATTTGCCGTCACCGAGCACGTATTGAGCAGGTAGACGTTTGCATCGCGAGCCGACCTCGTCACATCCCAGCCGCGCGCGCGGAATTCCCCGACGATCGTTGATGTCTCGGCGCTGTTGAGTTTGCAACCAAGCGTATGCGCTGCAATTTCCATCGGCTGTGCTAACGCGAGATTTACGGGATTTGTCCCGAACTTCCGCTGTTTTATAACTATGACCCCGAATGAGCATCATATCAAAACCCCTCGCACTGCGCGAATGTACACGCTCGGCACATTCGACGGTAAGGGCAAGCACCTTTGGATCGTCGCTCACGGCTATCGGCATTTGGCGAAAGATTTCATCAATTTTTTTCAGCCGATCGCTGACGAGAAGACGATCGTCGTTGCACCGGAGGGGCTATCGAGATTTTATCTCAATGGTTTTGCGGGTCCTGTCGGCGCGACGTGGATGACCCGCGAAGACAGAGTCAATGAGATCTACGATTACGTCGAATATCTTGATAATGTGACAGAGTGTATGATCGAACGGCTCGATGCACCGCCGTCGCGAATTACAGCTCTCGGGTTTTCGCAGGGCTGCCCGACTATCACCCGCTGGGCGGCAATGGGTTCGGTTCAACCCGACGATGTCGTGCTTTGGGGCGGCGATACGCCGACCGATCTTGATTTCGCCGCATATACCGAACGAATGAAAAAGAAGACGACACGATTCGTCATCGGGAAGAATGACGACGTCATTACCAAAGACGTTTTTGATCTGAGCGTCAAACTCATTAAAGACAACGGGCTCGCGACAACAGAAACATATTTTGAAGGCGGGCATACCATCCCTTCGGATGTGTTGCTGCAATTGAAGCAAGACATCTCCAATCACTGACCACTAGCTACTAACCACTGACCACTTACGTATGGCTTCACAATTTTCATTTGATGTTGTTTCCGAGTTCGACGCGCAGGAAGTCGATAATGCCGTCAACCAGGCAAAAAAAGAGATCGAACAGCGTTACGATTTCAAGGGCTCGAACACGACGATCGACCTGAACCTCAAAGAAAAAACGATCACGCTTCATACCAGCGATGAAATGAAACTCCGTGCGCTGACCGAAACGCTGAATCAAAAAATGATCAAGCGCAATGTCTCGCTCAAATCGCTTGACTATGGCACGAAAGAAACCGCGAGCGGAGGTACGTTGCGGCAGGTCGTGAAGCTCAAGAGCGGACTCGAAGGCGAGCAGGCAAAAATGGTGACAAAGCTGATAAAAGATTCGAAAGCAAAAGTGCAAGCGCAAATACAAGGCGAAGCCGTTCGTATCTCCGGTAAGAGCAAAGATGACCTGCAGACGGCGATCGCGCTGCTCAAAGCGCAAGAATTTCCTTTTCCGATCCAGTTCACGAACTATCGGTAATCATTCTGAAGCACCGAA
This sequence comes from Kapaibacterium sp. (SeqCode), assembly GCA_035632315.1. Taxonomy (GTDB): domain Bacteria; phylum Bacteroidota; class Ignavibacteria; order Palsa-1295; family Palsa-1295; genus JAFDZW01. The sequence goes on along the minus strand of DASQGZ010000033.1, from coordinate 1,081 downwards.
CAGACATTCAGACTCCATCGCTCGTTCGTGCCTGCATAGTTGTACTGCTTGCTGCGGTTATTGCTACCTCTTTTCATTCAAACGCGCACAGTATTTCTTCGCGCTCCGATAACGACTCAGCTGATATAAAAAAAACTCCGAAGAAAAAGCATCCGAAACTCGACGTGATCGTGCTCGATGCAGGGCATGGTGGGAAAGACCCCGGCGCGATCGGAACCGCGGGCTACAAAGAAAAACAGGCGACACTCGCGATCGTTCTGAAACTCGGCAAATTGATCGAGGACGAATTACCCGATACGAAAGTCGTTTATACGCGCAAGAGCGATGTATTTATAGAGCTTTATCGCCGCGGTGAAATTGCGAACGAACACAAAGGCAAACTCTTTATCAGCATTCATTGCAATTCGACGCCGCAAAAACCGACATCAGCAGGCGGAATGGCGACCTATATTCTTCGCCCTGGTAAAACCGATGCTGCAATAAAAGTTGCCGCGAGAGAGAATGCCGTTATCTCATACGAAAAAGATAAAGCCCGCTACGACGCATTATCCGACATCGATTTTATTCTCACGTCAATGTCACGCGCACAAGATGTCCGCTTTTCGGAAAAATTTGCCTCACAGGTACAAAAATATTTGAAGAAGACAGTCGGGCTCAAAAGCAATGGCGTCGAGCAGGCAGGTTTTTTTGTGTTAGTCGGCGCGTCAATGCCGAATGTACTTGTCGAGACCGCATTTATTTCAAATAAAAAAGAGGAAGCGCTGCTCAAAAGTTCTGCCGGACAAGAGAAATTTGCAAGCGCGATCCTCGAAGCGATCAAACAATATAAAACGATCTACGAAGCATCATAAGTACGCTCGTATTTCGCCAATTATTTTTTCTGTAGCACCAGCGCCTGCCTTCACGAACTGTTCTGCCTTCTCTGCAGCATCCTTTCGTTTTGTGTCGTCGAACAGTGTCATTACAATCGACTTTAGCTGATCAAAGTCTGTGATTCTGAATCCGCCGCCAGCAGCAATCAACTCACCTATTTCGTTCGACCGATCTATTCGAGGACCGACAAGCACCGGTGCGCCCCACA
>DASQGZ010000032.1:0-31274 GCA_035632315.1 Kapaibacterium sp. (SeqCode) | reverse complement strand
CCCCCCCCCCGCGCCGACTGAAGTCGGCGCTACTGAGCGCTTATCAGTAAAAATTATTCCGCAGGAATTGCGAGTTTTTTCCCGGCAGGTATTTTATTTCTCGTAAGGTTATTCGCTGATTTCAGGTCGTCAACACTGACGCCATATTTTTCTGCTATGGAATAAAGCGTATCGCCGCGGCGAACACGATAGGTGACTTTCTTTGCTTTGTGCGGCTGATCGGAGTCGCCTTTCGACGCCGTCTTGTTCGGCGCATAGACTTTCAGTTTCTCGCCGGCTTGAAGCGATGACGGTTCTTTATTGTCATTCCACTCGATGAGTTTTTCAACCGATGTGCCGAACATCGACGCAATGCTCGTCATCGTTTCGCCGGGGCGAACTGTATGCGTGCGGGATTTTGCAGCGACAGCCGGAGCCTCATCAGGCGGGGCATCGGCATACTCTTCGCTTGTGTAAATTTTCAGGTGCTGACCCGATTTTACTCCGTGACGCACTGACTTCGCGTTCCATTTTTTGAGCGATGCAAGCGAAACACCGAAATCATCGGCGATCTTCGCCATCGTATCGCCGCGCTTGACGGTGTAATTCGTCCAGTGTTTCTTCGAGCGTGAAGATTTCTCCGCAACATTCTTTTCGCTCCTCGCCGGCGCAGAACGCTCGACGTAGATGGCAAGGCGCTGGCCTTTGAGCAATTTGTGATGATAGCTGATGTTGTTCCAGTTGCGAATATCCGACACGCGAACGCCGTAGCGCGAAGCGATCGAATTCAAGTTCTCGCCTTTGCGCACGCGGTGAAATATTTTCTTTGCTTCGCTTGCCGGCGGAGCGGGCGCTTTTACTTCCGTAACAGAAGGAGCCGTCAAGCCTTTTGATACGGTGTTCGTCTTCGTCGAATCAACCTGCGACGAATCGCCCGATGCAACAGCGCCAGGCGACATCACCGACATCGGCACGCGAAGCCGTGTGCCGCGGCGAACGCGCTCGCTCGCATCGAGATTGTTATACGATGCAAGCTGTTCGCTCGAAAGCCCGTACGTGTGCGCGATCGAATGAAGCGTCTCGCCGCGCTCGACCGTATGGATCATCCACGGACGTTTTTGTTCGTTGGTCAGCAGTGCAAAGCCTTTGTAAAAATTCTGCGCTGTGCCGGCGGGGACGCGAAGGCAATATCCGCTCGCATCGCACATTTCAGGCGGCGGAGTGGAGAATTGCAATAATTCAGGATTCAGATCTTTTATTTCAAATCCCGTCACGCCTGCCGCCATACCGAGAGCGTTCATATCAACGGACTCATGCACGCGCACGGTATCGAATGTCATCGGCTGCTCATATTGAATGCCGGTAAAGCCGTATCGAGCGGGGTCCATCGCGATGAGTGTCGCGGCAATATAGAGCGGCACATAGTTCTGCGTTTCGCGCGGCAGGCAATCGCGAATGCCCCAGAACGTTGTGTCCTGGCTTTCTGCCATACAGCGTTTGATGCGCGTCATCGAGCAATTGTAGCATGAGAGCGCGAGATACCAATCGCCCATCGCGCGATAAAGATCTTTCAAATGGCGCGCCGCCGCGTAGGTTTCTTTGACTGGATCGCGTTTGTTATCGAACCACCAGTTGCTCCGCAAGCCATAGAGTGCGCCCGTACCGTCGATGAATTGCCACAGCCCGACTGCCTGCGCGCGCGATGTCACGGTCGGGTTGAGACCGCTTTCGATCATCGAAAGATAAATGAGTTCTTCCGGAGTGCCGACCTCACGAAAGATTTGCTTCATCATCGGGAAGAATTTTCCGGAGCGGCCGAGCCAGCGCTGCATAAATGTTCTGCCGCCACCCGACATAAAATACGCGATCGATTGTTCGACAGCAGGATTGACGACGAGCGGCACTTGCGTATGTGCGATGTCGGACGGATTCGGGATCGGGATATTCTTGTAATCCATCTTCGCCATTTCCTGATTGAATTTCTGGCGGAAGGCAAAAATGGATGACGACGGCGGCAGCACGTCGATCTTCGCGACATATTTTTCATAGTCCTCGAAGACCGAGCGCGTCAGCTCCTGAAAATCTCTGTTCTCGCTGACGCCGGGATAATAGATCAGGTGGTTCAAGATGTCGATCGAGCTTTCGAATCGCTTGACAGCTTCGTTCTTGTCTTTGCGCTGCTCGGCGGCAAGTGCGCGCAGCCATTCCTGACGGGCGGCTTCGAGTTTACTTTCGACAAGCGCGGAATCGACGCGGCCTTTATCGTCGAGGACAGTGAACGGGTCGGCGTCTTTGGTCGTGGCAGGGGATGCGGTCGAATCGATGCGGTTATTTTTACTGATGCTTGGCGTCGAGCTGCAGCTTTGCATCGCAAGCGCAGCCAGTGGCAAGAACAAAACGAGTATCGTCGTACGAAGCCGTGCGGAATTAGTCATCAATTTTCTCCAAGACAAATGGGGAGTGCCGTGGCAAAAGCAATACACACTCGGAATTACGCTCAAAAAGCGTGCCGCACAAATCGAATGGGTGTTCCCGCACTCGGGGAACGCTCATTCGGTTCGTCGTGCTGATGGTGGCTGCTTTTTTACCTGGCACTCGAAAAAAAACTTTGGCGCGAACCGGGATTCGCTCCAGTTTTATACAACTTACCAACAACCGGTCTGGTTTCGCGCAAACCGATCATTCGCCAAAAAAATGACAAAAAAGCCATATTTTGGCATCTCTAAAGTACAATATACGAAACTTTTTTCCCAAATGCAACACATTTCCACATTTTTTTCCACAGGGTATTCACAAGGATAAAATTTAAATTTGGATTTAGGGAAAGAGTGTTGTATCTTTGTCCTTTAATTTTACCCCGGACGGAGATGAAGGCACGGATAGTTTTCATACTTGTTATTGTCATTTTTTCAGCATACCTTTTCAGCAATAATTCATCGGTAGGAAAGCAGATCAAGTCCCGACCTTCTGTTTTAACGAAAAGACAACCCGAAGGCAAACCGCAAACAATTATCACAGTGCCTGGTTCAGTCGCTCAACCAATTGCGTTTACGATACGGCCGACGGATAAACCGTACTCTGTTTTTTGTTATTTTTCCGGTGATGTTTCGAATAATGCCGTGGTTACGATAACGGATGTGACCCAACTTCCGGGAACTGTAGTTACTACATTTAACTATTTGCCATACGCTCAAGGCTATACCCTGCCTGTTCCAATAGCAGGTACTCCCGCCCATACCTACAACGTCAGTACAACCTTCGATAATTTAGCGTCACCGACAGTATCGTATGATAATGTTGATAATGAAGGAGCAGGAATTAGTAATTTGAGTTGCAATGGCGGGATGGTAAGATGTGAGTACTCAAAATTCGTTATGGGTGCGGGATATTCTGTTCTAGTGACGGTTGTGGATCAGACGATATACAATAATTAGTGATATTGTTGTGAATTGAAAACTTTAGACCACTATGTTTGTTTAAGCTCGGCCTTGATTCCAATTTTTTCTTTTAGTTGCTGGATGATTCTGTCTAACCGAGGTTGAAAGCGGCTTTCTTTCATCCTAAAATCATCGAAAGCTTCAATATTTTGGAAACCCTTTTCAACTGCACGTTCAATTAGCTTGATACATTTATCAGATTGTCCTATTTCATCGTACAAATTCCCAAGATTGAACAGCATTAGTCCATCAAGACTTTTATTATTAGAGAATTCTTCAGCAATTAAAAGTGCTTTAGTGCCCTGTCCTGCCCAGTGTAGAGCATAGGCAAAATTACACAAGGCGACATAATTCATTGGTTCGTAATGGACAACTTCCTCCATGATGGCTACTGCCTTTTGAGCAACTTCTTTTAGATGCTCTGCATCATTCATGTGAGACAGCACTACCATAAGGTTAAAATAATGTTCATGGGTAGGGGATATATTAACGGCTTTCTGGAAAACATCGACAGCTTTTTCTAATTTTCCCATCTCGACGAAGATGTTTCCTAAAATATTATATGCGGCGTCAAACAGTGGATCAAGTTTAACGGCTTCCAAAAGAAAAACCTCCGCATTGTGAAAATCTTTTCTAAGCCAAGCAATTTCCCCCATAATCCAATATTTCATGGCGGTCGTATGCCCTAATGTTTCTACCGAATGGAGGTGATCTTCTGCTTGTATGAGCCACTGTTCGTTACGGGATAGTTCGCGATAATAAGCAACACAAACACTAGAGTAATTAAGGTGAGCAGCAACAAAGGAAGTATCAAGCTTTATTGCTTCATCATATAACCTTATTGCATTTTCGTACCCTTCTCGAGTTAAGAGTCTTTGAGACTTTTGTCCTTTCAGATATAACTCATACGCTTCCGGATTATCGGTCGGGCGTTCGCGGACGATCTTGGTTTCGACAGGCGTGAGTTTCAGTCGCAGCGCATCGGCGATACTTGTCGAGACTAATTCCTGAAATTGGAACACATCGTCGAACGTGCCGTCGTATTTATCTGACCATAATTGCTCGTTCGTATATGCATCGAAGAGCGAAGCATTGATGCGAATCTTCTCGCCGCCTTTTCTGACGGCGCCCTCGATAAGGTATCGTACGCCGAGATCGCGGGCGATCTCGCGTATTTTGGGATGATGTTTTTTATAATAGATGACGTCGGTGCGGCTCGGCACGCGCAGGTCTTTGAGTCCGCCGAGCGTCGAGATCAGTTCATCCATCATTCCGTCGGCAAACCATTCGTTGTCGTGCAACGGAGAGAGATCATCGAATGGCAGCACCGCAACGCGAATCGTTTTGTCGTTCGGATCGTGGAGGACTTCTTTTTTTTGATCGGTGGTCGAAAACGTCAGCTTCGTGATCGCATCAATAATTTTTTCCGGTTCTTCTATTTTAATATGCTGAACGCCTGCAAGATGATACCGGAAATCAACGGTGAGCGCGACTTTCTCGATGTCGATCGGCAGCAAGTGCTTATGCTCTTCGGCGGCGATCGTGAGTTCTTTCTGGACGTTCTCGCTCGCCAGCGATGCGCCGGAGACGAGCAGCAAAAACACCTTACAATCGGTCAGCGCCTGCGCGATCTCTTTTCGCCAGCGCGCCGCACCGCCGATCGACTCAGTATCGATCCAAACGGAATGCCCTTCGCTGCGCAGATAGTCAGCAAGCGCGAGCGCCCGCGCACGGTCGGTTGATGAGTATGAGATGAAGATGTCTGAGGCCATTGTGGCGCTTCAAATATACGCATTAATAGGTCAATAATTCTTGCCCCGCCGCGAATCACCAGTCGCGGTACTATTATATAGGAATGAATGGGATGAAGAAAAAGATCATCGTTGTGTTGGAGTTCGTGCTGCCGATCGTCGCCGTGCTTGCAATCTGCGGGAAGATGTAGGTGGAATTTCGGCGTTACACGGGTCGTTGAACCTATATTAACGATCTGCAAACTTTAATGGAATTCGAACAAGTATACGCCGTTGCTTTCAAAGCATTTTCCGATGCGCTCGATCAGAAACTAAATCGTCTTGACGATCCGGTCGAGATCGCGCCAAAATTTCACCACGGCACGATCGAGATAAAACCATCCGATGCGAACATGCAATCGAAAGAAGTTGACATCGACGTCTTCTTCAAGAAGATCGTTGCGGTCAGAAATAATCTCCGCGTGCTCGAACAAAAAATAAATTCAAGCACAAAACTCGACGACGCAGAAAAGATCGATATTCAAAGTTATATCACGCGCTCCTACGGCAGCCTGACGACATTTAATATACTCTTTCACGATAATAAAGATAAATTTGTCGGGATGAAGGGGGAGTAGGTGAGCGGGGGATATTGAATGTTTAGCCCCAAAGGGGCTCAAATAATTCAAAACTCAAAACTCAAAACTCAAAATTTCAGAATCATCACTTCTTTTTAGAATCTGCTTCGTTTTCGTCTTTTTCGATGTCTTTGATCGCTCTTCCGGCATCGTAATCGTATGGGTCGAACTTGAGGGCGTCCATCAGCATTTTTTTGGCTTGCGTAAATTTTTTCTGATTGGCATAGATCATCCCCGCATTAAAATATGCCGCTTCGAATGTGCTGTCGATCCTGATCGCCTGCAAATAATTTCTCAGCGCCGCATCCGCCTGCCCCTGCTCTCCTTGTAATACGCCAAGACTGTACATCGGGACGGCGCTCCTCGGATCGACGAGCGATGCAACCATATAGATCGTCGTTGCCGTGTCATAGGAGCGCAGCGATGCATACGCGTTGCCAAGATTGATGTATGCGTTGAGATACGACGAATCGGCGGCGATCGCTTTGTCCGCCCAAACGATCTCGCTGCGATAATCCTGCTTAACGCCGTAGAGCCCCGCCATTGTGGTGAATGCGGGCGGGAAGTTCGGAAGGATCTTTGTAATATCGAAATTCGCCGAGATCGCGCTGTCATATTCGCCGCGCGATTGATATTCCTCGCCTTTCGTGACGAGCGCATAGACGCTGTCAGCCTTTTCTTTCGGTATCGCAGCAAGGAGCGAATCGTATTTCCCGTTTTGCGCCGCAGCAACAGAAACAACGATCGACTGCGCAACAAATAAGAAGACGACAGTAAAAAATAAACGTGAGGTCATTCTGCAAGCACCTTACTTAGTTCAACAATAATTTCATCGATCGGTTTTTTTCTTGACGACGCCTCGGCGAACGGCGTCAGTGTCAAGTTGCCGTGGACCTCGCCGGTCATCACATTCGTCTTGCCCGAGCGAAGCGCTTCGACTGCCGCTGCGCCGAGCTTTGTTGCAAGAACGCGGTCGCCGGCGGTCGGGCTGCCGCCGCGCTGAACATGCCCGAGGATCGTTACGCGGTATTCGACGCCCGTGCGTTTTTTCACTTCTTCGGCAAGCGCGATCGCTCCGCCTTGCGTCGAGCCGTTTACAATCGCACCTTCGGCAACGACGATCATATTCGAACGCTTTGTCGCGCGTTGGTTCTGAAATACTTTCAGCACTTGCTCGATCGTCGAATCGTTCTCGGGGATCGCAATGAATTCCGCACCGCACGAAAGACCGACTTCGAGCGCAATGAATCCGCTCGTACGCCCCATCACTTCAATATAGAATGTCCGCTCGAACGCATCGGCAGTGTCTCGAATTTTATCTATGCTTTCGAGCGCCGTGTTGACGGCAGTATCGAATCCGATCGTGCGGTCGGTGCCGTAGAGATCATTATCGATCGTACCGGGACAGCCGACAACAGGAATATCGAACTCTTCGCACATCGCTGCTGCTGCGTTCGATGTTCCGTCCCCGCCGATGACGACAAGTCCGTCCATCGCGGCATTCTTCATCGAGTTGTATGCACGGTCGCGGCCTTCTTTGGTATGAAATTCCGGCGTGCGCGCCGATTTTAAGATCGTCCCGCCGCGCTGAATGATGTTCGAGACCGAACTGCGAATCAGGTCGGTAAAATCGCCTTTCATGAGTCCGGTGAAACCGTGATTGACGCCGAGGACCCGAAGGTCATAATGCCGTGCCACACGCGTGACAGCGCGGATACACGCATTCATTCCAGGCGCATCGCCGCCGGCGGTCAGCACTCCTATCGTTTTGATCGTTGCCAAGGTTATTTCGATTTTTTATTTCGAAGGAGTGTAAACACCCAAAGCTGCCGTGATTGTTCGGCAAGACGGGTCAAGAATTTATAATGAAATTGCTTACTTCAATGAATACGACGTCATTGTCTCGACGCGGCCTGAATTCGCGCCTTTTCCGAAACCGGGGATCGTGACTGTTAAGCGTGTTTTATTTTCGACGAAATATCCGATCTTCGAGACGAACCAAACATCCTGTGTATAATTGAACAACAGTGACGATGACACTTTGAACACGCAATGCTCTGCCGTGAGCGACTCTGTTCCGACAGTGATCGTTTCCTCGCCAACATAATCTATTCGTCCGATGACTTCAGCCGCACCGAGAATAGGAAGGGTGATCGTCGAGTCGTACACGATCAGTCCTTTCACGTGCGATGCAGCGGGAAATGTGTACCATTGATTGAACACACCGGGGAAGAATGAGCTCAGTACTCCGAATGCAGTCGGATCGAGATACAGATCCACATCGCCATTATGTTCGTAGGTATAATAATTATTTGCGCCGGCATCCGAAACCTGAAAGACATTCGATTTGCCCATGTAATTAATTCCGGACTGAGTAACGGATGCGACGTAATCGGAATCGGACCCGGGCACTTTCGTACCCAGCGAGTCGGTCAGATAGACATGAAAATTATATGTTGTCCCGCTTTTAGGGAATACATTCCCGCCGTAATCCGGCGGTCCGCTCGGTGTAGAAGAAGAAGATTTGCAACCGGCAGAGAATATCCCGCTGAATATTGCTGCAATCACAAGAAGTGGTAGTATGCGAAGTTTCATAACTGAAAGAGATGACATGAATGCGAATTTAAACCAAAAATGAAGAGAGAAGTTACATTAATCTTTCTTCATTAAAACTGCCGCAGAAACCTATAATCATTCTCCGTGAACATCCGCAGATCATTGACGCCGTAGCGCATCATTGCCGTTCGGTCAATGCCCATACCGAACGCATAGCCGGTGTATGTTTCAGGATCGATGCCGCAATTTCTCAGGACGTTCGGATGCACCATCCCGGCTCCGAGAATTTCGAGCCAGCCGCTGTGCTTGCAGACGCGGCATCCTTTGCCGCCGCAAATGTAGCAGCTGACATCCACTTCGACGCTCGGCTCGGTAAACGGGAAATAGGAGGGACGCAGACGAATGCGGGAGTCCGCACCGAAAAATTGACGGGCAAATTCCAAGAGTACAGCTTTGAGGTCTGCCATCGAAACACCTTTGCCGATCACAAGACCTTCAAGTTGAAAAAAACAGGCTGCGCTGCGCGCGGTGATCTCTTCGTTGCGATAGACGCGCCCCGGCATGATCGCGCGGATCGGCAGCGCCCATGATTCCATTACCCGCACTTGAACGGGTGACGTATGCGTGCGAAGAAGGACGGGTTTTTCGCCGCTCTTCGGATCCCAATTTGCGGAGGGTTTTACAAAAAAAGTATCCTGCATATCGCGCGCAGGATGATCGGGTGCAAAATTCAATTTTCCAAAATTATGCTCGTCGTCTTCGATCTCCGGCCCATCGGCGATATCGAACCCCATCGAGGTGAAAATACCGACCATCCGTTCGAGCGTCAAGGTTAACGGGTGTTCGTGCCCGGGTTCGGAAACCGACAGCGGCCGCGCCGGCATTGTAAGATCGATCGTTTCTGCAGATGATTTTTGCACACCGCCGAGCGATGATTCTTTTTCTTTGAATGCGTTCTCGACCGATTGGCGGAGTTCGTTCAGCGCTTTACCGACTTCGGGTTTGATATCCTTCGGGACGTTCTTTAAGTTTTCGAACAAGCCCGCAATGCTGCCTTTGCGCACAAGATGGGCGAGCTTGAATGCATCAAGCTCGTTCGTACTTGATGCGCGATTAAGTTCGCCGAGCAATTCAGAAGTCTTTGCTTGTAATTCGCTTACAGTCATTGCCTAATGTAACGCAGAAGCGCGTGGAAAGTGTCCGGCTTTGCTGGAATAGCGAGCTCAAAACAGAAAACATTCCCTGGCTTCTTTATATGCAAAGTATGCAAGGCCGATCGCTCCGATCTGGTCGGCATACGCAAATTTCGTTAATTCATATACAACGCTCGCCACGAGAACGGTCGTTGACATATACACACAAATTCTGGTGCACTTCGCATCGGCGAGGAGCGCTTTCGATCCTGTTCGTTTTGCAACATTCAGTTTTGCGATCACCAGCGCGCCGATCACTGCGATCGTGATGATCGCAATGATAATGCCGGAGACGGTCGTTGTTGGGTGCTGGCCCGTAATGAAATTTGCAATACTCATTACGACGAGTCCGCCGGCAAGTACGTATAACCCGATCCCGGTTATCCGCAGTGATGAACGCTCGATATTTTCTGCAGGCTGTGCCGAATGTTGTCGAATGCGTAGTACCATAGCAAATATCCCAAACCCCGATATGACCTCGATAAAACTAACGACGCCGTTGCCGAAAAGAGTTAGACTGCTGCTGGTATATCCATAGCACACTGAAAATCCGCCTTCGAGGCTGCTGCAAACGATCGTGGCAATAGCCAACGCGAACGCAGTATCGTAATTATTTTTTTTCAATTGGTTATTGCTGTTTAGATATAACAAGACATTTGGGGACATTAATACGATAGCGGCTTGATTTTTCTGCCGGCTTCGGAATCGGCGATGAGCGTTCCGAAGCGCTTTTCGCGCGTCGCTTCTTGTTTTGCACTTACAGCCCACCATGTTGCAGGTTTGCGATACGACAGCGGCATAGACTCAAAATATTTCCACGCTTTTTTATTCGCTTTGAATCGTTTTAGTTGTGCAGGAGTGAAGGCGATATTATTTTGTTCGAATGAATAAAGATTCTGTTTTTTCGTATCTCGTTCGTCGAATGCCTTTTGTCCGGCAGGGGCAACCAACCCGAGCTTCGCCAGTTCGCCGATGCGTTTGATATTTTTTGCGCTCCAGATACTTGTTTTCTTTCGCGGCGTGAAACGAATTGTATATGTATTCGCGTCTATCTTTTTTCTAACGCCGTCGATCCAGCCGAAGCAGAGCGCTTCGTCAACAGATTCTTTCCATGTAATACATCGTGTTCCGGTGTGTCGCTTATGAAAGCCAACGAGCAGCTCGGTTTTCTTCGAATGATTTTTCTCAAGCCATTCCCGCCAATCGGCTGGTGTCTTGAAGAAGGTCGGCTTTGCACTAATTTTTATAGGCATAGTACTCCAAACAAACGATTTTAGGGGTAACGGTTCCTTAGTAAAATTTATTTAAATAATATGCAACCTTTTAGTTGCATATTATGTCATATCATTCGGCATGGACAAAATATTCAAAGCGCTTGCCGATAAAAGCCGTCGCAAACTGCTCGATAAGCTTTTTGCAAAGAACGGCCAGACGCTCGGCGAGCTCAGTGAATATCTTGCGATGTCGAGGCAGGCAGTGACGAAGCATCTGCTTATTTTGCAGGAGGCGAATCTGATCTCGGTCAAATGGCGCGGGCGCGAGAAGCTGCACTACCTCAATTCGGTGCCGATCCACCAGATCATGCGGCGCTGGGTGAACAAGTATGAAGACCAGCGCCTCGAAGCATTGAGCGCGCTCAAGAAGAATCTCGAATCATCAATCAAATAATAATATGGATACAAATACATTCGTTTATACAACCTACATCGCCGTCCCGCCGGAAAAGGTTTGGGAGGCTTTGACCAACGGCGAATTCACTAAGCAATTCTGGTACGGCAGGGAAGTGAAGTCCGACTGGAAGGTCGGCTCCGAAGCCATTTATACCATGCCGGACGGAAATGTGAACATCGTCTCGAAGATCCGCAAGATCGATCCGCCGAAGTTCTTAGAATTCACGTTCCAGGATGTCAGCACCGCATCGCTGAAGGGAGATCCGGAATCGATCGTGACCTACGAACTCGAAGAAGTGAAAGCAAATATGAAGACCGGCGCGAAAGCAACCAGCGGCACGAAATTCACCGTGACGCATTATGCGAAGTCGGAAAACTTGTTCAATGCCGTCAAGAATGGCTGGACGATGATCCTCAGTGGATTAAAAACCTTGCTCGAAACCGGCAAGCCGATGCAGATCTGAGCATATCATTTGATGCGATGTCATTGCTAGGAAGTTGCGAAGCGACAACGAAGCATTCTAAAATCATAATTGTGACGCAATTTCGAGATTTTAGATTGCTTCGCTTCACTCGCAATGACATCATTTTGTATTTATCCATTAGAGCTTATTCGTCATGGAGGGGGATAAGAACTGCAGGAGCAGTTGTTAGCGGTTGATAACTCTTTTTAATAAAAACGATCATGGCAACACTACACACATTCAACGGACCAACAGAGCATTCGGTCGTTTCGCACGACGAGTGGCTCAATGCACGAAAAGCTTTTTTGCTCGAAGAAAAAAAATTCACGAAGCTGCGCGACGAACTCAATGAACAGCGCCGCGCGCTTCCGTGGGAAAAAGTCGAGAAAGAATATATCTTCGATACTCAGAGCGGCAAGAAAACGCTTGCCGATCTCTTCGACGGTAAACGTCAGCTCATTGTCTGGCATTTTATGTTCGGGCCGAATGACAGCGAAGGCTGTTCGCATTGCTCGCTCTGGGCGGACACATTTAACGGCAACATAGTGCACCTTCGTCAGCGCGATACGACGATGATCGCGATCTCGCGCACGACCCTGGGTAAGATCGAAGCCTTCAAAGCACGAATGGGCTGGGGCTTTACGTGGGTCTCGTCCGGCAATACTGATTTTAATTTCGATTATAATGCATCGTTCCGCCCTGAAGAATTAGCGGCAGGAAAGGCAATATATAATTATCAAGAGATCGCGCCTCACGGCTCAGAACTGCACGGCATCAGCACGTTCTACAAAGACGACAAGGGCGACATTTATCATACATACTCGACCTACGGCCGTGGTGTGGATATGCAGAACGGAACCTACCAATTCCTCGACCTGACGGCAAAAGGGCGCGACGAAGATTTTTCAAGCGATCATCCGTCGAGCTGGGTACGGCACCACGATAAATACCCCGATACCGATCGCTCGGTCAAGCCGGTCTCGATCGGTTTGTCGTAACCCGATTACGCTTCGCAGATCTTCTTCATTGCCTCGAGCACCATCTGCCAATTACTGCCGGAGTGTTCGGCCCCTTCGGCGGTTTTGTTATTATCCTGAATGACGGTGAGCTTCGTGCCGCTCGTGATGGGTTCGAGTACGTAGCTGACCGTGAGATAATTTTCCGGTTTATCTTCGGTGCCTGACATCGAACTCCAATATGTTGACTTCAAAATTTTCTCCGGTACGATCTCGAGTATCTCGCCGCCATCGACGTACTCTTTTCCTTCCCACGAACCTGAGTAGGTGATCCGCCCGCCGATGCGCCAATCGGCAGCCATATTCGTTCCGAACAGATACTGTTTCACTTTTGCAGGATCGGTAATTGCATCCCAGACTTTCGCGGGAGTCGCGTTAATAAGAATTGATTTTTCGACAACTAATCCCTTGCTCATAATAATATGATTTATTAATCAATTTGAAACAGACGGGCACCTATGAGTGAGTTCCGATGATCGAGAGATCGCCACGATTGAAATCGTGGGCGGGCGTATAACAAATAGTAGCAATAAAAAAGCGCCGATGAACCCATCAGCGCTTTTCTGGTTGAGAAATAATTTAATTTCTACTTCGCCGCTTTGACGATCGCTGCGAAAGCATCCGGGTTGCGGACGGCGAGATCAGCGAGCAGTTTGCGGTTGATCATAATGCCGCTTTTGGCAAGACCACCGATCAAACGGGAATAGGTCGTACCGTTGGCACGGGCGCCGGCATTGATGCGGACGATCCAGAGTTCGCGAAACTCGCGTTTGCGGTTGCGACGGTCGCGATACGCATATAATCTCGCTTTATCAACGTGATGGGCTGCAACGGTATAGACATTGCTGCGCATTCCAAAAAAGCCTTTTGCGGCTTTCAGGATCTTTTTCTTGCGGTGTCTGGCCGCCGGTAGGTTTTTCGCTCTTGGCATTAGTTTTTCCTTTTCAGATTTTTGTGGTACAAGTGCGGCGCAAGCATCTGAATCGCTAGTTTTTACACTATGACCGCCTCAAAGTAGAGGCGCTCGGCGCAGCAAAGAATTTTTTCGAGCGGCGTAAAACACCCCTTGGGGGCGTGTCGGTTCCGCCTACCAATCACCCATCACCCATTACACATCACGATACTCAAAACCCCCACATCTAACCGCCGCCCGAACCGAATGACCTCTGACGACTGTTATTAATGACTATAGAGAGTTGTCCCTGTCACGGGAGCGGGAATAAAAAGTTTTATTCACTTCTTCGTCCCACACCGAAGAAGCGGCAAATAGTAGGCTGATTGGAACATTTACATTTTTTAGCACTGGGCGGCGCTCGGGAAATTGGCGCTAATTCATATTTTCTGAAATTAGGCGGTCACGGACTCCTGATAGATTCCGGTTTGCATCCTGAAAAAACAGGCTGGGATGCGTTTCCGCGCGCCGATCTGCTCGATCCGTATTCCGTCAACACGTTCATTATCACGCACTCGCATACCGATCATCTCGGAGCGGTGCCGTTCATGCTTCAATCGCAGCCGCAAGCGCGGGTGATCGCCACTCCCGAAACGATCGAACTTGCCAGGATCATGCTCTCAAATTCGGCAAGCCTATTGCCGAAGCAGCATCCTGCCGAAGTCATCGAAAAACTTCCATTCTATTCCCAAGAAAAACTCGATGAAATAATAAAGAACATCGAGCCGCGCAGATTTCATAAAACATTCAAACTCGATTCCACAACGCCAGAAATAAATGTCACGCTCTATATGAGCGGACACATTCTCGGTGCTGGCGGAATGCTGATTGAAGTTGACGGCAAAAGAATTTTTCATACCGGCGATACATCACTGCATCCGCAAACGCTTATCGCCGGTGCTGAACTTCCCGATGGTCCGGTTGACGTGCTCATCACTGAATGCACCAACGGAAAAGAAGACGCATATCTGAGCCATTCGCGCGAAATCGAGCTTGAACGCTTTCTCAGTGCTGTCGGCCAGACGCTCGAAGGCGGCGGCTCGGTGCTCATTCCGGTCTTTGCGATGGGGAAAATGCAGGAAGCGCTCGTGATGGTCAACGATGCAATGCGCGAACAGAAAATTCCGACCGTTGATATTTATACCGGCGGCATGGCGCGCCTGATCAGCGAAATATATGACAAAGTCCCGTTCAGCGAATCGCGATTGCGCAACGATGAGAAGCTTGCCGATATTCCACAGACAGAGATCCCCCGGCGCGACGGAATTTTCACGGCGAAATTTTTCAAAGAGCCGTCGATCGTCCTTGCATCGAGCGGAATGATGCAGGAAGGCACGTCAAGCTATTTATTAGCACAGCGCTGGCTTCGCAAACAGAATTTTGCAATTTGCTTCATTGGCTATACCGATCCGCGAACCCCGGGCTATGTCGTTTCTCACGCTGAGGCTGGGACGCGCATCAAGTTCGGCAATATGAAGCGCGACGTTCCGGTCCGTTCGCGCATCGAGCGATTCCGCTTCAGCGCTCATGCGCGCAGAGAAGAATTGCTCGAGATCGTTCGCCGCCTGCAGCCAAAACATATTCTTCTCACTCATGGCGACATTGAGGCAATGAACACATTTGCTGAAGCCGCCAAACAAGAAGCGCCCGGCGTTCGCGTCAGCGCACCCGAGATCGGGAAGTGGTACAAAATGCTGGAGTGATGGGCTGCCCAGAAACCGGACACTGCCTCAAGCAACGAACTTCTCGCCCATATTACCAGTTTGTTAAGAGCATTATTTTTCACTGTAATAATATGAACCGAACAATCTCACTTCGTCTGCTCGCTGTACTTGCTGTGCTATCCGGTCTTGGGACACTCATCACGGGATGCAGCAGCAGCACAACACCTCCTGCCGGTTTCACTTATACTAATCCGAAGGCAGGAACGGCATATCGCTTTCATGTAACGATGATCGATTCCACCAGCGGCAGTCCGTCAAAGACTACAATGGGTGACAGCGTTTCGCTCGTCGTTGCCAGCGGCGTAAAATATAAAGGGCAGGACAGTGTGATCGAGTTGCTCAATGATTCCGGTCAGACTACCAGCGATACTACATTTTACAAATTCGAAAGCAACGGTGACGTGTCGGTTTACATACCCGGGTTTGGCGCGAGCGGGTTCAACTTTGCTTCTCCGACGCCGTGGATCAGGCTCCCGTTCGGTTCTCAGAAAACGAACGATACGCTTTTCGTCGAAGATACGAATATCAATGTTTCAGGGACAAGCCTTTCGGTGCATCTGGTTGCCGTGACGTCGTATGTCGGGACCGAAGAACTTGATGTCAATGGTCCGCCGATCGCCAAAGGCGGTGTTGCAAAAGTGTTAATTATTGCGACAGTGTTCGGACAGCCGATCACCGCGACAGTAACCTATTCTATCGATCCGTCGATCGGAGGGTACTTCCATTCGATCACCGATCTGAAAGTGCCGACGATCGTGATCTTGACCGGGAACACACATCATAAAGACAAGACGATGACAAGTTTCACGCTTGTCAAATAGCGGCACGAACGAACATTTTCGTAGACCCCGCCGCTTGCGAACATCCGAACGGCGGGGTCTTTATATTTGTAATATAGAGTACAGCACAATGATGGATGTTTTTCAAAATGACATCCGTTTCGAGTGCATCCAATCAGACGCGTAAATGTTATCATGAACATCTCATACCGCTGGTTATCTGATTATATCACGCATCCATATTCGCCTGAAGAGTTAGCGGCGAAACTGACGGCGCTCGGTATCGAAGTCGAAGCGATCGATGATAAAGCGCGCCGCTATCATAATATCGTCGCCGGCGAAGTGCTCGAAGTCTCGGATCATCCGAATGCCGATAAACTGCATCTCACAAAAGTCACGACTGGCGGCGCAGACATATTACATATCGTCTGCGGCGCACCGAATGTACGAGCCGGAATGAAAGTTGTCGTTGCTCTGGTCGCCGCAGATCTCGGTGAAGGCTTCATCATTAAGAAAAGCAAAATTCGCGGCGAAGCAAGCGAAGGAATGCTCTGCTCGGCAAAAGAACTCGGGCTTTCCGACGAGCACAGCGGGCTTCTCGAATTACCGGCGGATACAACACTTGGTACTCCGTTCGCAGAAATTATTGGTGCAGACGATGTCATTCTTGAAATAGGCATCACGCCGAATCGTGCCGATTGCCTCAGCCACATTGGCATCGCGCGTGAAGTTGCGATCGCAAGCGGCGCGAAAGTAAACATTCCGCAAGCAAATAAAAAGTATCTCGACACGTCAAAAGAAAAAGCAAGTGCTGCGGCGAAAGTGACGATCGAAGCGCCCGAATTATGCCCAAGATATGCAGCGCGCATCCTCAGGAACGTGACGGTGAAAGAATCACCCGATTGGCTCAAGAAAAAACTCGAAGCCGTCGGGCTTCGTCCGCGCAATAACATTGTTGACATTACCAATTTTGTGCTGATGGAGTGCGGGCATCCGCTTCACGCGTTCGATCTTGCGAAAGTAAAAGATAAACATGTCATCGTTCGCACAGCTCGCGACTTTGTAAAAAAATTCACGACACTTGACGATAAAGAACGTACGCTCAATCCCGACACACTCTTGATCAGCGATCCGTCACAGGGGCTTGCCATTGCAGGCATTATGGGTGGCGAAAGTTCTGAGATCACCGACTCGACGCGCGATGTACTGATCGAGTCGGCATATTTTAATCCGAGTTCGATCCGTCGCTCGGCAAAACTGCTTGGGCTTTCAACAGATGCTTCTTACCGCTTCGAACGCGGTGTCGATATGGAAAATGTGATCTATGCCGTTGATCGTGCCGCTGCATTAATGGCAGAACTCGGCGGCGCAGATGTGCTCGCCGGCATCATCGACGAATACCCGAAAAAAATAGATAAAAAAGTTTTCTCGTTCAGGCCGAGCCGCGCAAATATGTTGTTAGCAACAAATATCAGCGCGAAGAAAATGGAAGCTGCGCTCGATTCTGCAGGCTTCAGCATTTTGCCGTCTTCGTCCGATAGTTGGGAACTGACCGCTCCGAGTTGGCGTGTCGATTGTGATCAGGAAGTCGATGCCATCGAAGAGATCGCACGCATCACGGGGTATGACAATCTTCCGACGAGTACCGAAGACCGGATCCCGATGAAGCGAGAGCGGGATCTTCTGCCGAAGCGCGGGTTCAATTCTCTTATTCGAAGCGAGCTCACCGCACTCGGATTTTATGAATGCCTCTCGACACCGATGTACCAGGCAAAGCTGGCATCGCAGTTTCACGAGTCGCCTGTTGAACTGATGAATCCGTTAACGTCCGAGCTTGAATGCATGCGAACGAGCATTATCGGGAATTTGCTCGATGTGGCGCGCCGCAACGAACGCTTCGGTGCGAGCGGCCAGCGGCTGTTCGAACTGGGTGCAGTCTTTCACTATGGCAATACGGCACAGACGGTCGCGCATATCGCCGAGCGATGGGAAATATCACTGCTGCTAAAAGATCATCTTGAAGAAAAACTTGCCTATAACAGCAAAGAACTTCGCGCGGATATTTTTGCGTTGCGCAGTGCGATCGAGCAACTGCTTTCTCACCTCGGGCTTTCGAAAATAACGGTGACGCCGCTTTCGCAGGTAAAAAAACTTGGCGATTGGCCGCTCGCATTACATTATTTTGACGCGAGCGAAGCGCTCGGTATATCTGTCGGCAGGGAGCTTGTCGGCGTTGCCGGTAAGACGAGCGCGGAACTCGTGCGGCAGTTCGATCTTCGAAGCGCTCCGTATGCGGCGACGCTTTCGTTTGATGCAGTGTTCGCGCTTGCTCGTGCTGCCAGATCGAAAGAGCGAACGATCAAATCATTGCCGAAATATCCGTCGGTCGAACGCGATATTGCGCTTGTCGTCGGGCGCGATGTGTCGGCGCATGCGCTGCTCGAAGAAGTGCGCACGAACATTCCTGCGGAACTGCTCGAAGATATGCGTATTTTTGATATGTTCGAATCGAAGGAAATGAAAGCCGACGCGAAGAAAAGCCTTGGGGTGCGGGTTTCACTTCGTTCGCACGAACGGACGCTCGAAGACGGCGAAGTCGATCGGATCGTCGAACGTATCACGCGCTCGCTTGGCGAGCGCATCGGAGCAACACTCAGATCGTAATGCCACAATCATAATGGCTGAAGGCAACAATCACGAAGCAGAGACCCTGCAGGCACGCGAACGGCTTGCACGTGCGATGACGCGCCTTTCGACGCTTGTCGGCGGGATGAGCGGCCAGATCGAACGCTTCGAATCTGCGCGTGAAGAAGCCTTGAAACGGCTCAAAGAGAACGAAGCCCTCCTCGAACGTGAACGCGCGATCACCAAACAGCGCGATTCGCTCAGTGAAAGCGCAAAATCCGAGATCGACGCCGCGCAAGCAGAAACCCAGAAAGTAAAAGCCATGCTTGCCGAGCGCGATAAAAAAATAAAAGAACTTTCGGCGAACGTCGCTTCGCTTGAACATGAATTGGGTGCGCGCGAAACAAAACTCACCGAAGCTGCCACCCGTCTTGGTACGGCGGAAGATTCGCTTACTGGCTTACAGGACGAGCATTCTCATATTGTCCTGCAGCTCGAACGTCTCAAAGAAGAGCGCGATAAAGCAATGAAGGATCTTCGTTCGATGATGCAGCAGGGCGAGAATTTTGCGCTGAAGTTTACGCAGGACGAACGCCTGCAATTATTAAAAACCGTTGACGCCATCATCGACCGCGTCGATCAGCTGTCGAGACCCAACGGCAAACGATAATTATGTCAGAACCGATCAAAGTCACCATTCTCGGCACCGATTATTCGCTTCGAACGAACGACGAAGCGATGCTGCGCGAGATCGCAGGAGAACTCGACAGCGAACTCAAAGACCTTCAGCAAAAACTTCCCGGCAAACCGCCGACAACGCTTGCCGTCCTCTCGGCGCTCAATGCCGCCGAACAACTCGTGCACTCCCACGAGAACGAACTCCGCGAAACCGAACGCATTGCTTCCGAAATAGAAGCAATGTGCGACGAGATCGAAAAAGCGGCAGGCAAGAAAATGTAAAATTAAAAATGTAAAATGTTACAGCCCCGTTGGGGCTAATTTTATTTGCTTTCCGTTACCCAGGATTTACGCCCTGAGCTAAATCCTGCCACCTCTTCGAGGCTTGCATTCCAATTTTACATTTTACATTTTTAATTTTACATTTCTACACTCCGTGGTACCGCTCCAGCGTAAACGTTTCTCCGAGATACTGGCTTCGGATCTGCTCGTCGTTCGCTAATTCTTCTGCCGTGCCCGAACGGAAGATCACACCGTCGATGAGAATATAGGCGCGTTCGGTGATCGAAAGCGTTTCGTGGACGTTGTGATCGGTGATGAGAATGCCAATGCCTGAATGTTTGAGCTTGATCACGATCTGCATGATTTCTTCGACGGTGATCGGGTCGATGCCGGCGAACGGCTCGTCAAGTAGAATATATTTCGGATTCGATGCCAGTGCGCGCGCGATCTCGCAGCGACGGCGCTCGCCGCCGGAGAGCATATAGCCTTTCGATTTTCGGATATGAGAGATGTTAAGCTCTTCCATTAATTTTTCGGCGCGCTCTTTTCGTTCTTGCTTCGAGTATGGCATCAGTTCGAGCACCGCAAGCAAGTTTTGCTCGACCGTCATCTTACGAAATATCGATGCTTCCTGCGACAGATAGCCGATGCCTTTTCGTGCGCGCGCATACATCGGCAGCGGCGTAATGTCTTCTTCGCCTAGATAGACGCGCCCGTTATTCGGCTTGATCAGCCCGACGATCATATAGAACGTCGTTGTCTTGCCCGCGCCGTTCGGCCCGAGCAGACCGACGATCTCGCCCGGTGCGACTGAGACGCTCGAATCTTTGACGACCGCGCGTTTGCCGTAAATTTTTTTCAGATGTTCGCAGTATAAGCGTTCGCTCATTGTGCCGATAATATAATATTTTTTGGCTCCCACGCCGGGAAAAAATCTTCACGACGCGGATGAAGCGTCTCGTAGTATCGCTCGTAGTTGCCAAGCCGGAACGCCGCGCCTCGCTGACCGATATATTTATCCGGCCAGTATTCGCCTTCGACGCCGCTCAAGACGACGATCCGCTCAGGATTATTATGTGCAAAATCAATGCGTAAAGAATCTCCACTCGAACGGTTCAAACCGTTCGGCTTGCCTTCGGAACTCATAAAATAGATCGAGAGCGCATTATCAACCGCAAGCAGCGAGCGCACCGTGTCATGTGCAATAGTTAGTATCATAGACTGCGATGATAATTGACTCATCCGATTCTTCGTTCCGGCAGAATCGGTGTACGGCGTCGTTGCGAACGCATGGCCGAATGCGACAATATTTTGCGGCTTGTTATTTTTTTCATACATCACGACGCTGTCGCCGTTGATCTCAGTACTGTCGTACCACACATGTTGGCGCTTATCGCGAAACATCGACATCACGCCCTGCTCTTTATAATAGATCAGCTTTCCGCACTTGCCTTCAAAATTACTTCTCATCAAAATGACCGAGTCGATGGCAATAAAACGACTGCTATCACCCGGGATCGCTTCCATTGATCGCGACTTGATGAAGAGCGTATCGAATGTTGTGACGTTTTCATTTTTGATCGAATCGAATGTTGTCGTCGTGTCGATGATCTCAAGCAACGGCCGAGACGGTACGAACGAATGACCGGTCGCGGTATTGCGAATGATCGTATCGCCGAACTGCATCGTGCGATTCGGGATCGAATAGGCTTGTACATTGCCGGTCGTAAGAAGTAATTTCTGCGGCTTCGATTCGTAAAGGTAATTACAGAATACAATGAGCGAATCGTTTTTCAAATTGACATTTCCCGTTGCCGTTCGCTCGCCGATCGAGCGCGCGTCAACGAGCGTATCACATCGGATCGTCCCGGAATCGCTCACGACGAACACATTGCCGATCGCCGTCATCGTTTGCGTACTGCGAATATAGATAAGCGTGTCGCTCGTCAGCGTCGTGCCGGATTGCACAGCGCGAACATTCGAAAAGAAACGCGCGATGTTCGAGTTCAGGTCGTATGTTCCGGAATCGGAAGTAATGTGATCGTTACGATCGGAAAATTGGATATGCCCGTCGGCATGCGAAATGCCGGAGTTGCCGTCGTAGGTTACGTGCGGGGCAACGAGGGACAGGGTATCCTGACGGATATTGACATTACCAAAGAGCTCGACAAAATTTTTCATCGGATGCTGCTCGGCACGATCGGCAGAGCCGAAGATCGAGCCTTGAAAAAAATTAACGCGTCCGATGAGCTTTGTGACCGGCTCACCGTTCTTCGCGCTATTGCTCAGGCTGTCGGCAGTGACGTGAACCGGATCTTTTTTCTGCTGCGCATACGAAGAAACAGAAAGTAACAAAGCAAACCCAAAACCGTAAAATGTAAAGTAAAATAAACGACCCATCTTTCGAGCGAAGGGCGAGAGTGTTTTATTTTGTCGAAGTGTTATCAATACGATAGTAATTTTATAGCATATCATTGCGAGCAAAATTTCGTAGCGCCAACTTAGTCGGCGCGTTCCGACTGAAAGTCGGAGCTACTCGCAATGACATCAAGGGTACGGCATAACCCGTACCATGATTCATAAAATCACAACAGCAACGAGTTTTCTATGGCAATCAATCCGAACAAGTTAACGGTAAAAACGCAGGAAGCGCTGCAATCTGCCGCCGAGATCGCGGGCAACTACGGCAATCAGCAGATCGAGCCCGAACATCTTCTCGCCGCGCTCGCGCAGGACGGCGAAGGTGTCTTTGTTGCACTCTTACGCAAGATCGGCGCGAATATCGACTCGCTTCGCGTCAAGACGACCGCTCTGCTCGAAAAACTTCCGAAAGTTTCCGGCGTCAGCGGCGGGACGTTCGTTTCGCAGAATTTGAATCGGCTCTTAGATACTGCAGCGAAAGAAATGGAGTCATTGAAGGATGAGTATCTTTCGACCGAGCATCTCTTACTCGCGCTCGCCGAAGAAAAAGGCGAAGCATCGAAATTGTTGAAAGAACAAGGTGTTAAAAAAAGTGATATTCTCAAGGCGCTCAAAGAAGTGCGCGGCTCGCAGCGAGCGACCGATCCCAATTCAGAAGACCGCTATCAGTCACTTGAAAAATACGGACGCGACCTTAACGAACTTGCAAGTAAAGGCAAGCTCGATCCGGTGATCGGAAGAGATGAGGAAGTGCGCCGCGTGATGCAAGTGCTCGAACGCCGCACAAAAAATAACCCCGTGCTCATCGGCGAACCCGGTGTTGGCAAAACAGCGATCGTCGAGGGCATTGCCGGCCGCATCGTTTCCGGCGATGTGCCGGAAAATTTGAAATCCAAACGCATTATCGCGCTCGATATGGGAACGCTCGTCGCCGGCACGAGCTTTCGCGGGCAGTTCGAAGAACGATTGAAAGCGATCGTCAAGGAAGTTGCCGACTCCGATGGAGAGATCATTTTATTCATCGACGAACTGCATACGCTCATCGGCGCCGGAGCGACACAAGGCGCGATGGATGCGGCGAATATCTTAAAGCCTGCGCTTGCCAGAGGCGAACTGCGCGCGATCGGAGCAACAACGCTCGACGAGTACCGCAAATACATCGAAAAAGATGCCGCGCTCGAACGCCGCTTCCAGCCTGTCTTCGTCGGCGAACCGACTATTGAAGATACAATTTCAATTTTGCGCGGACTGAAAGAAAAATATGAAGTCCATCACGGCGTTCGTATAAAAGACAGTGCGCTTGTTGCTGCCGCACAATTATCGTCGCGCTACATTGCCGACCGATTCCTGCCCGATAAAGCGATCGACCTCGTTGACGAAGCCGCGAGCAAACTCCGCATCGAAATAGATTCGATGCCCGCCGAACTCGACCAGCTCGAACGAAAGATCCGTCAATTAGAAATCGAACGCGAAGCCCTCAAGAGGGAATTAGCGGCGGGGTAGTTCCGTTGCTAAGCTGCGAATGAAAGACCAGATCATCCAGCGCATTCTCGATGAAAAGATATTTGCCGTATTGCGGCTAAAAGATACTTCGACCGTTGAGAAATTTGTCGAGAAAATAATTGCGGGTGGTATCACGATCATCGAAGTCACGCTCAACTCCGGTAATGCGCTTGACGTGATCGAGCGGCTTGTGCATACATTTCCGAAATGTCTCATTGGCGCGGGGACGGTGATCGGCAAGCGTGACGCCGAGTCTGCCGTTGCCGCAGGCGCGAAATTTCTCGTCAGCCCGGTCGTTGATTCTAAGATGATCCGTATCGCTCACGAGAACGATCTCGCTGCGTTCAGCGGCGCATTCACTCCGACGGAAGTGCACGAGGCGCAGTCGCTCGGTGCGGATTTCGTGAAAATATTTCCGCTTGCAGGGATCGGTCCGTCATATATCAAGGCGCTCCGAGGTCCGTTACCCAATGTTCGTTACGTCGCAACCAACGGCGTCACACTCGATAATCTGCCGGAGTTCTTCGCCGCCGGCTGCTCAGCTATAGGTCTCGGTTCTGCACTTATCACGGATGAGGATGTTGAGAAAAATAATTTTGATGAGGTTAATGCCCGAACACAGGAAGCCGTAAGAGGTGTTATGTTATAAAAGTAGTTAACTTGTCAGCTATGAGAATGAGAAAGATTGTTTTTGTCGTTTTCGCGCTCACTATATTAATAGTGAGCGCGAAAGCCCAAGTCGTGTGGAATGTTACCCATTCCGACGATTGGTGGTCAGCTTCGGGCAACTTAGATTCCAACATCTGTTTCACAAGTGTTTCCTGCAATGGTGACAACTGCACTGCGGCAGGGAGACTGGTAGCTGACCCAAATAATATACCTGAAGCTTCTATTGTTATTTACCGGAGTAATGATGGTGGCAAATCATGGGAGAGACAGCCCTTTGATATTCCATTCATAGGACAAACCATAAATCATGGCATTA
The DNA here is from genome assembly GCA_035632315.1 of Kapaibacterium sp. (SeqCode). Lineage (GTDB taxonomy): Bacteria > Bacteroidota > Ignavibacteria > Palsa-1295 > Palsa-1295 > JAFDZW01. The sequence goes on along the minus strand of DASQGZ010000032.1, from coordinate 6,642 downwards.
CAAAGTTGGTACAGATAGACTCTTTGAATGTCGTTGGTATTGCCGACCTCGGTTATGTCATACGAACAACTGATGGTGGGCAGAGCTGGCATAAACAAACACCACCTGTCTATAGAAATCTTATAGACATTGATTTTTCGACCCCCTCTACGGGAATTGTACTCGGTGCAGGTTTTGATAGTTTGATCTTTACTACAACGGATGGTGGGGCTACTTGGATTAACAGAACAATTTCCGGAAGTGATTTTTATTCCTGCCGTTCTTTTGGTAGTGGGGCTTTTCGATTTTATAAATACGGGCACGGACCTATCTATACTACCAGAGACAATTTTAAGACGATCGATTCATCTAAGGAAATATTTGACTCTATAACTGACCACGGTTATCATTATCTTCTTATGAATTGTACTTATACTGCAGGAGATACGATTCTTGCGTATGGTAAATTTTGGCCGAAAGATACTGTTGATCCGTTTGGAGGTTATGGAATGATCATGCGAACAACCAATGGCGGTAACAGTTGGGAAAAACCGTTTATTTATCCGACAATAAAGATTGGACAGGTTGACCAAACGACAACCCTTGATCGCGATACGATATATGCAGCGGGTCTTGAGAACTATAATTTTCTCAGAAGCACAGATCGAGGCGCTACATGGCAGTGTGATACCATCTTGATGGACACCAGTTACAATCCATATACCTGTTGGGGGTTAACAATAACTGGTGACGGACATCCGGTGGCGAGTTTTAGTTATATACCGATACAATATTCATCTGTACTTACCCGAGGTGAATTTGTGAAGTCTCATGTAGATGTTATTGAAAAAATAGTGTATAATACGCGCATTTACCCGAACCCAACATCAGGAAAAGTTAATATTTCTTCTATTGTAGGTTCGGACCCCTATCGTCTCGTTGATATATTTGGTAGGGAAGTAATGAGCGGAAAGCTCTCAGACCAAGGAACAACAACGCTTGACGTGTCTTCACTTTCTCAGGGAATGTACGAGTTGATATTATATCATTTTGATCTTCGTTTCTCCGCAGGAAAAATAGTAGTGATGAAAAATTAACCGGTGCTTAAAAATCTTCGCCGATCGAGAAGATGTATGCCGGATGTGCCCAGGAGTCGAGCGTGGTGGTCCAGGCGATGTCCATTTTGAGATAGAAGCCGAGTAGGTATGTTCGGAAGCCGATGCCGGTCGAGGCGAGGAGGTCTTGCGTTGTCCAGCCGCCGTCGCTCTTTTTGCGAACGAGATACACATTGTCATTCCACGCCGTGCCCATATCGATGAATGCTTCGGAAAGCAGTGCCAGCGGCGCGCCGCTGACATAGATCGGGAACGGGAAGCGCAGCGCAAGATTGCCGATCGCATATTTCGTGCCGATCTTTGCCGTGTACGGAAATCCGCGCAGCGGTGTGCCGGTCGTATAAAATGCAAAATCCTGCGGTTCGGTGAGCGGATACGTAATATTTGAAAAGAAATAATTCAGCCAGCCGTCAACACCACCGAGAAAAAATTTCTGCGGCGTCGGTCCGAAGCTTGCAGCACCCGCGAAGCGCGATGCGAATGTCAGATCGCCGGCAATGCGGAAGTAATGCCTGAAATCAAGTTGCGGCGTCAGGAAGCCGAGCATCGATGAAGTGATCTGCGGCGCGGCAGAAACACTGGCGTTATAGCGTGTACCCGCCTTCGGGTAGAAATAGCTCCAGATCACGTCGTCGTGAATGTATGACACCGACGGCACGAGCGCAAATTTTCGTTTTGTAGCGATGTTCAATCCATCGCCGGCAGAATTATCGAGCACATCGCGTTCGAGCACGAGCGCCGAAAAATTAAGATCGAAGCGGTTGAATTTATCGAACGGATACGACGCAAGCCCCGTGAGCCCGTAATTCGTAAAGCGCGAAAGAAACCAATTGTATTGCGAATATCCCGGGTCAGGCGTTGTGTAGAGAAACCGCGCGCTATGAAATCCCTGTAAGCCGTAATTGATGCGGTTCTCCAGATCGAAATACGCGAGCACGTAATCCGAATTTTTCAGATCGAGCAGCAGATTCGTCGCAAAATAAATTTGATGATTGCCAAGCTCATCGGAAAACAACATTTGTGTTGAACCCTGCAAGCCGAAGTACCCGGTGTAACCCGCGCTGCCTAAAATAATATCGGGAGAGAATGCGATCTTGTAATCGTGGCTCACGTAGCTTCCGCCGGTGTCTTTGTAATTGGTAACGGTCTCGAGTGGGCTGCGTCGCGGCTGCGTCGGGCGGTAATTATCGGGGTTGTTCGTAAAGACATAATTATTGAGGTCGATCGAGACATCGTCATAGCCTTTGACGGAATCTGCCGCAGAAGCAGGCGGCGATTTGATGATCTCTGCGATGCGTTTGGCGGCAGAATCGCTTTGGCTTTTTTCTGCGTACTGCTGTTGGCGGAGTGTCGTCGTCGGCAGCGAATCAAATTTGCGATCGAGCGGATTACGAAGCAAATACAAATTGTATCCGCCTTCGCGATTGGCGCAGAAGCCGAGCTTCGAGCCATCGGCACTGACAGAGATCTGTTCGATCTTCGAAACCGAATTCGTCAGCGGCCGAACGTTCGAACCGTCCGGCGATGCGGCATAAATATTATTTATGCCGTTCTTATTCGAAATAAAAAATAATGTTTTCGAACTGGCTGCGAATGACGGCTTGAACTCATCGACGCCTTCGGTCGAAGTGATACGACTGATAGATTTCGTACCAATATCGAACTTATAAATATCTTTCTCGCGTTTTTTTTCTGTTGCTTCGAGAATGCCGTCAACCGGCGCCGCAGCTGGGGTGAGGTGATCGCCGCGATCGCTTGCAAAATAGAGGGTCTTCGAATCGGCGCCCCAGGCAGGGTCCTGATCTGAGAAAACATCGCTCGTCAGATTTGTGACTTTCCCTGAAGCAATATCATAGATATATAGATCGCTTGCGCCGGTTTTTACGCCGATGAATGCGATGAGATTTCCGTCGGGGGACCATGCTAATTGTCCGATCGCATCGAGATTGAAATCGGGCAGCTGCGTTGCATTGCCGGAATTAACATCAATAATACTGATGCGGTCGTGATTACTTGCTTTCGAAGCGAGCGCCAGTTTTTTTGCATCGGGACTCCATGCCAGACCGGGCGTGAGCAAATGCAATTCTTCGAAACTGCCCGTCGCCCCGCCGCCGGAGAGTACCGTATGAATATCACTAAGCTTCGAGAGATCCTGAATATAGACGTCGTAGGTTTCCGAACGATCGCTGATAAATGCAAGCCAATGTCCGTCAGGCGAAATTTCCGGGGCAGCATTGAAGAAATTTCCGAGCTTTTTATGATTTGCCAGTTCTTCGGCAAAACTCGTCGGGTTTTCGAACCGCGCGATGTCAGGGAAGTATCGCTTCTTCAATGCTTCGAGAAATTTATCGCTGAAATCGGAAATGCCGAGCCCGAAGGTCGAGCGAAATGCAAATTCCGGTGAGCGCGTCGTGCGAATGCGATTTAATAACTCGCCGACTTTTTCCGGCCCGTACGTTTCGGAAATGTACCAATACATCGTCTGCCCGACGCGGTACTGCACGTAGCCGCCGAGCCGCGCCAGCGACGGCACCGCTTCGGCGAGCGTCGCATCGCGCATGAACATATCCGTTTCGAGGTCCATCCCGTGCAGCGATTCGTATTCGGCAAGCCCCTCGTTCATCCACGACGGGATCATAATGCCGCCGCCCATAATGAGTGTCTGCGCATTACCGCCGATAAACATATCGTTGATCACGGCGTGCACGAGCTCATGATGAATGACATGACGGAATAGCTCGTAGTTACCTTCGTACGGCAGAATGACGCGATTCTTGAATAGCTCCGTTACGCCGCCGACGCCCTCCGGCAAATACTCGCCGACAGCATTGGTCTGCTGAAAATCATTATGAGAATTGTAGCAGAGGATCGATACGCGCGTTGCAAGGTCGTAGCGAAGCGTGTGCTCGATGCTCGGCAACGCCTGTTCGGCGCTTTCTGCGACGAACGATGCGAGCTGTTCGCCTCCGTCGTAATAATAAACGTCGAAATGCGGCGACTGAATATACTTCCATTTGAAGTTTTCGTACTGGACCTTATTTTTTCCAAAGGTCGTGCTCTGCGCAAATGCAGAAACACTTGCGCCGGCAACCAGCACGAAAATAGTAAGGTAATATCGGATCATCTACCTATATTAGACACGAATTTTGGCTAAAGGTTTCCTTTTTTGCGAATGTTGAGTTTTGAGTTTTGAATTATGAATTTAAAATCATTTTGGTGGCCAAGCCCATATGCGCGCCATTCTTCGGTCGCTTCACTCCCTCAGAATGACAACTAACCCCCAACCCCTAACCCCGGACACCCGACCATAGCTTTCCTGTAACTTTTCACCCTCTCAGTAGTTTCTATACTATATATATCCCTCGCGTTAATATGAAAAAGATCGTACTGTCTGTATTGCTGCTTCTTTCATACTTCGGCATTGCTTCGGCGCAGGGTATTTCCTCCGACGGTCGAGATTTTTATTTGGGGTTTCTCTATCCGTCGTTCAACTCAACGAATGCATATAGCCCGTATGGAAATGTTCTCGGATTTTTCGGCGTCTATGCGCTTATTTCAAGTTACACTGATAACCAGGTTACTGTCAGTTACTTTAATTTGAATACCGGAGCTGAAGAAGAAATACAATCGTATAATATTATGGCACGTCGTACAGTTCAAGTAGTGCTTGATATTAATCATATGAAAGAAGACCCTGATGGGGAGCAGATCGAATGGCGCGCCTGTCACATCACAGCAAAGAAACCGGTGACGATCACGTATTTCAGCACCGGGTCTTGTTCCGGCGGTACATATCTTGCATTGCCGACGAGCACACTCGGCAAAGAATATGTGGTAGAGAGTTATCATGATAATGTCGGCGGTATCGGCGGAGAGCTTTCGAACGAAGACGCCGCAGGATACTTTGAGATCATCGCTCCATACGATGGTACAACAGTACAGATCACAGCCGCTTCTACGACGAGGGGAAATCATCGCGGTGTTAATTGCGGAGTCGGTGCGGGTACACCAGCACCCTGGACGATCTCACTTAATAGGGGCCAAACGTATATGGTCAAATCTGCAGCGAACGATCCGAACTGCAGCATATCCGGCTCGACCGTTGTCAGCGACAAACCGGTCGCCGTGATCGCCGGTCATGAGAATGCAATTACCGACGGCAGTGACATCAATCCTGATTCCGGCAGAATCGATGCGCGCAATTTTATGATCGAGCAGATGATTCCTGTCCAATATTGGGATTCGACGGGATATGTTTCGATTCCGCTCTGGAATTCGATCCCGGATTCGACGCGCGGAAAAGGGGATGAGTACGATTTTTTCTCGAGCATTATTCCCGGTGTTAATTCAAACGCTCTTGGTGATACGATTTTGGCTACTGTGCTACCTGCTTCTGCACAGACGATCATAGCCAGTCCATATATGGAGCCGGAACCTCGAATGCTGAGTGTTCGCGAGCCTATCGAAGCGCATTCACTCACCAGCAAAAAAATACACGTCGTGCAATATGGTCAGCGAGCGTTTAGTCCGGGCGTACCGCTCCCGGCGCCAAGCCAGATGAGCATCATCCCGATGTCTCTATGGAGGCATTCGTATTTGATGTTTGTCCCCTCGAACACGTTCGAAAACTTTGCAGGATACTATATCAATGTGATCTGCGACAAAAATGATTTTAACCAAAATCATATTCATCTGGCGCAAAATGCCGGCACACTTGGGCAATTAGTCTCAGGGAACGTGATGTTGAAGAAAAAAAATGACTCGATCCCTAATTTCCCGAATTTGATGGGAGTGACGTTAGCTCTAAGCCCCGGCGCATATTATCTTACCGGAGATTCGCTCTCGAAACCGTTTATGGTCTATTACTACGGTTTCCGCGCTCTCGATCCGACTCGTGACCTCGGAAGCAATAATGGAGATGATTTTTATTTTAGTTATGCAAGTCCGGGAGGACTAAATGTATCAGGCAATGGCGGTAGTTTGAGCGTGACGGTCGATACACTTTGTGCAAAGTGGCACGTTTGCGTTCACGACGGACGAAAGAGTGGCGCGGGCATAAAATCAATTCAGCTACTCGTCGATCCCGCAGGTGATTTTACCAAGCCGACGCAAGTATATAATAATGTTCAGTTCGATCCGGCAAATTACGATGTGGCGACACCATATCTCAACGAGATCGATCTGCCTGGAAGCGATACGTCCTATTGCTTTGATGTGCTTGTCAAGAATCCACTTTTGACGGCATACGGGCCGATCTATGTCGTTGATAATGCCGGCAACGCAACGATCGTAACGCTGAATTACACAGCGCCGAACTTGAAATTGATGTTTAAGCCAAGCTATGCGAACGGAGTTGACACCCTGATCTTTCCGCACACGCTCCCTAATAAAGATACGTGCGCGACGGTCTATTATTATAATTCCGGTAAACCGACCGATCCTGCTCTGCAAATAAACGCAGTCAGCCTGAGAGCACATGACGCAAGTTTTAGCATTACGAACGTTTCGCCGGCGCCGCCAGTCTCATTGAAGCCCGGCGATACGATGT
>DASQGZ010000031.1:0-20738 GCA_035632315.1 Kapaibacterium sp. (SeqCode) | reverse complement strand
AGCGCGCTCACAGTTTCAGTGATCCTAACGCTTGCCGCATTACTTATTTTCGGCATTATCAAAGGCAGATTCACCGGCGCACACCCGATCAGATCGGGCATTCAGACAATGCTTATCGGCGGACTCGCTGCCGGCGCTGCGTTCTTTATTGCGCATTTGATCGCGTAAGTATTTAATTTTACATCCTTCGACAAGCTTAGGACAAGCTTTACATTTTGCATTTTACATTTTTGTCGTATCTTTGTTTATTCACAATCGCTTTGGTGTTGCTATGAAGATCTATCTGAAGTGGGCGGTATTTCTGACGGCAGTGAGCATCGTTCTGATGCTTGTATTTTATTTTGCAGGTATGTCCGATAACCCGGATGCGGGTTGGACGAAATGGGTCGGCTGGCTCGTGATGCTCGTCTTTTTATTTCTCGGCGTTCGTGAAAAGAAAATGGAAGACCCCGCGAACTTTACATTCGCCAAAGGCTGGGTCGCAACATTTATGATCTGCCTGTTTACCGGCATATTTATGGCGGTCTGGATGTACGTTTATGCCAGTTTCATCGACCCGGAAATGATCGATATGCAAATGAAGTTAGCCCGGATGTCGATGGCGGCGAACCCGAATATTTCAAAAGACCAGGCCGAACAGGCGCTGAAGATGACATCGTTCTTCATCAGCCCGGCAGGCTTTGCGATCACGATGATCATCGGCAATATTATTTTCGGCGCAATCGCAGGCCTCATCATTTCACCGATCGTCAAAGCTGTCGGCGGCAAAGGTGAAACCCCTGCCGAGCCGCAGCCCGGTATGTGAGTTTTTCAGCGAGAACCCGGACGGCTTGTTTTGGCGTTAGCCAAAATGAGTAGCATCTCCCCTTTTGTAACTATTTATTACTAACGATGACGAAATTTCTTCATCGGGGAGCGTGTGCATATTGTTTGCCGAGTTTGCTTGCCTTCGCTGCCCTTATTTGTTTCTCGACAGCATCGTTCGCACAGAACGGCGGCACGACCGTTGATATTTCGCAATGGCGATTTTTGCAAAAGGCAAAATTGATCGGCGACGCGATCAATAAGCACGACATTGACGCGATCGAGAACGAGTTCGACCCGATCGTCCAGCGCGACCTGCCTGCTGATACGCTCAAGCCGCTGTTATGGAATATGACCAACCAGCTCGGTACGGTCGAAAAAATGGGCGAACCGAAAATGAAATGGAAGAACGTCGCGATCATCCCCGTCAAATTCCAGAAAGGCATCCTCGATCTGCAGCTTGCGCTCGATTCGACCGATAAGATCTCCGGCTTTTATTTTATCCCTCACAAAGCCGAACCTCCGGTTCCGCCGCGTAATGCAACGACATTCTCGCTGCCGTTCAAAGGAAAATGGACCGTCTTCTGGGGCGGCGATGCAAAAGAACAAAATTTTTATCACGACATCAAGAACCAGCGCTTCGCGATGGATGTGAACATTTCGGACGAACTCGGGAAAACACATCTCGGCGAAGGATTGCAGAATCAGGATTTTTTTGCATTTGGCAAAGAGATTCTCGCGCCTGCTGACGGCATCGTCACTGACGCGATCGACGGCGTGCGCGATAACCCTCCGTTCTCCGGCAATGAATACTCCGCGCTTGGTAATGCCGTAGTCATTCAGCATGGTCCGAGCGAATATTCCGTGCTCAGCCATCTGATGCGCGGAAGCGTCCGCGTCCACGACGGCGATACCGTCAAACGAGGCCAGGTGATCGGCCTTTGCGGCAACAGCGGCAACTCCACCGAACCGAACCTGCATTATTTTTTGGTCAACATCCCGTTACTCCAAGATGCGACGGGCATTAAAATGTATTTTAAGAACGTCGCCGTTCAGCACAAACGCGAAGAACCGCACGTCGAAAAAGAATACTCACCGATGCGCAACGATAAGATCGAGAGCAAGTAGCAGGGTTCAGTAGCCTGACCGCTTACTTACTTCCGACCATTGACTGCTGCCCCCCTGACCACTGAACCCTTCCGTCGGAATTATACTTTCATATCCCGCGTATTATTCCATTCGCTTTTTTTCTGTCATACATCCGATGATCCAACGTATCGTATTCATTTTCTCGCTTCTCGCTTTTGCAGCCGCATCCGCATTTGCTCAAGCGCCTGTTCTTTATGAAGAAACGCATCTCGTCGATCCTGCCGAACGAGCGCCGCGCGAGCATCCGCTCGATATGCAGCGAATGAAGATCGAAGTCTCGTTCGAACCTGTGAAAGGCAAAGTGATCGGCCGCGTCACGCATTACTTTACGCCACTTCGCTCGAGCGTGGATTCCGTGTATTTCGACGGACCCGGCATCAAGATCAAAGAAGCATATCTTAACGGCAAACCGCTTCGGCATTACGAAACGGCGGAGGGAGTAAATGTTTTTCCTGCATCGCCGATGCATTGGGGAGAACAAGATAGTATCACATTCGTCTATGAATGCACTCCTCGAAAAGGTATTTATTTCATCGGATGGAACGACCCGAAAAATCTTTCGCGCAAACAGATCTGGACACAAGGCGAAGGCACCGATAATCGCTACTGGATTCCCTGCTATGACGATTGGGACGATAAGCTCATCACCGAAACGATCGTCCATTTCGATAAAGATTACGAAGTGCTTTCGAACGGCACAAAACTTTCCGTCAAAGATAATAGCGACGGCACAAAGACGTGGCATTATAAAATGACGCATCCGCATTCGGCATATCTGGTGATGCTCGGCATTGGCAAATACGGCATCGAACATCGCAAAACAAAAGCCGGTGTGCCGGTCAACCTCTATTATTATCCCGAACATCCCGAGTATGTTCAGCCGACATATAAAGATGCGACCGAGTGCATTGACTTTGTTGCGAACTGGACAGGCATTCCGTTTCCGTGGGAGTCATACTCGAACATTCCTGTACAAGATTTTATTTACGGTGCGATGGAGAATACGACTGCGACCGTCTATGGCGATTTCTTTCTTAACGATGCGCGCGGTACGCTCGACCGCGGATATTTCGGAGTCGATGTACACGAACTGACGCATCAATGGTTCGGCGATTACATTACCATCAGAAATGGCCCGCAAATGTGGCTGCACGAAAGCCATGCGACGTTCTTCCCGAAATTATTCACACGTCAAGTATATGGCGAGGACGCTTATGAGTGGAATCGCCGCGGCGAACATAATGCAATGCTCGCAGCAAACGATGCCGACCGTTATCCGATCGTGCATACAAAAGCAGGTGGCTCGCGCATTTATCCGAGCGGCTCGACGGTGATCGGGATGATGCTCTACTGTTTTGGCGAAGAAGAAATGCAGCATGTTTATCATTATTATCTGTCGCATCACGCATATAAGAACGTCGAGACGAATGACCTGTATCAAGCATTTCAGGATACGCTCGGCCTTTCGCCCGATTGGTTCTTCGAAGAATGGCTCTATCGCGGAGGTTACCCGATCTACGATGTCAGTTACAAAGCGCTCGCAAACGAAACCGATGTTACCGTTTTGCAGACTCAGCACGTTGACGAACTGACTAAGCTCTTCAAAATGCCGATCGTTTTCGAAGTGCATTACAGCGACGGCACGATGGACTCCAAACGCGAATGGATAGAAAAGCAATCGCACACGGTCGTGATCCCGAATTCATCCGCCAAACAGATCTCATATGTGCTCTTCGATCCGGGTGACGAGATCGTCAAGAAAGTAAATTTCAAACGTTCGTTCTCCGAACTCGAAGCGCAAGCGCTGACCGCACCGAAAATGCTCGACCGTTACGATGCGCTTGTCGCACTCAAAAGTGATTCGTCATCGTGGGAGAAAAAACGAGATGTGCTTATCAAAGCATATAATCACGAAACCTACGAAGCCACGCGCTCGGAGATCGTCGAACAGCTCGCAAGTGATAATTCGTCAGAGTCTCGCGCAATCATTCGTCGCGCGATCAGAGACACAACGCTCGGTGTCCGTATGGCTGCGATAAATAGTTATCGTTTCATCCCCGCCGATCTCGAAGCCGACATCGAACCGCTGCTGAAAGATTCGTCGTATAATATGATCACTGTCGCGCTTGAAAAACTTTCCGAGAGCTTCCCGGCAAACGTACAGAAGTATCTTGAAGCGACGAATGGCGTGGAGGGGATGTCGCGCAAAGTCCGCATCAAATGGCTCGAAGTCAAGGCGAATACCGGCGACACGTCGATCATACCGGAGCTTGTCGATTACGTCAGCGTTTCCTATGAATTCACGACGCGCCAGAATGCAATGGGCGTTTTGCAACGATTGAATTACCTCAACGAAACATTGCTCGCGAATTTAATTGACTGCCTGCTCTCGACGAACAACCGCCTCGCCGGCTCCGGCAACGACGAGCTGACAAAATATTACCAGCAAACGAAGTATCGCGATATGATGATGTCCTATTACAAATCCAAACAATGGGAGCCCTGGCAGAAAGAGATTATTGACAGGGTGATAAAATGATCGAAAACCCGACATGGGTTAAAACCCATGTCTATATTTCATTCTGTCCTACGGACGAGAATCACCCGCTTCAGCGGATCGAATGAAATATAGCCCACGGTTTCAACCGTGGGCGGGCTCACGATTCAATGCAAATAATGGGGCGCAGTTTGTGCCCCATTTTTATTTAGTGCAGGGTGTCTATTTGTTGTATGTTTGTAAGGATGAAAACTTTCGTTGCAATATATTTACTACTTTTTTTGTCAAACCGATATTGTCATGCTCAAATACAATACACACCCTCCATTGCATTTAATATCAAGTCCCATATAAATTACTCATATCACGACATCGACACTCAGAATAATATTGACCAAATAGGCACATCCAATGGAGCAATAGGCAGAACTGCGAATTTCGAAAGAGGAAAGCAGTCAAATATAACTATGGATGGTGATACAATTTCTTTGACATACTCATTTAATTCGAATATGGGCACACCACAGATTTTTTTAATCAGTCTTGTTTTTGATAGTTCAAAGTCGATTCTGAAAGCAGCGAGTTTAAGATACGAAGGTGATTACTATGCATCTCTTAGAACTGAAAGCGACGTTGAATATCTTTCTTTCTCTAACCTTAATTCAAAATCGATCGATTCAGGAATATTTAAAGTAATGGATTCGGGCGCTCAAGCTCGAATACACCTAGATTCTTGTTACTACCATTATAATAATTACATTAATTATGGACCAGGCTCCTACGCGTCTTCAACAAATGAATATCTTTCAATATTCGAAGATACAGCGTCGTTTATTTTTGAATTATCTTTAAATCTCTTTGCCCCTGATCTTGGGACCGATATGGGGAATACATACGTACCAGGTTCCTTGAGATCCATTACTATTTTCCCCCCTAACAGACTCCGATTTGAATTTCCTCCCTCTCCAGAAAGTAGACCATTAATCATATACGATATTCTCGGGCGTGAATGTAAGCTACTTCCCATCTCAAGTGACGTAACCGAAACCGAGTGTAACGCTCCACCTCCCGGCACCTACTTCGCGCGGCTTGGGAATCTGACGACATCGTTCATAGTGCCGTAGGATTTCACAATTCCCCTCCCCCGCTCTTTTCCTCGGTATTTTTGTTCTCTTAACTTCATAAAATTTCATATTCTTGCGAAAGAATATCGTTCGGTTCATTTTTGCTGTCGTGATCGTTTCTTGTGCGGCGTCTCTGCGCGCACAGGAAGTGGATACCGTTTCTCACGGGCGGCTCTATCACATCCTTTTCGATTCCACGCTCACGAGCCGCGTGCCGGTTATCCGCGATTCTGTTTTGGGCGGTAATGTCACACATTACAAAGGCCATTTGACAAACATCGATCTCCGAAACGATTCTCGTGTCAGCCTCGGCGACTCCGACCGCCGTCTGCGTATCGTCGATATTCGCTGCTCGGATAACCCTGAGTATGCCGAGATCGACCGCACGGCTGACGATACCGTCGAGGTAAAAATTTACGAACGCGACAAAGGCAGCGGCTCAAAAAAAGGCGCACCCATCTTCGAGCATACGTTCGACGGCAAACATACGAAAGAGATTCGGATACATCTCGGCGGCGGTGATGATTATGCCATCGTTCGTGGCAATGTGAGTTCGAGCATCGATGTCCACGTTGTAGGCGGTGCGGGCGCGGACGAACTGGTCGATAGCTCGCATGTCAGCGGATATTTTTTGCACTTCACGCCGTTCCCGAAAGACCAGAAGAAAACGTATTTTTATGGCGAGCCGAACGAAACGAATTTTATTTATTCATCGAGCACGGTCATCAAATCGGGTCCCTCGCCGCTCGACGACTCGGCAGTGAGCCAACCGCTCGCGCGCGATTGGGGGCGGGCATTGCAATACAATCCATGGTTCAGAGCTTCGAGCGACGAAGGCGCATTCATTGGCGCCGCAATATCTGTCATTGACTACGATTTTCGCGAAGAGCCGTACGATAAGATCATGACGTTCCGCGGCGGATATGCGACGACGCCAAGCAAATATGAAGTAGAATTTTCGGAATATTTTCCGCATCGCCTCGGCGGGGACATCTCGGTTTCTTTGCGTGCTTCATCGCTCGATGTTCTAAATTTCTTTGGTTACGGAAATACAATTTCGCTTGATAACAGCAGATATTCAGTTGCCGGTTACAGATTGCACCAGCAACAATTCACGCTTTCGCACGGATACTCGTATGAGATCTTTGAGCACACATCCATCTGGGGGACGGCAGCACTGCGCTATGTGACGACCGATGCCGACCCGATCAACGATTCGTCGGTGATCCGCCGACGATATATGTATGGCGTCGGACCGATGACGACGGCGCGGTTCTCTGCAGGAGTCGCATTCGATTCGCGCAATGAAGTCCGTGCACCTACCGAAGGAATTTATGCATCGTTCGCTAGTATCTGGACGCCGGAGATCATCAATAATTCGTATGCATATACATCGCTGCACGCCGACATAAAAGGGTACCTAACATCGCAGATCGTCACACCGGTAACACTTGCACTACGAATGAATGCAGCAAAACTTTTCGGCGAACATCCGTTCTACGAATCGGCATTTCTTGGCGGTGCATCAAGTCTTCGGGGATACTATAGCAACCGCTTCGCCGGCGAAGAATCCATTCTCGCATCTGCCGATCTGCGCATTGAAGCAGCTTCGCTGTCGGTGTTTGTGCCGTCGAAGATCGGCATCTTGCTTTTTGCCGATGCAGGCCGCGTATATGTTGACAACGATTTTTCGAATCTCTGGCATACGTCGTTCGGCGGCGGCGTGTGGGTTGCGCCGGTGTCGCGCGAACATACAATTGTTCTGACGATCGGACATTCGAGCGAAGCGACGCAAATGTATCTCACTACCGGGTTCGCTTTCTAAAAATTTTGCGAAGAATAAATACATATCTTGCATTTGTCATTGCCGGCATTGTTGCCGGTGGCGCACTGCCGGCGATCTTATATGGCTTTTCGAGCCGGTCGGTCGTTAATGGAATGATCATCGGTGCGGCAGTTGCGCTGACGCTTGCTACTCTTGAGCATTCGCGGCTGTCAGAGTCGTTTCGCCGTATGCCGTTCCTGCAGGCTCTCGTGCTTCGTACGATGTTGCAGATCGCTATCGTCGGTTTTTACGCGATCGTCTTCGTGCTTGTGTTGAAGATGCTTCGTGACGACGTTTCTTTGGCCGGCGCATACAGTGCTTCCGAAACACAGCGATTTCTTTATGGCGGCGACCTCCTCTATATTGTGATCTATGCGCTGACGGCACTCTTTCTTATTAATCTGGTGCGCCAGATGAATCGTATGCTTGGGCAAAATGTGCTGTTGAATGTCATTGCCGGAAAATATTCACGCCCGGTCGAAGAAGAGCGCATTTTTATGTTTCTCGATCTCGACGCTTCCACGACTCTTGCCGAACGACTCGGCAATATCCGATTTCACGAATTGATCGACGATTATATTTATGACATCACGCCTGCGATCACATCGACCGGCGGTGAGATCTATCAATATGTCGGAGACGAAATCGTTGTAACGTGGAAGAACGGCACATTGAAATCAGCTATCAATTGCATCGATTGTTTTTTCAGTGTTAATCATATTATGGACTCGCTCGCGCCGAAGTATATTGCGAAATATGGCGATGCGCCGGCGTATAAAGCAGGGATCCACTCCGGCAAAGTGATCGTCGGTGTCATTGGTGATATTAAAAAAGAGATCGTCTTTCAGGGCGATGTTGTCAATACTGCATCGCGTATCAAAGAAAAATGTCATTCGCTCGGCGCAAAAATTCTTGTCAGCCACGATCTGCTTGCAGAAATTCCGAAAGACGAGCTAAAGTATAATGCCGAACGCGTCGGTTCTTTTTTATTAAAAGGCAAAGAGCATGAGGTGGAGTTGTATAGTATTACGGAGGCTTGACGAACATTCATGCTCACTGATGAGATCATAAACAAGATCACTCATGCTCGGATGACGAGTGATATAACAAACCCCGCAGGATATGCCGGCTATGAGAACATCGGCGAATTGATGTTCAAGAACGCGCGCGATTACGATACGAAACCATTTCTCATTTATTACGATCTCGATGGCAATCGCCGCGAGGACAATTACAAAGATTTTTTTATGTTGGCGTCGATGTGCGCCGACCTGATGCGTTCGCACGGCGTTCGCCGCGGCGACCGCATCGCAACGATCTCGCATAATCATGCCGATACTGTCGTCCAGTATTTTGCCGCGTGGCTAATGGGTGTGTGTGTTGTGCCGGTAAGTATTTCCGAAGACGACCACCGCATCAAATATATCCTTGAAAATAGCGGTGCAAAGCTTGCCTTTCTGCGGAGTGATTATCTCGAACGAGTACTCCCGATCATTGAACGTGTCACAACAATAGCAGCGACAATGATCTGTGGGGAAGAACCTCATCACAATCATCTCCTTGATAAGGGAAAGAGGATATATTCCTATGAAGAAGAGCTCTTGAATGCTCGATCGATTTTTCGTTCGGATGAAGCCGTTACCATTGACGACGAAGCGCTGATCGTTTATACGAGTGGCACGACCGGCAACCCGAAGGGCGTCGTGCTGACGCAATACAATCTGCTTATCGATGCAAAAGGCATTTCCGAGTGGCACGGAATTACAAACTCTCAGCGAATGATGTGCGTGCTGCCGATCCACCATGTCAACGGTACGATCGTTACACTGGTAACGCCGATGTATGCCGGAGGCAGTGTAGTGCTCAATCAAAAATTTCAATCTGAACATTTCTTTCCGCGTATCGAAAAAGAAAATGTCAATGTTGTGAGTGTTGTCCCGACATTGCTTGCATTTCTTATTGAGTTTTACAAATCCAAAATTCTATACCCCGAATCCCAATCGCTTCGCCATATCATCTGCGGTGCAGGACCATTAACAATGGAGCTCGGCATGCATTTCGAGGACATGTTTGGCATTCCGATCATGCATGGGTATGGGCTTTCGGAGACGACGTGCTACTCGTGTTTTCTTCCCGTGAGCCTCACAAAAGAAGAGCACTCGCACTGGATGCGCGACTTCGGATTTCCATCAATCGGCTGTGCAATACCGCAGAATGAAATGATGATCGCGGGCGACAACGGCAACGAACTCGCTCCGGGTGAACGAGGTGAGATCGCTATTCGCGGTTTTAATGTGATGAAGCATTATGATAATAACGACGAAGAGAATGAGAAGACATTTTCATACGGCTGGTTTCGTTCGGGTGATGAAGGATTTTATCAAGTCGATGAACGAGGCAAAACATTCTTTTTTATTACTGGCAGATTAAAAGAACTGATCATTCGCGGCGGCGTGAATCTCTCTCCGTTAGAGATTGACGAAGTGATCGGCAGCTGCCCGGGCGTCAAAGTAGGTATTGCTGTCGGTTTCGAGAATGATTTTTATGGCGAGGAAGTTGGGGCATACGTTGAACGGGCAGATGGTTCGTCGGTAACCGAACACGATGTGATCGCACATTGCTTAGAATATCTGCCATTTGCAAAAACGCCAAAGATTGTTATCTTCGGCAATGACATCCCGGTAACAAGCACCGGTAAATACCAGCGCAACAAATGCAAGCCGCTCTTCACTCAATGGCGGGGAGTGCAGTTTAGGAAGGAAAAGTGATTTGAATATTTCCGTTCACAAATCCACTTATATTTGAATACGATAACTCTATACATCACGTGACAGACCAGCACAAGATCATCGCCGAGACAGAGGAGTTCGTGTTCGAACTCTTCAAGAAGAAGCTGCCCGATCATCTGGTCTATCATACCTTCAGCCACAGCAAGTCGGTTGCGAAGATCGCACAAATGCTCGGCGACGATACCGAGCTTGGCGACGAGGGGATCGAAGTGGTCGTACTGGCCGCACTGCTGCACGACACCGGATACACGGAGATCTATATCGGCCACGAGGAGGTAAGCATTCGCATCGCAAAAGATTTTTTACGTTCAAAGAACTGCCCAGAAAATACGATCGGTCTCGTAGCCGGGTGCATCGGTGCAACAAAAGTCCCTCAAACGCCACGCAATGTACTCGAGGAGATCGTTGCCGACGCCGATCTTGCGACACTTGGCAAAAAGAGTTTTTCCCGGCGCAGCGAGCTTCTTCGCATCGAATGGGAACACGCACACATCAGGCATTTCAGTAATGATGAGTGGCTCGAACAAAACATCAAGCTGCTTTCCTCTCACAAATTTTTTACACGAGCTGCGCAGGAGCGATTCGAAGCACGACAGGCAAAAAATCTGCGCAAACTTTATCAGCAAAAAACAGAGTTCCCTGCTCCGCCGGCAGTAGCTCCGGTTACCAAACAGCCTAATCAGTCTCCTGAAGCAATGACCGCACCGGCTCCGGATCTCGCACTTCTAATGATGATGGTGGATAAGAGCGTTCGCCTGATCGAAGTTGCAAACCGAAAAGCCCAATTCTTCCTGGTTGCCAATATTGTGCTCCTCCTTATCATTGCAAACGATGCCCTTCGGGTCGGACATACATCGATCTTCGGAAAACCGTATATCCTCTTTGCCCCTGCATTCCTGCTGTCAATGTTTTCCTGCATCCGAGCGCTGACCCATCGTACTGCAAGCCACGTCGGACAACTTACCGTTGAACGTACCGTGACTGAACTTGAGGAGCTCGAAAATACTGCCAAACGAAAGGAAGTAACGAACAATTGGGCGATCTTTTGGTTTATGCTTGGGATGGTCGTTGGGATCATTACGCATGTGCTTATTTGGTTTTATCCGCATGTGTTCAGATATTGAAGAAGCTGGGAACGCCTCGCCGAAACATCACCTTACAATAGTATAATGATTTCGTAATTATTTTTTAACATTGGACGGGTAAATTGTTTGTAATATGGAAATATCCGTCGAATCACCAAGACGAGTGGCTGAACGCTACAAAACGAACAATCGTGAGATCAGCTGGCTGCAATTTAACGAACGTGTTCTGCAGGAAGCTGCCGATCCGCGCAATCCGCTGTATGAACGCATTAAATTTCTTGCGATCTATTCGTCGAATCTCGATGAATTTTTCCGCGTTCGTGTTGCCTCGCTTCGAAGTTTGCTCAATCTCAAAAAAGGCGCAAAAAGCGATCTCGAACTCGAGCCGGAAAAACTGCTGAAAAAAATACACAAGATCGTCCGCGCCCAGCAGGAAATGTTCGGAAAAATATTTCAGAAGAGGATCATTCCCGCGCTTCATAATCATCACATTTTTCTCATCGGGGAATCGGAGGTGACGCCCGAACAAGCCGAACACGCGCGCAGATTTTTTTCCGAAGCGATCCTTCCGCTGCTTGAACCTGTATTTTTGAAAGATCCGTCACAGCCGCCATTTTTGAAAAATCGCGGACTCTATTTTGCAGTCGAACTCTCACCACGCAGCGAGACGATTACCGAACGTCAGCTCGTGAGCGAACAAAGCGGCAGCCAGTTGGCAATCCTTGAGATCCCGACCGACAAACTCGACCGGTTTTACGTACTACCAAAAAAAGGAAAAGAGACGAATGTGATGTTCATTGATGACGTCATTCGTCTTTCCCTGAAAGAACTCTTCGCACGATACGACGTCCTCGGCGTCTATGCGATCAAACTCACGCGCGATGCCGAACTTCATATCGAAGATGAATTTCAAGGCGATCTTCTCGAAAAAGTCAAGCAAGGGCTTGGCGGCCGCCGCCGCGGCGTCCCGTCACGATTTCTCTACGATCCGCAAATGCCCGCCGATATGCTGAAAACACTCGCAAAATTTTTCAAGCTGACTGATGACGATATGATCCCGGGCGGCCGTTATCATAATTTCAGCGACCTGATGAATTTTCCGAATCCCGGTAATCCGGCGCTCGAAGTCAAGCCGCTGCCGCTGTTATCCCATGCTGACCTCAAAGATGCGAAGTCAATTTTCTCGGTGATCGAAGACAAAGAAATCCTGCTGATCTACCCATATCAGACCTATGATTATGTCATTCGCTTCTTAAAAGAAGCAGCCTCCGACCCGGCGGTCATTGCAGTAAAGATCACATTGTATCGGGTGGCAAATAATTCGGAGGTCGTCGAAGCGTTGAAAGAAGCGGCAAAAAAAGGGATTGAGGTCACGGCATTCGTCGAGATCAAAGCGCGGTTCGACGAAGAGCGAAATCTTTTCTGGGCCGGAGAACTCGAACGCGCCGGTATCCGCGTGCTATATAGTTTTCCGGGCCTCAAAGTACATTCGAAGATGTGCATCGTGACAAAAATGGTGGCCGGCGAAAAGAAACGGTATTGCTATCTCGCGACCGGAAATTTTAATGAGAAGACCGCAAAGTTATATTCTGATTTCGGATTCTTTACGACCGACCCACGGCTGACAAAAGAAGTCAAGGAAGTATTTCAAATTCTTGGCCGCAAAGAACGCTCAGCAGACTTTGAACACTTGCTCGTCTCGCCGTTCAACATGCGCACACGGCTCATCAAATTCATCGACAAAGAAATTAAAAATGTAAAAGAAGGCGGACGAGGGCGTATTGTTCTAAAACTCAACAGCCTCGAAGACGACGAAATGATCCAAAAGCTGTATCAGGCAAGCAATGCCGGAGTGCGCATACAGCTCATCATTCGCGGCATCTGCTGTACGATCGTCGATTCCGTTTCGTTCAGTGCGAACATTCGCGGCATCAGTATCATCGATCGTTTTCTCGAACACAGCCGCGTGTATTATTTTTATAATAATGGCGAGGAACGAATGTATCTTGCAAGCGCCGATTGGATGACGCGCAACCTTAACCATCGTATCGAGGCGGCATTTCCTATCTACGATGAGCGAATTCGCGAGCAGATCCGTGCGTTTATCGATCTGCAGCTGCGCGATAATGTCAAAGCCCGATTACTGTCGAAAGGCAAAATGAACCGGTATCGTCGGGTGCGGGCCGGAGCCGAACGGATCGAAGCGCAGATCGATATTCATAAATTGCTTCGGGCTAAGCATAAGCCAGTGTCAAGTTGAGAATGGAGAATTAAGAATTGAAAATACGAATCCGCAAACATCTCTGTCATCCGTGTGCTATTATTCTTTTTTTCTCCCTGCTACTTCGTGTTGGTTCTGCCACCGCAGCCGATTCAACTTCACATAAACCCATATTCACAACGATCGGGGATGACATCTCCCTTGTCTGGAGCGACGTCGGACCGTTCTTCATACGGCCTCTTCAATTCGACGGTACTGATTGGCGTAATGCTGCGATCGTTGTTGGCGGCACAGCTGCTCTGATGCCGCTCGACAGCAGCGGCCGTCACGCGGCACGAACTTCGTCACAGGCGTCCGGTTTTCAAAATGTTATGAATGCGAGCACCCATTACGGAGATATTTACGGTATCGCTGCGGCATCAGGCATTACATATCTCGGCGGACTCATTTTCCAGTGCGACGATCTGCGAACGACCGGACGCGAACTCATCGAGACCCTTGCGCTCGCCGGTGCCACAACAACAGTATTGAAATACATAGCGGGCCGCTCCCGGCCGTATGCCGATCGCGGTGCATTTAGTTTTCAGCCGTTCGCTTTTTCGGATGACTATCATTCATTGCCATCAGGACATGCGACGGTCGCATTTTGCATTTCATCGGTACTTGCCGAAAGAATCAGCAATCCGATCGCAACAGTGCTTCTCTATGGTGCAGCAGCCAGTACTGCATTTTCGAGAATGTACCATGACCAGCATTGGCTTAGCGATACATTCTTTGGTGCTGCCATTGCAACGACAACAGGATTATGGGTTACCAAACGGGATGAAGAAAGAGATTTCGGGAAGAAAAAACCTTCGGATAGCGGATTGCTTCTTGCGCCGAGTGTCGGAGGAATTTCGCTGACGTATAAGTTCTGAGTGAAACTTTAGTAAACACACCGAGAAAAATCAGGAAGTTAAAATTTTCTACAAGATATCGAGGGGATTGCTTCGCCTATCGGCTCGCAATGACAAAAAAAAAATGGGCGTCCGGGATTTCACCGAACACCCAACACCTAATACCTCACTTACGCCTTTGACGCTTTGAGTTCGTTATGCGTCATAATGTTATCGATCAGATTATATGCCTTTGCCTGATCGGGGTTCATATAATTATCACGGTCGGAATCTTTGGCGATCTCCGCCAAATCTTTGCCGGTATGTTTAGCATAAATACCGTAGAGCTCGTCGCGGATACGAAGCATTTCTTTGGTATATATTTCGATGTCGGTCGCCTGGCCCTGCGTTCCGCCGAGCGGCTGATGGATCATAATGCGCGAGTGCGGCAATGCCGAACGCTTCCCTGCGGCGCCGCCGGCAAGCAGCACCGATGCCATTGACGCTGCCATGCCAAGGCAGATCGTTGCGCAATCCGGCTTGATGTATTGCATCGTATCGTAGATCGCAAGCCCTGCCGAAACCGATCCGCCCGGAGAATTGACATAGATATTAATGTCTTTATCGGGATCTTCGGATTCGAGAAACAGCAGCTGCGCAATGATCAGGCCCGAGACCGTATCGTCGATCGGCGTACCGATAAAAACGATACGCTCTTTGAGCAAGCGCGAGTAAATATCATACGCCCGCTCGCCGCGCGACGTCTGCTCGACGACCATCGGCACAAGCGCATCGTACATCGGACTCGACTCGTAGAGGCTTGTCACTTTGTTGTAATCAAAAGGTAATTTCATATTTATTTATATGTGTAAACTTGTTGTTATACATTCTTACACGCACCGTAGTTTCACATCCACATATATATAGACGAAGCAGCAACATTATTATTGCAAAAAGGGCAGAAATCCGCCCCTAACCCTCCGCCGTCGGGTTCTCGGGTGTCAGTTGATGGAAGAAGCGTATATTTGATAGTAATGGTTATAACACAGCGGACTTGTTGGTGTATCGTTTTCCTCCTGTGTGCCGCGCAAATAGCGTCGGCGCAGGATTCGCTGAAAATTATTAGCCCCGACGGAGGAGAAAAATTTTTCACCGGAAACGATACCGTAATTACCTGGACTGGCATTCCACTTACCGATACCGTAAAACTCGAATACTCCATCGACGCCGGAACCACCTGGATCCTCATCACCGATACTGCCACCGGCGGACGCTATCCCTGGCAGGTTCCTGGGACAGTAAGTGGTAAGTGTCTAATCAAAGTCGAGCAAGATTCTAAATCCGTTGGTCAGGGTTGGGCTAAACTAATCCCATCGGGCGCAGGTGGATATGCAACTGGTGACTGCATCGCAACAGATAGGTCGGGGGACATTTATGTGACAGGCCAGTTTACTGATATTTTAGGATACGGCAATACTTCAGCGTCTGCCAAAGGAGGCTCTGATATTTATATTGCAAAATTGCATCCAGATGGAATAATTGCATGGTTAAACAGTGCTGGAGGACCTGTAGCTGACGTGGGAGAAGGAATTGCGATTGATAGTTCTGGATCCGTTTATGTCACTGGGTGGTTCCAAGAAACTTCAGACTTCGGTCCTATAACATTGAATAGTAAAGGCCAGAACAATATTTTCGTTGTTAAGTATGGATCTGACGGAATAATTCAATGGGCCCAAAGAGCAGGTGGAATGTTTAATGATGAAGGTATGGGTATTGCAGTCGACACAAAGGGGAATATATTTGTTACCGGTTTTTTTGAAGAAACTGCTGATTTCAATGGTATGTCCGTCAATGGCAAAGGACTTTATAATATCTTTATCGCTAAATATCATACGGATGGAAGTCTGGAATGGGTCAACAAATGCATAGATGTTTCTCCACAATCCTCGCGTGAAGAGTGGTCATCGGTTACCGTTGATACATTAGGGAATAGTTACATTGTGGGTATTTTCTACGACTCATTAGATTTTGGCAACGTCAGCCTGAAAAGCTCCGGGGATGGTGATATCTTTATCGCTAAATATAGTGCCGATGGAAATCTGTTGTGGGCAAAAAAAGCCGGCGGAAAAGGATTTGACGTTGCTCATCGCATTGTGTTTAATTCCGGTAATATTTATATTGTAGGAAATTTCAGCGATACAGCAAATTTTGATAATCAATTAATTATAAGTGAAGGAGTCAGTGATATTTTTCTTGCGAAATATAATCTGGACGGTACTAACGTTTGGGTAAAAAGAATGGGAGGCAAATTTGAGGATTTTGGTGAAGGGATAGCTCTGGATAATTCCGGAAATTTGTACTTAACCGGTTTTTTTACCGGAACTGCTGATTTTCAAGATACTTCTCTTACCAGTGCTGGTACTGCAGATATTTTTGTTGCAAAATGCTCTTTGGGGGGCAACATTGAATGGGCAAAAAGAGCAGGTGGATCGGAGGGGGATTGGGGAACATCCATAGCTAGCGATTCAATTGGTGATGTCTATACCACTGGTTCTTTTAACACTACTTCTGATTTTGTAGATACTACATTAACTTCGAATGGAAATTCAAATATTTTTGTATGGAAAATTTCGCCATTGATTGCTCCACAATCCGACACATCTGACTCCCTCTTCTCCATCATACATCCAAAACCCCTTGTCTCAATCTCCGATGATTCCGGTTATCCCGGCGATCATAAAAATATCCCAATAATTTTGAAGAATGTACCAATCTCCTCCGTGCAATCATTGGCAACGAGTTTTTCTGCGAGGATTGCTTATGATAATTCACTGCTCGATGCGAACGGCGGAATAATACAAAAAGGCAATAGCTTCGATACGGTTACCATACACGGTTCGCTTGCTGCCTCAGATACAATTGGCTTCTTCCCGGTTACTGTAATGCTCGGGCAAAGCACAACAAGCCCCTTGAACATTGTAGATTTTAATTGGCTTGATGGAGCCGGCAACCCTGTAGATTATGACGCCGAGACCGAGAGCGGAACGTTCACTCTTTTGTATGAATGCAGCGATAGCACAATACGCAATTTTCTGCTCAAAGAGCAAATGCCTTCTATAACGTCGATCACGCCGAATCCCTCGAACGGAATAATCCATATCGAAATCAAAACGACAGAAACCGGAAGAACCCGTCTTGAACTTTTGAATTTACTCGGGATGAACGTTGCAGTAATTTCCGATGGCGAGTTGAAACCGGGCTCACATTCGTTTAATTTTAACTCGCAATATCTTTCAGGAGGAAGTTATTTTCTGACGATGACAACTCCGACCGTACGGAGGATCGAGAGAGTTGATATTGAGAAATAATTTTTGAGTGCCATCCTGCCCTCATCCCTACCCTTCTCCCAAAGGGAGAAGGGTATATTACTTATTCGATGCGATCTCTTTTTCTTTAACGATAAATCTTTTTTTCAATTCTTCGACGAGTTTTTCGGAGCGAACTCGCTCTTTGATCTCATCTGATGAAAGATAATATTTTTCGAGATTATCGGCTGGAATGCCATATTGCTCTGCATCTTTTGCAGCGAGCGCTTTGATCTCGTCCTCGCTTGCTTCGAGGTTCATTGCCTCGACAAGTTTTTCACGCAGCATCAGCCATTTCGCGCGCGTTTCGGCACTTCCCCATGCGTTGGTACGGAATTCTTCTTCGTTAATGCCGTAATCTTCCGGATAGCCGCGCCGCTTGTTCTCTTCTTTCGCTTCTTTGAGCATCGCGTCGATCAGCGTGTACGTAAATGTGCGCGGCACTTGAAATTCATGCTTCGAAAGCAAAATATTGACCATATTCGATTCGAGCCCCTCCTGAGAGCGGCGCTTTGCATTTGCTTCGAGTTCTTCGCGAACAAGCATCCGCACTTCAAGCTCGGTCGCAGCTTTATCGCGGCTGATCTTCTTTGCAAACTCTTCATTGACTGCCGGCAGTGTTACCTTTTCGATCGTATCGATCGCAATTGTGACAGGCAGCGTCTTTTGCTCTCCGTCCACGCTCTGGGGCAAATTAATATCAAATGTATCGTTGATCTTCTTGCCGATAAGTGCATCGCGAAGCTCGGGGACGATCTGAGGATCGTGTAAATAGACCGTCGTTGATTCGGTTTTTGCCTGCTCGGGATTCGAGTGATCGGTAAATGTCAGCGAGACGATCGTTTCGTCGTCATCGATCTGCGGCGAAGGTTCTTTCGACGAATAATTGAACCGCAGGTAATGCACACGTTCTTCAACATCGGCATCGGTGACAGAAAATACGGGCTGTTCAACCTCGGCACCGTCAAATTCGGCAAGCGTGATCTCGGGCTTGACCTCGTATGCGATCTTGAAGTGAGCGCCCTCGCCGTGATGACGATGAAGATCCGTCATCACCGGCGTGCCGATCGGTTCGAGCTTTTGGACTTCGACGACTTCTTTGAATTTTTCCTGCGCCATTTTTTCGAGCGCATCGCCTTCAATGGCATCACCATGCAGTTTTTTGATGAGCGACACAGGCGCTTTCCCGGCGCGAAAACCAGGCAGCGTCATTTGCGGCCGAATGGTCGTATAAGCATCGTCGAATGCTTTTGCAAGCTCTTCTTCGCTGACGAAAATCTCAAGTTCACGAAGAACCTGCGAACGTTTATTGATGGTTGTTTCCAATTGAATTCAAATAAGTTACGTGCCGGAGACAGGACTTGAACCTGCACACGTTACCGTACCAGATCCTAAGTCTGGCGCGTCTGCCAATTCCGCCACTCCGGCTGAAAATCGAATCCTGAAAACAGCCGAAACGGTTACAATGTTGCATTGGCGTAAGATAGATGGCAGCAGTGGCTATGAAGAAACGAAAGCATATTATCATTGTTTTAAATCTCAGGAATGATTTTTGCTTATGATACCGACTGCTAAATACTTGTCGTGTATATAGTTCAGTTGGTGTGTTGTGGAGGAGAAAAGAATATTGATGGATATTAAAAAGCGATTTACAGTTGTATTTTCGGCGGTAATAGTTCTGATGATTACTGCTTGCGCCCGCGACGGATTTTCTCAGTGGGTTTCCGATACGACCAAGAACACCCCTGTTTGTACTGCTTCCAACGCCCAGCAGCACCCCAAGGCCTGCACCGACGGGCGCGACGGTATTATCATCGTTTGGGAAGATTTTCGTAATAATCATTGGGATGTCTATGCCCAAAAGCTCGATTACGGCGGCTACGCTCAATGGACTTCGAACGGTGTCCAGTTATGCCAAAATAATAATACAAAAACTCAGCCAGTCATCGCGACCGATGGGAGCGGCGGAGCCTATGTCGTCTGGTTAGAACAACGGCGCGGAAGCGGACAGCTTGATCTCTATGGACAGCATATTCTTTCAAACGGATCGCTCGGTTATGGCACGAAAGGCTTTGCGGTGGATTCGGTGCCGAATACACCTGAGTCGGCAACTTCGCCGGCGAACGCAGCGATCTGCGAGGACGACAACGGAAATGCGTTCGTCGTCTGGGAAGATAATCGTACCGCGATCACACTTTCGAGCAGGCCGGATATTTATGGAAACTTCCTGACTTCGAGCGGGCCCGCCTGGGGAAAAAGCGGAGCTCCGGTCATTGCATTCACATCACGACAGAACACACCTAAGATCATACCCGATGGCAATGGTGGTGCATATCTTGCTTGGATCAGCGGAGCAAATGTTCCGCAGTCGATCCAGGTGACTCGGTTAAATAATAGCGGGTATTCGACATGGGGAAATAACGGTGTCGAAGTATATGCCGGTGCGAATGGCACCGCAGACATTTCGAGAAACCCATCGCTCACACGCGACGGCAACCAGTTGGTGATTTCCTGGGAAACACTCAACTCATCGAATTCTGCAAAAGGATACGATGTGTATGCGAACCGGTTCAGCTCAAGCGGTACACCCATTTGGGGGTCGGCTTCGAGCCCGGTCAGCATTTCAAATAATTGGAACGGCGATCAGACAAACTCGATCATTTTCACCGACGATTCGGTGGTGAGTTCAACCGGAAACTCAGGGATCATGGTCGTCTATCAAAACGACGCATCAAAAAATGCGATCTCGATGACCCGCGTGATCGGCGATGGTTCGACCGATGTGCCTGCATATCCGAATCATATTTTTACAGTCTGCTACGAAAATGCTTCGGACGGTTCGGTTGCCAACCAGACGAATCCTGTTGCAGTTAAAACAGGCACAGGTGAAATACTCGCCGCATGGGTCGATGGAAGGCTGAGCACGTCTTCAACGACTGTTTCTTCGATCTATGCACAGCGTCTGGATAAAACTCCTCGCCGCTATCTCGGACCGAACCCATCA
>DASQGZ010000030.1:0-33208 GCA_035632315.1 Kapaibacterium sp. (SeqCode) | reverse complement strand
GTAAGATATGCTTGTGGAATTGTGACATCGCCATCGAGGTGCGGTTCGGCAATGGTACCGTAAAAGTTAAGCGGTTTATCCCCGGTTTTAATAACTAATGGTCGATAGATCGTTTTCATCGATTCTTTCGAAGCATCGCTTAAGATCATCAATTGGTTCGACACAGAAAGCATGAGATCAAAGCGATCGAGATTAAATCCGTTGAAGTGAAAGCCTCCGTTGAGTATGCCGGAGCCATTATCGAGATCAGCGCTGTAATTCGAGATCTTTACTCCGTCAAAGCTGAGATCAGAATGTGCAAGCTTGATCGGGCCTTGAAACCGGTAGCGGATATTCGTATATGGGACGACAAACGAACCGTTCGAAATATGTGCTTCGCCGCCAAACTTCAAGCTATCCGGCGTTCCATAAATGAACAATGAAACATCGCTCAGTCCGTGCAGCTCACTGATCACCGGTACAAATTGACTGAACATATCGATCGGATAATCTCTAGTCTGGAGCCGGATGCTTGCCGGCGAGTTCGCGATATGGGCGCTATCGGCAAGCCGCTCCGGGTAATCGGCAAGTGTAAATAAGATAGGTAAACTATCGATCGTAATATGCAACCCGTTCGCTGCCGACGGTATGATAATATCTTTTCCTTCGCGCATGCTTTCGATCCGAAACGCGTCACTGTCAACGTGTGCGTCCGCCACTCCACGGATCGTTCCGTTCGCATAATCGGCAAGAATCATTGCCGTGTCGATCGTGACCGAACTATATGTAACGCTCCTGAGCGAGAAATCGGCGTGCGCAACCGGATGAGACAATGTTCCGCCGAGCGTCACATTCAATCGGTTCAATCTTCCGTTCGAAAAGTTGAGCTTCGATACGCTCGTCCAGGGTGAAAAGAATTTCGGCAGATCGGAGATCCTGAGCATTCCCGATGAAAGAAATGCATGTTCGATGGAATCACGTTTTAATGTGAAGCCAAGTTTCAGTCGTTGCGCAAAATTATTACCGGGATCGAAACTCGGCTCAGGCCTGAGCAGACTGAGCGTATCAAGACTGACTGTTCCGGCATTCGTGATCGTGACGACCGACGATCGGTCGTTAAACCACTCGAATCCGTCGGAGAATTTGATTCGTGCAGAATCGATAGTGAGTGTTTTCTCAGGACCATTCACAGTGCCCTCTCCTTTGAGCGAGACCGCTGTTTTTCCTTCGATGCTTCCGCCAACAGTATATACGATACGATCGC
Organism: Kapaibacterium sp. (SeqCode); assembly: GCA_035632315.1. GTDB lineage: Bacteria > Bacteroidota > Ignavibacteria > Palsa-1295 > Palsa-1295 > JAFDZW01. The sequence continues at coordinate 31,965 of DASQGZ010000030.1, read as the reverse complement.
TTGCAAGTTTGATCGCTGCGACAGGATGCGCGATACCAATTCCGGATATGCGGAGCGTCGAATCAGACCGCAGAAGAATTTGTCCGGTCGCATGCTCGAGGATGTCTGCAGGATTTGTCGATAGATCATTCAGAGCCACGTCAACATCAAGCCGTTCGGCAACGATCTTGGGGACCGATGGCGGGTCGGCGTTCGTTTGCGCGTATGGCGCAATGAATAAGTGGCCGAGCGAACCTGCAATCGAGACGTTCATCATCCGTTCGGGGCAGCCCTCGATCGAGCCGGACATCTTTCCTTTTGATAGGAGTGTTATTCCCGGCAAAAAATAAGAAAGAGGACGCAGGTCTTTCATTTTCAGAGAATATGTGCAATGGAGCGAATCGCTGCAGTTCGAAAGAATGTGTTCAGATCTTATAATAGCGCTGTCGCTTTTTTGGATATCAAATGAATGGATAAGCGCATCAAAGCGGTCGGCGAGCGATGTGCCAAGTGTTTTCAGATCGTATATTCCTTTGATCGTCAGGTCTGCGATGTCGCTGGCAACAACGTCGGTACGTTCGCCCGTTGTATCATCTCGGTCGAGAGTCGCCGCAACCGAGATCGGGGCGAGGGTCGTTCCGTGATATGGCAAACCGCTGACTACAGAATGAAAACTCCCTTTGATCGAACGAAGCGAGCCGGTATTCCCGGAAACCGCGGCACTGATATTCACGCTGCTGTTTTGCGGGAATTGGCGTACGAATTTATGTATCGGCGCGTCCGCTGCCGAAAAGTCGCATTCGAATTCCGGCGAAGGAGTGTTCAGATCGACCGAAAGATAGTTTGATTCGATATGGGAGCCGTCGCTAAATTGCACGGAGGTTTTATCTGTTTGCAGGACCCCTTTTGCAGCATTCATATTAAGATGGAGGCCTGAAATATCGAATCCATATATATGAGATACCCCGGTCCCGTCGATCGTAGCATGAGCAGTCATTCGCTTGGGGTCGAACCCGATGCCGTTTATTTTTATGCCGATATTCAGATCGCTCGATAGTGACGAGTCGCCGAGCAGCGGTGCTGCATTGAGTGACGTTGTAACAATATCGGCGTGATATGCCTGCTTCGATGCTCTAAGATCGAATCCGAGTGTGCCCTTGATGCCTCCGTTGCTTGTTTTAATTTCCAGATCGGTCGTAAAATTAGACGGGGACCCATCGTACGCGAGTTTCGGAATATCGATCGTGCCATATTGGCGGAGATCGGGAATATGCAAGCCAGGAACAAATTCCCTCAGTGTTCCATCGGAAAGTCCTCGTCCGATAAGATCGACGTCAAGATAGAGTTTATCAGGATGATCGAGATGAAGTACTGCACCGCTAAAATTCAGGAAGCCGTCATTTTCGAGTCCGAGCCTGCCGTGTTTGATCTTGAGATTTCCGTATGTTCCGTCGGCTTCGAAATCGAGACTCGGTTCACCGCCAAGAAATGAAAGATCGGGAATGAATTGCGCAAGCTCTCGCTGGCTGACACCAGATGCCGAAAGTTTTATATATGTTTTCGATGAACCGAGCGAATCATATGGAAGCCCGGCGAGCATTACCAGCGGTGTGACAGAAGCATCGAGCGAGATCTTTGTTGCATCGGTGAGCAGGCGAAGATCTTTTACTTCTACATTTGCTCCGTCGCGATATGCAGCAAGGGCAAGTTCATAGACATGGAACGGAGAGTTCATCTCATCAAAACTCAAATGATCGATCTTGAGATACTGCTGTGAGTTTCCGTGAATTCTACCGCTGAGCGACAGTACTATGTTCTTCACATCAAGATCGCTCCAGCGAACATATCGTGTCTTGGCGTCGGGCATCAACCGTATGTTGCTTGTATCGTTCTCATCTGTCACTCGCAGCGAACCGTTATCGATCGAAAGATTTTCCAGATCGATCGTCATGGCGAAGGGTTTCGATGCCTGAGCAGGCTGAGCGGAGGGTTTGAGAAAATGTTCGAAATTCCAGAGAGAATCTCCGTTCGTCTTCTTCAAACAAACAGACGGTGCTTCGAGCGAAAGCGACGTAATATCGATCTTATTCGAGAATATGATTTGCCACAGTGAGAACCTGAGGGAAGCCGATCGCGCACGAAGAATTCGAGTGGTATCGTTTTTCAACCGGAGTTCAATGTTGCTTAAAGAAATACCGGTTAGAAAATTTCCATTAATTTCACTGATCGCCACCGTTCCATTCGTATTATTTTCTACAATGGATGTGATCTCTGAGCGAAGAAGATTATGAAACGTATCGGTCTGCGTAAATGCAATGAGAAGGATAACCAGAAATAACAGTACCGCAAATGTCCGGCGAACAAATCGCCAGCCGCTTCGCTTACGTGGTACGGGTGTTGCCTGTCCTTCGGGCATAATACTTCCATACACCTAACAGCAAAAAGATGTCAGAACGTTTGTGAAAAGGTGCTTATAAGTCAATGATTTTTATTTCATTCAGAGGGCATTCCGCAACCCTCTGGCGGGCATCGGCGTTACAAATCGCGCTATGAGCGTAGAAAATAGTTGGAGCCGAAGCGACGAACGCAGTGATCGGATAGCCAGGACGCTGGAGCGCCGTCAGCCCGGTCTTGTCGTCGTTTTGGAGAATGTTCACGACCCCCATAATATTGGCGCCATTCTGCGTTCGTGCGATGCTGTCGGCGTATGCCGGGTCATGATGGTCTATACGATCGAACAGCCGCCGGGTATCGGGATGACGAGCGCATCAGGCGCGCTGAAATGGATCGAGTTCAAACGGTACCGTTCTCTCGCCGGATGTTTTGACGATCTGCACTCGGAGGGATTTCAAATTCTTGCGACAAAGATCGAACCGACGGCAGAAAGCATTTATTCGTACGATCTCACGAAACCGATAGCGCTTGTTCTCGGGAATGAACATCGCGGTATTTCCGAAGAAGCAGCGAGCCTTGCTGACGGACTCGTCTATATTCCGATGATGGGAATGGTCGAAAGCGTCAATGTATCGGTCGCGGCGGCGATCTGTTTGTTCGAAGCAATGCGGCAACGACTCGTGGCAGAGATGTACGATACTCCGCAACTTAGCTCCGATGCGATGCGTTCGATAACGAGTGAGTGGATGAAAAAATAAGATATTGTAATTATTCGGTCGTTATTTTTTTGTGAATTTATTTTCCGTACATCTTGAATCCGGTGCATGGTGGATGTTACTTCCGGCGCTGCTCATCGGTGTTGCCCTCACGGTCTGGACATATCGCCGTACCGTTCCCCGGACTTCTCCTTCGCGAAGAAGAATGCTTATCGCTCTCCGCTCGGTTGCAACGGCGCTCATCATTTTTGTTCTCTTTCAACCTGTTCTGACGCTGACGAAAACGCAGGAACGTTTGCCGCGCATTGCGGTGCTTCTTGATCATTCGCGCTCGATGCTGCTTCCTGCACAAAGCGGTGACACGACGATGACAAGACTTTCGGCAATAAAGAAAAATATCACATCGATCTTCCCCGAGGTATTACTCAAAAATCGAAACGGAACGAGTGTCGAATTATTTGCTGAAAAAGCAACGCCGCTCGATACGCCGCTGGCAAGTATTCTTTCTTCGATCACAGCCGACGGAGCGGTAACAGATATTGCTTCGGCATTTTCGTCTGTCGCCGAGCAGGAAAAATCTCAGAATATCAGTGCAGTGATCCTCTTCAGCGACGGAGCATACACCGCAGGCGTTAATCCATTGTATAATGCGACCCAGCTTGGCATTCCTGTTTTTAGTGTCGGCGTCGGCGATTCGAGTGAACATCGCGATCTGGCGATCACATCGTTATTCACGAATGATATTGCAACCGTCGGCACTTCGCAGCCGATTGATATCACAATACATAGTTCAGGTGCGCAAACGGGAGAAAAAACAACAGTCACTGTTTTTGCCGAGAACGAAAAGATCGGCGAACAAGAGGTAATGTTGAAAGAAGGTTCGAACGACGAGCAGATCACGTTCGATTTTATTCCGAAGCAAGAAGGCTCTGTCAAACTGACGGCAAAGATCGCGCCGTTTACAAGCGGTGAAGCAACGACATCGAATAACATCAGTATCAAATATGTCAATGTGCTCAAAAATAAATTTCAGATCATACTGTTTGCCGGGGCGCCAAGCTCCGATGTATCCTTTATCAAAGATTATTTTAATGGGCGAAAAGAGATCGAATTGACAACGTTCATACAGAAACAAGGGGCTGAATTTTATGAAGGCGTGCCAAGTGCAGATAAACTCAAAAGTGCTGATCTTATTATGTTGGTCGGGTTCCCGATCTCGTCCACTTCCTCCGAAAGTATTGAGCTTGTGAAACAGCTTGTTATTGCTCAGGGGAAATCGCTGCTCTTTGTCCCATCGCATGCGGTCGATCTCGTAAAGCTCAAGCAACTTGAAGAAGCATTGCCATTCTCTATCTCGAACACGACCCAATCGAATAATGAGTTGTCTGTTTCCGCCTCAGTGAATGCTACGTCGCTTGCTAATCCGATCCTTCGTGCCGATAAAGAACAGACCGCCGCACCAAAATGGGAGTCACTGGCACCACTGACAAAGACCGAAACGCATTTTGTACCAAAGGCCGAAAGCGAAGTGATTGCCGAGGCGACGCTGCAAGGTGTAAAGATCGGTGAGCCGCTGCTGCTTTCGCGTTCGGTCGGTCGTGCACGCGAGATTGCTTTTACGGCGTACGGACTCTGGAAATGGAAGTTGACGTCGTTCGGCAGAGAGCGGGCATTTGCGGCGCTCTCGCGAACGAAAGATTCAACGGTTGCTTCACAAAGCGCGCTCGATATTTTTCTCGGCAACGCGACGCGTTGGCTTGTGATGCGTGATGACCGTAAACGAGTCCGTATCGAACCTATCCAGCGATTATACGATGCCGGCGAAAGCATCGAATTCACCGCGCAAGTTTATGATGAAAGTTATGTGCCGGTTGACAATGCGATCGTTTCGGTAAAGATCACCGGCAGTACACTCGCTTCGCCGACCGAACTAGCACTCGAGCCGCTCTCGAACGGCCGCTACTCGGCAAAGCTGCCGCAGGGACTTGCCGCAGGTGACTATGTTTATAACGGCAACGCAGCGCTGAATAATAAATCTATTGGCAGCGATGGCGGCAGGTTCAATGTCGGTGAATATTCAGTCGAATTTGCTGAACCCAGAATGCGAGCCGATCTGATGCGCGAAATTGCAGATCGTACCGGCGGAAAATTTTACACGACACAGAATGATGCGTCGTTATTGAACGATATCCGTTCGCTTGCGAGCTTTGCACCGAAAAAGTTCGAAGAGCGTTCGGAATATGAAGCGCGCACGGCATGGTACATTCTTGTGTTAGCGATCGCGCTCCTGGGAACAGAATGGTTTTTACGTAAACGGTCAGGAATGCTATGAGAATTGTGAATTGTGAATTGAGAATTGTGAACCAAGAACGAAATACTTCTTTGTGTATGAGGTCTTTTTTTCTCAATTTTCAACTCTCAATTCTCAATTTTGTTCTCTTAATCACTATTTTGTTCTTCACTTCTACGGCATTTTCTCAATCGAAAGATTCTCTTACTGCTCCGATCGACGATTATCGTCACTTCATCATGCCGTCGGCGAAGCCGATCACGAATGGGTACATCGGTTTTTGGGAGCTCGCATTTTTGCAGGGCGGTTTCGGTGTCAGTGATTTCCTGAGTGTAAGCGGCGGCGTGACGATCATGCCAACCGTCTCGTTCAAATCGCAGTTTGCTTTTTTACAGGCGAAGGCAACCCTTGCTCAAGAAGAGGGTGTCTCGTTTGCGGTAGGTGCGAATCTGCTTCGGATGACGAGCGAGCATTTCTACCTGCATCCGTTCCTCGAAGCAACGATCGAAATGCAGAACGAAATGCGATATACCGGACTGGTTTTTTTCAAAGCGGTCGGAGACGATTACCCGATCGTGAATGTCTATCCGTACGGTGCATTTTCGTTCAGTTACGGCAGTCCGCTCGGCGCCGGACTCGGCTTCGATACGCCGATCAAAGGTATCCCCAATTCGCGGCTTGTCGTCGAAGCATGGAATCACGATCTTTCGACACCAAGCAAACTTGCACTCGTCTTTGCGGTCAGAGTCGAAAGCCAGCGCTTCAGCTCTGATTTCGGTTTTATGTATTTCACGCTCCCGCTCCTGACGCCCGTCGCGAATTTCGTCTGGCGGCTATAATACCGCCAGATGTTTCTATAAAGTTAATTCCATTTTCCGAACTCTCTCCGATTGCTTCCCGTTTGTAGAACATGCATGTCGCTTTGACCGAAGTTGATTGCTATCACATTACCAGAGTGATGCAGAACGAAACGTCGTACACAAAAAAAATAAAAAATATTTTTGAAAAGTGTGAGAATCGTATAACGGATGATGACCGTTCGTTCGTGCGTTTGGTTTGCGGAGTGTTGCTTGAGTCCCCGCTAAGTTATCTTATCAACCTATTCACAGTATCCGTGTTATTACTGATGTTATTCATCCTTCCACTCAATGCCGCCGGACAAACACAATCACTCGAGCATTATCTTCAAGTGGCGCAACGCAACAGCCCGACACTGCGCGACTACCAATACCGACTTGCATCGCTCGGCGTGGATAGCCAGGAGATCGGTATTGTGTATTTACCACATCTAAATTTTGATGCTCAAGCTTCCGTTGCACCGGTATTCGGCGGGATCGGTTACGATTCGACCGTCACAAATTTTGGCTCGTATTCCGCGCTGATCTCTGTCTCGCAAACTCTTTTTCAGGGCAGAAGTGCCGAGTTGCAGCAAGCGAAGCGATCGCTCGACGTACGATCGACAATCAATGCCGGAACACTTGAACGATACGACATCGAGCGCGCAGTCACGGAGCAATATACCACTGCGTATTCTGATCTGCTTACTCTGCAATCGAGCCGCGCGTTACTCAAGCTGATCTCCGAGCAAGCACAGATCCTTCAGACGATGGTTTCACGAGGAGTATATCCGCAGGCGGATTATCTGAATATATCAATAACGATGCGCCAACAAGAGATCGTATCGCATCAACGTGCGGCGCAGTACACGCTCGATCTCTATAAGCTTAATTCGCTCTGCGGCATTACCGATACGACACACATACTGCTTGAAGCGCCGCTGCTGGAGCGATCGACGGCGATTCCGCTGTCGCAATCTATTTTTCGAAGGCAGTTCGCGATCGACTCCCAAATGATAGATGTCAATCGCTCGCTGCTTGATCGTGAATATGCGCCGAAGTTCGGTTGGTTTGCAGATGCTGGAATTTTAACTTCGATGCCGAAGACAGCCTATCGTAATGTCGGCTTTAGTGTCGGGCTGAATCTTTCGATTCCAATTTATGACGGTGGCCGCCGCTCGTATGAATATCAAAAGTTTGATATTGCCCAGCAGACGATCGGCGAATATGCCAACTTTTTCCAGAGCGAATATTACAGTAAACGCGTGATGCTTACGGAGGCGCTGACTGCGAGTGACTCTGCGATCGCAGAATATCATCTTCAGATGGAACAAGTCCGGGCGCTGATCGATTTTTACAAACAGCAGCTTGCCGCCGGTAACCTAAAGGTGAATGATTTTCTTCTGGCATTCGCGACGATGAACGCGACGCAAGCAGAACTCGATCAGGCGGAGATCGCTCGCTTGCAGATCATTAATCAATTAAATTATCTCAATCATTGATCGCATAGTAAACACAAGTAACGAATAGGCGAATGACCACAAAATACTTAATCATCAATCGTATGATCCGGCCAAGCCTTCAATATATTTGTTGCGCTGCGTTCGCTGCTGTTTCTCTTGCGAGCTGCTCACATAAGCAAAGCGGTGGCGACGATGCAGGCGAGACTGTAATGCATGCAAAAGTGCCTGTTACGATCACACACCCATCGGTCGGCAGTCTTGCGGAGCCGCTTGTATTGAACGCTGTCGCTTCGTATCAACGAAAGAATATCATTGCGGCTCCGGTGCAAGGGTATGTTCTGTCTGTTGCGGTCAATCCCGGCGATGTCGTTTCGAAAGGACAGTCGCTCTTCGAATTGCAAACAAAAGAATCGCATGCGCTCAGCGGATCGCGAATGTCAGATTCACTTGCGGGCTACAGCGGAAAACTTGAGATAAAAGCCGCGGCCGCAGGTATTGTTACTTCGGTTCTGAGACAAGTTGGCGACTATGTGCAAGACGGCGATCAGCTTTGCCAGATCGCCGATGCGGGAAGTTTTGCATTCGTGCTTAATGTTCCGTTAGTAGATGTAAAATTTGTACACATCGGAGAATCGGGAAGTTTAAAACTGCCGGAGGGAACACTGTTGACAGCACATATTGGCAAGATTCTTTCCGCCGTCGATCCTGCATCGCAGACACAGCAATATTTACTCACTATGACGCCGGCACATACTGTGCCGGAAAATGTCATTGCACAAGTACAGCTCGTCAAACAGATCGTGCCGAATGCTGTTATTCTTCCACGCAGTGCGGTCCTTGCCGATGAAGCGATGCGATCATTCTGGCTGATGAAGCTTATCAATGATAGTACGGCAGTAAAAGTCCCGATCGAAAAAGGCATCGAAATGGATTCCGTCATTGAAATTCGCTCACCGAAGCTTTCGCCTGACGACCGTATCGTACTCACAGGCAATTACGGACTCGACGATACGGCAACAGTGCACCTCAATTCGCGCGAACCGTGAAAGATTTTTTTGTCCGATACAAAAGTCCGCTTGCGGTGATGGCATTCATCGTGATCGGCGCCGGTATTTTCTCGTTCGAGACGATGCAGACGTCGCTGTTCCCGGAAATCACATTTCCGAAAGTAAAAGTCATTGCCGATGATGGCCTGCAGCCGATCGACAAAATGATGATCACGGTCACCAAGCCGCTCGAACGCGCGCTCAAGCGAATCCCGAATCTTGTGACCGTTCGCAGCGCGACAAGCCGCGGTGAGTGCGAAATTTCCGCATATTTCAATTGGGGGACTGATATCGACCTTGCAAAACAGCAGGTCGAATCCGCAGTGAATGAGATTCGTACTGAGCTTCCGCCCGGTGTCGGGATCACTGCCGAAAAAATGAATCCGTCGATCCTGCAAGTCATGGGTTATACGATCGAAGATACGACGCGAAGCCCCGTCGATCTCGATCTCGTCACGACGAACCAGATCATTCCATATCTTTCGCAGGTTGAGGGCATCGCACAGGTCTTCCAGATGGGCGCAAAGCGCAAAGAATACTGGGTCGAAATGGATCGCCGCGCGATGAGTATGTTATCGCTTGAGCCCGACGCCGTGCTCACATCACTGCGCAACGCGAACTTCATCGAGGCGAACGGATTTCTTTCCGAATATCGCAGGATGTATCTTTCGGTGACCGATGCTCGTGTGAAAAATATCGACGATCTCCGAAATCTAGTCGTTCGTAACGATGGGAAACGGATCGTCTATTTGCGAGACGTCGCGCAGATCGAAGTTCACGAACAGGTCCAGTACGTCAGGATCAATGCGAATGGCAGAAGCGCGTTATTGCTTGGCGTGGTGAAGCAGCCGAATGCGAGTCTCATTACTGTCACCGATGCCGTCACGCAGAAAGTAAGCGAACTCAATGCCGGCTTGCTGCCGAAAGGAATGCAGCTCAAGCCATATTACATTCAGGCGGATTTCGTGAATGACTCGATCAGCAGTGTTCGCGATGCACTTATGATCGGGCTAGTGTTAGCGCTCCTGGTAGTATTTGTGTTCCTGCGTTCTCTTCGCTCGAGCGCTGTCATTCTGATGACGATCCCGGTAACGGTCTCGCTCTCACTTGTCGTGATCCATGCTGTTGGTTACACATTCAACATCATGACGCTCGGAGCAATGGCTGCTGCAGTGGCGCTCGTGATCGACGATGCGATCGTTGTTCTCGAGCAGATCCACCGGACACATGAGGAGTACCCGAGGGAAGGCTCGTTCACACTGGTGCAGAAAGCGATCGGGTATTTATTGCCGGCGATGATCGGCTCATCGCTCAGTACGATTGTGATCTTCATACCGTTCGTATTGATGAGCGGTGTTGCCGGAGCATATTTTTCGGTACTGACGACTACAATGATCATTACGCTGGTGGCGTCCTTCTTCATCACATGGATCGCGCTTCCTGTTTTTTATTTATTGCTTGCTCCGAAAGATGCAGTCACCACCGTAGAAGCTCATTCGGTGAAACCGCAGCGGTGGGTGCAGTACCTTATGCACCGCCCGATATATAGCATCGGCTTTGTGGTCTTCTGTATTGTGGCGATCGTGTATCTGCCGTCTCATCTGGAAACAGGATTCCTCCCGGAGATGGATGAAGGATCGATCGTCTTAGATTATAGCTCACCGCCTGGCACATCGCTCGATGAAACCGACCGAATGCTTCGCGAGATCGAAAAAAACATAGTCAAGATTCCAGAGGTAGAAAGTTATTCGCGCCGCACCGGAACACAAATGGGATTTTTTATTACCGAACCCAACACCGGCGACTATCTGATCCAACTCAAGAAGAGTCGACACCGGACGACGGACGAAGTGATCGCAGATATCCGAACTCACATCGAAGCCCAGCAGCCGTCGCTGCGTGTTGACTTCGGCCAGGTCATCGGCGATATGCTCGGCGATCTGATGACGTCCGTTCAGCCGGTCGAAGTGAAGATCTTCGGTGAAGACCGCTACGAACTTGCCGCGCTTGCCGACACTGTTTCAGCGATCGTGAGAAGTGTTTCCGGTACAGCAGATGTATTTCGCGGTATTGTGATCTCCGGGCCGTCGGTTTCCATCGCGCCGGATTATACCAAACTTGCACAGTATCACATCACGCCGGACAATTTTAAGTCGCAGATGCAGGCAATAATGCAAGGCACTGAGGCTGGTGTCATATTCGAACACGAACTGCAAACAACGATCAGGCTGCTCTATCCGCATTCGACTTCCGTCACTTCCTCGTCGCTGCGTGATTCGCGCATTTCACTTCCATCCGGAGAACTTATCCCCCTTTCGGAAGTTGCAACGGTTTCGGTCAGTTCGGGCGATGCGGAGATCGACCGCGAAAATCTGCAGAGCATGCTCGCCGTGACTGCGCGGCTTTCGGGTCGGGACCTTGGCAGCGTAATGAAAGATGTTCGCAGCAAGATCTCTGCGTCGGTCGCGTTGCCGAAAGGCTATCATATTACATACGGGGGGGCCTACGCCCAGCAGCAGCAATCGTTCAAGGAATTGTTGATGATCTTGTTACTGTCGGCGCTGCTGGTGTTCACGACGATACTCTTTTTATTTCGCAAGCTCAAGATCGCATTGCTCATTATGGCGATGGCAGCGCTCGGCATTGCCGGAAGCCTCACAGCATTATTCGTGACCGGCACCCCGTTGAATGTCGGCAGTTACACTGGGCTCATTATGATGGTCGGCATCATCGGCGAAAATGCGATCTTTACATATCTGCAATTTCGGGATATGCTGAAAACAGGTACTGTTGACGACTCGATCGTCTTTGCGATCTCAACGCGGCTTCGCCCGAAGCTGATGACAGCCATCGGCGCAATTTTTGCTCTCGCCCCGATCGCCCTCGGAATCGGAACCGGCGCGGAGCTCCACCAACCGCTTGCCATTGCCGTCATCGGCGGGTTCATTTTCGCATTGCCCATTTTACTTGTTGTGTTTCCGAGCTTCCTACGGTTGACAGTACGAAAACAGACATCGTGACATGATACGCAAAAGCCAACTGTGAACTCTCTGCGCTGAAAGCCCGTTTGTTTTTTAGAATCGATTGTATCGTGGCGCTTTGACCGAGGTAGCTTGCAGCCACGTTAAAGAAATGCTAAAGCGCCGGAGATAGAAATTGTTCGATCCCTGCGCTCATTCGGTGCAGGGATTTTTTTTTGTCATCACGAAATGTCGGACGCGCAAGAAAAAAAATTGATCTACGATCCGCTTACGGAATTTATGTCGCATTATGCCGACGTGAAATCCGCGAAGAAGGAGACATCTTCCTATGAAGGACTTCCGGTCGAAGAGCGGTTGAAGCAGCGCATCATCGACGGCGATAAGATCGGTCTCGACCGAGACCTCGAAGAAGCATTAAAAAATTATCCTGCGCTCGATATTATCAATAACATTCTTCTGGGCGGGATGAAAGTTGTCGGCGAACTTTTTGGTGCGGGCGAAATGCAATTGCCGTTCGTACTGCAATCTGCCGAGACGATGAAAGCCGCAGTAAAATATCTCGAGCCGTTTATGGAAAAAACGGGCGGCGATAATTCGAAGGGCAGGATGGTGCTTGCCACCGTGAAAGGCGACGTCCATGACATCGGCAAGAATCTTGTTGATATAATCCTGACGAACAACGGGTACACGGTCTATAATCTCGGTATCAAAGTGCCGCTCGAACAAATGCTTGAAGAATACGAGCGTCGTAGCGCCGATGCGATCGGGATGTCGGGTCTGCTCGTGAAATCGACTGCGATCATGAAAGAGAATCTCGAAGTGATGGCAGGCCGCGGGCTTGCCGTGCCAGTCGTGCTTGGGGGCGCAGCGCTGACGCGGAAGTTCGTTGAACAAGATCTTCGCTCTCTCTATGGTGGTACGCTTGCGTATGCGCAAGATGCGTTTGACGGACTCCATTTTATGGAGAAGCTGAAATACGGCGATCTCTCTATCCCGGATAAAATTTCCCAGAAGAAAGAACCCGAGACGCTTGCCGAGATGATCGCAGAAATTCAGGCATCACGCAAAGAACTGCTCGATGTTATTACTGATCTCGCTGAAGAAGATTTTGCCCTGCCGGAAGTTTTCGGCAAATGGTCACTTCGCGATGTGCTGGTTCATTTTATCGGCTGGGAAAAAATTACGATTGAGCGCGCAAATATTCTTGCAAGCGGAGGATTGCCGACACCAATACAAAGCGAAGAAGTTAACGCGATCAACGATCGTTTCGTAAACGAAAGCACGATTGATTCGAAGCAGCAACTGCTAGTCGAAATGACGGCGATATTTGAAGAAATGCTTCGAGCGCTTGAGCAAATCAGCGAAGAAGCGTTTCTTCGTTCCGGCGAGATCCCACCGATGCAGAAATGGCTCCCGGCCTTTACATATGCGCACGAGCGAAAGCATATTGCAAAAGTCCAGTCGTGGCTCCAAGCGCGCGATGGTGAGCTTGATAACGCGACAGGCGAAGAATCGAAGATGGCGCTTGCGAAGCGCGAGCTGCCGTGGATGGGTAGTGGCCAGTGGTCGGTGGCCGGTGGCCAGAAAAGAGCTGAACAACGTGTTGCGAGACTTTCCGATGTTCCAACTCCTCCGTTTTGGGGTGTGGAAATTCGTGAGCAATTCATTCTCGATAAAGTCTGGGAATATCTGAATGAGATCGCGTTGTTCCGTGGTCAGTGGCAATTAAAACGCGGCAAGAAATCTGTCGAAGAACATCAGAAGCTTATTGAAGAGGTCGCACGCCCGAAACTGAATGAGTTGAAATTACTCTGCAAGCAGCAGCGCATCTTGCAGCCCAAAGCAGTCTATGGGTATCTGCCGTGTTATAGCGACGGCGACGATCTTATTGTGATAAAGCCGCAAAAATATTCAACCGACGAATTGCAATCGAAGTGGAATACAAACGATGTCTCGCTCGAAGACAAAGAATGGATTCGTTTCACGTTTCCTCGACAACCATCCGGGAAACATCTTTGTATCTCGGATTTCTTTCTGACAAAAGCGGAAGCAAAAAAACTCGGACGTCCGGACGTCGTTGCGATGAGCGCCGTAACAATCGGCACGAAAGCAAGCGAATATACTGCGAGGCTCTTCGAGACGAATCAATATACCGACTATTTATATCTGCACGGGCTCTCCGTCGAAACGGCCGAAGCGCTTGCTGAGTATTTGCATAAGATCATTCGCGCAGAACTTGGTATTGAGGGACATGATGCAAAAGATATTCAACGCTTATTCAGCCAAGGCTACCAAGGTTCGCGATATTCGTTCGGCTATCCCGCATGCCCGAATCTCGAAGACCAGACAAAATTATTCGAAGTCCTCGCTCCCGAACGCATAGGCATTTCACTCACCGAAGAATATCATCTCGTGCCCGAGCAATCAACGACGGCGATCATCTGTCATCATCCCGAAGCGCGATATTTCGGGATCAAGTAGCAACTAATCTCGGGCTTATTGGCTTATCTCAGCCGGAGGGACTATGCCAAGCCCCAGAACCGGCTATATCCTTTTTCTCGATCTTATTGTACTTGCTCTTTCGGTCGCAGGGGTCTATCGTGTTGCCGCACGAGCTAGCGTGCCGTTCGATTATTCAGATGACAACGATTCTATTCTCGTATCGCATTTGAACAATGCGGGTGAAGATCGCGTAACGCTTGTCTCATTTGACGGACATGCAGCCCGCCGTTCGAGTGAACTGGAAACACTTTTAAATTTTAAGTCGGTTGGAGACAATGTATCTGTCCGATTCAGAACGAACGATAATGCGTTTGAACAGACGATCACGCTCGACCGGTTTTACTCTGCCCGCTACCTTGTCATCGAGTGTTTTGCCGCACTTATTTTTTTTCTGATCGGTCTTGTAGTGTTCGTACGATTGCCTTTAGTACCTCCTGCAAGAATATTTCATCATTTATGTGTAGCTATTGCCGGAACGATCGTTTTTACAACAGGACGCTTCACGATCAGTCCATCGTGGCTTAGTCCGGCAGTTGAATTTGCACACTACCTATCTTACGTGCTGACACCGATCCTCTTCGTGTCATTCACACTGACGTTTCCTCGAGTCCGTTTCGAACGGTTGCGTAGGATATTGTTGCCTACACTCCTTATAGCGGGTGCAATAATACTTATCTTCTCAACGCTTCAATTATTCAGACTACTATCGTCTTCCGATCCAACAACTGTTTTGACCACATACGATCTTGCAGCAAATGGGATGAGATTATTTTTTGCGACCCTATTCTTCCTCGGCATCGCATTTCTTTTTATTTCTTACCGGTCGGCACAAATACAAGATGAAAGAAAACAATTACGATGGGTCTTTTTCGGGATTTGCATCGGTGCATTAAGTTTTATCGTTTTATGGCAAATCCCGCTCATATTCTTCGACCGTGTGATGGTCAGCGAAGAACTGGTGCTTTTGCTTTCAATCGTTGCGCCGGCTTCATTTGCTATCGCGATCGTTCGCTACAAAGCGTTCGATATCGATCTCATCATCAAGCGTACGACAATCTACACCGTGGTCATCGCACTGGTGGTCGGGTTATATGTTGCGATCGTTACCATCGTAACACAAGTGCTCTATAATACCACAGGGGACACCAGTGTACCATCGGTGATCGCAACGCTTGCCGTTGCGCTCGCATTCGAACCTCTGCGACGGCGTACTCAGCGCACGATCGATACATGGTTCTTTCGGCCGGAGTTCGATCACCATGTTGCCGAACGTGAAATTTCAGAGCAAGTAAAGAGTTTTTATGAATTGCAGGGTCTTGCCGAGTATGTGATCAATGAAGTCGATCGGTATATGCCGGTGACACGAATCGGTTTTTTTGTTCTGCAACAGCCAAATGACAGGCTTCGTCTTGTTGCTCATCGGGGATTTGAGCTGCTTGAGAGCCGGAGCGTCTCGTTTAGCAGTGTGCACTTGAAGACCGATCTTTCACTGCCGGTGATCAGAAATGTGCTTGTCGTTCCCGATGCAGAATATGAATCGGCGGATGACTCGGTATTCTCGCGGTGGGGGATTGCTGCGGCATTCCCGATGAAACAGGAGCGTAAAGTAGTCAGCGGTTTTCTGGTCGTTGGGGCACGACGCTCCGACAAGCGATTCTCGAATGATGACATTGAATTTCTGAAAACGGTTGCACTGCAATCGAGCATTGCCATCGAACGGGTTCGTCTGCACGAACAACTGATCATCGAACAGGAAGAGTCGGAACGGCTGGCAGAGTTGAACCGACTTAAGACATATTTTGTGTCGAGTGTATCGCATGACCTAAAGACGCCGTTGACATCGATCTCGATGTTTGCCGAACTCTTGAGAACAAATGACGCACTTCCTCCTGCGAAGAAGCACGAGTATCTCGATATCATCGAAGGAGAGAGCCGTCGGCTTTCACGGCTTATCAGTTCGGTGCTCGATTTTGCGAAGATTGAGCGCGGATCGAAAGAGTATCATTTTCAGAATATAGAATTGAACGAGCTCATCGCTCACGTCAATGCTTTGCTCGAATATCACTTCAAGATGAGTAGGTTTACACATCAACTCAAGCTATCGGAAGAACCGATTTCGATTCTCGGCGATCGGGATGCGCTTACCGATGTATTCGTGAATCTCCTGGCGAATTCAATGAAGTACTCTGATGCCCGGAAAGACATCAGACTGTCGGTAACGGTAGAAGGATCGTTTGCAGTGGCGAGCATCCAGGATTTGGGCATTGGCATTTCTGCCGAAAAATTACCGCGTATATTTGAAGCGTTCTTTCGTGTTGATGGCACGTCGTCGTCGGGCGGGGCAGGACTCGGGCTTGCGATCGCAAAGCACACCGTCGACGCCCATCACGGGAAGATCGAAGTCGAAAGCATTGTCGGCGAAGGAAGCACATTTAAAGTTTATCTACCTCTTTTACAATCATGAAACGCATTCTGATCATCGAAGACGACCCGGCGATCCGTTTGGGTCTCGAGGAATCACTAACGGCAGAGGGCTATCAAATGATGACGGCATCTGACGGGGCGGACGGCTTTATAAAAGCACAAAGTCCGAATGTCGATCTCATCATTCTTGATCTGATGCTGCCCGCTAAAGGCGGCATGGATATTTGCCGCGATCTGCGTGCGGCTAGTAATAACGTGCTGGTGATGATGCTTACAAGCAAGAATGAGGAGATTGATAAAGTACTCGGTCTCGAAGTCGGTGCAGACGATTATATGACGAAACCGTTCGGCATTCGCGAGCTTCAGGCTCGTATCAAGGCGCTCTTTCGCCGCAGCGGTGAATTGAAGAAAGGCGTGGAAGTAGCATCGTTCGGTTTTGTTAATGTCGATTTTGTAAAGCAAGAATTACTCAGAAACGGGGAAGTGGAAAAATGCTCCACGAAAGAATTTCAGATCCTTAAATTCTTTCTCGAACATGAATCGCAGGTCGTTACACGCGATATGCTTCTCGATGCGGTATGGGGGTATGATGTATTCCCGACAACACGCACGGTTGATAATTACATACTCTCGCTCAGAAAAAAGATTGAAGACACGCCTTCAGAGCCGAAGTATCTTCTTACAGTGCATACTTCGGGATACAAATTCGTCTTAAAACCATAGAAATTATACCCTCCTCCTTAACCCTTCTGCTACAGCAGGAAGGGGAAATTGTCGTTATGACAATTCTTTGACGAACTTCCCAACGTTTGATGACAAATTGATCTCCCGAAAGTAGGATTTTTGTATCCATTCATTTAACTACAAACGGATATGAAAAATCTATCTTTCTTTTTTGTGCTGCTGCTCGCCGTGCTTGCCGTCTCCGAGCTTCGCGCACAGAACACTTGTACAAACCCTTCGCCAGATTATTTATTCTGCCCCGAAGGCCATTCAATGGTAACAGCCGCGACCGGCATTCCATATATCGGTATTGCCGAATATGCATATGGGATCAGTGACAAAACAACGATCGGCCTTGTCTATGGACAAACACCGGTCGTTACCGGATACGGTGCTCGTGTTCGCTCGATCATTTCCGAACCGTCAGAGCGTGTTCGGATTTATTTCCGTGCGCCGCTTTTCTACTATCCGCAAACACATGACCTTGGCGGTGAGCCGTGGTTCCTGACCTGGCCGGTTGTCAATGTCGAATACACTCGCGATTGCGGCAGACGGATGTGGGCAGGCATTGGCGCGGTCGGGGCTGTCTGTGCTCACTCGCTTGCACGAACGCTCGGCCTTGAGCATTCGACGGAGATGATGGGCGAGGGCTTTCACGGCGGCCTATGGAACACAGTTCAGGTTGGCGGCACGCAGCCGATCACCTCGAATCTCGTCGCACAAGTCGAGTTCGGCGTCGTGATGAACGGATTGAAGGTTGCAAAGCCGGATGACTGGGTCGGGGGTCCGCCGGTGATCCTCACGATGGGGCTGACGTACCAACTTCAATAAGCGACCGCGATGACACGCAGAGAACTACTTCGCGGCATCGGTGCGCTGGCGGCAGTAACAGCCGCCGGCTGCACGCCGTTGAAATTTCTTCTCGATCCGCACCCATCGTCATATCGCAACCTTCCGGATAAGCTCGATACGACGTTGCGGGCATTTGTCGTGACGATCATTCCGGGGGCACCGGCGGACGATCCGAATCTCGTCAGGGTGTATTCCGACGACTACTATCCATTTACCAAATTCGCAACTTTTTTTGCAAATGATCTCGATACTCGTTCACGCCGTCTGTACGGCAATACGGTTTTTGCATCGCTCTCTCAAGCACAGCGTGAATTCGTCGTCAAAGACGGACTCTCGTCCGATGCAACGATGGTGAAGCTGTATAAAGCTGCGATCTATGCGGCGAAGGCATCATTCTATGGAGGCATCTATGATATTTCGAAAGGCTGTAAGCTGATCGACTTTCAAGGGAGCAATTGGGGCTTCTCCGATGATGAGATGTTCTATCCGAACGCAAAGCAATACTTCGCACGCGAGCTCACATGTACAGGAAACTATCAATAATAAAAAAAATGAAAACAATACGAACAGAAGCATTGGTCATCGGTAGCGGTTTCGGCGCAGCAGCGCCGGCGCTTCGGATGGCAGAATCAGGAATTGAAGTATTGATGATCGAAAAAGGACCGGACATCAAACCCGATCGTGACTTCAAGCAAACGAGCGATCCGAAGTACTTGCTAAAATATTTGAAATCGACCAGTACCGATTCGATCGGATTTACCTATGCCGAAGGTCTTGGCGGCGGCTCCGGTTTTTACGAGATGGTCTCACTTCGCGCGCCGTCGAACGTATTCGACCTGACTGATGAAACCGGCAGAAAATACTGGCCATCTTCATTGACGCGCAGTGTGTTCGACCCGTTCTACGACCGTGCCGAACAGATGGTGAACGTCGAACAGATCGGGGATGACGAAATACCGAAGACCGGCGTCGTCTTTTCGCTGATGATGAAAAATCTCGGTTATAGCTGCGATCGCGCCCGATATGCCGTCAAGGGCTGTGTCGGAAGCGGTTTTTGCGTGTCCGGTTGTGTTTTCGGCGCGAAGCAATCACTTCATATGAATTATCTGCCGCAGGCAACAGCCGCAGGGATGAAGGTATTGACCGATCTCGAAGCAATACGAATCGAACCGACCCGATACGAAGAAGAGTATCTCGGAAGTTCTCGTGAGAACGAGCACTATCGCTATGCCGTCATTTGCAAGAATACCGTTAGCGGCGAAGAACTTCGTATCGTTGCGCATATTGTCATACTCGGAGGCGGGACAGTCGGCACAGCGAAAACACTGCTTCGCTCGCGCGAGCAAATGCCTTATCTCAGCAAGCATGTCGGTAAGAATATCGCATTCAACGGCAGTATCAAGGCGGCAGCGATCCTGCCCGACTCGTTCATCGATGGTGATATGCTTTCAGGAAGATCTCATCCCGGAATGATCAGCTATGAATTTTTCGATTCGCACGGAATGACCGTGTTTGCCGTCAAACCGCTGCCGCTTGATGTCGCTTCGACCGCTCACCTGTATTATGAAGATGAGAATCGCGATCCCAAAACATGGGGGGCAGCCTCAGTCGAAGTGATGAAGCTCTATCGGCGGCGAATGATCATTTTGTGTGCACTCGGACTGACACGTCCGTCAGCGAGTTTCGTGCAGACAGGCGAAGACACGTTCGAGCCCCGGCTGGAGCTGAGTGATGAAATACGCTCGTATTACAAGCATGGAAAGGAACTGCTGCATTCTATTTTTACTCGCAACGGATGCCGCGTGCTCGTGCCACAATTTGTCAATGGTGAAGGTACTGAGTTCGCGGACATTCATATTACGACCACACACATGATCGGCTCGTGCCGAATGAGCGATAGCAAAAAGCACGGTGTCTGTGATTACAACGGGGAAGTTTTCGATTATCCCGGACTATATATTTCCGATGGCGCCGCAATTCCAACATCACTGGCAGTGAATTCGAGTCTTACGATACTCGCGAATGCAGAGCGCATCGGGTCGCATCTTGCGGTAAAATATGGAAGACGAAAGATCACGTATAATTCTAATCTGTATCAAATCGACATGGCAAAGTAGAGGTCAGGTGATTACAAGTACGATTACAGAATTCTAATGAGGTTATGACAATTCGATGACAAATAGGCTGATGAAAGAAGATATTTTGTGAGGTATTTCACAAAGTATTTCACGAGTATGAAAAAGACATTCAATCTAACTGCATCTCGTCTGGTACTAATAATATTATTATATCCCTGGGTCGTTGGATTTACCGCAGGAGAGAAAACGCCCCAAACGATCATCGACTTTCTGTTCGGGGAGGGGGCTTACGAGAAAACCTTCACGGAAGAACTGCGTCATTTTGTCGAAGCCCAAACCGTTTCAGGATGTGGCCGATCCTCTAGTTGCAACATCCCGGCGCACTACGAAGATATCGGAACACATATTCATCGTGAGCAACGTAATAATACTGATGTCGGAATATTGGTTCGGCATGAATTCGCATCCGGTGCGGTACTGATCGTCAAGGCAGGGTATGTTCATTCGAAAGCATCGATTTCGGATTCATACAGTTATGGGGATGGCAGTTCTATGAAAACGCAGGATAATACCAGTCCGATCGATACATGGTGGTATGGACTTGGGTATGGCATATCCGGTACTCAGGCGGGACTTGAAGGTGGCATTGTATACTTTGACAATTCACGCGGAATGGAAGAACAGTTACTTCCATTGAAGATAAGTCCATTCGGGAGGCTTCGCATAGGGAGAGAAGATTCTTGGTACTATACAATGTCATACCTCTATGAACCCACATATTTATCAAGCGGGAGTGTATTTGAGGCCGGATTTTCTTTCCCGCTGAGTTCATCGTCGTTGTGGGTTGGCTATGGCGAGGGGCCATATGAATCTTCCAGTGTTATCGCACGCTTAAACGTTCTCTTACCATCATCGCCGGTATCGTTGCTCATATCGGGCTCCTATAATATCAATCGCGATGTTTCGGCATCAACATTCACTCTGGGGATGCGTTATGCATTTAAATAATGAGCATCGTTCTTCGGAAGATATTAATAGATTGAAGCGACAATCGCCGCCCATTCTTTTGGCGTTTCAAACGGCGTTAAATGTCCCGCATTTAGTATCTCGTAATATGTGCTGCCGGATACTCGTTCAGTGATCGTCTTTGTAAGAGACGGAGCGATAAGTTCATCGTTGGATCCTGAGATCACAAGTGTCTGACACGTAATGGTTGCCAGCAGATCGGTCGAATCGTTGCGCAGAGCCATCGCGCGAAGCGCCGATGCAATGGCGTGAATATCTTGCGTGGCTATCATCGTTTTCAAACGGTCTTTCAATGCAGACGGTGAATTCTTCGAGATCAATTTATCCAGCATTCGCTCATAGACGCTAATATGGCCGCGGCGTTCGACATCTTGTGCAAATTCCTCCCGTCCTACTTTTGCTTTTTCATCGTCAGCCTCTGCTTTGGTGTTCGAGAGAATTAGCCCGTTCACTTCATTCGGAAATTGCCGATAATATGCAAATGCCGCATAGCTACCCATTGACGTACCGCCGATGATAGCCGAGGCAATATTCTGTTCGTTAAGTTGATGGTTGAGGTCAACCATTGCTTCGGCGAGCGTCCAGTGCGCTCGATACGGTGCATTCGCAAATCCCGGCAGATCGACGAGGATTATTTGCAGGTCGGAAAGATCGGAAAGTAATGCTTCGACCGTATTGTGATACATCACGCTCGAAAGCGGGAAAGCGTGAATAAGTACAAGATGTTTCTCGGCGTTTTTTACGCCAAAATATTGCAACGATACCATTAGATGAAGCGCTGATCGCTACTTTGAACGATACGTCCGGGAGATGAGTGCTCCGCCCTGTGTTTGTGTGATCAGCACGGGACCTTCGTCTTTCGCATAATATATTGTCCAGACCGGTGCATTCGGGTCGATGCTATCGGAAATAGTATAGGTAACATTATACAGATTTGCGAAAGAGAGTGTGCTGTCGAGTGCAAGTTTTTCGAAGTAATTCGAAACGGTCGCTTTTAAATGATGCTCCGTCGAATCGGTCACGATCGTGCCCGCATCCCAGGAATTACCGACTGAAATACCGGCGCTCCCGGGATTAAGCAAGATAAAATCGAGCGGGATGAGCGACTTCGATTGCTGAATGTTTTTTGGAATCCCGTTCGAACGTGACAGCCACGACTGGCTTTGAAGTGCAAGCGCATACAACCCTGAGTCATACGTCGCGGCAATGAGCGTTCCACCACTCACGGTAATACTCGTAAGAGCAGTGGTGCCACCGACAACGCGCGGGAGCGTTTGCGGTTGAGACGACGAACTTAGCAGCTCATAGATCGTACGATCTTCGGCGAACAGAATAAATCGGTCGTTGAGGTTATCGAACACACCTGAGATCAGCTTGCCCGTCGGTATATATGGCCGAGACCATGTCGAATCAAACCCTCGGTACTCAAGCATTCCTTTTGTCGATGTATAGACAAGCATGACATTTAAGCTGTCGTGCAAAATAAAACTAACATTTTCAGCTGAATCCGGCCCTCCACTATTTAAAAATTGTCTCCATGAGCTGTCGGAGTTAATGCCGCAGTACCAAAGCCCGTTTCCGGCAGTTCCGAGTGCGAGATAGCGAGTATTGGAATTTGGCAGCAGCGAAAAAACAACAAGCGATGTTGCCGATGTCGATACCGACGGCAGCGATCTGAATAGCGATAATCCGTTCGTTGTTAAACGGTAGATGGAGACTGTCCGGTTGCTCGTATTCGAGAGCGCGGCATAGATATAATCTCCGTCAGCCGTTAACGCACTAATATATTCACCGCTTCCTGCCGAGGGCCCGGCAAACCACGTGTTCCCGCCGTCGTCACTGAGATAAATGCGTCCGTATGATGAAGCAGCGGCAACAGTATGTTTGCCGGCGTAGCTGCCGAATGCAAATGCCTCAATAGATTCCGATGTACCTGAAGGAAGTTGAAACTTTGACGTCGCCCACGATACTCCTTGATCTGTCGAGAAGAAAAACCGTCCTTTCGTATCGGTCGCGACAACATTCGTCGAGCCGAATGCAAATACTTTTGTGATATTCGGGAATGACGCAATCGTATCGAATTTCGTTTTCGTCATTACGTATCCGGAAGGAATTCCGATTACGCTCCGACCGCTCAGCCCCGACACAGAAAGCACGTTCGCCGATGAGACCAGATGCAGTGTGTCGGTGATGATGCCATTCGTATGTTCGACGAGATCGTACCCGCCAGTATTATTCGTCTGCACAAAATCGATCTCGACCGGAGTCTTCACATTTTTTTGTTCGCTCGTATAGCTTACTGATGCGACAGAAGTTTTCCACGAATAATCGCTCGCGTTCGCTCCGCTCGGGGCCGGCACGTCGATGATATTATGCGCGCAGCCCGAAACGAACAGAGCAACTGTAAGAAGAACGGATAAAATATGTAAGCCGAATCTCATTAAAATCTCCATTTCAAACCAACGCGTCCCGTCAGAGCCGGTGTGAAGACGGTTGCAGCCGCAACGTCCGATGTTTTGTAAGCCACCGGTCCGCTGGTCACAAGTGCAGCGTTCGTTGTTGACGACGCAGATGTTTTCGACCAGACGCCTGAGTAATGCGCAAGAAATTGAATGTCAAGATTGTCGGAGAGCGAGTAGCCAACTCCTGCTTGCAGCGTTGCCATCGGAGACGCAAGATGCGTCACGACCGTGCCGCCGCCAAGAGAAACTTCATACCGTATCTTGTCGAGCGGATTGAAGCAATATCTCACCGCAGCAAGGGTGAACCACTCTGTCGAATTCATCGTCGTCGTATGCGTCACAATATGCGTTGTGCCGTCAGTGGACGCTTCGGCAGAAGATTGCGGCGAGAGACTCAGCATCATTGTAGAGCCGCTTTCAATGCCGATACTCCACGAAGGAGAGAGCAGATAATCAAGTCCGAGCATTGGCGAGCTTTCCGTACGCGACGTATAAGAATTATTTCCCGTCGGTACGTACAAAAATGTCTCGCCTATCCCGAAGGAACCTCGGAGCACAAATCGGCTGTGAGAATTATCCTGCGTCATCTCGAGCAGAGAAAACGGGTGACGGCTGCCTCCTGTTGGTGACACGATTATCGCATCGGCAGTATTCGGCGAGTGAACTTCGGCGATAGGCACGCTCATACTTGACGCCTCGATCGCAGAAACAGGCGTACTTATGTTCTCGCTCGAAGACTCCGATCTATTTTCTGAAACAGAATTCGACTGGTTCTCGGCAAATATCGAAGCTGGGTTGGGAATGTGCAAACCGGCGCCATTTGCTTTGTGATATTTATTTGTGTTCGTCGCGGAGCGATTTGCAATTGCCGAATGCGATCTCGCAGAGGTTGAAACCTGCGAAGTAGAAGCAGATGAATTGTCCCTATCACTATATACTTTAGAAGTATATAACGGACTATTGTGTACGATCTGTGAAGAATGCTGCCTATCGATCGTTGCCGGCATCGGGTTATTCGCTGCTTGATCGGAATTATTTGGCGCAGCGACGGAAGATTCGAAAGCGGTAGAAATTTTGGAAGCAGTATTCGCCTGAGGCACTGAGCCTCCGAGTCCATACCAATATAATGCCCCGCCGGCAAGAAGCGTGATGATGCCTCCGAGTGCAAAGCGAATCGGATATTCGCGAAGCAGTAACATGAGTGACGAAACCGACCAACGACTTGCCGCCACCGGAACCATGCGTTCACTTGTGGCAAGGATAGCAGGCAACCGTTCGGCAAGACTCGATTCGAGCATCGCGGGTACTTCGTACGGACGCTGCGCAACGCGGGTCATCTCGGAAAGCTTGATGTGCTGTTCGAGAATGATACGATTTTCCGGACTGACGGAAAGCTGATGCATCAGCTCCGCGCTTTCACTTTCGGAAAGCGAGCCGTCGAGATAAGCGAGTATGCGTTCTTCGGTTGTCATTCTATTTCCTCCTCGAGGGTAAACCGTTCGCCGTTAGCGCGATAGGTTTCGTCGGTAATGATCGGTGCAAGTAATTTTCTCAGGCGCTGTTTGGCGCGGTGAATGCGAACTTTCGTTAGTGTCACTGATGCTCCGGTGATCTCGGCGATCTCGGGGTAACCGAGTCCGTCAAATTCGCGCAGGATGAACGGCTCTCGAAATTCCACTGGCAGTGTCGCAACGGCTTCTTCGATCGCTTCGCGAAGCGAACGCTGTTCGCCAGAAAAATCAGGGTGCAGCTGCCGTTCGGTGCTTGCGAGATACTGATGGTTCTCGATCGTTTCTTCCGGCCGCTTCGAACGATAAATATTCAGCGCGACATTACGGGCGATCATATAAATCCACCCCTTTACATTTTCACCATAGCGAAATGTATGCAGCTTCTCATACACTTTTATGAAGGTCTCCTGATACGCATCGCCCGCTTCGGCGCTGTCTCCGCCGAGCATTCGCAGGCAATATGTATAGATCTCGCTTTTATAGCGCACGTACAGTTCGGCGAACGCCCGTTCGTCGCCGTTTCTGAACGCTGTTATCAGTTCGAGGTCACTTTTCACAGGGAGCACCGGTTTTGCAGCCACGGTTCGCCCTTCGCGTTTCGTACGAACGCGAACAACTTCTTCCCGCACTTCCTCCTGTTGGGGAATCGGACGGGCAGCTATGACTGCAACAGACTGCATTCAATATATTTAAAACACCCTTCGAGACGGAGAGTTACAGCAGGGCAGAATAAAATCTTAAGGCATCAACGATGCCATAACCTCAATAAAATGAGAGGCTTGTGTATGGTTCCGATGAGTCAGCAGTCCGCTTCGGAGCTGCATCAGACAGCCTGCATTGGCTGTTGCGACGATCTCGGATCCGTTCTTCCCGATGATATTTAATTTCCGTTCGAGCAGCGACTCTGCCATTTCGGGGCGCTCGACGTTATATGTTCCCGCACTGCCGCAGCAAATGTCATTCTCTTCGAGCAGCGTTACTGTCGCGTTCTCAATAAGCGAAAGCAGCCGCGCTGGAGTATCAATGATCTTTTGGCCATGATATAAATGACAAGGCGCGTGGTAGGGAATACGTGTCGGCTCTTCGAATCTTAGCCCGAACGCTTTCAGATCGTCGTAATGATGTTCAAATAAAAATTCTGAAATGTCCTTTATCTTCATAACATTTGATATTTCCGAACTTCCAAGAATGTTTGCATAGTCTTTCATCATTGCCCCGCATCCGGCGATATTCGAGATGAAATAACTGATCTCGGAATGTTCGATCGCTGAAAGAACTTCGCGCGCAAGTGCTTTCGATCTATCTAAGTATCCGGCATGCGCAGCAAGTGCGCCACAGCACCCGATCTCGGGCAACGTATGTACATCATACCCAAGACGGGTCAGCACCTTGATCGTGGCATTGTTGACTTCTTTCGTGAACACATCGCCAATACATCCAATGAGTAAACCGACGGTGCCGATCTTTTTTCCTATTGCTGGATACATCTGGGCGCGAGCGTGAGGGAACGGGATATTCTCAGGTAATAATCTGACCGATGACAATATGCCGCGCGATCTGCTAAATGTTTTCCCAAGCAGTGAAATAATTCTCGTTTTCGCCGCGACTGCTAAAAAGAACTGCAAAACATTCGTGAGTTGCTTTGAACCAAGAAGTTTTGTATAAATAAATCGCCGGAAGAAATTATTAGGCGCATTTTTCACAATGGCATCGCGCGTGTGCTCCATCAATACGGAGAATTCGACTCCCGACGGACACGCTGTTTCGCATGAGCGACAGACGAGACAGGAAAATTCGTGCTCACGAAGTAACGGATCGCTTATTGCAAGTGTCCCTTCATCAACTGCTTTCATCAAGTGGATCCGCCCGCGCGGACTTGACATTTCTTCGTGCGTTTCGAGATATGTTGGACAGAATTCGAGGCACAAACCGCAATGTATGCAGGCTTGAAGTTTGCCCTCAATACCTGAAAATATCTGTGTCTGCTCGGCCATTTATCTCAAAATATTTTTCGGATCGAACACAGTACGCACTTTGGAAAGCAGATGTTCTGCTTCCGAAGCAATGGGAGCGTTTTTCTTATTACTGCGAATGAGTTGGAGCGCATCGAGCCAATCGGTATTATTTAACTCACGGCTGGTAATCTTTTCAACCCGAAGCTGCTCGATGTCACTTTCAATATCTTCCGAGTGTCCGGCGAGTTCGACGACGATCTCGTCGCCGAGTATTTCAAAAACTGTCGGCGTGAAGCGGTGAAGAGTGTCTTTATGTTCCGATGACGTTTGAAACCGAAAGAACATTCCCGGTCGCGGTTGAACTTTCATTGTCAGAGAGATCATCGCGCCGAACATTCCTCGTGACCCGCAAAATGCCCGGTGAATATCGTATCCGGCAACGGATTTCACGACGCGCGAGCCACTTTGAAAAATTTCTCCGTTCGTCGTGCAGAATGTCCCGCCAAGAATGCTGGTGCGCAGCATCCCACAAGTGAGCGAACGCGGATGATAGTAATCGTTTGCGATCGCATCGCCAAGTCTGTCCTGCGGCACTTCGTCTGCAGCCAATGTCGGGATCCATTGCCCGTGCTCTGCAAGCGCTCGTTCTAATGCTTGCAACGAGATCCCTGCGCCAACCGAGATGATCATCTCTTCGGGTTCATACAACAGAACAGTGTTCAACTGTGAAAGTGAAAGCGTTTGATATTGAGGATGTTCACCTATCCCGTACGTAATATGGAGCGGTTCGACGCGGTCTCGCAGGAAGTTGGCAACTTCTTCTTTCGAAGCAGGGGGTCGGATCATACTTCGGCAATGCTGATCTCGTGAAGATGCGGCTCGTTCGAAAGCGCAAGCTGTCCGCACGCAGCCTCGATGTCAACACCCGCGCTTGATCGTACCATTACGTGCGCACCAAGCTCTTTAAGCAGTGAGATAAAATTCTTAAATGCGAGGTCGGTGCTTGGGTGCAAGCTCGCTGCAACGCCGGTCGGATGAGTGAAGTCGATCGGATGAAACGGGATGACATTTACTTTACTTGGCATTCGCCGTGCAAATTTTGCGAGCCGTTTGGCATCGGCGGGTGTATCGTTGAGTCCGGCGAACAAAATGTATTCATACGTCACCGGAATTTTCGTGGTCTTGTAATATTCTTCCATTGCCGAAATTACTTCTGCAAGTGGATAGCGCCGATTGATCGGCATCAGCTTCGAACGCAGTTCATCGGTTGTTGCGTGAAGCGATAGTGCGAGTTTTACCCCGAGCCCTTCACGTGCGAATTTCCTGATCTCATCGGGCAAGCCACTGGTCGAGACGGTGATCCGTTTACTGCCGAGAATATCGAGTTCTTTGTCAGTAAGAATCCTGAGCGAGGCAACGACATTATCGTAATTCAACATCGGTTCGCCCATCCCCATATAGACAACGTTCGTAATATGCTCGCCGCTTGCGCGTTCGACCTCGAAATATTGCGCAATAATCTCGGCAGTTGTCAGATCGCGTTTGAGCTTTAGTGTTGCAGTTGCACAAAACTTACAATCGAGCGGACAGCCGACTTGCGTGGAAAGACATAACGTCTTGCGGCGCGCAATTCCATAAGAGTCTCGCATTTCGCTTGGAATGAGCACCGCTTCGATCGTCCGTGCATCGGAAAGCTCGAATAAATATTTTATCGTACCATCGATGCTGCGGGATTCGTGTGTTATGTTCGGGTGAACGATCGGGAATAATTTGTCGAGCTGTTCGCGAAGGTCGCGTGGCAGATCGGTCGCCTCGGCGAACGAGCGAATGCGTTTGCCATAGAGCGCGTTATATATTTGTCGCGAACGATAACGCGGGACATCGAGCCCCGCTTCGGCGAGCGAAGCGGCGATCTGCGTTTCGCTCATTCCGAAGAGTGATATCGTTTTTTGTTTTGCACTCATAAATATATAAACAGTATATTAATCGCTACAATGCCGCCGCTCATCCATTCTTCGCCGGTATTCGATTTTCGAAATGAAAAAAGTCGCGTCGAACTTCGCAAGTGGCGCGGCTCGCTGCGCGGTTTGAATCGCCCGCTTGTTTTTACCAACGGCGTCTTCGATCTCTTGCATCGCGGCCATGCAAATTATTTAATGGAAGCTCGCAATCTCGGCGGTGCGCTGTTAGTTGGTGTAAATTCCGACGATTCGGTGAAACGGCTAAAAGGTGATTCACGGCCGATCCAATCGGAAGAAGACCGCGCATATATTCTCTCAATGCTTCGTTCGTGCGATGGCGTTGTGATCTTCGGCGAAGATACGCCGCTGGAAGTTATTACATTCGTTGTTCCGGATATACTGGTCAAAGGCGGCGACTATAAAATTGAAGACATTGTCGGAAGAGAAGTCGTTGAGTGTGGCGGCGGGATCGTGAAGACAATTCCATTTATTGAAGGAAGATCAACAACCGGCATTCTTGAGAGAATGAAGAAGTAACGTTTTAAATTTTCAGCCGCTCAACAGGTTTGCCATTGACGATATGTGATTCCACGATCTCTGCAACATCGCTTTCGCTGACGCGGCCGTACCAGATTCCTTCCGGATAAACGACAACTGTCGGTCCGAGCGCGCACTGGTCGAGACATCCTGCTTTATTTGCGCGAACACTTCCTTTTAAACCGCAGCTCTTAATCTCTTCTTTGAATCGTTTGCGAATGGCTTCCGAGCCTTTTGCAGCGCAGCATCCGCGCGGGTCGGACGGGTCGCGAAAATTTTCACAAACGAAAATATGATGCGTGAATTTTGGCATTTTACTCCCGTAGATCAACGATGGTCATATCTTTTGCGGGCGAATACGAGAACGAGTTTGTCGGCGCTTTTTTTAAAGCTTTGATCTGCAGATGTTCGAGTCTGATCGTCCCACTGCCGCCAAGTGCGCTGATCGATCGTACGGTTACCCCGCTTCCTTTTTGCATTAATAGGAAAGTGATCGATGAGATCCCACCGACAGCGGTAAAGAGTTGTTGGATGTTCGAGTGTGGGGTTAATGTCAAATTAATATATTGGTTTTTGTCTATGGACATCGACGGTGTGTAATTCCCGGAAAAATTGAGTAATGCTTCGGCGTTCATCGCTTGTGACGATGGTTTTACGTTATCGATAATTACTTTATGTTGTTTTTTAATAATGTGCCAGATCGTGCTGCCATCACTGATGAAATCGTCGCTTGGCGAAGTAAGTTTGTACGCGTTTGCCGTCGATGAAAGCACGAGCGATACCTTGCCGCTCTCGTTGGTTGAAAATGAAACCGCAACGGCGCTGGCATTTTTATAGACATTCTCTAATTTCGTCGCCATATCTATCGCTGTTTGTGCAAAGAGAGACGCCGGAAAAACCAATATGAACGCAATAAATAATTTACGCATAAAGTGAATGCAATTCATTTTTTCGTTCATTCCATTCTTCACTGGTGATCGCATAAATATTTGTATCTGCCCATTTACCGCCTTGAAAGAGTGCGCGCACTGCCGTGCCCTCGAATCGTAAGCCGATCTTTTCGACGACACGCAGACTTGCCGTGTTTTCCGGCGCGATCCAGATCGAAACTCGGTGCAGCCGCAACGTCTCAAACGAATATGCTAACGCTGCAGCGCATGCTTCGGTCGCGTAGCCTTTGCCAAGCCAATCGGCTCCGATCCAGTATCCGATGAACGCCGACTGTGCGACATTACGAATGATATTCGTGATGCCGATCTGTCCGATGATCGCTGTCCGTTCTTTTTCTCGAATGAGAAAACGAAATTCGGCTCCGTCGTCGGAGCGTTCGAGCGTCGTACGGATCTTTTCCCGCATTAATGCAATCCCTTCATCGCGATCCGATTCGTCCGGTACACCCGGCATAAATCGTTTCATATGTTCGGCAAGACCTTTTTGTTCGAGATCATAATATTCTGCAGCATCTTTGATATCGAAGAAGCGAAGCACGAGCCGCTTCGTTTCAATTCGTTTTGCCAGAGGGTAGGCAGGTTCGTGTTCCGGAAAATTCACTGGGCAAGAGGTATTGCTGCAAGATAGTATTTTTCTTCGAGCAATTGTTTTGTCATCTCGTGCCGATGCTCGAACATTTGTATCATCATACGGTGAACCGAGATCGTGTTTGCGATCCTTCCGACAAATCCGAACGGCAGCGCATATTCGAGTTTGTCACTAAGTTCGGTGATCGCTTGTGATGGCTGGCTGAACGTCCGAGTATGCTTGAAATAGGGAAGCGGCCCCGATCGAAGGAGATCCGTCAAACGTGTCGGCGGCTCGTATTCGCTTGTTGCAACAACCCAGATACTTGGGAATGCGCCGAACAAGGTGACCTTCAGTCGCTGCTGTTTTGCGCTTCCCATCCCCTCTTCATCCAACAATTCCGACTTCATCCACGAAGGCGAAATAAGCGCGAGGTTTTTAAAATCAAGATGAAATCCGAACACCGCCTGGATCGGCGCTGCAATATCTATTTTACGTTCGACGGTGTAGATCTTCATTGTTTGACCGCGGCGAGAACTTCTTTGATATGGCCGGCGACTTTTACTTTCGAATATATTTCTGCTATTTTTCCTTTTTCGTTGATGATGAACGTTGTGCGGACTACGCCCATATATTTCCTTCCATACATCGACTTTTCTTGCCAGACGTCGTATGCCATGCATATTTTTTTTTCGGGATCGGCGATCAACG
>DASQGZ010000029.1:0-11796 GCA_035632315.1 Kapaibacterium sp. (SeqCode) | reverse complement strand
CACTCTTTGTGACGAACTTCAACGAACACGTCCAGATCTTTGGGCAGTAAATAAAGATATGATTCAAGAACATCGAAATTCTTCGGACCGAAATTGTCGGAAAGCTGCAAGAACGACGGACCGAGGTGCTTTCCGAATCCCTCGATCGATTCGAGAAAAGCGCCTGTCCATTCCTCGGCATTTTTCAATCGCTTGATGTGAGTGATCCCCTGATAAAACTTAGGACAGAAGGTAAAATCTTTTCCGACCTTCGCAACCCATTTCTCGACGACTGACGGAGGCTGAATCCGATAAAATAAAGAATTCATTTCGATCGTATTGAATGTCCGCGCATAGTACTCTAAAAAATCTGCCTCCTTCGTACCTTTCGGATAGATCGTCCCGACCCAGTCTTTCCGTCCCCATTTTGCTCCGCCGATCCTGACCTCCGGTTGTTTGGGTTGTCTCTTTTTGTTCTGCTTTAATACCTGTTTTGTCGATTCCGGGTCGGGCGGGATACTAAAATCAACTTCACCAAGAAGCTCGCCGTCAACTTTGCCAAATTCCATATTTATTCTTTAAGATAAGTGATACGGTGCCACATGAACGAATGATAAACATATCCGCTAACGACTGTCATTCCGCAACGATACGGTTTCTGAAAAACTATTCATTTTGAAATCGTCACAACGGGTGCGGCGACGAACGTTAGCTTCTCATAATTCACTTGTTTTCAAAACACACATAACAAAAAAAAACACAACACAGGAGATTATTATGAAACACACAGTACTAATTTTGTTCGGTCTGCTCTTTGCCATTGGCGCAATGCTTAGCTCACACGCCGATGCGCAGCAGGGGCAGATCGAACTCCACCCGGGAATGACAATCATGCCGAATCCGTCGGCGTATCTATCCGATTGGCAATCGAACCCTCAGACGGTAACGGTGAATCTTGCATTGATGCAAACGTTCGCTCAACCGGTGAAGCTCATGGCGCAAGTCACACTCGACGGACAGCCGGTCGCCAGAACGAACTTCGCGAAGATGAGAATGATCACGCTGCATCAGGGAATAAATTCTTTTAATGCACTTGATCTTGTTCCGTATTCTGCGATAGATTTCGTCGGAGGCACCGATCAATCGGTCAAACGCACCGGACGACTGCCGGAAGGCAATTACCAACTCTGCGTCTGGTTCGCAGATGCCGAGACGGGAAGTCCGATCGCCGGTTCGGCATGTAACGGGTTTAATATTATTGATGTCAATCCGCCGACACTCGTCTGGCCGGCAAACGGAGCGATCTATGTTCAACCGGAATTGACTTCGCTGAATCTGACAAACTCACAGCCGATCACATTACCTGCGCTTGCTCAAATGGATAATAATGCTATTAACAATCTCAAAGTATTCGATCTGAGCGTTAACGGTAATCAATATATCTATGCCCAGCTCCCGCATATATCTGTTACTCAACCTTCAGATGGGAGCATATTGACCGGTGCAACAACAATAACTGGAACAGCGAGCGACCCTGATCTTACAGGCTACCATTTCGAACTTGTTCGCCGACCGTTGCCAGATAACACCGGAGTATCGACATTGAACTTTCAGTGGCTGCCTCCGATGCCGCTGACGGCAGCAGGAGTTACCTACGACCTGAAGATCTTCCCGGTATTCATCGGACAGAATGCCGAAGAAGCGATAAGCATCGCAACGCCGATATTCGAACAAAACAACATAAGCGGAACGACGCTCGATGCAAATTTCTTGGCGCGCCAACATTACATCGACTTCCTTACACGCGAAAACGAAGGCACGACATTTTATTGGAGTGTCCGCGCAACTGATGATAAAGGAAATTCGATCGGCAAAAATAATGGCTGGGCAGAGCCTCGGCTGATCACCTTCGGAGAAAGTGAGACGGCCCCGCCTGCTAACGGATCGATAATCAACAGTTTTTTCGATATCTTCGTGACGCTCGACGTGCCGAATAATGCTTCGAATGCCTGCACTGAGCACGAGCCATGCGGCTATCACTACAAAGAGCGTCTTCGTAAAATGTTCGGGCCATGGAAGCTGACAAAAAGCTATTCGCAATATGCGAATACTTATACAAGAATTATCTATGGTGTCTATCGTGTATTCACCTGCTCGCTCTACAAAGGTCATAGCGGCCCGCATCACGGAGGTGCAGTAACCGTCTATGTCAAAGAAGGTGAAGAAAAAACAACCGAGGCTCCGCCCGGACCGGCGAACGGACCGACGACCGGCATCGAACCGCCGCAATATCTGCCGGATGATCCTGCGAAAAAAGATCAAATGGACAAGAAAGATATGGATAAGATCCCGACCAAAGATGAGGCTGACAAAAAAGAACAAGACGAGAAGAAACAGGACGGTGGAAAAAATAACGGCAGCGACAATAATGGAGGTAAAGATAGTGGTAGCACCGGCAATGACAACAGCGGCACAGGAACAGGGACACCTAACGGAGGAAAGAAACCGGATGATGGTAAGAAAGATGACGGTGGAACAGTTAAGCCGGACGACAAGAAAGTCGATCATGAGCCCTGCCCATACAAAGAGCACAAATTGCTTCGCACTGTTGCAGGCTCATGGAGAAAAGTCAACACGGTTGTTAAACATGCGACCTATCGTAAGACAACCGTTGCCTGGGTGGAAGTAACTTGGCAGCGCGACATCTGGAACGTCTATCGCGATGCAGAATGCACACTTGAAAAAGGGCACGCAGGACCGCATCAATGCGTCTCGCACGAAGTCTATGAAAAATGGTGCACCTTCACCGAAACTAGAACCTATGGACCGGGTGAGCCACAGACAGCACCAACAAACGGTCCCGGTGACGATCTTCCGCAAGAAGACCCCAAATGATCTTTGAGAGGATAATGGTGAGAATTAAAAGGACGGCAAACGCCGTCCTTTTAATCTACAATTTAGTTATTTGGTCACAAATGCCATTGCCATCCCGTCGCCAATCGGGACGACACAAGTAAAAGCATTCTTTAGCGAGGCCATTTCTTTATTGAACTTCTGAATTGATGTAACACTGGTGTAATCGGGGTCCGACTCCGAAATAACATCAGCGATCTTTCCCCAGGCAAGAGCATTATCTCCGGCAATCACACCACCATTTTTGATAATGCGTAACGATTCTTTCAAATAGTTTACGTAATTTATTTTATCGGCATCGATCAAAATAAAATCGTAATAATTATCCGGCATTGTTTTCATGTGATCGAGCGCAGGCCCGACAAGTGAAGAAATATTTTCCAGACCCAAATGCTTAAAATTTGCTCGTGCGACCGACGAATGAAGCGGCTCGAATTCAAGCGTGATGATCTCGCCGCCTGCACCAATCGCTTTCGCCATAACTGCCGCGCTATAACCAAAGAGCGTCCCAACGTCAAGCACACGCTTTGCACCAATCGCCTTAACAAAAAAACCGAGAAACTTCGCCTGTTCTTCGGAGATCATGATCATCGGCATTCCTGCCTCTGAGGCACGTTGCTGCATCAACTCAAGCATCATCGATTCTTCGAAGGCGAAATTATCGACGATATAATCAAACGTTTGTTCGGTAAGCGGCGTACCTTTCATATTTTATTATCCTTTCTCAAAAAGATCGAAACCGTTGTTTTTTTTCTCCATCCCAAAATGCCGATATGCCAGCTCCGTCACCTCTCTGCCGCGTGGGGTACGTTTGATAAAGCCTTCCTGAATTAAGAACGGCTCATAGACTTCTTCGATCGTACCTGCTTCTTCACCGACACTCACGGCAATGGTGCCGACACCAACCGGCCCGCCACTAAATTTTTCGATGATCGTCAGGAGAATTCGTTTATCCATTTCGTCGAGCCCATGCTCGTCAACTTCGAGCGCCGTCAGGGCAACAAGCGCAATGTCACGAGTCACTCTACCGGAGGCCTTGACTTGTGCGAAATCACGAGTGCGATGCAATAATCTATTTGCTATGCGCGGAGTGCCTCTCGATCTGCGGGCAAGTTCATTTGCTCCTTCTGCATCGATATCGACATTAATAATTCGTGCACTCCGTTCGATAATATGCTTGAGTGTTGGTGCATCGTAATAATCGAGACGGCTCGTTATCCCGAATCGCGAACGAAGAGGTGCCGATAGAAGCCCCGCACGCGTGGTCGCGCCAACAAGCGTGAACGGCTTGAGTTCAATTTGGACCGAACGAGCCGCCGGACCGGAATCGATCATAATATCAAGCGTATAATCTTCCATCGCCGAATAGAGATATTCTTCGACGGCGGCAGAAAGCCGGTGGATCTCATCGATAAAGAGCACATCACCTTCTTCGAGATTCGTCAGCAGCCCGGCCAGATCACCGGGACGTTCGAGTACAGGACCTGATGTTGTCTTGATTGCCGAACCCATCTCGCTGGCGATGATATTCGCGAGGGTTGTTTTGCCAAGACCCGGAGGCCCGGTAAAGAGTGCATGATCAAGAGCCTCGCCGCGCTGTTTTGCAGCTTCGATGAACACACGAAGATTTTCGACGATCGAAGATTGTCCGACGAATTCGCCAAATACTTTTGGGCGAAGCGTCTGCTCGAAATCGGTTTCGATCCGTTCTTGTGACGTTGAAGTATTACGCGCGGCCATAAATCGTACAGGTGCCTATCGAACTTGACTTTGAATACACGAGCAACGTGAAAGCAAAGACGAACATTCTACTAAAATGACTGTTTAAAGAATATGGATCAAATGATGCTGACGCCATCTGCGCAAACTATTTCCGAAGAAACTGTCATTGTAAAACAACGAATCGCCTTGATCTTTACCGGCGGGACGATCTCTGTAACGACCGATTCAAAGGCAGGTCCCGTGCCAAATCTCAAAGGCAAGGATATTCTCGAACGTATTCCCGAGATCGCAAAATATCTGCCGGATGTCGAAACGACTGTCTATGATTTCGCGATGCTGCCGGGTCCGCATATGTCGCCGGCAATGATGATGACGCTTGCCGATTTTGCAAATGCCGTACTCGACGATTGCGACGGGATCATTATCACTCACGGCACTGATTCACTCGAAGAAAGCGCATACTTCCTCGATCTGACCCTTGACACTCCGAAACCGATCGTCTTTACGGGCGCAATGCATCATTCGATGGATGCAGGTTGGGACGGCTCTCGAAATCTCATCGACGCGATCGGAGTCGCATCAAGCCAAGCGTTCAAAAATGAAGGGGTTCTTATCGTAATGAATGGCTCTGTTGATTCGGCCCAAGAAGTAACGAAATCTCATACCACGCGAACCGATACATTCCGCTCCCTCGATTTTGGGCCGCTTGGTTCGGTCAATATTCTCGGATCTGCTCCGGCGGTCAAATTACGTTCCGCCCGAAGGCATAACCATATCCCGTTAAATGAAGAAACTGAGCTGCCTCGTGTCGAACTGTTCAAAACATACAGCGGAATGGATGATTTGCTCTTTGCATTTGTACTCGGTGAAGGCGTTGCCGGTATTGTCGTAGAAGCGATGGGACAAGGAAACGTCCCTCCGGGTGCACTCAATGGCATCGCGCGTGCCTGTGAAAAGAAAATTCCAGTGGTTATTTGTTCGCGCTGCCCATCCGGCGCTGTGCGGCCATATTATGCATACGAAGGCGCCGGTAAAGAACTCGAAAAACTTGGCTGCCTCTTCGCGCCATATCTCAATGGACAAAAGGCGCGATTGAAGCTGATGCTTGCACTTGGGGCAGGTTATAGTCAAGATCGGCTTGCTGAACTATTTCTAACTTATTAAATGAGCGTTACTCTGTCACGAGCTTTGCTTGACGGAACGTTCATTTTGAAAGCAGCATTTGTCTGTTGGGAGGACATCTTTCTCCCAAAATTTCCCACGTTTGTGCATTTACCCATATAACGGAAAGAAAATGATGCCGTTATTAAGAAAAGGTAATAAAAAAGTACATTTCACGCTACCCAAGGTGTAATTTTTCTCGTGTCAGAAAGTTCTTATAGCAAAGCGTCTCAGACTCACCACGCAGAGGGGAGCACCGGTGCTGAAACAGACGCGTCTTGCGATCCGCTTACTGAGCCGGAAACTGTGTCGATGTCTGCTGAGGAGTATCCTATACGTGGTTTAGACGATACAGAATCCGTTTCGTTAGAAGGTGATATGTCCGCCGACGAAACGAACTCTGCTACTGAGACGAACGAAGGAGACTTCGTTGCGGCGGGCTCTGGCTTTTTCGCAAACGGACAGTTAAAGCGAAAACCGGCACAAGTCGCAAAGTCGTTCACCGATGAGTTCATTGACACAAAAGACCCGGTAAGTGACGAACAGTACTTCTTCAATTACCAGAAGGGCGACGATAAGTCCTTCTTTATCCTCTACGAGCGCTATCGGTCAAGCGTTTATGCGTATTGCGCAAGAGTTCTGCTTTCAGCAGGACTTGGCGAAGAGCTTGTCGAGGATACATTTCAGGAGATATTCCTGAGGGTCTCACAATACCGCAATAGTTTCCACAGTGGCGAATTCCGGGCATGGATATTTACCGTAACACGTAATACCTGCCTCTCGTCAAAGAAACGGGGGCTGAGAAATCTGCTTTCGACCAACGGCGCCATCGATCCTGATCAGATCAGTGAAGAAGATGCGCTCGAACGAGGTTCGCAGATCACCCGATCGGACGATCCGCTCGAACGGCTCTCGCTTAAGGAGCAAACTGACCTGTTGCTCAAAGCGATCTCCGAACTGCCGGAAACCTACCGCGAAGCACTGATGCTTTCTGAATATGAAGGCCTCACATACGAGGAGATCGGCAAGCTGACAGGAACATCGCTCTCAACGATTCGTATCAGAGTCTTTAGGGCAAAGAAGCGGTTACGAAAAGTGTTACGCCCAATTTTGGGTGAAGAGTATTTGGCAGGAGCGCAAGCACCTGCCACAAAAGAAGATAAGGACGAAGAATGAAAACGACCCCCTACATAACCGAAGAGCACATCGTTGCTTGGCTTGACGGCGAGATCGTCGGAGCCGAGTTTGATGGTGCCCTTGGACAAGATGCCAAGCTGGCTGCTGCCGCTGAGGATTACAGCGCTATCACGCGTATTTTTTCAGCCAGCCGCGCTGATAAGCGCTTTGCACTTTCTGCAACTGCAGACGCTCGCGTTCGCGCCAGTTTGCAAAATGAAATTGCTCACACCCGCAAGACGATTCGTATGCCCGAGCGCGCACCACTTGCAGCCCCGATCCCGTCGGTCCCGGCAGAGCGTGTACGCAAAGTATGGGCTCGTCGCAGTGCGATCGGCTTTGCACTTGCCGCACTCCTTGCGATCTTCTGGTTGAGCACACAAACGAACAATAATACCCCTGCTACGGCGACAATTAATACAGCAACCGAGCCGACTGCTCCTGTTGTGCCTACGCCGCAGGTTACTGCACCGTCGGCAACCGCCGAACAACCGGCAACTATTGCGCCTTCTGCAAGTGTAAATGCCGGCAGTTCGCATCACAATGAAAACCATGTGATTGCAGCTTCCGAGAAAACACCTGATCTTACGACCCAGCCCGTCGCCGAGACCGTTACCCCGACTGTGAAGAATACCGTTCCTGCCGAAGATAATGACCCGGCAGCGGTTATGGCTTCTCATCGCTTTGCCAAGCTGATCAAATCGACTCAGACGGTCGTTATTTCGCAGCAAGATAAGATGTGATCTAGCAAGGTGCGAGAAAGCGTCCGATATAAAGCGAGTACGTGGAAAGTTTGTTATGGTGAATGAATTGATCTCGCGAAGCCGAATGATGATAGCCGCAGGCACCCAGGTGTTTGTGGCTATCGTCATTATGTTCGCGGGAGCAGCCAACGCACAAACGCTGCACTCCACACCGCCAAACCAGCCACCTACCTCGCGTTCGAATGAGCCTTCGGAAATGCTCAAGACGATCGACGACCTGATGCATGACCGTCTTGATCGCGAACGAACGAAGTACGGGCCTGCACTGATTCCAGAACAGATCCGCCTCGAAGCTAATTATATTCGAACAGATGCACCGACCAGCGAAGTAGTGCTTCACGAGGCAAGTTTCAATCTTCAGTCGCGCTATATGTCGCACTCGCCGGAAGGCCGCCGTTTAGCCGATTCGATGCTCCCACCTGCCGCACGTACGGTGATGTATTTCATCGGCTCGGCACGTACACCGCTTGCACTGCCGTTGGTGAGCAATCTATCGAGTGTTCTTTCAGGCGACGAAGCATCATATACGGTCTATATCGGTGTACTCCCGCTTCCACGTCCGACAAGTCTTGGTAAAACCGATTCGATCACCTATTATTGCATTATTCAACGTGCGATCGAAGATAATCGCACGGATAATAAAGTCCCGTTTGAGAGATATTCAAAAGAGTTTACCGTGAAGGTTGGTGAGCCGATCCGTCTGCGTATGGATAATACTCCGCCGGATAAGCAAGCATATATCGTAAAACTCGATGACAGCCGGACGTTAAATTTCTACGAAGATTTTGCCCGTCATTTTAACGAAGATATTCTCCTCAACGGTGAACGGCTTAATTTCGATCTCGGCAAAGCAACACTCTCGCCTGTTTCGTCACGTCTTTCGATCAAGTACACTGTTGCACAGCCGTCACACGTGATGCTTGAGTTGCTTTCTGTCGTCGATCCAGCTCATCCGTTGACGTTGATCGATTCAGTAATGCCGGCAGCAGATTATCTCATCGAGCACGATATGAAGCCATATTCAAATGGTACATATCGTTACCGCCTTGTCGTCAATGAACTCGGCAGCGGCAATGTACTTTTTGACCAGACAAAGGATTTTGAAAAAAGCCAGCCGGTGCTTGTCGGTTCAGGGCATTCGATCGTTGATAATGACACGCTTGAAGTTGGCGGCAAGCATGTCGATATGATGGCGGAAATGAAACGCCTCAACAGCGCGTACGAAGTCGAAAAGAGCAGGACCGAGCGTCTGAATGCGACCCTTGCACAAGCTAAGACGGACAACGAGAAGCTCAAACAGATCGTCGATGCGAATCAAGAAAGTGCGATATCAGGACTTCGTATTCGCGGCGGGCTTGGGTTTGGCCATGTTTCTGGCACTAATCTTTTTGTTGGGGTTGAATCGGCGGTACCGAAATTAAGCTTGGATATTTCCTACGGTTTAATGGGAGCGAATGTACCGTATTTGACATATGATGCTCCTCAAAATTTTTCTCAATATCCAAAATCTCCCAAATCACTTGGTTTGCAGTTTGGGTGGGCTCCGATAAGTTTATTTGATGGGGCCGTTTGTCCGGTTGTGAAGCTTGGATATTATGGCATATACTCAGCAACTACATCAACCTCGGAAGGCGGAATTCATTCTGCCGCAATTATTGCACCGGCTTTTGGGATAACGACAACTCCAGGCGGACCTAAAACCGATGTCGGTGTTGATCTAACAGTGGGTCCTGCATTTGGACTTGGCGTTAATCAATCTGCTCAGATTGATATTCAGGCGCGCTTCTTTGTGAAGTTCTAGCGAAAGTGCAGCCACGCTCGCTGCTCCAAATAATTTTCCAACCGAGTTTTTTCTGTTTCAAAAAGGCTTTTCTGCTCATTCGTTAATCGTTCGAACGCTTTAATACGAATATGTAGAATCTTTTTCTTTTCCTGTAATTCCCATACTCCTATCGCCTTACCATTGAAGAGAATTGTTTGGGATATCCAACCGGCGTTTCGATATATCTTTTTGTAGTGTGCATTATTGACAAGATGCTCTTTCTTGCGATGAGCAAGCAGGTACACATCAAAGAGCGGAAGCAGACGGATGGTGTCTTTAGCTGGTTCTGCATTACGAATCGCACGGATATCTTTCTTTAAGATATAGCCTTTTCTTGTGCCATATTCGATCTCTGTCATTTCAGGAAGCACCCGGCTCCAAACTTCGCGAACAACAGGCATCTGTTTGCCGATCCAGTAGCCAAAATCGGTCATGTTCGAAGGACCGTAGGCAGCAAGATAACGACGAAGAATCTCATCGAATGCATCTTTGTGAGAATACTGTTTCCACCGCTTGACATATTTTTCTTTGAGGACGAATGATGTCTCCGTGCCTTTTATTTCGCTGAAGACCGCATTACCCAATTCACAATGACATTTTACTGCCCCGCCCCAACCGCTTTCGATAAGCGGCTTGCCCCACTCACCGAGCGACGATGAAACTTCAAGCGATATTTCTTTTCTCGTCTTCGGTTCGAGGGAAAGGCTGTCGCCAATAGCTTCAATAAGCCGCTCGCTATCGGTTTCTTTAATATTGTAGTAGCGTTTCCAGTGTTTGATGTATCGCTCGATCGCATCATATCCGATCGCCGAACAAAAAAGCGAAAGATCGTTCGCAGAAAGAGCATATAGTGTCCCGCGCATTGCCCAGGTTTTGACGATCCCATTCGGACGCAGAAATAATTTCTCGATCTCTCGGGAAGTTGAATTTGACCGAAGACCAAGCGATAATTTTGCAGCAGAAAATACTTGTGCCTGAATGCCGGCTAACTTCGATGCGATCGTAATTGGTGTTGCATCGGAACCGGTGAGATATGCCCGCTCGAGGCGAAAGGCCTCGATCTGTTGTTGACTGAGGGAAAGAGACATTTATTGCTTAGCGCACCTCTTCCCAAACCCCGCTTGCCGCTTCCCTGTGAAAGAACGTCCGGACGCCGTTGCGAACCCAATCGCGATATACTCTGAAATACCCGTACTTTCGATATCGCCGGGGCGACTCGAACACGAGAAGTCTTTTATCGAAGGCAACATTCCCAAAATGAGAAATACGATTATATAAATCGAAATCCTCACCGGCGGGATAATGCTCATTGTAACCTTTCACAGCCTGAAATACCGCTCGGCGAACGATCTGGCATTCTCCGCGCCCGGCGCCGATCCCGATCGTATTCAAAAAACGGACATACCGATTAAAAAATGAATGGAATATTGTGTCAATAAATTTTCGCTCGCTCGGGAACACCTGCACTTTCACAGCGAGTGCCGCAAGTGTCGGGTCAAGAGAAAATCTGATCGAGATCCGTTCGAAGAATGTCGTAGGGTTAGCAATACGCGTATCTGCATTGAGAAATATTAGGATCGTCCCACTCGCAGCATCCGCGCCACGATTTCTGCCTTCAGAGATCGTTTGCCGGCGATGGATGTCTTCGTGAACGACAAGTTTATCTGCATACGCTGTCGCAATGCCGACGGTATTATCCTGCGAGCCGCCATCACTGACGATAACTTCGATGCTAAAACGTTCGCGAATTTCGGGAGTGAATTGTTCGAGGCATCCCGGCAGCAATTTTTCTTCATTTAATGACGGAACAATAACGGAGATCAGTTTGCGAGCACCGTGATGAGTCCGCTGCAATTTCCGGCGCGATGAAGATGTCCGTTCCATACTCATCCGATAGTCATTTTTAACGGGAACAGAACAAAAAATCTTGGATCGGGGTGCAAGCGGTACGCCGGTGCCGGCAGATGCCAATATGAAAGAGCACGTCGGAGAAAATTAATAATGCCGATGTCGGATTCAGGAATGATTCTCTCAATATCAAAATCAAGACCGACCAAAAATTCCATCTGTGGGACGATCGCAGTGCCATTCAAATTCGCGCTCGTCACTTGGTCGGAAGTAACGTATGCTCCCCAACCTGCGGCGAGATTCAGCCACTCGGGCCAATATTTTTTTGCATCCTGCGGGAGTGCGCGGTGCACATCGAGCGTCAGCCAATACGATTGGCCGCCGTAATCGTCAATAGGGTTGAACGTTTGG
>DASQGZ010000028.1:0-39906 GCA_035632315.1 Kapaibacterium sp. (SeqCode) | reverse complement strand
TCATTCCTAATTCCGAACACGACCTGCCGACCGGGTGGGGTGAGATGATCTATTTATCTCCCGGGGACTCATTAAGAACAATGCAGATCATCAATGCGAATATCGCCGATATGAATCACGACGGGACGTTCGAAATGTTCGATAAAACGCAGGGCGTATGGACTAAGTTTGACCCGACTAGCGGCAAGTGGGTTGGCGTCACTGTCCAGAACAAGAACTTCACAAACTAAACATTGCAGTAAAAGAGGAGTATTTTTGCACAATGTTTCGCATTCTCTCCATCGAAGGCATTACCTATATCTATTGGGCGGCGCTGTATATGCACCTTTTCAGC
Organism: Kapaibacterium sp. (SeqCode); assembly: GCA_035632315.1. Classification (GTDB taxonomy): domain Bacteria; phylum Bacteroidota; class Ignavibacteria; order Palsa-1295; family Palsa-1295; genus JAFDZW01. Next base: position 39,572 of record DASQGZ010000028.1, on the reverse strand, counting down.
GCAGTCGCATGGTTCGGCGGTATATTATTTCTGACGGGTGTGTCGCGGCCGATCTTCGAGTATTACGGCGCCGAGCAATTCACGCTCCAGCAACAATTAAAAGAACGCTTTCTCGGATTTTCATGGATGTTGGCGATCACAACAGCCGTCACTGGTGTAGTGATCATTTTATGGTCAACACGATTTTTGTTTTTCAATTTCTCATCGCTCTGGCTCGTGCTCGCACATCTGAAAATTCTCGGATTTCTTATTCTCATCGCATTAACATTCGTGCTTCGTTCAAGTTACCGCGAGTTAAAAACGGCACGAGCAGAAACAATAGCCGGCGAAGACCTTTCGCCTCGCGACATCATTCTCTGGCGCGTTCGCATCATCGAACAGATCGAAGTCTGGCTGGCGATACTCATTCTCGTTGCTGTATCGCTGATGCAGATCAATTAGTGAAAAGTTGTGGGCATTTTCTCGTTTTCTAGATAGTAGATTCATCGATACCTATTTAATGTTTCACTCGTTTGCTGCGTTTACACTATTTCTTTAGAATTTCCAACGAATTGTCTCGAGTGGGGAAGATCATCACGATAGCGAATCAAAAAGGTGGCGTCGGGAAAACGACGACGGCAGTGAACCTTGCCGCGACGCTGGCGTTGGCGGGCTTCAAGACATTGCTTGTCGATATTGACGCACAAGCGAATGCCACGAGCGGACTTGGTACCGATCCGAAGCTATTAACGAAAACGATCTATGAAGTGCTCGTCGGCAAAGAGCAAGCAGCGTCGGTGATCGTTGGGACGCCGATCGAACGGCTCTCACTGCTGCCGTCGCATATCGATCTGGTCGGGGCGGAAATAGAACTCGTCGATATGGAAGACCGCGAACGCGTAATGAAGCGCGCGCTCTCGATGATCTCTGCAAATTATGATTACGTTCTCATCGATTGCCCGCCATCGCTTTCTCTTCTGACGCTCAATGCACTTGCTGCGAGCGACAGTGTGCTGATCCCGGTGCAGTGCGAATATTATGCGCTCGAGGGACTTGGACAATTACTGAACACCATCAATATCGTCAAGAAGCATCTGAATCCATCCCTCGACATCGAGGGCGTCTTGCTGACGATGTACGACGGCAGGCTTCGGCTGTCGAATCAAGTGGTGGGTGAAGTACAGCGATATTTTGACAAAAAAGTATTTAAGACGATCATTGCTCGAAACGTCAGGCTTTCGGAAGCGCCGAGTCATGGGCTTCCGGTAGCATTATACGATGCGTCGAGTAACGGCGCAAAGCAATATCAGGAGCTTGCGCGCGAAGTGATCGCGCGAAATCCGGCATTGAAAGCTCGCGCTGCATAAGATGCACGAGCGATCGTTATCCCCCTCAATAGACACGATGGCAAAAAATAAATTCTCGCTCGGCAAAGGCCTTTCGGCACTCATTCCGGATGCAGACACGACAAGCAGCGTCGAGCCATCCGAGATAAGCGCCAAGCTCGGCTCGGTTGCAATGATCTCGCTCTCGGATATTGCGCCGAATCCGTTGCAGCCGCGAAAAGATTTCGCGCCTGAATCACTCGGCGAACTGGTCGAATCTATTCGCAGTCACGGCATTATTCAGCCGGTGACTGTTCGCCGGACTGCAAGCGGCAGGTACGAACTGATCTCAGGCGAACGCCGTGTGCGTGCATCCCGCATTGTAGGCTTGGATGAGATCCCTGCATATATCATTGACGTCGATACAAACCGGCGAATGCTTGAGATGGCGATCGTCGAGAACGTCCAGCGCCAGAATCTTAACCCGCTTGAAGAAGCTGAAAGCTATCGCCGCCTCATTGAAGAATGCGGACTTCGTCAGGATGAAGTTGCCGAACGCATCGCAAAAGACCGCACTACCGTTTCAAATTTTCTTCGTCTGCTAAAATTGCCGATCGACATTCAGGAGTCACTTCGAAAAGGCGAACTCGGAATGGGGCATGCAAAAGCGATCATGGCGATCCCAGATACAACATATCAGGTCGCGCTCTGGAAGACCGCGGTAAAAGAGAGCTATTCTGTCCGACGTCTCGAAGAACTGGCACGAAAAGCCGCAACGGAACATTCACGTTCGAACGGCAGTCGCAAACGCAGCGGCAGACCGATGAAAGAGAGTTTGGGCGAAAGCGCTGAGCATCTCGCTCCGATGGAAAATGCTCTGAAACAAAAATTGCAAACACAGGTACGAATCCGTATGAAGAATCAAACCCAAGGCGAGATTGCGCTCGAGTTTTATTCGATCGAGGACCTCGAACGTCTGAACGATCTTCTCCATACAGCAGAGACTGAATAATGGCCGAAAAAATTCTTACATCGAATGCCCCGGCGCCGATCGGACCATATAGCCAAGCTATCCGTATGGATAGCTTATTATTCTGTTCAGGTCAGATCGGTCTTGATCCCGAGAGCGGTACACTAAAAAATGCATCCCTCGAAGAAGAAACTCGTCAAGTGCTTGCGAATCTCGCATCGGTACTCGTCGCCGGCGGTGCAATGCTCGATACGGTTGTCAAAACAACGATCTTCCTGACAAATATGAACGACTTTGCTGAAGTAAACCGTATCTACGAAGAATTTTTTGGCGCGTCAAAACCGGCTCGTAGTACGGTTGCAGTTTCCGCACTGCCGAAAGGGGCGCGTATCGAGATCGAAGCGATCGCAGAAGTTCTCGATTGATGGTATGCGCCGTGTCGTCCTCATCGCTGTACTTGTTATCGCCGCCGCATCGACGGCGAGTGCGACGAACATCGATTCGACGACTCCGAAGGCGAGCCGCATCGACACGGTTCATTTCAAGATGACGAAAGATCCGTGGCTCGCATTCGGCTTGTCGGCTGCATTGCCGGGTGCAGGCCAGGTATACCTCGGCCAATGGTATAAAACGCCGTTTATCATTGGGGGGATCAGTGCGTGCATTGTCGCTGCGATCATCCAGAATGGGCGGTATCATTATACGTCGGATTCGGTTAATAACCAACTTGCCCGAGGCGACACGTATAATGCTGCTCGCTATACGTCGGTCCGAGAATTTTACCGTGATGATCGCGATAAATGGTATATTTATGCAGGCTTAGTATATGTTGTAAATTTGCTCGATGCATATATTGCCGCGAATCTTTATGACTTCGATGTATCCGATCCGACTCCGCGCCCATATATTTCTATTCCGAACTCTTCTGCCGAACCGTGGCGTCTTGGCGTTAATATCCGCTTTTAGTTTCGGGCTTTTTGCGTGTTCGTCATCACGCCCCGCACTACCTACCTTCGACGAGGATCATTTTCTCGGTTCACTTACATCCGATCGCACGTTCGGGCATTTCAGCGACGCATCGTCGTTTTCGTTCGATGGCTTCGGTAATATCTATGTAGCAGACAACGCGGCGCAAGGCATCTATAAATTTTCTCCCGATGGCGACAGCCTCCGCGCTGTCTTCGGCACAGGCTCTGCGCACGGGCAGTTCGACAGCCCGTCGGATATCGATGCACTCCTGACAAATTCTGTCGTTGTCGCCGATAAAAATAATGATCGCATTGAAATTTATTCGCATGACTTGATCTATCAGGCAACGATCGAAGGCCATAAGCCCGGTTCGGCGATCTCGTTCGGTTATCCCGAAAACGTTCGGTGTGGTAGTACCGGATATTATTATATCATCGATGGGGAAAACCATCGATTACTGTCCGTTAATCCCGCAGCCGGAACAATGCAGGTCATCGGCGGAAGCAACTCGACACCCGGGATTGATCTGCGCCCTGTTTCGATCGCTGTCGATGCCGGAGAATATGTCGCGACAGCCGATGCGAACTTTGGGAGATTGCTTGTTTTCAATAATTCGTATCTGCCCGTGAACCAGTGGCGTTATCGTTATGCAAATCAAACTCGGCTCACTGCTACCGACGACGAGATCATTTCATTTGACGCGAACTCGAATGTCATTAGAACCTTCGCTTCCCACGATCTTGCTTATCACGGTTCGTATCAATTGCCGCCATCCATCGTGAATCCGGTGATGGCAGCAAAGGCGGGTGGCAAATTTTATATTTTATCGAAAGATCGCATCGTCGTATGTTCGATCCGCGTACAATAGACGAATTACTTGCACGGCCTCGGGCGAAGTTTTCGCGGCGCACGCTCGAAGATATGATCGCCGAAGGCGAAAGCAATTCTCTTGAATTCAAGCGGTTCTTTTCGTCGCCCGATAAAATGGCGAAAGAAATGATCGCTTTTGCCAATACCAAAGGAGGCGTGATCCTGCTGGGCGTCGATGATGATGGAACAGTCGTTGGCGTCGAAAGCGAAAAATCTGAAGCTGCCGAGATCGAACACACCGCCCAATTTTTGTGCGATCCACCGATCATAGTTGACATTCAGATCGTACAATTGACGGGCCGTAAAGAAGTTGTTGCCGTAACGATCGCCGAAAGCAAAGATAAGCCGCACACGCTCGTCGAATATGATACGAGCGGCAAGCGTATTACGAATGGCGCTGCACATGGCTATGTTCGCGTCAAAGATCGTTCGATGCAGGCAAGCCGCGAAGTGATGAAGGTCATGCGAAGCCGTCGTGCCGATGCGCCGCCGCTGAGAATTGCGATCGGCCACAATGAACGCATGCTCTTCGAGCATCTCGAAAAACACGAGCGCATTACCGTTGACGAGTTTGCTGATCTTGTTAATATCTCCCGCCGTCGCGCAAGCAAGATCCTGGTCGATCTTGTCCGCGCCGGAACGCTGCTGATCCATACGGTCGAAACAACGGAGTTTTTTACACTGGCAGAGTAACGATGTGAATAGCAGCCGTAGGATAAAGCTTGCGGTTATAGTAAGAAATAAAAAAAACCGCTACAAACAAGCGGCTTTTTTCATATTATATATCACGTCTTATTCCGTGACGTACACTTTTTTCATAATGGCATCCTTACCCGGATTATCCTGTGCATTCTTTGGCAAGTTCGCAATCTTATCGAGTGCATCGTAGCCTTCGACAAGCTGCCCCCATGCTGTATATTGGTGATCGAGGAACGTAGGATTGCCGTGGCAGATAAAGAATTGGCTGGTTGCCGAATTCGGGTCGTTGGTGCGAGCCATCGAACAAACGCCACGTTTATGGCTGACGGCATTGAACTCGGCTTTCAACTTGTCGCCCATTCCGCCCGTTCCGTCGTTGCTGAGATCGTTATCTTTTGAATTCGGATCGCCGCCCTGAATCATAAAATCAGGGATCACGCGATGGAATGTGCAGCTATCATACATTCCGGCTTTCGCAAACTTAACGATCTGCGCGACGTGATTCGGGGCGACTTTGTCGAAAAGTTGGATCTTCATCACTCCGTAATTCGTCTCGATCACAAGAAGCTTTTTAGGATTCGAACAATATTTATCGAGATCGACGCCGGAATATGGCGGAGCATCGACAGTTTTTTTAAGTTGGCTCATGCAGTTCGTGCTGAAAATGGAAATAATAAATAATACGATAAATGCGAATTTACTCATACCTTATCCTTTTTTGATTGTGGCATCCCAACAAGGGAGCGGTGTAAAACGGCAAGGGCGGGGGCAAAGGTTTCAGAACTTGTCAAGTATCGGCTTTCCCTAACTTTTCACCTTCCTTTCGCGTTTACAGGGCTTCCATTAAACTCTACATCGTACGTGTCAAAACCAGCATCAGGAGTCCAAACTCTCGAAAAGATCGTCTCGCTTGCAAAGCGACGGGGTTTCATCTTTCAATCCTCGGAAATCTATGGCGGCCTCAACGGCTGCTGGGATTACGGTCCGCTCGGCGTTGAAATGCTCCGAAACCTCAAAGAAGCCTGGTGGCGCGCAATGACGAATCGTGACGACATCGAAGGCCTCGACGCTGCGATCCTGATGCATCCGAAAGTCTGGGAAGCATCCGGTCACGTCCAGAATTTTTCCGATCCGATGGTCGATTGCCGTTCGTGCAAATCGCGCTTCCGTCTCGACCATTTATTCTCTGAGATGAGTGAGAAGAAAGTTCAGGCGGTCGCAAAACATCTTACGATAGAACATCGCGACCACTCGAAAGACGAACTGGCTGATTTTATTTTTGTACAACTCGACCTGAACCCGTCACTCTTCGACCAGCTCGTCGAAGCAGAGCTCATCACCTGCCCCAACTGCGGCAATAAGAAAACCCTGACCTCGCCGCGCAACTTTAACCTGATGTTCGAAACTTATATCGGACCGGTGAAAGACGCTGCGAATGTCGTTTATCTTCGCCCGGAAACAGCCCAAGGCATTTTCGTCAATGTGCTGAACGTGATGCAATCCTCGCGGCAAAAACTGCCGTTCGGCATTGCACAGACCGGTAAAGCGTTTCGCAATGAAATCAACACGAAGAATTTTCTCTTCCGTACTCGCGAGTTCGAGCAGATGGAGATGCAGTATTTCGTCAAAGAAGGCACTGACGAGAGATTTTTCGAAGAATGGCGCGAGCGCAGATTTGGCTGGTGGCAATCGCTCGGAATGCCGAAAGAAAAATTAAAGCTCAAGCCGCACGAAAAACTCGCGCATTATGCGAAAGCGGCGATCGACATTGAATTCGAATTCCCGTTCGGATTCGGCGAGATCGAGGGTATTCATAACCGCACTAATTTCGATCTTACGCGCCACGAGGAATTTTCCGGCAAATCGCTTTCGATACACGACGAAGAGGCGAAAGAAAAGAAAGTCCCGTTCGTGATCGAAACGTCTGCAGGGGCAAGCCGCGGATTTATGGCATTTCTCTGTAATGCATATAGCGAAGACGAGGTCGGCGGCGAGCAGCGCATCGTCATGCGCCTGCACCCATATCTTGCGCCGATCAAAGCCGCCATCTTGCCGCTTGTCAATAAAGACGGAATGCCTGAGATCGCCGAGAAACTTACAAAAGATCTCCAGCGCTCGATGAAAGTATTTTATGACGATTCCGGCGCCGTCGGCCGCCGTTACCGCCGCCAGGATGAGATCGGCACGCCCTTTGGCGTCACGATCGACTCCGATACGCTTCAAGATCAAACCGTCACGATCCGCGAACGCGACTCGATGGAGCAGATCCGTTTGCCGATCGACAATGTGAAAGTATATTTATTGGAAAAGCTTGAAAGCCCGGTATAATATCGCAGATGAATCCGAACAGAGCTCTTGGCGTCGCAATCCTCGCCGTTCTTTTTATAGGACCGGTGATTGCCCTTGTGTTTCGGATACCGTTAGAGTATATGCTCTCATTCATGGCTGGGTTCATCGCAGTGTTTTACGGCATCTCGATATATCGGTGGGAACGCCGTAAACGAGACCGCAGAGAACGCGCTACTGACGCTTACATCGAACAGCAGATAGAACAACAGAGACAAGAGCGGGAGACGCTCAAATAACAGCTAGTACTCGAAATCGTCTTCTTTCAAACCGGCAGTTCGTTTCAAAGCCCGAATTTCTTTCGGTGTAAGAACCCGGCTTTCTCCGCGCTTCATACCCTGATGAGTTAATCCGGCAAAGGCAATACGGTCGAGTTTTTCAACTTCATATCCGGCGGTTTCAAAGAGCCGGCGGACTTCGTGATATTTCCCTTCTCTGAGTGTAATAATCACATCTTTTGCATCGCGCGCTGAAAGATCGAGTTCGACTGCAGAGGTGACATTTCCTCTGCCAATGTGGACGCTGCCTTTGGCGATCTTCTGGGCATCTTCTCGTTTCAGAGGTTTGTCGAGAATAGCGTGATAGGTTCTCCGAATTTCATATCGAGGATGCGTAAGCCGCGCGGTCAGTTCGCCGTCATTCGTCAGAAGCAATACGCCCGTCGTATTGCGGTCAAGCCTGCCAACGGGATAGAGCCGTTCGTGGGACTTCACGAGATCCATTACCGTCCGGCGGTCTTTTTCGTCTTTGACCGTCGTAATGTAATCTTTCGGTTTGTTCAGAAGGATATACAGGCGCCGCTCGCGCAGAGAAATTGTTTTGCCATCGACTACGACCTGATCCTCGTACGGTTTTATCTGAACGCCAAGTTCTGTGACAAGTTTTCCGTTGACCTTCACTTTCCCTTGCGTAATAAGTTCGTCGGCTTTGCGGCGCGATGTGACGCCGCTCGATGCGATAAAGCGGTTAAGCCGCATTGCAGCCTGCGCCTCAGGAGGCGTCAGCTGTTTCGCGTCGGAGCGTTTCTTCAAGGGCAAGCGCTTCGGCTGCTTCGGCGCCCGCTTCTTCTTTAGAAACGGCGATGACTTCGTCAATGGTGACTTCTTGTAGGGCATCGGGATCGACAAATTCGTTTGCGGCTTCGTCAAGCGTCGTGGCTTTCACGGCTTCTTCTTTGAGCATCTCCTCTATCTCACGCGGCTTCGGAAGGTCGCGCATTGATGCGAGTCCGAATTGCCGCAAGAACTCATCGGTTGTCCCATACAATAACGGGCGTCCGACCGATTCTGCTCTGCCTGTGATCGTCACAAGATTTTTTTCGAGCAGTGACTTTAACACTTCGTCACAATTGACGCCGCGGATGTTTTCGATATCAGCTTTGGAAACAGGCTGTTTGTACGCAACGATCGCCAGTGTCTCGAGCGAGGCATTTGAAAGCCTGCGTCGCGAACGCTCTTTATATAAGCGGCTAACATACATACTGACGGTCGGGGAGGTAGCAAACTGGTATCCGCCCGCGATCTCGATAATGCGAAACACTCGCCCGTTCGATTCATATTCGCCATTAAGTTGGGCTACTGCCTGACGAATAATGTCAAGATCGAGTAACGACTTACGCTTCGTACTTTCTTCGGCTGGCGGATTGAACATATCGCCATCGCTCTCGCTCTGAGTATGGTCCGAAGGAATGATACGCCGCAGGGGCTCGTCTAAAATGAGCGAGCGGATTTCCTGCGCCGAAAGCGGTTCGTCCGAAGCAAAAATGAGCGCTTCGACAATGTCACTGATACTGTTTGGATCCTGATAGTCCAATCTCATACTGTTGCCCAACGATCGTTATGGTTTGAACAAAATGATCTCATCAAACGCTTCACTTTGCCGAAGCGCGATCATTTGACTACGAACAAGCTCTAAAATAGCGATGAACGTCACGACAAGCCTGAGCCTGACCGGCGTCGAAAGCTCCTCGATCGTATTCGCATCGATGAAGCTTGCCATCAGATCGAAGAAATTCATCTCACCTTTCATCGCCAGCATATCGAGGATATACTCAGACTGCTCTTCAACGGTCACCGGGATCATCTCGACATCGTGCGTCCGCTTGATCAGCGGCGCGTGCTGCATCGCTTTTTGAAAAGCTGTCAACAGATGAAAGAGCGTAATGTTGCCGATCAGATTTTGCTCTTCATCCGGATCGCGCCAACTGTGATCGTCCGCTTTGAAATACTGTCGGTAATGCAGCTTACGGGCTTCCTCATTGAGCGAGCCAAGCTGTTCGCTCATTTCTTTGAAGCGGCGGTATTCGACAAGCCGGCGGATGAGATCGGCGCGCGGGTCGTCTTCTTCGACCCCCTCTTCAGTTCGTTCTTCGCGCGGCAGAAGCATTTTCGCTTTGATCTGGCACAACTCCGCGGCAACAACAATAAAATCGCCGGCAACTTCGAGATCGAGTGCCTGCATCATCCGAAGATAACTCAGAAATTCCGTCGTGATATGATGAACCGGAATGTCATAAATGTCAAGTTCATCTCGTTTTATAAAGAAGAGCAAAAGGTCCATCGGACCCTCGAAGAGCGGCAGGCGGATTTTATATAGCGGTGAAGCGACTTGTTCCACGACGGTTGCGATTGCCGCAAAAATACGGCTTTTTTTGCTAACAATATGTTTACGAGGTTTCTTCCGCAGTTTATGAACAAAACTCGCGACAACTTGTTGTTACAGCTACAGGCTCACGTGAAGTGTTTCTTTTTATGAAGTTACGAATATCCATCGCTTTACTTATTGCCCTCTGCACACTCCCCGCAGAAGCGCAATGGCAGAAAATTACTCCGCGCGAATCGCATCCCGTGCCGTCAGACGGCTCAACGGTTAATTTTCCGACTGTCTCACTGCCACTCGGAATGACATATCATATTCATACCGATGGCCGCGTCAATGTTTCAAGCGGAAGCGACATTGCCGATGCGTGTTATTATGTAAATATTCTTCCATTCAATCCGACGATCACACCGGTTGCTATGAAAGTAAAATACGGCGCCGGACTGGAAGATTGGGTATGGTCGTTCCTCGCTCCGAAAAATTATCAATCGAGCCATATCTATGACCTGACGCTGGCGAGTACAAGCTCACCACTTTCATTTAGATTTTTCGATCGCCAGGATCCGCCCAGTACATATTACAATGACAACTCCGGTTCGATCGCCGTCGAGGTCGCACAGGAAACGCCTGAGATCGTTGTTAAGTACGATACAATATATTTCAATAACGTGCTTATCGGCGGGAGCCAGACAATTTTAGATTCGGTCGAATCGTACGGTTTAGAAGCATACCGCTGCGACAATGTTGTGATGGCGGGACCATCAGCTGCAAAATTCGGCGCGATGAGTCAGAATATCGTCCCGTTTCAAGTCACTACCGAAACGACCAACTGGTTCCAGTTCAGTTACACCCCTAGTGCCCCTGTAACCGATACGGCATACTTTCATTTATATTCAAGTAATGTGTATGCTCCGCAAAAAGATTTTGTGATCGTACTCATCGGGAACGGCACCGGGGCAAGACTCTCGAACGCACCGGACACGCTCGATTTCGGAACGATCACAGTGGGCGCGACCAAACAGCTCCCTGAAAAATTTTATAATTCCGGCAACAGCGTCGGCACGATCAACGCGATCGCTATGCTGCCGACGACTGAGCCGTTCGCTGCGGCCCCGACGGCATTTGTCGTAAACCCTCACGACTCGACCTCAACACTCGTAACGTTCGCACCGAATGTGCTCGGCAATTTCTTCGCTTCGTTTACCTGCCAGATCAGCGACGGTTCGACAAGAACATTCTATGCGAAAGGTATTGCCGGAAGTGCAAAACCATTTATTTCAGATACAGTGCTCGATTTTGGCAGGGTCGTTCTTGGGCAGTCGAGAACGCTTTCCGATACGCTGTTCAACATCGGCAACACAAATCTTAATGTCACCAGTACGCTTAATTCGAATCCAGCTGAGTACGTTATTATTGGGCCGCAGGGACCGCAAGTATATTCTCCGGGCAGCGGCGCTATTTACGGGATCACATTCAAACCGAATCATCATATTCCTCTATGCGCAAATCACGATGGAAGTTTTACGTTTTACTTCGATGACGGATCATCGAAGGTTGTTGTTTTTAAAGGCTGCGATCACCAACCGCTCACCGCACATTTAGTGATCGACACCAATTATTCTGTCAACCAAGGTAAGATCATCGATGTATATCAATCGCTGCAGGATGTACTCGACAGTACCATCACGCCGATCCGTTCATTGAGCGAACGGATCAGTTTTGATGCGACACTCTTCGATCTTGTCTCCGTATCGAAAGGCCCGCTCGTTGGGTCCGCTGCCTGGCAGCTGAATGCGACTCCAGGCGCTGGTTTTGTCGATATCTCACTTTCTTCGACGACTGCACAATTCGGGCCCACGGGTACATTGTTGGTACTACAATTTCAGGCACATCCAGCCGATACGCCGGGGCAATTTACGTTGCTGCCCCAAATGAATATCGACTTTTCCAATCCGATCGAACCGTTCGCCGTCACATCGAGCGGAAAGATCCGCGTAACCGATCTGTGTTCGCCTGTTAATCTGTCAAATACAACACCGGGTGCGACGTTCATCGAACAAAATCTCCCGAACCCTGTCGCGGCACATTCAACGATCAGATATCACATTGGACAGACGGAGAACGGGGCTGTCGGCGTTCGGCTGCGCGTCTTCGACGCGATGGGACGCCTTGTGCGCACGCTCGTCGATGAACAGCAGCAAAATGGATATTACGAAGTGAACATATCCAATTCGGAGTTTGAGAACGGACTCTATTGGTATCTGTTCGAGGCCGGAGGGTACAGCGAGTCGCGGTCGATGCTTGTCGTAAAATAGCAGCTCGCTTCACGTACTTGCTTTTTCAGCAAGCATCGCTTCGAGCATCAATAAATACTCCCACGAATAGATTCCGGTGTCATGGCCGTCCTTCCAATATGCTTGTACGGCATATTGACCCACCGTTTCCAAACGAGCAAGCTTATACATTCCTTCTTTAAAGATCTTTAACGGTGCGGGATAGTGAGTGCCGAGGATCGTCTCACCTTTACAACCGGCGCACGGGCATTCGTCGCGCAGAAAAGTGATCGGAAAAAAAGATGTATGCCCGTCATCCCATGTGATCACGAGTGCATTTCGTTCGTTATCGCGTTTTATCTGTGTCGGTCGCACTATTGGGGTTTTGTATCTTCTACAACTTCATATCCGTCGCTTGGAATCCGAAATTTCGATGAATCGGCTACCCAGTTTGTATCCATTTGAACAAGATCCATCCAAACGATCCCATTCTGGCTTATCGTATATTTTTTTAGCAGCAATGCGTTCCAAACCCATAATTTCATACTGCCATCACGCGGTTCCCACCTGGTCGCCGGAAAACCACCAATCGTATCGATCCCACCATTAATAAAAAGAAAATCCCTCATCGAGGTTTGCAAATAATCTTCCGATGACGGAACAGAGGAAGCGTCGAGGTGATAGAGGCTATCCAGAACTCGGACGTGACGGTGCATGACCTTCTTCTGTAAATGATCGATCGTATAAACGTCCGTTAACCTCGTAATGCCTGATTCTTCTTTGGGTCGGATGCCATTGGTCAGCAATAGTTCGATCTTTGTATCGCGAGTTTCATATTTCCCGTAATCAGCGATATAGAGGTCTTCCCTTCCGCGGGCATCACCGGTAAACGTATAGCTCAGATGGACATTCTTGAAGGGGTAGCGTTTGAATGAATTCAACGGCCCGCTATAATCATTATTGCGGCAGCCGAAAACCAACACGAGCGATACGTATAAATATTTTCTGATCATACAGTTTCAACAGGTTCTGCCCGAAGCAAGTGCTCGAAATATGCAAGCGACAGTTTTTCCGAAAGCGAATTTGTTTTCAACCGGTCATTGAGATTTTTAAAATCGACCATATCGAGCGGCTGGTCTTGATTAAAACAGCTAAAGACGAATCCCGTCTCTTCCTGCGTTACAGGATCGACGTGTTTTTGCAAACACTGAGCGCAGACTTCTTTCATCATACATTGCATCGAGCTATTGATTGAGCCGATCGCGGCATGGCCATCTTTGACAAGCATACCAAGTACTCCGTCTTTGCGGCGTGCGGCTTTCACGGCAGCCATCATTCGGTCGGAGCCGATCGCAATGATGCGATCAACACCTGAGAACGGGAATATCTGTTCGACGCCAAGCGTACGTTCGTGGTAAGCAAGCATTGCCTGAATGATATTGCCCCTGAAATGTGCATCCTGGCTCCGCTCAGCGACGATTTCGGCCCCGGCATCGGTTGACCATATCACTTGATCGGTGGCGGCTTCTATTTCTTCACGCTTAAAAAGATCTTCGCCGAATTTATATCCTGCAAAATATACTACTTTATTATTATTTTCTTTCAGTGCTTTTGCGATGCTGAAGAGTACGGCATTTCCGAGTCCGCCTCCGGCGAGCATCACTGTTTCATTCTCAGGAATTTCAGTCGGTGTTCCGGTCGGTCCCATCACGACGACGGGTTCGCCCGGCTTGAGCATCGCGCACTGACGAGAACTCGAACCCATTTCAAGAACGATCAGCGATAACAACCCTGCATCTTTATCGACCCATGCCCCTGTAAGGGCAAGACCTTCCATCGTCAACGGCGTGCCGCCGATCTTCGGTGCAAGCCGCTCAAAGTTTTGTAAGCGGTAAAATTGTCCGGGATGAAAATGCCGCGCGGCTGCCGGCGCTTTCACGACCACCTCAACGATCGTTCGTGTCAGTCGTTCGACGCGAACAACTGTTGCCAGTAATTCGCTATCAAGCTCTCGGCGAAGAGAATACCATTCATTGATGGATTCTACCGGGCGCTCGGCAGAATCTCCGAAGACAGCACGAAGCACTTGCTGATAGCCGTCTTTTGCACTTGCCATTGCTTTAACGACATTACCTGCATAGCGCGGGTGATTATCGCCATAGAACGTGATATACTTCCCGTTCTTCTCATAACTCGTGAAAAAACCGTTCGCGTCCGGCTCAAGAGCAGTGCCGAGTGAGTGCGGCTGAAAGAAATTATCCCATTTATCTTTTGTAAACGTTCCGGGGCGTTCACGTTCGTAGATCGTGTTCGGACTCGTACCGGCCGCGACACAGACACTTTTCGCCGGAAGTTCGATAAACTCTCCCGATCCTCTTGGTTTTCCATCAATAAGTTTTTGCCGTTCGAATTTCACTGCACGGACAGCGCCAAAATCATCGGCGATCGCCTCGACGGGTGACATATTCTCTACATAATAAATGCCTTCTTCGAGCGACTTTTCTATTTCTTCGTGATTCAACCTATATGCCGGCGAATCGTTAATGCTGCGGCGATAAGCGATCGTGACGCCACCCCATGCTCTCACCAACGGGATAAAATTCGGTTTCTCACCAGCAGTTGCCGCACGTTCGCGTTCGGATCGAACGGCTTTGCCGTGCTCGATAAATGTCGCAAAGATAGCGTTATCTTCGGCGTCAAGTTTCGCCGCAAAAGAATCGCCGCCCGGTTCTTGTACGATCATCTCGTAGCGGTCAAGAAATTTCTCTACTTGAAGAGGATAATACGCGGCAAGTTCGGTTGCAGTATCAATGGCTGTTAAGCCGCCGCCGATCACAACTGCCGGAAGCTGAACTTGCAGATTCGCAAGCGTCGTTCGCTTCGCCGCTCCGGTCAGCTGGAGCGCCATCAGAAAATCGCTTGCTTTGCGAATACCGCGGATGAGATTATTTTTCATCGGAACGATCGTCGGCTTGCCGGCGCCACTGGCGATCGCAATATGATCGAAGTGGTACCGATCGAACGCATCTTCGATCGTCACTGTCCCGCCGAATCGAATACCTCCATAAACGGCAAATGTATTTCGCCGCGAGAGGGTAAGATAAATAAGTGTCAGAAAATTTTTGTCCCATCGAACGGTGATGCCATACTCCGCTACGCCCCCGAACCCGTCCATCGTCCGTTCGTCGAGAGCAGTATATATCTCACTCCAGTGTTCAATGGGTGTTGGTGCGGTCCATTTTCCGCTGTTGTCAATAAAGCCTGTTAATTCTTTTTCGAGAGGTTCGATCTTCAACCCGTCGATTCCGGCAACGCCGAATCCCTCATTAAGCAAATAGTGAGCGAGCGTATATCCTGCGGGACCAAGCCCGACCACGAGCGCATTTTTCCCTGTATATTGAGCTGCATACGGACGACGAGCGTTCAGCGGATTCCAGCGAGTGAGCAAGCCATATATTTCGACGCCCCACCGCATCGTTAATACATCGGTCAGCGCACCGGTCTCGGCTTGCGGAATATTCACCGGCGTCTGTTTCTGGTAAATGCACGACTTCATACAGTCGTTGCAGATGCGGTGTCCGGTGCCCGGGCACATCGGATTATCGAGCATCACCAGTGCGAGCGCACTGATCGCATCGCCTTGGGAAAGAAGCAAGTGCATCTCGGAAATTTTTTCATCGAGTGGACAGCCGGCAAGCGAGATCCCGATCGGATTTTTTTTCAGCGCTCCGTCTTTTTCGTGCAATCCTTTCGAGCAGGAGTCTTTTGAGCGATCATGACAGAAAATACAATACTCCGTTTCTCCGCGTACCTCACGCTCGTTCATCCTGTTATCGGTGAGTGCAAAACCGTCGCGGCGGCGGTATTCTTCTTCCGGTCCAATAATTTTTTCTTGGAGCAACGATTCAGGCCGAATGATCTCGACTAAGTGACTATAATCGAGATTCTTGGGCAAATCGTAGCTTGGCCAATCCTTTACAGTGTTGTGAAGATGCTCGTCGTAGGCGCACGCGGCAAGATACGCCTCAAGTTTTTCGACCGCTCGGTCTCCATATTTCGAAAGATCGCCTTCTTTTTCCTTGGCAGCAAGCTGCATTGCCATTGTTGCGGTCGCCAGTTCGGCATCGCATTCCTGAAATAACGCCGCGAAGTGCTTGCTCTTTAATTCATCGAACGAAGATGTGAGATTGGTGATAGGCGCAATGGCAGCGCATTTCTCGAGCGTCGGAAATTTTTTTAATGCTCGTCGCTGTAAGAAATCGCGTTTGAACACAAAAATAATTTTTTCGCGCGATGCAATATTTATCAACCGGTCTCGGTCCGCTTCGACTGAAAAAAGCTTTGCCAGAAAAGACCCGACAAAGGGCGCCATCTCAACGAGGAGATTTGAAATATCTATTGGAGAAAGCCCCTGAGCGCCGGTATCGCTGTACTGCTTCCAGCGTGATGCCAGATCAGGGTTCGCCGATTCGACCGATGTGAGAAATGCCGAATGAAGACGCGCCAAAGCGCTTGGTTCGTATAGATCGGGATAAGAAAATTCTTTCAGACCCAGCTGCAACTCTGACACTGTACTCCTTCTTTACAAATGAAGGGGTTACAACACAAACAATCGCGGAACGGTTGAGAAAAAAGCTTGGGAACTGCTATGCCACCGTTTCGGCAACTGCGGCGCGCTTTGTTTCAAGAACCGAAAGTAATTTACGGAATGCGTCCTCGAATTTCTTGACGCCGTCGATCTGCAAGTCTCGGGCAACATTCTCCGTATCGATGCCAATGGATCTCAATTCGTCGATCGCAGTATGCGCTCCGTCGAGTTCGTGCGTCAGCGTATCTGCTGCATTGCCGTGGTCGGCAAAAGCCGCAAGTGTGTCGTCAGGGACGGTCGTCACTGTTTCCTTGCCGATGAGCGGCTCGATGTAGAGGGTGTCGCTGTACGCAGGGTTCTTCGTGCTGACCGACGCCCATAGGCAGCGCTGTACATTCGCTCCGGCAGCACGAAGTGTATCGAATTCTTTGCCGTAAAATATTTTGCAATAGCGTTCGTACGCCAGTTTTGCATTCGCATTCGCAGCTTTGCCGAGCAAATGTTTATATGCATCGCCTTTCTTTGCGAGCAATGCATCCACATTCGTATCGACGCGGGAAAGAAAGAAACTTGCGACCGAACGGATGCGGCTGACGTCTTCTCCTCGTTCAAGGCGCGCGTTGATACCCGCAATATATGCACGGGCTACATCGGCATAATTCTCTATGCCGAAGAGGAGAGTCACATTAACGTTAATGCCTTCACTGATCGTTTGTGTGATCGCAGGCAGGCCGCTGGGCGTGCCCGGAATCTTGATCATAATATTTGGCCGGTCAACGATCTCCCACAATCGCTTTGCCTGTACGATCGTTTCTGCTGCATTATTTGCGATCGTCGGATCGACTTCAATGCTGACGTAGCCGTCCTCTGTGTTGGTTGCGACGAACGTATCGTATAGGATATCCGCCGCAAGCCGTACATCGTCGGTCGTGAGTTTATCGTAGATCTCATTCGTGGTGGCACCGTCCTCGATCAGCATTCGAATATCGTCGTCATACTCTTTCCCTCCGGAGATCGCTTTCTCGAAGATCGCCGGATTCGACGTAACGCCATTGACGTTGTATTCGTCTATCATAGCGGCAAGACGGCCGCCTGTCAACAGCGAACGGCTGATATTATCGTACCACAGGCTTTGCCCAAAGACTGCAACTGATTTCCACGGATTCGACATAATTCTCAAGAATAAATTTTGATCGACAACTGATCGAAATCGTCAAATAAAAAACCCTCGTTGATCATACAACGAGGGTCATAAAAAAGAAGTGTCAGGGATTTTTATCGCTTGTCTTTCGTCGCCTAACTTATCTTCCGACAAATGCGCGGAATGCGACACCGGCGAATGCAGAGTTCGCTTTCCAGCTCCCAGGGTCTGTTGCTCCGGAGGCTACCTTCGTTAGTCCGAGATCGTATCCGACCATCGGGCTTGCTACCCATGTTTCGGAGATCGGAATATCATAGGCGAACATCCCGCGAAGACCGATACGGATACCCGACGGATTTTCAAGATTTGCCGCATTGGCAACATTCGAAGAACCGTTAACCGCACTGACAGTGACAGATTTGGTTTCTTTCGCCGATATCTTGAACCCGACGCTGGCACAGAGCTGAATACTCGGTCCGACCGGCGTAACGGCTTGCGTAAAATTATATTTATAACCTAAATTGAGTTCGGCATACGCCAGCGTTGCCGAAGCGCTTGTATTAACAGTGCCGGGCCCGACTACACCATTAAGCTTCGTCGGAACAGTGATGTTTGAGCCGGTAACCGATGTGAACTTGCTCGACTTGGAATCGTAGAGCGCTTCGATAATGATGAAGTTCTGCATTTCTTCAGCGTTCAGCGGCAAGAGAGCCGATACGCCGAAGAATGGTGCAACATCCGATCCGTTCTGAGCCTCGAAGCATCCGGGTTCGGAGTTCAAGATCGCAAATTTATCGGTGCTGTATGTGACAAGATTAATGCCGGCGACCGGTCCGATCAGCCATCCGCCCGCGACTTCGGGAGTAATGACGTTACCGCCCCGCTGGGCGAACCCGGGCGAAGCGAAAACCAACACAGTGATCGCGATCAAGAAGGAAAGAATGCACTTCTTCATACTGTCTCCTCTGGTTCCTCTATTCAAGATGATGTTTTGTATGCAATTATAATCCATCCTATGTACACTATGACACTTTCGGGGGTTCAAATATACACAGAGAACTCCCTCCTTGCCAATAAAACCGATTTTTCGTCTCGGTACTTTGTACAAGAAATTTAAAAATGCTAACTATCGATCGATGACAAGCCGCCCGCTTTGAACGCCGTGATTATCGAACGAATAGCGGTAGACATAGCTTCCGCTGGGCAGACCGCCGGTGTCATAATAGACCTCGAACGTTCCTGCCGGATGATGCACGTTATCCAGGATGCGCGCAACTTCATTGCCGAGCGCATCATAGAGAGAAAGACTGATGTTGCCTTCGCCGCGCTGCCCGTAACGGAACGCGACAGACGTTTGCGAACCCGAAACCGGATTCGGCACGACCGGCACGATCTTCGTGACCGGTAAGCCGTTCATCGTTTTGATAAGCGCCGAATCACCGCATTGGAATACAAGCGTAATCCCCGTATCCAGATGCGCGGTCGCAATACAATTTTTAACGGGATTTCCTGAGCCGTCGAACAACTGAATGCTCGTGAGCGTCACAGGTGTAGAGTTGCCGGTTTTCGGCACAGTTGCCCGGAATGCTAACTGGCCGAGCTGAGTATTCGCATCGCTGATCGGAGGTGTTCCTATAAGCGTAAGCGTCAGCGTTTTTGTTGCTATATTAACCGATGAATTAGCCGGATCGACCGCCCAACCCGGAATTGACGTCGTAAATGCTGCCTGTATGCTCGGTTGGAGATCAAGCATATCGATATTGTAGTTATAGGTCAGAACGACCTTCTGAATATCGATCGATGAGATGGGGTCGCTAAGTCCGTTCTTTGTCAGCGCAAGCGCCATGATCATACTTGTATAATCACCCGTCTTGACAAAATTCTGAGAGAACGAATGATTGACCGAAAGCAGAACGCTGTTGCTTTGTGCCTGCAAGAGCGTGCTTGTGACATACGACGTATCGGTTTGGCCGTTATCGATGATCGCTGCAACGATCTGAGCAGAATAATTCGCAAGCCCAAGACCCGGTGTCGGTGTAAAACCGACAATGATCGGCACCGTCGATGTACCGGGGATATTGATCGGCAGTGGCGAAAGTATGGTAAAATTAGCCGGATTCGCCCCTGTGATCGTGTAACCGACGATCTGCTTCAAATTGCCTTGCGAATTGCTGATCGTTGCCGTATCGACATTATTGCTGCACGATAAGATCGCCGGAGCATTGAAGCCCTGAATTTGCGGTGGACCGCTGGTGGTGAAACCTCGTGCATTGAGCGCAATATTCTGATCGGCATTCGGGCACGCATTGGATTCGATACCGAAAAAGCCAACTTGACCCGTATCGAGAATAAATGACGGATCGAACTCGACATAGACATCGAGACACTCCACCGGTTTTGCAGATAATTTTATCGGCAATGTCACTGCGACACCGTTCTTCATATATTGCCCCGTCAAGCGGAATGCCCCGGCGTCGTGCGAAGGGAACACATCGACTTTATAGACAGTAAGCGAATCAATGCCGTTACTGCAGATCGTAAAGAATTTTTGCTGCTTCGGACTGCCGAACGGCTGGGCACCGAAATTCACGTTTGCGGTTGCAGCCTGTGCATCGCGCCACGTCGCGACGACATTTGCCGCTCCGCGGGCGAGTGTATCGCCATTTGCTCCAATAAGATAGATCGAATCGACGAACGTGCCCGATCTTTTTTGAGGCGGAGTAAATGTCACATCAACAAAGAATGTCTGCCCGATACCAAATGTAAGCGGTGTTGGAAGCTTCGTGCCGGTCCCGTCGTCAACGAACAGATCTTTGAATAATGTCGTATCTGTCGAACCGATACTCGCGATCTTCACACTGTCCGAATACTGCCCACCGGCGTTCGAGAACTGAACTCGGATCGTCACCGGGATGTCGCATTCGCTTGTATCTGAGGGGCTGATCTGCGTAATGCTCGGTCCGCACCCATTTGCAAATAAGCTATCGGTACGTTCGATGCCGCCGCCGAACGATTTGAAATGAGCTCTCGTCTTCACCGGCCCGATAGTTGTCGGCTTGCAGGTGAATGTCACCCCATATTGTCCCGATTGAATATTTACACTCGGTACCGTAAAAGGCAATTTATTCGTCGCCGGAACATTCTGGTTGTATCCAAAATGCACAGGATCATCAACCCAAATTGAATCTATCTGCACAGCAAGTGGAGACGTATTCTGAACATAGAGCCCGACACTCGATGCCGTCGAATCGGGAGTTACGCACTTGAAATCATAATTAGCCACAGTGAAATCCACTGCGCCTCCGCTTCCGAGATATTCACATGAGAATGGGCGGCATCCGTCGAAAATAGTGATCGTATCTTTTACGGTCTGTTTTACCGTTGGCGTAAATGTTACTTTAATGACTCGGAAGCCACCGGGAGGGATCGGTCCATCGCTACCATTTTGCCCGCTATCGATCACAAAACCATTATTTGCGTTTGTTAGTGAAAGACTTGAGCCGGTAAAATAATACGGATTCTTGCCGTTATTATAAATTGTGTCATACCGTGTTACAGGTGTGCCAACTGCCGTGCCACCAAAGACAAGTGGGCATGGCTGGAACTCCAGGTTATTCGGCTTATACTGGCTGATCACTGTCGTGACATTGCCTGCCATATCGACAATAGAAACGGAAATGTACGCTTCCGTTGAACTATCGATCACACAAATATCATAGAACGAACTGTCGATCCCTACTCCATCTTTGAAGTTCGGATCTTCTGAAAAACTGACGTTATAACTCGTGTCGATGACGATTGTATTGAGTTTCGAATCGCCGGGCCGGTTATCACGAACTTTAATGTGTGCACAGAAACATAGCCCTGCCGTGTCAGCGATCGGAGGAAGTGTGTCGTTGATCTTCTGCGTCGATTTGATGCCGAGCGCGCCTGCCCATGCATAACTATCATCCGTCGTATATCCGTAAATATACAGCCCCACTGTTGTATCGGAAACAACAACGTGATTACCGGCTCCGCCGCCGGCATTAAGAAATTTCATTTGAATTATTTCCCACGTTGTGTTCGGGATCGGGAAGCGCTTTATCCCTGTATTTGGTATTTGATTAAGCTTCTTCCCATCCATCGTCGTCTTCGTTTCGTGGCTCGTGGGAAGGATGAAATTCAAATAATTTGTAAAGTCCGGCTGTCCGCCGCTGAGTGTCCCCCCTAACTTCGGTACCGCGAAAATAATCTTCTGCCCGAATTGATTTGCCGGATTGATGACCACTTCAGCCGGGTCGCCGACATTACGATTGGCAACCGACGGAGCCAAGTGAGTAGAACTTTCGATATATTGCACGAGCATAAATGCGGAATCGCTCGTCCATTCCGATGCATCGGTTACATCGTAAAGATAATATTTGTCGTACTTGTTGTTCAGAATGGCAGCTTGTGTTCCATTTCGGTAAATAACTTGCCCTGCAGCAGTCCCGACCATCAGAAACAGATCTCCGCCAAATTTTCGACCGTCGAATGGCGCCGAAAAATACGTATTCGACCACGTTCGGGTCGGCGGCATCATATCAAGCACATGATCGCAGGAAGGATCGGACACAGGGATGTTCGGACACACAGAGCCTCCTTCGACTCCGATCGGTTTATTGGAAGTAATATGTGTTCCGGAAAAATCCCACGAATCGTCTCCGGGCGTTGCCGTTGACTGAAATTGCATACATTGGCCGCTATCCAAAATGACCGAAAAGCTCGCGTTTTTCGGATGGTCAACGACTCCAGGAAATCCATCTTTGCGAATATCTGTCGTCGGAGTAATGATGACCTGCGTATTATTTTGATTGGCGACAATAACGAACTCCGAAGGCAGATCAGCTTCTGAAACATCAATAATATAGGAAGCATAAGCTGCAACAACATAATCAGTACCCCAACCTATCGTCGGGATGCAATACATTCCGTCGGTTGTGTACGGAGCGCGAGAGAGAAAATACACCGAAAGGTCGGCATCTTTCGACCAGATATGGATCGCCCTGTTTTCCGCTACACCGCTTGTTTGCAATTCAGCTCCCTGAGGAATTTCGCCGGTAAGCGAACTGACGACGGTTGTTTGGTTCGCTGTGATCGGCCTAACTATTACCGGAGAACTTCCATATTGAATATATGCCGTTGTATTGCGAGGCGAGGAAATATAAATATAAAAAAAACGGGTGGCATCGAAGTTTCGCTGGTAATTCTGGGGGATAGCAAACCACAAGTCACGCCCAAGATAGGGTGCCGCTTTGGGGTCTGCAAGGATCGTATGCATGAACCGGTCAGTTGGTTGGGCATAAATGTTCGATGAAATGACAAACATCAGTGCCGAGACCACAAACATCAGTTTTAGGAACAAACGCCGTACCATTGTGCTGCTTTTCCTTTCAGAGACAACTCATTCTAAGTATAAAACACCTAACTCCGTCCGGAGTTACGGATGTCTGCGCCCGCCTGCCAGCTGCACCGATATTCTTCAAAACCGCTTAAAAATGTGAAGGTTCCAAATACCGCAGAATTGCACTATTTTCTTTGTCATTCCAATCGAAGCGAAGAACGGGAGCAACCGTTTTGGTCATCTCATACATTCTTCGCTTCGATTGATTATTACAATATGTTATTGCACGATCGGTGTTTCGATCACGACCTGAACGGTACGATTATAGTACCGGCCTTCAGGCGTTTCGTTCGGATACAGCGGCTGTGTCTTGCCGAAGCCGGTCGCTTTAAGTGTATGATCTTTGCCTTTGATGCGCGCTTCGATATCCTTCATCGTTGCGCCCGCGCGGTTCGACGAGAGTTTCTGGTTGTAATCCGGTGTGCCGAGAATATCGGTATATCCGTTGACCTGAACATCGGACGTTGCATCGACACGTGGGAACACATACTCGTCAAGTATCTTATGATTCCACTTGCCCATATTGGCGCTATTATAATCAAAGAGGATAAGATTATACTTCTCGCGTGTCTTATCCGAAAGATGTTCTTTCGTCACATCCTTCTGCGAAAATTGGCGAACTGCCGTATTATCGATGTTCGATTTATGCTCTTTATCGGCAACATCAGTAACGACCAACTGTGCGCTGAAATCGGTCTCATCATCAGGCAGTTTATGTGTCGCGTCGGATGTCCAGTTCCATTCCGGCGACATCGAAACCGATTTCGGATCGCCGAGATCGGAAAGACGTGCCCATTCGGCACCATTATGCGAAATCACGATCATACGACTCTTGACACGATCGTCTTTAATGCCGTTCTTCATCGAAAGTTTTCCGGTGCTTTGATCGGGGTATTTCACAAGCATCTCTTTGCGGATCGGCTTGATGATCTCCCAATCGTCGGACTTCACTTCGACGCGGCGGTTTTCGTCAATACCTTCGGGCGACGTCGGCAGCGTCGGGTTCTGCGGCAAGTTACGCGCTTCGATCGGAAGACGGCTTGCATCAATGCCCCAAATATCGACAAGATATTTTTTCACGATCTCCGCACGCTGGCGCGAAAGATCGGTCGAATGCTCTGCCTGGTTATCTTTCTGCTGGGAGTTGCATCCGACAAGTGAGATCTTCGCATTCGGGTTATTGCGGAGCCGGAATCCGAGGCAGTTAAGATAATTATAATAGCCGTTGAGCGTCGCACTGATAGAGTCTTCACGGAATCCCTGCGTCTGTGCCGGATCGGTGTAGAGTACATACCGCGACGGGAACGCTGCGCTGCCCGGATCGAAGAATATCATCGGAAGAAGCGCATACAATTCCACTGTCAGGCGTTCTCGGACGATCACGCCGTGAAAGTTCGGAAATTTATCGGTCATTCCCTTTTGACTGAGCAGTTCCGGAGTTTCGGTGATCCAGTGAATTTCCGGCGGCACCTCGTTATTCATTGGAATATCGTGCGTGACGATGCGCGAAGTGTCGTTACGAAGTGGTATTTGCTCACGAGTCGGCGGATAGGGGAAGTGATTTTTTTCGGTCGCGCTGATCATATACGAGCCGCCGAGATAACCTTGCTTATTTGCCGAAAGCACACAGAGATATTCACCGGTTTCGCTGTTCGCTTCTTTATTGTAAACTGTATCGCCAGTTTGCTCGTCAACGATCACGACGTGTGCAGCGAGTTTCTCGTTCGTGTTGACATCAAAACAAGTTCCGCGAAGAACGAGTGTCTGCTTGGGCTTCGGTGGGTTAAACGCCACATACAGATCGAGCTTGCCGTAACCGCCGGCACGATCTGACGAGAAGAATAAGACAGTTCCCGAGGCGGGGATCGTCAGAAACATTTCATTTGCCGGACTATTGATCGGCGCAGGAAGCGCAACCGGATCAGTCCAATCGGTATCCGTCGGTCCTTTGAACTCTGACATAAAAATATCGAGTCCGCCGAGTCCGCCATGGCCGCTCGATGCGAAGTAGAGCGTTTGTCCGTCAGCAGCAAGGAATGGTGAGCCGTCGTAGGCATCGGTATTGATCTTCGAACCGAGATTGACCGGTGTGCCCCAGCGTCCGTCGGGCATCTGGCGTGATACGAAAATATCGACGTTCTTTTTGTTATCTGCTCCGACCTTTCCGGGACGGTTCGACGCAAAAAACATTTTTTTGCCGTCGGGGCTTATCGCAGGCTGCGATTCGAAATCAGTAGTGTTGATCGGCGAGCCGACAGCGTGCATATCTTTCCAGTTATGCCCGTCAAGGGTTGCGACCCAGATATTAATATCATTGTTGGCGCTTTCTGCCGTTCCGC
This sequence comes from Kapaibacterium sp. (SeqCode), assembly GCA_035632315.1. Lineage (GTDB taxonomy): Bacteria > Bacteroidota > Ignavibacteria > Palsa-1295 > Palsa-1295 > JAFDZW01. The sequence goes on along the minus strand of DASQGZ010000028.1, from coordinate 14,050 downwards.
GGTTGGTTGCGAAATAGATCGTCTGGCCGTCTGCCGCAATAGATGCTGCTCCGTCGCCGACTTCGCTATTGATATCAGACACATTTACCGGCGCTGTCCAGGTCGTATCGTCACCACTCGGATTGGTCGTTACCCAAAAATCATCATACCCTTTCCCGCCCGGACGGCGTGAAACGAAATACATCGTGCGTCCGTCGGCAGTGATCGTCGGACCGAAATCATCGTAGCTGGAATTGACAAGCGCTCCAAGATTCTTGACAATGAGCTTGCGAAATTGATCGACCGTTGAATCCGGAACAGGCGGCGGTGCCGGGGGATCGGGCGTCAGTAGATTGATCGGCGCCGGAATAAGCGCGGCAAGCGGTGTTTTAAGCTGTTTGAATTTCGACTTGACCAGTCGAACTGCAGCGCTCGGCTCAAAATACAGTGCAAGCGTCGCCGCTGCAAGAACCGTGGCTACCCATATCACAAGAGGGCATCGTGAGGGCGTAACGTTCATAATCTTTCTTCGATTTATAAAGTATGATGTATAATGAAACCTGTGTGTCGCTTGGAAGCCGCCGGGTGATGATGCGACGACCGTTTACACAACACAAAGACTTTGGCCACCGTATCCTGCGCCAAAACCGTGAGGTACGAAAATACTCAATTTTTAAGCCGTCCGCGCAGATTCCGGCTTTCCGGCCTACTCGATTATTGTTTTTATCGGAAATTCCGTACCCGGCCCGCTCTTCGGCAGCAGATAAATAGACATCGGTCTGCCTGATGCTACAGATATAGTCTGAGTGCTGCTTGCAGTGCCGTCACTGAGTTTTAATTGTTGGCTTCCGGTCGGCACATCGAAATACTCGACTTGTTTTATCGCCATTGTCACAGTGCGGCCTCCGAAATTTACAGTGATGCTGTTGTGATCAGGATTTCCCATCACGATCCGAACTCGATTGAATGATGGGTCGCTCGGCGTTCCCATTGTGTCCTTGAGAATCAGATGATCAAGTTTTTTTGTCGAGTCGCCGAAATGAGCAGTCTCGATCGCAACAAATGTAAACCGGTCGTCGGCAAGCGCTGACTGCATAAATGAATCGCGAATATCGAGTGTGCTTGCAGAAATACCCGCTCCGCCGGTGGTATAGACATTATTGGTGCTGAAATAATATTCCGTCGAATTGAGTACAGTCGTATTACCATTGAGCTCAGGTCGTAATGGGAGATATGGCGTCAGTGAATCAACAGGAATATCAAGAACGGTCTCGCGTTGCTGCGGCACCCAGCTCCTAATCGTATCTCCGGTCGAATGCTGTTTGATGAGCAGATTGAGCGTCGAGATATTTCTCGTTGCATTCATCATCCGGGCGCCAAATGTCCGCAGATCGGCATCGTAATTTCCACCGCCGGCATCAGAGAGAAGAAAGAGCGAAGCAGAACGCTCATTACCGATCGGTTTTGAACGACCGCGAATAATTGCCGTGGCAATAATGCCCGGAAAAACTGCTGTACTAAATGGAATCAACAGTACAACGTTATTCGGATTTCCTGCTTCGGTGACTTTGATGGAAACAACACTGTCAAGCACAAGATAGTCGCTCGGTACTCCGTAGCGAAGCGTTGCATCAGGCGTCGGATGACCTTTCCAATATACATCAAGCGATTGAAAATCAGGAATCGCATGCACGAACCGGAATAACGCCTCCGACTGAACGACTGGCGCCGTATCTTGAAGCAGGAGAACCTTTCGAGTTACTTCACTCCCTGCTCCGCGTGCGCGACCCATTACAACGATCGTTTGTAGATTTAGTGTCAGATCAACGGTACTGTGAATGAGCGTGTCTTTCCCTGCTGCATCACTCGTGATAACCACACCCATATTTGCCGCACCGAGCGGGGTGCCATCTTGGAACGAACTGATATATCCGAAATTACTCGGTTCATCATACGGATAATTGTCCATCAATAATTTTCCGTTGAGCCAGATCGAAATTTGCTCTTGGTCCGGCATTGCATTGACAAGCCGTACCCGTGCTACACGAGTAGCAGGGTAATCGCAGACAGGCGTGCAGGAAGACGCAAAGATCGCCAAAGCGATTGTTGTTAATACGATGACAACGTAAGGGTATCTTCTCATTCGTGCAATATGAATGTATTCGCTCTATTTTACAACAACTTCCGTAAGCGAAAGTTACTGTGGGGGTAAATCATTGACTACTTTCTCAGTTGAATGCTCGGAATTCACGACATAGTTATGACACTATATTCACGAGAGTTGTTTCGTTAGAGCATTTTAATTAGGTATTTTCGTAGGTAGATGCCCAAATACTATTTTATCAGCGACGTTCATCTCGGCACGGGCGATCCGGCAACTGACCGCAAACGCGAAGACCGCCTTGTTGCGGTACTCGAACGAATCCGTGATGAAGCCTCACGAGGTGAAGCGGCAGCATTGTTTATTGTCGGTGATCTGTTCGATTCGTGGTTCGAGTTTCGCCGAGTCATCCCAAAACGACATATTAGGACGCTTGCATCGCTAGCAAATATCAGAAAAATTATTCCAGTTGAATATCTGATGGGTAATCATGATTTCGGACATCGAAATTATTTTGAGAGAGATCTGAACATCCCGATCCATAGCGGCGACATCGAGCGAACATTGAACGGAAAAAAATTTTATATCGCACACGGCGACGGAAAAGCACTCAATGACACCGGCTATCTTATCCTGCGGAAGATTCTGCGAAACAAGTTTTTGCTCTGGTGTTATTCGTGGATTCATCCCGATATCGGCATCTCGGTCGCCGAAAAAATGAGCGGTTCCTCGCGAGCATACACTGATCAGCGGGATGCCCTTCAAAAGCAGGACGGGCTTCGCATCTTTGCCGAGAAAAAGCTCGCTGAAGGATTCGATTATGTGGTCATGGGCCATCGCCACAGACCTGAGGTGACGCCGTTTGCAGGCGGCACATACATCAATCTTGGCGACTGGCTCGGAAGCTATTCATTCGGCGTTTTTGACGGGTCGGATTTCCGTTTGGAAACCGCTCCCGAAACTCCTTAGACATATTCACGTTGTAAATTTGTAAGAGTGGACGATTTACGACACGACGAACCGGGCTCCGACCGCGACGAGCACCCCCTTGCCTATCTCGGCAAAACGCCATGGGAGAAACTTGTTGATTTCCTAAAAAAATGGAAATTCATTCTTTCCCTTATTCTTATTTTTGGTATCGGTTTGCCGTTACTGATTTTTGAAGTTCTCAAAGGTGTTCCGACGCTCGACCAACTTGAGAACCCGCATCCTGAACTGGCGACACGTATCATCAGCGCCGATGGCGAGCCGCTCGACCAATTCTATATCAAGAACCGCACAACCGTTAAGCTCCGTGAAGTCCCAAAACCAATGATCGACGCGCTCATCGCAACCGAAGACCGCGAATTCTACGATCACTGGGGAATGAACATCTGGCGAACCTTCAAAGCTGTCTGGACTGATGTCGTAACGCTCAGCCCAAAGCAGGGAGCTTCGACGATCACGCAGCAGCTCGCACGAAATCTATATCTTTCTCAGGAAAAAACACCGCTTCGCAAACTGCGCGAAGCGATCAGCGCCATTCAGATCGAACGAACACATACGAAGAACGAGATACTCGAAATGTATCTCAATGTTTGTTATATGGGCCGAGGCACATACGGCGTTGCGGTCGCAAGCCAAGTCTATTTCGGCAAGGATGTTTCAAAGCTGACCCCGGCACAGTGTGCGTTTCTGATCGGCGTCCTCAAAGGTCCGGAAAATTACGATCCTGACGATAATTACGACCGTGCCGTTGCTCGCCGAAATACCGTCATTGATAATATGGTCGAGACCGGTGCGCTCGATAAAGAAAAAGCACAAAAGTACAAACAGGAAAAAATAAAAGTGATGCCGGCGCGAACATATCTCGGCATCGCACCGCATTTTGTTGAGATGATCCGCCAACAGCTTTCGAAAATGCCGGAACTTGCGGGCTATGATCTCTATCGCGACGGGCTTGTCGTTTATACAACGCTCAACGCGCAAATGCAGCGAGCTGCCAATCGCGCCGTCGACGAACACATTGCCGAATATCAAAAAAATGTTGTCGATAAACGGTGGAATTGGAAATCGCATCGAGAACTGCTCGATTCACTCGTTGCTCACTCCGCGCGAAATTCACCGGAAGTTAAGAATACCGAAGACGAGAAAGAACGAGCGAAGCTCGAACATTCTCTTAGAGTCGATCCCGATTTTATCGACAGCGTAAAAACTGCAGTGATTCGTTTGCAGGCGGGTTTCGTTTGCCTTGACCAGCGCAGCGGGCAAATTCTTGCAATGGTCGGCAGTTCGAACTATCGCGAACATCGCTATGGGCTCAATCATGCGACACAGATCATTCGTCAGCCGGGTTCGGCGTTCAAGCCGTTCGTTTATGCCAGCTGCTTTGAAAAAGGCTATACGCCGGAATCGATCGTCTCGAACGAACCGATCGAAATGCCGGACGGCACCGGCAAGATATGGAAGCCAAGTAACTTTGCCGGAGAACAAACGGGTGGGCAGGAGCCGATCAGAACAGCTATCCAATGGTCAACCAATCTGTGTGCCGTTCATGCTATTCTCGATATGACGAATGTGTCCGATGTTGTGAAAATGGCAAAACGAATGGGCATCAAATCGAACATTCCTGCCGTGCCGTCGATCGCACTCGGTTCTGCTGAAGTTGTACCGATCGAACTGGCAAGCGCATATTCGACTTTTGCTAACGACGGCGTGCGGGCGACACCGTATGCAATACTCAGTGTCGAAGACCGCAACGGAAAAATAATTTTCAAAGCGAAACCGGAATTCGATTACGTCTTCGAACCGAAGATCGCGCAAATGATGACAACGTGTTTGAAATCGGTTGTTGACGGCGGCACAGCAAGCAGCGGTGTCCGCAGGTTCTTCAGTTATCCTGCCGCCGGTAAAACCGGAACAACGCAAAATTATGCCGATGCGTGGTTTTGCGGATATACCCCGCACTATACTGCCTGCGCATGGGTCGGCTTCGACGATAAGCGCATCACTTTCACAAGTTCTGACGGTCAGGGCGGTCGTGCCGCCGCGCCGATCTGGGGACGCTTTATGAAATATTCCTATGAAGTGCTCAAACCGAAGATCGAATATTTTAATACTAACTGGAACGGCGTCGTACCTATCGATTCGACGAAGAAAGATTCAACAGGTGTAATGGTTGGACCGCAGCTCCCACAGAATATGACTCCTGGCGTGCCGAGATCGAATCCGAACCCTACACCACAGGCGCCACCTCCAAATACACCTCCGGTGCAAAACCCGATCGAGCCGAAGAAGAATAATTAAGATGCATTCCGTGTTATTTGGCTTCTTACATATTACTTATCTGTAATTTTGAAAAAAACAGTACTCTCAATGCAAACCGATTCTCTCGATTTTCATTTGACCGAAGACCAGAAAGCGATCCGAACGCTTGCTCGTGAATTTGCCGATAGTGAGATCAAACCCTATGCTCTTGAGTGGGACGAAACCCAGACATTTCCGCTCGAAACATTTCGTGCGATGGCAAAGCTCGGCTTTCTCGGCATTATGGTCCCAACCGATCTTGGCGGCGCAGGTCTCGGAGCATTGGAGAATGCGGTCATCATCGAAGAGATCGCCCGCGCCTGCCCTGGGGTTGCGCTTTCTGTCGCCGCGCATAACGGATTGTGTACAGGGCATATTCTAAATTTCGGATCCGATGAATTAAAAAAGAAATATATCCCTGCACTTGCAACCGGGGAAGTTATCGGTGCATGGGGGCTTACAGAACCAAGCTCAGGCTCCGATGCCGGAGGGATGCAGACCGTTGCAGTGCAAGAAGGCGATCACTATATCATAAACGGCGCGAAAAATTTTATTACGCATGGGACTTATGGCGATACGACGGTCATCATGGCGATCACTGACCGTGCTTCTGGTTCGCATGGCATCAGCGCATTTGTCGTCGATAAGTCGATGAGCGGATTTTCAGCGTCAAAAAAAGAAAATAAGCTCGGCATGCGCGCAAGCGATACCTCGAGTTTGCTCCTTGATAATGTTACAGTCCCTCTCTCAAATTTGATCGGAGGTGAAGGCCAGGGATTTGTACAAGCACTGAAAGTACTCGACGGCGGGCGCATCAGTATTGCCGCATTATCTGTCGGCTGTGCGCAAGGCGCATTCGAAGCAGCTATAAAGTATGCCCAGCAGCGTAAACAATTCGGCAAGTCCCTTGCTGAAATGCAGGGCGTTCAGTTCAAACTTTCGCAGATGGCGATGAAACTCGATGCCGCGCGATTACTGACCTATAAAGCAGCATCGCTTCGTGACAGCGGCGAACCGTTCGGCGAAGCCGCTTCGATGGCGAAGATGTTCGCAAGCGAAGCCTGCGTTAATATCTGCGAAGAAGCGATCCAAATTCATGGTGGCTATGGCTATATCAAAGAATTTCCTGTTGAAAAATATTGGCGCGATTCAAAACTGCTGACGATCGGTGAAGGCACGAGCGAAGTGCAGCGAATGGTCATCGCACGTCATCTGATAAGCGAATATGCGTAAACCGCTGCGATGAAGCCGATCAAATTTACGGCTGTTATTTTTAAGATCGGGATCAATCCGCTCGTCGATATTCCCGATCGCGCGATGAATGCACTCTTCAAACAAGCCGGAAAAAATAAAGGCCCGATACCCGTCAATGGCACTGTTAACGGCAAAGATTTTATCCAGCATGTCGTGAAGTACCGCGGCGCGTGGCGGCTCTATCTCTATGGCGTGATGCGCCGCGCCGCCGGGATCGATGTCGGCGATACAGCACACGTTGAGTTCATGGTTGACACGATGCCGCGCATCGTTACGATGCACGAGTTGTTTGCGAAGACATTAGAGAAACATCCGAAAGCAAAATCAGAATTTTTGCGCCGCACTCCGTCGCGACAAAAAGATATTAACCGCTATCTGAATTCGATGAAAACCGAAGCCTCGCTCTTGCGAAACATCGACCGCGTGATCGCACATCTTAGCGGGAAAAATCCGAAAGTCCTCTCCGCGCTGATGCAAAGATAATTCTTATTTGGCGAGGCCGGTATCCTACTCGGCGATGATCTCTCGGTGTAGTGTCTCTTGCGATGTTTCAAGAACGATGTGATATGCACCGCGTGGAAGCCTTGAAAGGTCGAGCGTCGCACCGGATATAGAAGTATGTTGTGTAAAAACCTCCCTGCCAAGAACATCAATAACTCTTATTGTCGCTTCGCCTGATATATTCCAATCGAGATGTAATATGCCGGTGAATGGATTTGGGTAACAACGAAGATCTCCGGTTCCCTGCTGAACCGGCATGACGGACAATGTTCCCTTCCAGAGTTTTTCAGTGCGGTCGATCGTTGCTTTTAGATCGGCGTCGGTTATTCCGAGACCAATAATATATGTCAGCGGAATAGAATCGCGCGATGCCAATGGGATGTTTCTCATTCCATACACGACGGATACGTCGGCCGGTCCTGCAAATGTTCTTTGTGTCGTGAGCGTCAGCCATTTATCGGATTCGGCGAATCCGTTATATATATCGACACTTCCGTCGGAGCCATCATTATTGATCAAGAAATGATTGAGTGCAGCGCCATTTGGAACATCGGAAATAATTTTCATCCCGACGAGCGGATAATTCGGATCGTTTCGTCTGGTAACGATGATCGACGTATCGAGCGGAGAAACAGAAGCAACATTATTCGCGCCGGAAGAACCGATGTCCCAATCCATATATAATCCGGCAGCCGTCGCATCCGAATGCAGCACACTATCTTCGGCTGTCCGCCGTATGAACAAATAGTCGAGTACGATAGCATTCGCTGCACTGGGATCGTTGAATTCATACGAGCGGCTGCGAACCGTCACACCGACTTCTTTCGCGATCCGTACGGAATCGCCCGTTGTATCGTTAGTGCGAATAACAGAATCGTTGAATGCGCATTCGATCTCTTGAGCAGCGTTCGGATGATCGGACGGTTGAACATATACTGCCCGTTTCGTCAGAATGAAATCCTGATCTGCGATATTATCATTATTGGCATTCGGCGCGGCGGCAACAACATGATCGGGACCCGTCCCGATCATCATTCCGCCTTGAAAGAGTACTGCCCTGCCGACTGGAGCGATCGAAACCGGCGGCTTTGACCATATCAAACCCGACCCTTGACTGTTGCTCGGCGGATCGTTATAACCAATGTCCCCTTTTGCGCTAATGGTCAGCCGAATATTGTTCGTATCGAGATCTAAGTATGACGGATTAATGATCAGCGAAAAATAATCGACATCAGGTCCGTAGTTCGATTCACGGCTCGTAAATGTCACTCGAAATAATACGACCTTATCGGCAGGAGCATCCGAAGCTACCTTGAGATACATATTCGTCACATTCTGCACTGTTTGAAGTGTAGCCGCATCGCCGAAATCTGCAGAAGAAAACTGAAGGCTCACGACACTTGTGTCATCAGGAGAAACAAGCTCGATCGCTCCCTTCAGATTTTTTATCGGATCGAGATAACTTTCAACCCACAGAATCAGATTTGCCGTTTCGCCGGAGATCAATGTTTGATTGCCGTCATTCGATACACTGACGATACGCGCCGAGTAAATCGGTTTTGTCGTGAGGGCACTATCGAGCCTGATAAGTCCTGACCCCGTAAAACGAGGGTGAGTGTCCGTTACAAGTGGAACACACGTCACCCGCAGCCGCTGGATAGACTGATCGGGAGTAAGATTCGGAAATTTCTGACGCACTATTGCAACCGCACCGGCAGCATTTGGCGAAGCCATACTTGTTCCATCAAGACCGCGATAACCATTATTCGGAACCGTGCTGACGACACCGACACCGGGTGCTGACAACGTCACATGAGTACCATAGTCTGAAAAACCGGCATACCCTGCTGCTTGATCGACAGCGCCAACCGACATTGCATGCGCATAGCTCGCAGGATAGAGATCTTCGAATGTATTGTAATTTCCGGCGGCGGCAACGACAACGCAATTTCTTGCTGTTGCGTAGTTCACGATGTCCTGTCCGATCTGTGAATACCCTGTTCCGCCCCAGGAGTTATTTACAACTTTCGCGCCCATATCGGCAGCATAGACGATTCCCTCGTAACCGAAGGCGACATTCTGTCCCTGATCGTCTCCGCATTTGAGTGCGAGCAGTTTCGAACCGAACGCGACGCCGCAAATGCCGATGCCATTGTTACCTGCGGCAGCCATAATGCCACCCGTATGCGTCCCGTGAACAGCGGCTGTAGTGGGATTATTGTCTGATGTAGTCCCGTCGCTGCCGGCAAAATCCCAGCCGTGCCAGTCGTCAACGAACCCATCACCGTCATCGTCAATGCCGTTCGAGCGTTTGTCGTTGCCGTCCGCATCGAAGCCGGTCTCGCCGCTATTGATAAAAATCGAGCTTTGCAAGTCTTCGTGCGTCCAATCAGTACCGATGTCATCAACGGCAACGAGCATAGTCGAATCGCAGCGCGTATCGTCCCACGCTTGCGGGGCGCGCATCATTTGCGGAGCATATTGCTCGCCGTCGTTAAATTTGGGATCGTTCGGAGTGAAATTTACTGCATAAGAAAATCGGGGCTCTGCAGCTTCGATAATATGATTTTTTTTCAATAAGACGACAACAGCATTAACGGAAATAGTCGTATCAAATCGAAGTTCGAACCAACGTGAGAGATGTTCTTCGCTTGTTTGCAACAGTTGAATATCGTTCGTCGCTGCTCGAATGCCGAACGTATTATGCGAAAAGAGAATAGGATTTGTTTGCTCGCGAAGTGATTCGAGCGCGATATTATGCTGTGCGAGAAACGGTCTGAGTTGAATATGAGTAACCAATTCCGGCAATCCGAGCAGTAAACGGATCGCTTCTTCATCGGGTACAGCGCACTTTTGCGGGTCAAAATGTTTGTCAGCAGAAATATACGGCGTAAACAATCGCCGCATTTCGACAACAGCATTCGGGCTGATCCGAAAGAGGACTCTTCCCGGCATTACTTGCTGGGGGAACGCCGCAGTTGCTGCAATAATAACCCCCGCGCAAATGACCAATGAATAATAAAGTCTTGACATTGCTTAATACAGTAACACCGCCAAGCCTGAAAAGTATCATTGAAATTAGGGCAGAAATACGGTTGAATACAAGCCTAATTAAATATACAACCCTGCGAAGGTGAATAGAGGGTGATAGAGCAAAAATTATTTATCAAATATGAATGTTATAGTGGTGCTAATTCCATTAACCTACCAAAAGAAAGACGAAAAAATGGCACAAAGTCTGACGCAGAAGATTCTCTCTAAACATCTTGTTTCACATAGTTCATTGCCCAAACCCGGTGAAGAAACGGGCTTCCGGATCGACCAAACGTTAACTCAGGATGCAACCGGAACAATGGCGTACCTGCAGTTCGAGTCGATGGACCTCGATTCGGTCAAGACGAAAGTATCGGTCAGCTATGTCGATCATAATATGCTTCAGACAGGTTTCGAAAATGCCGATGATCACCGGTATTTGCAATCGGTGGCTGCAAAATACGGCTTGCATTTCTCCCGCCCGGGCAACGGAATTTGTCATCAAGTACATCGCGAGCGCTTCGGCGTTCCGGGTGATACACTGCTCGGCTCGGATTCCCACACACCGACCTGCGGCGGACTTGGTATGATCGCGATTGGTGCCGGAGGACTCGACATTGCGATGGCGCTCGCCGGCCAGCCGTTCTATACGCCGATGCCGAAGGTGCTCGGCGTAAAACTTACCGGAAAGCTTAACGATTGGGTGACGGGCAAAGATGTCATTCTCGAAATGCTTCGCCGCTTAACTGTCAAAGGCGGAACAGGCCGCATCGTCGAATATTATGGCGAAGGCGCACACAATCTTTCGATCGGCGATCGCTTTACGATCTGTAATATGGGCGCAGAACTTGGCGCGACAACCTCCATCTTTCCGTCAGACGAAAAGACACTTACATTTCTGAAAGCTCAGAAAAGAGAGAATGTTTGGCAATCATTGAAAGCCGACGATGGCGCCGAATTTGACGAGAACATCGAAATTAATCTCAGCGAACTTGAACCACTCATTGCACAGCCGCACATGCCGGATAATGTCGTCAAGGTGCGCGACGTTGCCGGTACCCCGATCGCACAAGCATGCGTTGGAAGCTGTACGAATTCGAGTTATCACGATCTTAGCGTCTCCGCATACATTCTCAAAGATAAGGTGGTCAACCCGGCAGTGAGCTTCACTCTGACCCCCGGCTCGAAACAAGTTTTCGAGATGATCGCTCGCGATGCCGATACGACACTTGCAAATCTTATCCGCAGCGGCGCACGTGTTCTCGAATCTGCCTGCGGACCATGTATCGGAATGGGACAAGCTCCACCGTCGGGTGCGGTATCTGTCCGTTCGTTCAATCGTAACTTCGAAGGACGTTCAGGCACTGCCGATGCAAAAGTATATCTTGCAAGTCCCGAGACATGTGCGGCTTCAGCATTGACGGGAGTCATTACCGATCCGCGCGATCTGAAATTGCCGTTCAAGCATATTGACGAACCGAAAGAATATATCGTCAACGACGATATGCTGATCGCACCGCCTGCCGACCATTCGAAGGTTAGTATTCTTCGCGGACCGAATATCAAGCCATTGCCGAGTTTCACGGCAGTGCCGGACGATCTACACGGAAAAGTATTGCTCAAGATGGGCGATAATATCACCACCGATCACATAATGCCAGCCGGTGCGAAAGTGCTACCGCTGCGCTCGAACATTCCGGCGATAAGCGAATTCACGCTGGTACGAGTCGATCCTGAATTTCCGAAGCGCGCAAAAGAATGGGGCGGTGGAATGCTTGTCGGCGGCGAGAATTATGGTCAAGGCTCTTCGCGCGAACATGCCGCGCTTGCTCCTCGCTTTCTCGGCGTCTCGGCCGTGATCGTCAAGAGCTTTGCGAGAATTCATCTTGCAAACTTGATCAACTTCGGCATCTTGCCTGCAACATTCGTGAATGCTGCTGATTACGATTCGATCGCGCAAGGTGATGAACTCGTTATCGAGAATGCCCGCGGTCAGATCGCCGAACATCCCGAAAGTATTACACTGACGAACAAGACAAAGAATCTTTCGTATACGATCACGTCACCACTGACTGAGCGCCAACGTCATATCATTCTCGCCGGCGGAACGCTTGCATACGCAAAACAGCAGGCGGAAAAAGTAGCTGCGTAAATAATAATTTACCAGTTAATATGACTGCTCGCGAACATCTTATCGAACTGTTTCGCTACAACGGCTGGGCGAATGACCTGTTGTTTTCGGCGATCCCGCATCACGTGCTCGATGTCGAAACCACGAGCAGTTTTAATTCACTGAGAAAAACAGTGTATCATCAGTGGAGCGCCGAATGGATATGGCATGAACGAGTGCTTGGAAATTCTCCGAGCGGATTCAACCCGAACGAATTCGCCGGTACGTTCGAAGAAGCTCTGCGATTAATGCTCGAACAAAATGCGGAGTGGATGACGGAGGTCGAAGATCGGACAGACGAAGAGCTCGTCGAACCCATCACATACAAAAATTTCGCCGGTAAACAATTCACGAGACGCTTCGATGAGATCGTAATGCATGTATGTAATCATTCGACGTTTCATCGCGGGCAGGTCGTGACGATGCTCCGGGCGAACGGCGTTACGACGATCCCTGCCACCGATCTTTCGCTCTACTTCAACCTCCGCACATAAGAAACAATCGGTACCAAGGTGCGTTAGACTGTTGGTTATTCACTTGCGTACCACTACAGATATGAATCGTTTCGCCGTCATACTTTTCTTTCTTAGCGCAGTATCGTTCATCTCGTGCAGCGAACGCTCGCAGCTTCCCGGTAGATCGTTCGAAGGAAAGGTCGTTCAGAAAATTTCTGTTAATCCTCGCGCATTCACCCAAGGCGTTTCTAGTAATGATTCATCGGACGCATCGTCGCCGCTCGCAGCGCTTTCAATGATGAATCTGTCGATGACCGTGACGATGTACTCGAAAGCAGATAAAGTTGCATACGACGTAGAAGTTGTCGGTTTCCCGATAAAAATGCACTCGATCATCGACCGCAATGCTCGAACGCTGACCGTCGTCACGCCAGATAAAATGGCATACGTGAGCGACTTGCGTTCGTTCGATACCACAAGATCGAAGATCGATGATTCACTTAAAGAGCACAGCAATTTTCTTGATTCACTACAGGCCCATCTGCCACAACCAACTGGTAACAAAAAAACGATCAACGGGCTTGACTGTGAGGAATATAGATCAAAGATCGGTAATAACGATCTCACAATGTGGATCACTCACGATGCACGACTGAAATTCTATGATGTGATCAGAGATGCGTTGCTTGGCAAACGCCGCACTGGTCTCGGTGGAATGGAAGAAGCGATGGGCATCATTGCTCCGTTCGTCGGTGAAGGAAATGTCCCAGTCCGTTTTGAGATCTCAACAGGGGGCACCCCGTTCATCACCAGCGAAATGACGGAGATCTCTGAAGAAGCAGTTGACAATGATCTCGTTAATATCCCTAAAGGTTATCAGGTAGTAAAACAAAATTAGGCTGCGATCACAATAATTTTTCTCCCTTGTTCTTCTCTTCCACGAAGACGGGCACAGGAATAGTCAGTTTGCAAACCTCATTGAATTTTTTGATCGCATATTGCGAAAGCGGAGGAGCGTAGAGTTCGTCGTGTTGGTGAATGAAGAAATAAACTGAGTGCATCCCGTCAGTAAGCCATTGTTTCGTCCGTTTTGCCCAATCATTGACTCGTTGAGCATCCGTCTTGTGCATATTATTTCCGACGAATCTGATAAATGCCCTTGGCACAGGATTCTGCATGTGCAGGCAGTCTCGGCGCCCGGAAGTATCGGTGATCACCCAGCCTTTATTTGTTGAATTCAGTAACTCAAAGAGCCGGTTGGTATTCTCAGGA
>DASQGZ010000027.1:0-3100 GCA_035632315.1 Kapaibacterium sp. (SeqCode) | reverse complement strand
ATTTCCGGTTCGTGTGCTGGGGCGTTCGCCGCTGCACAATTTGCTTGTTCAATCGGCAACCGCGAACGGACATATTCTGGTGATCGTCCAGATGGCCGGTGGAAATGACGGGCTTAATTGTGTTATCCCGTATAACGATCCGAATTATACGTCGCTTCGTCCGACGCTCGGGCTGAAGACTTCCGATAATATTTTGCCGCTTCCCGATCACAATTCGCTTGCACTGCATTTTAATATGAGCGGGGCACACGATCTATACAGCAATAAACGAATGGCGATCTTGCAGGGTGTTGGGTATCCAAATCCCGATCTTTCGCATTTTCGCGGCACCGATATTTGGAATACATCCACCGATAGTAATTTATATGCGACGACGGGCTGGGTCGGAAGATTTTTGTATCAATTGAATCCGAGTTATCCGCCGGCACAGATCCCCGCAGGAAGCGCGCCGCTTGCCATCGAGTTCGGCGCGGCACTGAGCAATGTTTTCTTATCGAAGAACGGCGGAATGGGGATTGCGATCAATCAATTACCTACAAAAGCAAACGCAAGCACGCATAATTACGACGCGATCCCATCGAATCCGACAACGCCGTATCAGGAGCTTGAATACGTCCGCACGATCCAGCAAGAAACGGAAGTTTATTCTGCGACACTTCTCGGACGCTCGGTGACGTCGAATAAAGTGACCTATCCGACCGACAATCCTCTTGGGGCCCAGCTTTCACAGGTCGCACAATGTATCGCAAGCGGATTTTCAACGAAGATCTATCTCGTTTATCAAGGCGGGTACGATACCCATAGCAATCAGTTGACTGATCAGGCAAAAAATCTGCAAGATCTCAGCGATGCATTCAAAGCATTTCAAGACGACCTCGAAGCGCTCGGCGTTGCCGATAATGTTCTGACGATGACGTATTCCGAATTCGGGCGCCGTCCGAAAGAGAACGGCTCGGGGACCGATCACGGAACTGCCGCGCCGTTGTTTGTTTTCGGCACGCAGGTAAATGCGGGTGTATATGGGAATGACCCCGCACTCGACAGCGCGTCGCTCACTGCCGGTTCCGGCAACCTCACCTTCCAAAGTGATCACGACTTCCGGAACATCTACGCAACAATGATGTACGAATGGCTGCTCGACGGAAGCGATGCAGATAAGATGACGTTAGTAGATAATGTATTGACGGCGTCTGACGGCTCAACGTATTCTGCGAATACGGCTTGGAAACATCTCGGCATAGTCAAGCAAGGCACCGGAAGCGTATCGTACTCCGATGCACCGGGACTAATGCTGCTCGAGAACTATCCGAATCCTGTTTCGGCTTCAACCTCGATCGAATATGTCCTGCCCGACGCCATGGCGGTGCAGCTTGGTATATTCAATACCGGAGGAGTCGAAGTTGACCGGATCGTGGATACTCGTGAAGAAGCCGGACCACATTATGTTACATTTAATGCGAAGAATCTTCCGTCAGGAAATTATCTGTACCGGCTGCAAACGCCTGTCGGGACGATCACAAAAAGTATGGTTATCGTGAAGTGATATCTGAAGACAGAAAAGAATGGGCATGGGGCAATAAACTCCTTGCCCTTTTTTTTTGTCTGTTCTTTCATAGATTAATCATACACGGCTATGAAAGCGATCGGATCATTATTGTTGGCAGCATTTTTCTTATGCTCAGCTTCTGTTGTGTTTGCACAACCCCCCAGAATAATTTCATATCAAGGATTGATAGCATCAAACGGCAAACCAATCTCCGATGGGGTGCATACGGTAACGATCGCATTCTACGACTCACTCTCAGGGGGTGCAGCTCTGTATAATGAAACACAAACTACGAGGACAATAAACGGGGTTTATTCAATTGTGATCGGCTCTGTCACTCCTATTGCTCCATCGCTCGATTTTCGTAAGCAATATTTTCTTGGCATGACTATAGACGGCGGTTCCGAGCTTTCACCGCGAACTCAACTGACATCTGTTCCCTACTCGTTAAATTCTGCGTCAGCGGATCTTGCAAAAGACGTCAGCCCCGATGCAAAAGGTATCGTCACAAGCATTAACGAAGTATCGGGAACACTGCGCATTGTTGGCGACAGTACGGTTTCAGTTACGCAATCCGGCCAGACCATCTCCCTGCATTCATTTGTCGTTGGTTCAGGAGGAAGCGGAGGAATTCAGTCGCTTCAAAGCCCGCAAAAAACAATTCTGCTTACGTATCCGAACGGACCGCTTGCATCGCTCGATGTTCGCGACAGCTCTATCTCATCTCAAAAAATAGCTGATGGCGCAGTGACAATGTCAAAGCTCAATTCAAGTAATGCATCGAGCGGTCAAGTCATCAAATGGAACGGCTCCGCATGGGCGCCGGCAAACGAAGGCGGTGGATCCTCGGGAGTCCAGTGGTTGCTCAGCGGGAACGCAGGCACAACAGCAGGGACGAACTATATCGGAACAAATGATAACCAGGCACTTGATTTTCGCACGAACGGTTCGATCGTGCTTCGTCTGAATACGAATAATTCTATTCAGCGTGACGCAGTCGCAAATGTGCGCGGCGCGCGCGCGATCGACATGCAATTAACGAGAAGTTCAACCCTGCAAGTTGCCAGCGGTGATGGCTCTGTGATTTCGGGCGGTGATTATAATACTTCGTCCGGTACAAATTCTGTTGTCGGCGGCGGCGTAACCAACACGGCAAGCAATTCATACACAACTGTTGCCGGCGGCGGAAATAACAGTGCCACTGACGCATTCGCCACTGTAAGCGGGGGCGGACATAATACTGCATCGGGAAGTTATTCGAGCATCGGCGGTGGTGAATCGAACAACACATCGGGAAGCAGTTCGACCATCGCCGGAGGAGTCAGCGATACTGCTGCAGGATATGTTGCATCGGTCGGCGGAGGAATTTATAATTATGCGCGAGGCACCGGCTCCGTGATCGGCGGCGGAAATTCTAACAATGTCGATAGTGGATATTATGGCGTGATCGGGGGCGGCTGGGCGAATGACATCAAAAAGAATAATGATGTCTCTACCATTGCAGGCGGAGCATTCAATACTATTAACGCAACGTCTTC
This sequence comes from Kapaibacterium sp. (SeqCode), assembly GCA_035632315.1. GTDB lineage: Bacteria > Bacteroidota > Ignavibacteria > Palsa-1295 > Palsa-1295 > JAFDZW01. Next base: position 16 of record DASQGZ010000027.1, on the reverse strand, counting down.
TTCGATCGGCGGCGGA
>DASQGZ010000026.1:0-11301 GCA_035632315.1 Kapaibacterium sp. (SeqCode) | reverse complement strand
CGTCTTCTGCTTGATGGATGCGGCGCTTGCCCTCGAAAAGAAACGGCCGCGTGACGATCCCGACAACAAGCGCGCCAAGCTCTTTTGCGATCTGCGCGACACGTCCGGCGCCGCCGGTGCCTGTACCGCCGCCCATTCCGGCAGTCACGAAGACCATGTCGCTGCCGCCGAGCAGTCGAGCGATCTCTTCGCGATCTTCGTCAACTGCACGTTTGCCGATCTCAGGGTTCGCGCCGGCACCAAGTCCGCGCGTGAGATTTTTTCCGACCTGAAGTTTCAATGGCGCAGCAGATGCTTGCAATGCCTGCACATCGGTATTGAGCACACAGAACTCCACGCCGACGAGTCCGCGGTCGATCATTGCATTGACGGCGTTCGATCCGCCGCCACCGATGCCAACGACTTTAATTCTGGCACCGTATTCTTCTCTTGTATCGAGTTCGATCATTGTATATCCTCCGAATCGTTTGTTCTAAAAATTATAAATGTTCGAACCACCCCTTCATCCGGTCAACGACCGAACGTTTCCGCGGTTCTTCTTCGATAAATTCTTCTTCGTTTGTCAGCGCGTTCTCATCTTCGATGAATGACGAGAGCGAGCTTGGCGAGCTATTGTTGAACGCGTAGAGCACAAGTCCCACCGCCGTCGCATACACAGGGGATTCTATCTCTTTGACAAGCCCGGCGCCGAAGCTCATCGGCATCCCGATCTTCACGTCCATATCGAAGATCGCTTCGGCAAGCTCGCGCGTCGAGTTGATCATCGAGCCGCCGCCGGTGAGCACAACGCCTGCGCCAAGATTGCGCGCGAAGCCTGAGCGCTTGATCTCGTTGTAAGCGAATTCGAGAATTTCTTCCATGCGAGGCTGGATGATGCGCGCAAGCAGCGAACGCTGTATCTGGCGCGGCTTGCGGCCGGCAATGCCGGGTAATTGGATAATTTCATCGCGAACGATATGCGAGACGACGGCACAGCCATATTCGCGTTTTAATCGTTCTGCCTGATCGCCAAGAATATTTAACCCACGACGAATATCCTCGGTAACTTTTTGTCCGGCGATACCGATGACTGCACTATGTCGGATCGTTTTTTCTTCGAAGACAGCAATATCCGTCGTACCGCCGCCGATATCGACAAGCGCAACGCCTGCTTCTTTTTCTTTTTCATCGAGCACTGCATAGCTCGACGCAAGCGGTTCGAGAACGATGTCGTGGACTCGCAGCCCGGCGCGTTCGACACAGTTATAAATATTTTGAACGGCGGTAACAAGCCCGTTGATCACATGCACTGTCGCCTCGAGCCGAACGCCCGATACGCCGACCGGTTCTTCGTAAAAACCGTCTTGCCCATCGACAATGAACTCTTGCGCGATCACATGCAAAATTTTTCTATCGCTCGGCAAGTGAATGCGTCGCACGTCTTCGAGCAGGCGGCCGACATCATCGTGGCGGATCTGTCTATCCATATTAGATATGGTCACCACTCCGCGCGACTGGAACGACTGAATGTGATCGCCTGCGATGCCGACGACAACTTCGCGGATCTTCACGCCGCTCTGCGCTTCGGCTTCGGCAACCGCGCGCTCGATCGAACGAACCGTCTTGTCAATGTTCGTTACGACGCCGCGCGAAAGCCCGTCAGCGGGCACTGAGCCGACGCCGAGGACTGTCATCGAATGAGGTTCTGTGAGCGAGATCGCCGCGACAATGGCACAGACTTTCGTCGTGCCGATGTCAAGCCCGACGATAACGCGGCCCGGCTCAAGATTTGCCGGTACGCCGATCATTGGGGATGTGCTCATGTGCGATCGGGGCGATTGGTACTGTTCGTTGTAGTCCATCATTGTCTTCTCGTGGTTGGTGACGTGGTACTATACAATTGTTGTGGTTGTCTGTGCGCAGTATCTATTGACGCTACAGACGCAGTCGAATCTATTTTTGCCGATATGACTCCCGACGGAGATCTGCTCGTTCCGCGATGACGTACGATCACTTGCCCATTAAATCTGGCATCGACGTAGAGCGTATTGTGCGACCATAACTCAGTGCGAAGTTTTTGCTTCCACAGCGCCGCCAGCAGATTCAGTTGGTGGTCGAACAGTCGTTCGTTCTCTGCCTTGTTCAATGCGGGATCTGTCTCGCGTTCGAGTGTCGTCGTAAATCGCACATCACGCGGCGAGCCGATGAAGATCGGCGTCATCGAATATGCAGTATATATTACGTACGCGCCGGTTGGCGTGCGCTTGAGTTCTCCGATCACTTCGCGAAGCGAGCTGTCGCCGGTCGTCTCGATCTCCCGGACGATCCTTGACATCTCGATGATCAACGCAGTATCTTTCTCGTTGACGCCATCGAGCACTGGCACTGCAAGTAATTTATTCGGATCGGCAAGACCGGAAAGTTTTTTCGGCATAAAAAATTTGAGGTCGTTATCAACCAGCATCGGCTCGCCGCTTGAAGATTTTATCATTGCCAGCGGCAACCGTTCGTCGATATGGATCGTGATCGTATTTGGGTGCGCCTCTCGCGAAATAGATACGTGACGAACAATACCATGCTGCCCAACACGCTGTTCGATCGAGCGCAGGTCGATGTCATAAAATTTCTGATTACGATCGATCGCCGCCAAAGAAAGAACCTCACTCGTTAATAATTGACGGTTACCTTCGACACGGACATGTTCGAGCGATTCGCCTGATTGAAATTCGCGCGCAAAAAAGATAACGCCTCCAAGTACCACCACTGCAAGCACGAGCAGCAGCGGGACATACCGGGATGTCTTCCAGTTCGGCAGATCATCACCAGCAACGCATGCGTCTTCTGCTTCGGAGGTGAGCTCCGGAAGCGGTTTCGCTTGATGTACCGGCGAATAGTGTTCGCCTTGTCGTTTGATATGCAGTTGCACGCGTTTCTTTCAGAAAGTCGTGCATCCGTCCAGAAGTGTTCTTTGGAAATGAGATTCAGTGAGGTCTAAGAACCGGTAGCCGCAGACTTTAGTCTGCGATGGCAACGCAGGCTAAAGCCTGCGCCTACCAACAAAACTTTTTTATAGATAATCAAGCGGAGCTTGACCAAAGCCGATAAGCTGCACTTCCGGCTCGAGGACGATCCCGCTCATTTCGAAAACTTTTTGTCGGGCAAGATTCATCAATGCGATGACATCGTGTGCGCTTGCATTGTCGATGTTCGTGATAAAATTTGCATGTTTAGGACTGATCTCGGCACCGCCGATACGGGTGCCCTTCAAGCCCGCTCGTTCGATCAGCGCTGCGCTGAACTCAGGTTTCGGATTCTTGAATACCGAACCGCAATTCGGAAGATTCACTGGCTGAACGTCGTTGCGATGCAGTAGATGTTTACGTTTTATTTCTTGTAAATGGGTCAAATCACCTGCCGGCAATTCGAATCTGGTACCCAATACAATATCACCGGCCCGGAAACCGGAGTGACGATAACGAAAACCGCATTCAGCTTTTGTAAGCGTAACGATCGAATCATCTCGTGCAAGCGTAACATCAAGAATGTGATCGCTTGTCTCGCCGCCGTAGCATCCGGCGTTCATCCACACAGCGCCACCGATCGTCGCGGGAATACCGGCCAGCATTTCGACACCCTGCAAACTGTGACGAATTACAAAATCAACGAACGCTGCCATTCGCACGCCTGCTTGGGCAGTCACGATATTTGCTGAGCAAGAAAGAGCATCGAACCCCGCTTCCAGATTCATTGTAACGCCGCGAATGCCGTCGTCACTGACGAGCACATTAGAGCCATTACCCAAAATAAAAAACGAAAGGTTATATTCTACGACAAACTTTTTTATTTCGATGACATCTTCGGCGCTCGCAGGCTCAACAAAGATATCGGCAGTGCCGCCGATGCGAAATGTTGTAAACGGTGCAAGTGAAACATTCTCCCGAACGCTTCCCGTAATACGTTTCGCTAATTGCTCATATAGGCTCACTCTTGGCTGAGGGTAGGTTCTGGTTCGAGCACAGGTTCGCTTGGCGGAGCCGGATCTTCTGATTTCAAAAATTCTTTCGGTGTCAATTCTTTAAATCCGATACCATATATCCAACCTTCGGATTGCACTTCATCGTTCGAATAAAACGCGTCGCGATAATCGCGAAGCGGCCGCAACAATTTATCCTCGCGCCGCTCGGCAGAGAGCATTCCAAGAAGAGAGACACAACTTTCACGCGCTTTGTCGTGAGTATAAACAAGTTCGCGAACCTCTTTCGCAACATGAAGCCCGTTGTCTTCTTCGTGATCGAAATATGTGCGGAGTTCATCGGGTTTAACGGCAAGTCGTTCTTCGAAAAGCTTCGGAAAGGTTTCGACAACAGTTATGTCCTTTGGTTTTTCGAATGGCCAGATCGCAACCTCAGGCTTTGCTTCGCGGACTTGTTCAAGGAGCGAAATGCCGACGAGCGTGGTACGTCCGCGCGCATTTGCAGATACAAATTCGTATCTACGCGTCAGGCGGTTGTACTGAATGCCAAGTGTACTGGCAACGGCATCAGGAAACTGCCGCCGAATGATCCGGTCGATGCGGCGAAATCGCTCGATCATCGTACGGCGCTCATGCACCGGCAATTCACGAAGTCTGCCTCGAACTGGTTTTTTATTATTGATAGAAAATCGTGCTTGGGCTTCTTCAGCGCTTTCAGTTTTTGTTTCCCGGTACTCGCCCATCAGGTCGATCCACTTTCGGATGCCGTCATCAGTATTTTTTTTCAGATCTTCTCTGATCTTTTTCACAAGTCCGTCATGATCTTTTACACCTACTTTCGAGGCAAGAAAAACCATAAACCCATTCGGAAATCCGAGCGGAAAATCAACACCGATCACTGCGTTGTCAAGCTCAGCAATGCGTTCGGTGATCTCGCGTCGTGTACGCAGACGGTCGCAGACGTTGATATTCGTCCAGTCTCCGTCTTGTTCGGCTTCGCACCAGAATAATTCGTCAAGCGGTTCGCGGCTTGCATCGAAGCCGATGGTAATAAATTTCTTTTGTGTTTTAGGCATTAGTGTGAGCCGACCGCAAAATTTCGTTTCGGACGAATAGAATTATTATTAGTTAAACGTGCTGCAATACGCTTCAATATCTTCGGCGCCTGCTCGGTGATAGAACCAGCGCCAAGAGTGATAACAATATCACCGGCTTTTATGTCACTTGCGACGAGCGCAGGTAATTCTTCGAGCAAATGAACATACCGGGTGTTTTTCAGCCCTGCGCTCAGCGCTGCATTGAATATGAGCTGGCTTGTCACCCCTTCAATGGGTTCTTCCCGGGCAGGGTATATCTCTGTAAGATACAGTACATCGGCGAACTTGGCAAGTACGCTAGCGAATTCTTCGGCAAAATCTTTCGTGCGAGTAAATGTATGCGGTTGAAATGCCGCAACGATCCGTCTTCCCGGATAACCGGCGCGAAGCGCAGAAAGCGTCGCCTTAATCTCGGTCGGGTGGTGGGCGTAATCGTCTATTACTAAAATATTATTTGTTTCGCCGATCACTTGTGCCCGCCGTTCGGCTCCGCGAAAATCTTTTAATGCGTCGCGGCTGATCTCGAACGGGATTGCAAGGCTTTCTGCTGCAGCGATCGCCGCAAGTGCGTTCTTAATATTGTGCTCGCCGGGCAGCGCAAGTTCGAGTAAGCCAATCCGTTCGCCGCTTCGAAGAATTTCTGCAGTTGTATGCAGCCCGCTGAAGTGTATTTGCGTTGCGCGATACTTTGCTTCTTCGGAAGTAACACCAAAGGTGACGATCTTTTTTGTGAATCTCGAGAGCACAGAGCGAAGCGCAGGCTCGTCGATATTAACAACAATCACGCCCTGCTCAGAGCCTGCCGATGCAAACTGCACGAATGCATCCTGCAGATCGCCAAGACCGGAATAAATATCCAGATGCTCCGTTTCAAGTGTCGTGAGCACGGCAATGTATGGCGTGAGCGCTAAAAAACTTCTGTCATATTCATCCGCTTCTACGACCGCAAGTATATTGCCGCCGGCATGAGCATTCTTCCCGTCCAATTCGAAGATGCTTGCCCCTACGGATACGAGCGGATCAAGTCCTGCTTCAAGCAAGATATGCGCAATCATCGCTGTCGTCGTCGTTTTTCCGTGTGTGCCCGCGACGGCGATCGTTTTCAGAGGAGCAGTCAGTTCACCAAGAAACTCCGCACGGCGAAGAAGGCGAATACCTCGCGACTGAGCAGAGATAAATTCAGGATTATCGGATCTCTTTACTGCGGACGTATAGACAACAAGATCGGTATTGGCTGCAATATTATTCGCACGGTGGCCAAGATGGATGTTCGCACCGAGGCGTTTGAGTTCGCGGAGCTTTGTCGAATCATTCTGGTCGCTGCCGGAAACCTTGATGCCGCGAGCAAGAGCGATCTCTGCCAACCCGCTCATTCCTGCCCCGCCAATGCCGATAAAGTGAATGTGATGCATTTACAATGCTGTCCTCGGCGGACGATGTCGCTGGCGGCGCGATCGCGAATGGATAAGATCACCTGCCCACGATTTCAGCGCAGAGAACAATTCTTCGCTGTGCTCAAAATTATACGGACGGATCCTGACCGGGCGGCGGTGCGACTTCGTAAAGATCGTAATTACTCGTACCGGGGTAATACTGCCCCTGCTTCGCTCGACGCCGATCTTCACACCTCGTACATCGCTTTTGGCGATCTCAGTCCGGCGAAATGCGCTTTCGAGCACAAGCATCAAATCCGAGACTTCTATGTGCCGGCGCATAAACACATTATAGATTACGGCAAGGGCCGAGATCAGAATAATGATGCACAACAAATACACGACCGGGTCATATAGAACATCGGAGAACTGTTCGTGCATCATTCCGCGGATCACCAGATACACGGCAAGCGTCGAAGCATAGACTGCGATCGACTGATACAAGAATGCGTAATTGTATTTGAATATTCCTGGTGTTCGCATACGTTTACTATGTCCGTGAACGGACACAAGATACGAGATACTCTGCTACAACATTTCGTGCAGTAATGTTCTCCGGGCTGAACATTTTTTTTGCCATCTCAGAGCGTACCATATCGTCACTCATCAACGATAGAACTTCCGTTTCAAGCCGAGCGCCGATCTCATTGTCGGCTATCACACGCGCGGCTCCTCGGTTGCTATACGCGAGTGCATTGCGTTCCTGATGGTTTGCTGCTGCAAGCGGATATGGCACGAGTATAGCAGGCTTACCAAGCGTCGAAAGTTCTGCAAGCGTTGAGGCGCCCGCGCGGGCAACAACCACGTCGCTCCCTGCATATGCTTCGGGCATTTCACTGATGAACTCGCGGATGCATATACGATCCGCATTTCCAAACTCCTTTGTTAATTCGCCGATGTTGGCCGATGAACCGGTCTGCCAGATGATATTCATCCCATGATCGAGAAATGTTCTAACCGACTTCATCATTGCGGCATTGAGCGACCGAGCGCCAAGCGAGCCGCCAAAGACGAGCAATGTTTTGCGTGCGGGATCGAGTCCGAAATGCTTTCGTGCATCTACCACATCTATCTTTTCTGCAAGTGAATCACGTACAGGGGTACCAATGAGTTCTAGCTTCGATGCAACCGATGAGGTAAATTGACTTTCCGCTTCTTTGTAACTGATAAAAATTTTATCGGCGTCTTTGGCAAGTACTCGGTTCGCTCGGCCCGCGACTGCATTGATCTCGAGCAGCGCGATCGGGATGCCTCTGCGTTTTGCAGCAAAAGCAACCGGCACACTCAGATACGCACCGCCACCGAGAAATGCCGAAGCATTTACTTCAGCTAAAATTTTCTTTGAGCGGCGGAATGCCTTGTAATACTTAAAAGGAAATTTCGCAAGCGACATGAGCGATCTGCCCGGCGCTTTGATCTCGATCGGAAAGAATTCGAATCCGAGTCGCGGCACTTCGCGAGATTCGATTCGATCATTCGTGCCGATAAATACAATGCGTAGCTCAGGGTGCGACGCGCGAATGGCTTCGGCGATCGCGACCGTCGGATACAGATGCCCACCGGTGCCGCCGGATGCGATGACGATCGTACTCATAGTTATGCGTAGCGAATTGCTGCCGTCATTCTTTTCGGATCGGGCAGCGTCACGGTAAACTTCGAAATGTTCAGCAAAATGCCGACTGCAGCAGCGCTAAAGATCATATTCGTTCCGCCATAACTGACGAACGGCATCGGCAGTCCCGTCACCGGCATTAATCCTGAATTCACAAGCGCATTAATGAGTGTATTAATGCCGATCATAAGTGTTATGCCCGTCGCAACATATCTGCCGAACGGATCAGGGGCATGTTTGGCGATTTGCACGCCTCGTATGATAATAAACGCGAAGACAAGCAGTAAGAATGCCGCGCCGATAAATCCGTATTCTTCGCCAATGATCGAGTAAATAAAATCTCCGTACGATTCCGGAAGATAGAAATCTCTCTGTCGCGATTGTCCGATTCCGACGCCCATCAACCCGCCGCTGCCAAGGGCGATCAGCGCTTGCGTCGTTTGGTAGGCGATGCGCGAAGTATGCTCGTTGTTATGTCCGAGAAAAGCAAGGATGCGTTGAACGCGGTACCACGCCGTCATCATATAAATGCCGCCACCAAGTGCTGCGATCACCCCGGTCGAGATCATATACTTGATCGGAAGTTGGGCGATGAACATAATTCCGAAGGCTAGCAGCACGAGCACTGCCGCATTCGACATATTCGGTTGCTTTGCGATCAGCACTGCAGCGATCGTTGTCCAGATCACCATCGGAAGAAACGAGCGTTTGAAATCGCCGATGAATTCTTTTTTTGCAGCACAGAGCGCTGAGATATGCAGCACCAACGCGATCTTGACGAACTCAGACGGCTGAAAGCTCAGCGGCCCGAGCGGCAGCCAGCGCTTTGCACCTAGTTCAGTATGCCCCACAAAAAGTACGCCGACAAGAAACACGATCGCGATCATCATCAGCCATTTGGAATATTCCTGATACTTATGATAATCGATCTTCGTGAAGGCGATCATCGCCGCAATAGCTAAGATGACTTTCGTCGCATGCTTGATGAGCATCCCTTCGCTTGTTGCAGTCTTTGCAACCGAAAACGAAGCGCTTGCTGTATAGACGAATGCTAACGACGCTAACAGGAGCCCGGTAACCGTAATAAACAGACTGAGGTCTGCCGTTTTTCGAGCTTTCATCCTTTTGAATTGAAAATTGAGAATTGAAAAATATACGTATCTCTCAATACAATTGTCATTGCGAGCGAAGCGAAGCAATCCCCTGAATGCATTGCACCGACTTACTTTTTACAAGACATTATGGGGATTGCTTCGTCGGACTAAAGTCCTCCTCGCAATGACATAACTATTTCTTTGAACACTCTGCCCCGATGCTCATAGTTATCGAACATATCGAAGCTGGCGCAAGCGGGCGACAATAAGACGATGTCTCCGTTGCTTGCCGCCTTGCGGGCAAGTGCGACAGCATCCGGCATCGAATGATCCGCCGAATGGATTGGCACGATGTCTTTGAAAAATTTTTCAAGCTTCGCTGCGCCGTCGCCGACCGTGACAAGCGCTTTCACGTGCTCCTTTACCAGATCTTTGACAGGTTTATAATCATTGCCTTTATCTTTGCCGCCGGCGATAAGTATGATCGGCTCTTTGAAACTTTGTAAGGCATATTTCATCGAATCGACATTCGTCGCTTTCGAATCGTTGTAATATTTTACTCCGTCAAGTTCACGCACGAATTCGATACGGTGTTCGACACCCTTGAACGATGCAAGCGTCGTGCGAATAATATCGTATTCGATGCCCATTGCGCGTGCCATCAGCACTGCCGCCATTGCATTCATCAGGTTATGCGGACCGGGAATGCCGATCTTTTCTATTGCAATGACCGATTCGCGCTCGCGTCCGATACGAACGACAAGCTCACTGTTCTCTATGAATGCGCCGTTCTTCAGTTGTTCATTCAGAGAAAAGCCGTATGCACGAACGCTTACCGTTTCAGCAAAACTGCGGACAACTTCATCGTCGTGATTATAGACAAATATGTCATGCCCGCGCTGATTCTCGGCAATGCGAAACTTCGATTGGATATACGCCTCGTAATTTTTGTAGCGGTCGAGATGGTCGGGCGTGATATTGAGTATTGCCGCGACCTTCGGGCGAAACTCTTTAATTGTGTCAAGCTGAAAGCTCGATACTTCGAGCACACAGACTGCTTTTTCGCCAATCGCATTTTCGACGACATCGGCAAATGCGGTGCCGATATTACCGGCGATGACCGTCGTCCAGCCCGCATCTTTGAATATCTCGCCAGTGAGCGCAGTGGTTGTTGTCTTTCCGTTCGTTCCGGTGATGGCGATAAGGGGCGCTTCGGCGACTGACGAGGCGAGTTCGATCTCGCCGGTGATAAAAATATTCTTCGTACGTGCAAGTTTCAGGATCGGAGCATCGAGCGGAACGCCGGGACTGACAATGATCGTATCGGCATCGAGCGCGAGATGCGAGTTCTCGCCGAACTCATACTGCACACCTAGCTCATCAAGTTCTTTGATCGTTTCGAGATGTTTCTCTTTTTTACCGGAATCCGAAAGGAAAACTTTCGCGCGTTTCTTCAGCAGTAACCTCACGCTTGCAAGACCCGACTTTCCCGCGCCAAGCACGGTGAATCGTTTGCCGCGTAGTTGCATATTGCATTACGATCAATAAAAACATAAGGAAGCCCCGAGGGAAAAAATGCTCGGATTAATGTAATCAAACTTTCCTTTGTTAGTGAAAAGAGGGAGAGCAACCCCATATTGCACTTCCAGAAACAGAGGATACGCCCCAAATTTCAAAATAGAGGAAATTTCTAAACTGAGGAGTTTAGGCGGAACATCGTCAATCACAACCGACTTCCCATAATCATTATGTTTCACTTCATGATAATTAAAAAAATTTACGTAGGAAAGACGAACACCTAAGGCATGATCTAAATAGAAGCTTCTAATAATGTTTCTTTCGTTCATCGAAACCCCATTTGTCATCAAATTTCCTTGCAATGCTAGTCTCCAATAATCACTCCATATTCTCGTTACATTTACATCTGTCCCGGACATAGTATTTTGCGCGCCGGCTATGTTCGATTTTGCATTCATAAAGCTGAGATAGATCTCCCAAGGAGTTCTTTCCCACACAATACCAAATGTTCCAAGCCCAAATTCATAGGTTCGTTGATTTATGTACAAACTATCATTGCTATAGGTATTTACAAAATTAGCATTGCCGGATAAAG
>DASQGZ010000025.1:0-18593 GCA_035632315.1 Kapaibacterium sp. (SeqCode) | reverse complement strand
GATACCATCAATTTGTTCGATTCGAATCTTCCGAATTCTCTCGACATTTCCGTATTTACTCCTGCATGGACGTTGATCATTTTTCACCGATAAATTTTGTGTGTGATATATATTGTTATAGGGTGTGTAAGTGATTTTCTACTAATATTATTCCTCTGAGAACCTTTCGTTTGATAGTGCACGAACTTATGCCCGAAACTACAGACGGGTCGGCGCGTTCATAGAGCATCTGTCATTTACGTTTTTTAAATCCATCGAAATATGAAAACAGCGATCTCTCTCATCCTCGTCGGCGCAAGCCTCTCGCTCGTTTCGTGCAAAAGCGACGTTACGAATGTAGTGTCATCGAATGCGATCAGTCTCGCGATCAAACCGGACTCGCTCTTTGGTGTCCCGTATCAGACGTACAGTCTTGAAGCCCGTGTAAACGGGATGGCGCAGAGCGACATCTATTATACGTGGGATTTCGGCGACAGCTTGAAAAGCAGCAACGGTAGTTATACCCAACAGCATTCGTATGCAAAAACAGGAACATATCCGATCGTCGTAACCGCGTTCGATCAATTTACCGATACCATCATTGCAAAGAAACAAACATCGGCGGTCATTCACGATACACTTCATTCGATAACAGTTTTTCCGCGCACGGGCGATAGCGCCGTCGTAGTTGATGAGAATGGGATGTTTACCCAAACATTGTTTTCGTATAATATCAAGTATTCGTCTCCCGCACCTTCGCTATACGTTACCTATCATATTATTATCGACGGGAAAGATTCTGTTATAAAACCTCTGTATGCCAGTGATGGCATCGTCGTTTTCCTCAACTATCCGAAGACCGTCAAGGTCGTCGTGACAGCAGTTGATGGTTCGGGTGTCTCGTTCGGGAAAGATTCTTCTGTCATCAATTATAAAGCGCGTCCGCTTGATGCTGCGTTTTTGAGATCAATGACGTATGTCTCGGTGCATCTTGCGCTTGATGCGTTGTCGATCCCGCAATTTACAACCCCGCCGCGCTCGTTGAAGATCGGGCTTCCGCTGACCGATACTTTGCCCGGATCGAATTGGAACGGATTGTCATTTGCGAATGAGAACAATGCGACGCACCAGAATTTTTATCCGAACTTTCCGTCGGTCGATGATGCGATCTCCGGATCACTCTCAGGTGATCTCACGGCGATCCCTTCGGTTGCGGTCTCGGTCAATGATACGGCATTGATCAACGGCGCGACCTACCCGTTGCAATGGAGCTACACCCTGAATAATCTCACGCTTTACCATATTACAGCAAACTCGGTCGTATATGCAGTGCTTGGGAAATCACTGAACCAGTTTGCGAGCGGTGTAAAATTTTCCTCGACTCTGAACCCATACACTGGAGTAGAATGCGGTAATCCGTCGCAAACGTCATTTACATTTCCTGCTCAGACTGCTCTGCCGTTCGGTTATGTGATGTTCTCTCGGTGAGAGTACATCTCGAGTAGGTCAATATTGCATCCCTAAACGTCTGTTTGCCTGCCGGAGGGTACTATTATATAGTTCACAATCTATATAATAGATCAATCCGACATGCGGCACATAATAATTATTCTCGCGATCGCGGCAGCAGGACTTCTTTCTTCGTGCAAAGAATATGTCACGAACATTACGAATGCAGCACAAACATCCGCACGGCACCGCCTGCTGTTCAGCCCGGATACGCTGCGCGGAATTCCGTTTCAATATTATGCCATGAAAGCAGCAGTAAGCGGTGTGGCTAATTCAAATATGTATTTGAATTGGGATGTACAAGGAATCCTACCGACAACACCTCACACACATCTGGACGCATCGAAGCCGCTGACCGATCTTGCGTTTACCGGTTCGGGAAAATATAAGATCGTAGTTTCGGCATACGACAGCTTTTCAGATTCGCTAATCACCACGGACAGCACGATTGCGAACATTGATTCTGTACCGCCGTCAGTACTGATCTCGCCGGCATCGGGAAATCTTTTTCTATTCGCAAATACTGACAGCACTGTTGGTGAAACAGCAGATATTCAAACAATAATACCGTTGAACCCGGAGCTCTTCACATTCAAATATCATATTTTTGGTATGCGGACCGATTCAACTATCGTTACAAGCTCCAATGTTCTGCCGTATCTGTTCTCGGAATATGGGATCTATCAGGTTTCTGTCGTCGTCTATGATCCACTTCATAACCGTTACGGCAGCAGTATGGCGTATTATAATATTGTCATGCCGGCGGTCACCCCGGAGATGCTTGCAGCATCAAAAAGTATCGGCGTCCGGTTAAATGTTGAGTACTACAGTAAAACATACGATAAGTTATTGTATAATAGTTCGGTAACTGGGACGTTGCTCTGTAAGAATGACGTTCTTTTCCAATCGTCCTTCCTCCCGACAGGATTTGTGTCAAGCTTCAATTCATTGATCGTCCCGAATTCCGGATATTCTGTCTGGTCGCATGACAGTATCAGCGGAACATTCAGTGCTGACCTGAAGACACTGAGATCGGTTTCTTTCTCGAACCATGATACCACGACGAACAATTATTCATACCGGTATTGGGGAGTGACACTAGCCAATGCACAACTAGCGTATGTGACGGATTCGTTAATTGTGTATCAGATCATCAATGTGCCGTCCGACAACTTCGTGCAAAACGCATATGGATTCAACTCGAATTCGAGCAGTTCGATCGACATATTCATAGAGGCGTATGAACTACCGCCAATTCTTAACTCGTTACGTTACTCTAATCAAGCATCGGCGTTTATTGTCTTCCACCGGTAATTCGTTCCATCACAAAATGCTTGCCGTCGGCGACACCGCGCAAGAGGAGTTCGCGGGCTTCGAGCGGGACGTCGCGTTTCATTACGCGATAGCCGGCAACGGCTTGGACTATCATTGAAATAGCGAATGCGGTCGCCGCGCCAATCAGCCCGAGCGCGGGAAGCAGCACAACAGCGAGCGCGACATTAATAATAAGTGAAGCAAGAATGATGCGAAAGACTTCTTTGACGCGGCCCATCCCGACGAGTGCGCTCATTGCGACCATCACGACGGGCAGCACAAATCCGGTTGCGATCAGCACACGAAACACATCGATGCTGACATCGAACTTCGTGCCATAAATTAGATGAAAGATTGTCGGCGCAAAAATAATAAGCAGGATGCACACCGGCACCATCAGAATAAATAAAAAGCTCGTCGCTTTTTCGATGATCTTTTGCAATGTTGCCGTATCGCCGGACGCATGATATTTGCTCGATGCCGGAAAAACGAAGATGCCTTGCGTATCCCGCAGAACGTCAAAACCCTTAAAGAAAAATTTTGCGACCTGATAGTTCGCCAGCGCTTCGACGCCGAGAAATGCAGGCACAAGCAAACTGTCGAGATTTTGTTGGAAGACGTGTACCGTGCCTGTTGCCGTTTGGTAGCGTGTGAAATCAAAAATCTTTTTCACCATCGCTTTCGTAAACCGCGGTTTGAAGAGAATATCGCGCCGTGCGGCAATAAGCGAATAGACAGAGCTTGCCGCAGCGGTGATCATCGTAATAAAAATAACGTCGTACGCCGACGAGAGTTTTCCTGCAAAGCCATAATACGCAACGATCACGCTCGACCCGCCGAAATAGATGAGATCCATAAAAAATAATTCTTTTGTATGGAATCGCATCTGAAAAATTTTGCTCGCGATCACGCGCGGCACAGTGAGGATCGTCAGAAAAATTAAACTCGGGATCAGCCGCGGCAATAACGGCGCGTTCATCAGCGAGCCGAGCAGATTCGGGAAGATGCCCATCGCTCCGAGCACAACAGCAAGAAATCCGAAGAACAGCAACGATGTTGCCGAGAGCAATTCGCCCAGATCGTTCTTCGTATCGACGCCGAACTTGACGATCGCTTGCAGTGCAAAAGAATCGGCGAACGTAAAGATCATTCCAAAGATCACCTGAAAAAGCGCAAGCTCGCCGCTTTCTTCTTTCGGAAGCACTTTAAAGACAAGCACCGTCATCACGACGCCATAGACCGCCGGCAAGAGCTTCGTTGCGAAACCCCACGCGCCCTTACCGAGATGTTGAGAAAATTTCAAAGCAGGTTATAACGCATTCAGGAAATCTTGAATATCAATGTCGGCATCTTTTAATGCTCCTTTGAGTGTGTAGCGATCAACCGGATTATGGAAGGGAATAATAATAACTCGACCGTCAGCATGAGTCAACTTGACATGACTTCCTCTGCGATGCACTTCTTGAAATCCCAGACGACGCAATGCTGACAGAACTTCTTTTGCGCCGAGGACCGGTACGTTCATACTGTGAGTTCGACCACTTCATGGTCCTCATCGACGACGATTTCGAACGGATTCGATTCTAAATATAACTCAATCGCTTCACGAATATTCGCCAGCGCTTCATCGCGAGTTTTTCCTTGCGACCAACAGCTTTTCAGCGCGGGGCAATGGGCCACGATGAAGCCGTCTTCACCTTTTTCGAGAATAACCTTGATTGTCATATTTCATCATACCCCTATCTATTTTGAATGGTTCCGCGATATCTATCTCACCTCTGCCAGCAACATTTCCGCACGCTGTTCGATGTCAAACTTGCGAACATACTCGCTGCACGCTTGGCGCTGCGCTTCGCTTGCATCGAAACTTTTTCTAATTGCATCAGCGATCGCGGTTATGTCATTACGATTTACGACATATCCAGTTTCGCCCGTGACTTCGCGAAGCGACGGCACTTCGCTGACCACCGGAATGCAGCCCGTACTCATAGCTTCGGCAGTTGCGACGCCGAACGTCTCATCCATCGAAAGCTGGCAATACGTCGAGGCGGTATGATAATAATTAAGAAGCGTTTCGTAGCTGACGGGACCTTCGGTAATCGTAACATTGCTCAAATGCGCTGCTTCTTTTCGCGCATGCGCGAGCGCTTCGCCTCGAATGCCGACGAGTTCAAATTTCACATCCGGCATTGCTTCGGCAACTTTGAGAAAAACATCAATGCCCTTGAGCAGATAATCGAGCACAATGTCCAGCTGCGTGACGGTGATCGCAACAGGTTCGCGCGATGCAGATGAAAATAAAAATCGTTTTGTATCGACGGCGTTATAAATCACTTCTGCGGGCGCATGACGCTTCGAATTGGTATCGAGCAAATGTTTTGCGTAATTGCTTACCGGAAACACTTTTGTCGCGAAGCGGTGCGTGTTGCGAACAAGAAACCATCTCATGGGGCGAACGCGCGCGCCGCTCTTGACTTCGGGGATGTACGTTACATCGAATCCGCCGGCAACAACGAATACTTTCTTGGCGAACAGCCGCGCGATGAGCGTCGGGATAAGCGAATAATAATCGGCAAACCAAAAGAAGAGCGCGTCGGAGCCAAAGAGTTGTTTTAAAATTGCAAGTTCGAGACGAAGTAATTTCAGCGCCGCAGATTTTCCACGACCCATATTCGCATCGACAATGCGAAGCGTGTGTTTGCGTGAAAGAATTTCGATGTCGTTGCGTACAAAGCGCGATTGCGCGGGCCCGACAAACGTAATCGTCATTTAATTCGCGTCGCCGTAAAGAAGTTTATCGCCGACCGGATAAAA
Organism: Kapaibacterium sp. (SeqCode); assembly: GCA_035632315.1. Taxonomy (GTDB): domain Bacteria; phylum Bacteroidota; class Ignavibacteria; order Palsa-1295; family Palsa-1295; genus JAFDZW01. The sequence continues at coordinate 12,977 of DASQGZ010000025.1, read as the reverse complement.
ATGGAAGCTTACCATTCTTTTTTTATTTCCTTTTGTCAGGTCGATCTGATAATGCAATAATTGCCCCGATGGTGTGTCTTTCGATTTGAACATCGCGAAATATTCTTGATGCATATCACCGGGATAATCGGTGTAGAATTTTTTTAATTTTGACAGCACATCGGCAACATGTTTCGCATCGTCCGGATTTTTCTGGTCGCAGGCGCGTGTCCATGCCCAGACCCTTCCGGCGCCGGTATTGAATGCGACGAGCGGCGCGGCGCTGTCGGCGTTGTTTGCAAGCGCAAATCTTTTGAGATCGTTAATGCGCGCGAACATTTCATCGGCGAGCGAATCGCGAATGACTGCCGAAAGCATCACGAGATCTTCGCGCGGCATCTTGCCGATCCCGCCTTGCGCAAATGTGCGCGAGGCGATAATAAGCAGCGCTGCTATGACAAGCAGGCGAGAGAAATTTTTTGTGGCTTGGTTCATGGTCGTATCCTTCTTAGATTCTCTAAAGTTATTTCGAACGGTACGAAGTGGAGTGGGGAATCTATTAAATAAAAAAAGATCCATTTTATTCATTTGCAAATAGTGAATTACATTATTTAACAGATTCTTCTCTTTGTCTGCCGCTTCCTTCGGCCGCTCGCGACGACATCATTGATAGATTTCGTGGCGACGGTTGGGAACAAAACTTCGTTTACTATTCCGAACATTCATAACCAATTTATGCCGCAAAAATTTCAGAATTATATTAACGGGCAATGGTCTGACAGCACGGACTCGAAAACATTCGAGAATCGCAACCCCGCAAATTGGCGGGATGTCATCGGGACATTTCCGCTTTCGACCGCTGCCGATGTGAATATTGCTGCAACAGCGGCGGCGAAGGCATTCGAATCCTGGCGGCTCGTGCCGGCTCCGGCGCGCGGAGATATGATACGAAAAGCTGGCGACATTATGAACGCGCGTAAAGAAGAGATCGCCCGCGCGATGACACGCGAAATGGGCAAGCCACTCGCCGAAACGCGCGGCGATGTGCAAGAGGGGATCGACACTGCATATTATTCGGCAAGCGAAGGACGCAGATTATTCGGTTTCAATGCGCCGAGCGAATTGCGTGATAAATTAAATTTATCGTTTCGCATTCCTGTCGGCGTCTGCGGGCTCATCACGCCGTGGAATTTTCCGATGGCGATCCCGACGTGGAACATTTTCCCGGGACTTGTCGCGGGCAACACGTTCGTCTTCAAACCCGCCGAAGATACGCCGCATACGGCAAATGTATTGACGGAGATATTAATAGAGGCCGGATTGCCGCCCGGAGTTTTAAATCTTGTTCACGGCGCGGGCGATGTCGTCGGCGCGCGGATCGTCGAGCATCCGCTCATTCATACACTGAGTTTTACCGGTTCGACAAACACGGGGAGAAATGTTGCCGAGCGCGCCGGTGCGCAGGCGAAGCGCGTCTGTTTAGAAATGGGCGGCAAGAATGCGGAGATCGTAATGGCTGATGCCGATCTCGATCTTGCGCTGCACGGTGTGCTCTGGGGTGCGTTCGGCACGACGGGTCAGCGATGCACGGCAACGTCACGGCTTATTTTGCATAAAGATATTCACGAAAAATTTATCGGGATGCTTCGCGAACGAGTTGTGAAATTAACACTTGGGGATGGACTTCTTGCCGGGACTGATGTCGGACCGATCATTAATGAAAAGCAGCGAAAAAATATCGAGCACTATGTGGAGATCGGAAAAGATGAAGGCGCAAAATGTATTCTTGGCGGAAATGTTGCCAGTGGAAATGGTTTGAGCGATGGCTGGTTTTTCGAGCCGACTATTTTTACTGACGTAACTCCTGAGATGACCATTGCAAAAGAAGAAATTTTCGGTCCGGTGCTTTCGGTGATTAAATGCGAATCGCTTGCGGATGCAATTCGCATTACGAATAATGTTGCGTACGGACTTTCGTCATCTATATATACGCGCGATATCAACTCGGCGATGCTCGCCGTGCGCGACATCGAAGCGGGCATCACATATATCAACGCGCCGACGATCGGCGCCGAAGCGCACATGCCGTTCGGCGGCGTCAAAGCAACGGGCAACGGCCACCGCGAAGGCGGATGGGCGGTATTCGATTTTTATACCGAATGGAAATCTGTTTATATAGATTACTCGGGACATCTGCAACGGGCGCAGATTGATAATTAGTAACTGTAAATGCGAATAACTATCATCCTGTTACTTTTTATTTCTGCCGCAAATGTATTTGCGCAGGATTCGACGCTGCATCCATATATCGGCGCGAGTTTGAATCTTGGAGGCGCAGTAGATCAAGTTGCGGGTGAAGCCCGTATAGGGTGGGGAGTCGAGGCGGGGCTGCAATATAGAGTAGCATATTTTGGTATCGAATACGGGATGTACGGAGTAGATCCGTCAACTCTCCCCGTGGATGCAATCGGACCGAATGGCAAATATATTCCAGGTGACGGAGCGACTTCAAGAGAAGAATATTTTGGCGGAGATGTTGGCTTTATATTAAATGATCGGATTCGGCTTGGCGTGGTACTGCTATGGAGCGATCAGAAATATAATCACTACGTTCCAGATGCGGGCGACACCACCCATACAAAATATGAAGTACAAGTGTTGAGTTACACGTGGTTTAACATCGGACCTGATCTGCGATTTCAATTATCACCAAATTGGCTCCTTGCTATTTCTTACACTGTTCGAAGAGGCCTAAAACTCGGGGCAGCATATATGTTTTGATATTTTACATTTTACATTTTTAATTTTACATTCTCCGAGTGAGCATACCCCGCCCAAGCTCTCGCCGATCAACGACGAGAGCGGGAAATGCGCAGCGGTTCTGAACCGCCGCGCCATAGGGCGAGGTTAACTCTTGATGAGCTTGTAAATAAGCGAGGACTCTTTGCCTGAGTGCGTAACGGTCGCAATGTGAACGAGATACATTCCGGAGCCGACGATCGCACCGCGGTCGTCTTTGCCATCCCAATAAAGTTCGTGCGTGCCGTGATGCATCACGGTGTTCGTAGCGAGCGTTCGAATATGCGCGCCGGTGAGCGAGGTGATCTCGACACTAACGTGCGCACGTTCGGCGAGCACAACATCGAGCGTTGCAGCATTCGAAAACGGATTCGGAAATATATTGCAGCTGATCACATCGGCAGCTTCGCTCTGAACACTTGCGGATGAATCTTTAATGATGATCTTTGCCGACTGAAACGCAAAATTATTGTCTTTATCCGATGCGATCACGGTAAAGCCGAACGTGCCGGAACCGCTGTCGAGTGTGCCGGTGATGACGCCGTCATCATTCATCGTGAGCCATGCAGGAGCGCCCGTGAGCGTGCAGCGCGGATGTTCGTCAACGGTCGAAACCGCGTACGGCTTGTAATAAAATCTGCTGTGCTTGAAGTATGGATACGATGGCGCAGACGTGATGAACGCCGTTGTCGCATCGACGACCCACCAGCCGATCGTCGTGCTGTCGAATCCGTTCGAGACAGTAACCGTCACCCACTCAGGCGCATTCTTGCACCCGCTCGGTCCGAAATTTAAACTAACGGATGAATCGTGACTCGAAGTAAAATTATTTTTCTTCCACGTATATGTTAACGGCAATGCCTGCGGATCAATAGCATCAACAGCGAAGAGACCGATCATATTCTTCGGGCAATAGACGGTGCGATGAGGCAGATAGATCCATTGATGATTGATGCTGTCGCGCGTCATCGTGCGCGGAGTAAAGTTTGTGATCTCCGGCGGAAAATATTTTTTATCTCTGAATTTTTCGAACACATTTCTCGTGATCTGCTCGACATCGGTATCGTGCGCGTCGAGACCGTTCGCCCAATTGATCGATGCAGCATTAAAGACTGCGCCACCGTTCTTTTTTGCATACCATCCCATTGTTGCAGCGCCGATGAGCCCGCCGCCTTCAGTAGATGCAGGCGAGAGTCCGAGAATGCGAAAGTTTGACGGCGTTTCATCCGTACCGATAAGTTCGAGCAGGCTGTCGCTGCTCCAGCGGTAGAGCGCGCCGTCAGTTTCGTAGCCGACAACGGCGGACGTTTGTCCGAAGACGTCGCCGGTATGCAGCCACGTCTTATCGAATATCCAGGAGTTTGAATGCTGTACGCTATAACCACCATATCCTTTTGAGACAGGATAGATACCTTTATTATTGACATAGCCGCCGTTCTCGAAACTTGTGCCGGTAAGTTTATTCTCGCGGTCATTCACCGTGCTGCTCGTCCAGAGATCGCTGACGAGCGAATCCTGAATTCCTTTGAGCGGATCGTTGATCTGATTTTTATAACAAACAAAAATATGCTCGTTCTCTTCGAGCCGCGCTTGCCACCAACAGGTGTTCCCGCCGAGAATAATAAGCCTTCCGCCGCGATCGACGAACGATTGAATTTGATCGCGCTCCGGGTGCGTCCAGTATTCGTCGTGGCCGACCGTGCAGTACACATCATAATGATCGAGCATTTGCGGATTGCGGTCGAGATCGATGTTCGTGCAGAACTCCGCATCGAAATGTTCGCGCTCCATCCACTTCACAAGTTTATTCGCCCACAGATAATAATGATTTGCGGTCTCGTTCGAAAACGGACGATCGAATGAAACGATCGGACTGTAATCGTTCTGCGTCGAATTATAATTATAGACGCTCTTGCCGCCGAAATTATTATATGCCTGCCAGGTATTGACCGTCAGACAGACGAGCGTCTTCGAATGCGAGCCGAGCGTTTGCTCTTTGACGATGAAGACGATCTGCTTCGTTCCGGAATCGGTCGGGAAGTCGGCCTCATACACGCCGCTCGCCCAGGACATCGGTATTGCAATGGAGAGCGTTGATTTCCAATGGCAGCCGTAGCGGTATGCGCTATCGGGCACGGCTTGTACGCCGCCCGGAATGTGATCGATCGAAGTGATCTTTACTTTCTCGAATCCGAGGCGATAAATGCCGAGATCAAACTGGGGTTGCGAGGTTGAAATATAAAAACGAAGGGTGTCGCCCTTTCTGACGGAAAGTTCGTTCGTGTAGCCGCCTTCTTGTGCGCGAAGATGGGGCGTGATCACAGTGAATAACAATAACAAGCAAACCGAAGTAATTGCAGTTCGCAAAATAGAATTCGACATCCGCGGCCTTTCTTTCGGGTTAGGGGAAGCGGCAGAACGCCATAGAATCGTTCAGCCACGTTAATATGTATTGCTTTTTGAGGGGAGTTAGTTCCGCGTCGATGTGTCTGGTGCTGGGGGCGGGGAAAATGTAAAATGTAAAATTGAAATGCGGGGCCGCCCACGAATAAATTCGTGAACAGGTTTTGATGTCCTGTACCGACTTATATTCTACAAGACTTTACGGGGTTTTTCGCTTCACTTCGTTGTGCTCAGAATGACACCTTACCCCTTATAGAAAATCTTTGTCTTTGGTGTAACTTTGGTTATTCAAACGCATTACTATAGCGGCAATGTGTTAAAACTTCACCTCTAAAGGAGACACGATATGAAAATGTTACGGTTTCTTCCTGTTGCGGCTGGGTTGCTTGCCGCCGTTATGTTCTTTAGCGTAAGCACTTCGCGAGCACAGCGTTTAGCGCTCAGCGACACTATTGATTATCCGATCCCTGACACAGCGGGCGTCACGTTCGGGATTCATAATTTCGGGCCGATCGCTGCGGGACAAAAAGAATGTCACACGATCTGGCTCCGAAATACATCGAACGATCCGCTCGTCATCAAAAGCATTGACGTCAATAATGGAAATTATTATGGGTGGTGGACAGATACCGCGATCCCGCCGCTTCCGGTGCTGATGCTTCATAACGATATTGTTTCGATCGCGGAGATCTGTTTTACTCCGGGAAGAGACGACTCCTCGGCAGAAAGTCGTTTAGTCGTCTATTTCTCCGGCACGGTCAATGGGAAAGAGGTTAGTTTTGGGACGAGTGCCCTCGGGTACATCACTGTTGATACTAATCTGAGTAAACCATGTGTCGTAGCGACACTCGACAACTCGCTTTGGGGTCCGCTTATTATAGATGGAGACATTTCGAGAACGATGACGCTTCAAAGCAATCGTAAGGATTCGATCGAAGTTGATACGTATGGCTCTTCGACGACCGATGGTGGTACGTTCGTGACTTCGGGCATCACGTTCCCGTACTTAATGGCTCCGTTCGAGAAAAAGTCGTTCACCGTGTCATTTTCACCGCGCTCGAATGCGTCGATCGTGAAGTATCGCTACGTGGGCGAGCTCGATCTTGCATTCAAAATGAATTACTACGATAGCGGTGCATATTATCAGATTTGCAACTCAACGTACAACACGCTTGCCGGTGTGGCAATACCACCGACGGCAGATTCGATCTCGACGGCGCTCAATGCCGGCTCGACCGATGTGCTCGCGATGATCAGCGATAATTCGGTCGTGACGCATACGTTCTTTTTCAAGAATACGGGCACGACGAAATTGAAAGTCACGAATGTATCGCTCAAGAACGGCAAGAGCTTTTCGATCACGAACATTACGCCGACGAGCACGTTGCCGTTCACGCTTTCAACCGGCGACGGAATGTCGGTGACGGTGACGATGTCCACATCAACGAACGGAGTGTATTATGACGAAGTGATCATTACTGCCGAAGCGGCAACTACTGACGGCAAAACGGACGTGCAGTCTGTCACAACAATGAACTTCGCATTGCAAGGACTTCGCAAGAACGGCGCACCGGCTCGAGTCGGCGGCAGCTCGACGAACGAGCACGTTTCGATCTATCCGAACCCGTCACATAGCACCGTGACTGCGGCGTTTCCGGGCGTCCGTAATGCAACCGTCACGGTGATGAATCTCGTCGGCAGTGTTGTCGCACGACAGGTCGCAACTGACCAGTGGATATGGAACGCCGACGTTCCTGCAGGAATGTACGTCATCCAAGTCAGCGGTACCGATGCCAACGGCAACGCGTTCTTTTCGAACGACCGCTGTGTGATCGAGAAGTAATATGTATATATAGATGCAAAAAAGAGCGGCGCAATTGCCGCTCTTTTTTTGTAATGTGTGTAAGAAGTGTTTCGTAATATCAGAGACGCTACCCGAGGCTCGAAGCCAAAGTGTCTTTGCATTCCATCCCACGCATCCTACAAATCCCATAAATCACGGTTCAGACAGTTCCATTTTCGTATTTTTGCATTCTTGACATTACATCTGTATATAAAGTAGGATACGAACGAATGAATTTTCAGCTTTCAGAGGACCATATTGCCATCCGCGATGCGGCGCGGGATTTTGCCGTCAATGAGATCGCCCCGACGGCCGTCGAGCGCGACATCACGGGCGAATTTCCGTATGAGATCGTCAAAAAGCTCGGCGAGCTTGGCTTTATGGGGATGATGGTTTCGCCCGAATATGGCGGCTCGGGGCTCGATACCGTCAGCTACGCGATCGCAATGGAGGAGATCTCGAAAGTTGATGCCAGCGCGTCGGTCGTGATGTCGGTGAATAATTCGCTCGTCTGCTGGGGACTCGAAACCTATGGTAATGACGAACAGAAAAAGAGAATTTTAACGCCGCTTGCGAGCGGACAAAAACTCGGCGCGTATTGTCTTTCGGAGCCCGGCATCGGAAGCGATGCGACTCAGCAAGCGACGACCGCAAAGAAAGACGGCGATCACTGGATCGTTGACGGCGCAAAAAATTGGATCACCAACGGTACGACCGCCGATTATTATATCGTCTTCGCGCAGACCCATCCTGAAAAAAAACATAAGGGCATCACTGCGCTCATCTTAGAGAAGGGAATGCCCGGCTTCGAGATCGGCAAGAAAGAAGATAAGCTCGGCATCCGTTCGTCAGATACGTGCTCGCTCGGTTTCACGGGTGTTCGCGTGAGCGATGCCAATAGACTTGGCGCAGAAGGCGAAGGTTTCAAGATCGCGATGGAAACGCTTAACGGCGGACGCATCGGCATCGCCGCGCAAGCGCTCGGCATCGCCAGCGGCGCGATGGAAAAAGCGATCAAGTATTCGTACGAGCGTCATGCGTTCGGTCAGCCGATCAATCAGTTGCAGGCGATCCAATTCAAACTTGCGGAAATGGCAACGAAGGTTGAAGCGGCGCGATTACTTATTTTCAGAGCCGCGCGCGCAAAAGATAACGGAGAGAACTATATTAAAGAAGCAGCAATGGCGAAGCTTTACGCCTCGACGATCGCACTTGAAGTTGCCAACGAAGCGATACAGATTCACGGCGGTTACGGCTACGTGCGTGAATATCTCGTCGAGCGCGCCCTGCGCGATGCGAAGATCACGCAGATCTACGAAGGCACTTCGGAGATACAACACATCGTCATCGCGCGGCAGTTATTGAAGGAGTATGCGCTCTGAACAGGGATCGTCTGAACCATGATTTGGGGGGATTATGATGATTAAAGGGATTGGGGAATTTCATCCCGTTCATCCCTTAAATCCTCCCAAATCATGGTTCAGACAGTCATGATTCATAGGATTAACGGATTTATGAAATTTCCGCCTGAGCAAAAAAATCCGTCCGTCTGGTATGGTCCCGATTGGCTGGCGCGCCAGCGCGAATGGATCACCGTTCTTTCTTCGCAGGAGATCGCCGAATTAGAAACCGCCGCCGAAACGTGGGACAGGGCGCATCCCGATGAAAATATCGAAATCTCTCAGGTACGCGATTTCAGTTTACCGACGCTTGCTCCGAAGCTTCTGCAATTACGAAACGAACTTATTAATGGGCGAGGCTTCGCACTTCTTCGCGGGTTGCCCGTTGCAAAATATTCCGAGCGCGAGGCGGCGATTATTTTTTCAGGGCTTGGTTCGCATCTCGGGAGTTCGCGTTCGCAAAATAAGCTGGGACATTTGCTCGGGCATGTTCGCGATCTCGGTCTGGCGAGCAACGACCCGAACGTTCGCGTCTATCAAACAAACGAGCGGCAGACATTTCATACCGATTCATGCGATGTCGTCGGCTTGCTGTGTTTGGTAACTGCAAAGCGCGGTGGGCTATCGCTCTTGGTCAGCTCGGCGACAATTTTTAATGAGATGCTCTTGCGGCGTCCTGATCTTGCGGCTCTGCTTTTTGAAGAGATCGCAACCGACCGGCGCGGAGAAATTCCGAACGGGATGCTGCCGTATTATCTCATTCCGGTTTTTAATTATTACGAAGGATTTCTTACTGCGATCTATCAGCGGCAATACATCGAGTCGGCGCAAAGATTTCCGGATGCGCCGCGGCTGACGCAAAAACATATCGACGCGCTCGATCTCTTCGACGAACTTGCGAACAGCAGAGAACTAAATTTCCCGATGACGCTCGAAGCAGGAGATATGCAGTTCGTATATAATCATACGCTGCTGCACGACCGCACGTCGTTCGAAGACTGGCCCGAAGCCGAACGCAAGCGGCATCTGCTCAGGCTTTGGCTCAGCATTCCCGGGGACAGGCCTCTGCCGAAAATATTCGAGCAGAAATTCGGCAGCGTCACGATCGGCGATCGCGGCGGGATCATTTTAGAGAAATAGTTAACGACACTCGCCGAAGAGCCGAAAATTATTTTTTCAGGGCTGCTTTAATTTTATCAAGCTCTTTTCTCAACGACGAGATCTCATTCCTCAACTCGTCATTTTCTTTCTTTAACTCTTTGACGCCGATGAGAGCAACGCCTGCCGGATCGACTGATGAAATATGTTTCGTCGAATATTCTTTGTCGTCCTGATTTCCGGTTTCGAATGCCGAATAAAAATCTTCAGCGACGGGACCGATGTGATATTCATTCGTGCCTTTGTAGTACCAGCCGAGCACATCGAGTGCGGCGATCTTCGAAAGAATTTCTGTTCCGCTGAGTGAATGAAATCTGTCTTTGAACGAACGGCTCGATGCGTTCGTCCAGACGCCTGCTTCGGTGAGCGATGCGCCGTTGCCGTTCGAGCTGTTCGTGCCGACGAGGATCGCATTAGCGCCCGGGCATGTGCCGAAGCCCCAGCCCGAAACCTGCGAGTTGCCGAACTCCATCGTGTTCGATGCGCAGACGCGCGCTTTCGATCCGATCGCCGACGCATTGACAAGATCGCCCGAGCCTGCGTCGGCTTGATAGCCGAGAAATGTATTGCCGTTGCCGCCGGTGTTCGATAATCCGGACGACGCGCCGATCGACGTGTTCTGATCGCCGGCAGTGCTCGATTGCATCGCTGCTGCGCCGAGCGCCGTATTATTCGAGCCGGAAATATTTTTGAAGAGTGTGACGTGACCGATCGCTGTGTTATCTCCGCCGATCGAATTTGCGGCGAGTGCCCCAGCGCCCACGCCGGTATTCGATGCGCCGGACGTGTTCGCAATGAACGACTGAAAGCCGAGTGCGGTGTTATCGTTGCCCGTCATTTGCTGATTACCACTGGGCGTGCCGATGAACGTGTTGCTCTGCGCCTGCGAAAGAGATACGCAAGCTCCGGTGAATAATAAAGAAAGAAATAACTGTCTAAAAAATAATTGTTTCATTGTTGTATAGAATTTGTGAAATCGAAAGCAAAAAAATCATCGTCCGGGTGAGAGTGCAAAGATACGGAAGGGAAGACAGAAGAAAAGAGAAAGTTGAGAGACAAGTAGTCAATTATTGTGAATCATTCTACCTTAGCCGCCTGTGCGAATTTTGTAAGACATCATAGCAACAAAGGCATTCCAGGATTATTTTGTTTTTTTAAGGGGTCTTTTTTCTAACATAACGTGCCCAATGACAGGCGCCTGACGAAACGCTGAATCTATGAAATCGCCGGAAAGAAACGAAATAGGAAACTCATCATAATATCGTTCGTCCATTGTAAGAGAACGTAAGGAAAATCGGAGTTTCAATGTATCAGGCTCAAAACCCCCATACTCGATAGTATCTACTGAAATGAAGAGGGAGTCCTCATGGTATTGGCCGGTAAGCGGGTATGTTACAATAGTTGTGTCAGGAGCTCCGATACCGATTCTATACGGGATGGTCAATGTATATTTCCCAAATACGTAGTTCCTTGTTGAATCGAGACAGACCACAAATTCCACAGGATACACATTAGAGAGTCCCGGCATGCCTGTCAATATTCCATTCCATGTTCCCGCAAAGACTGTGTCTGCGGAGATCGGAAATTTTGAACGATGGAGGGATTTACCCAGTGTTATGCCCGCGTTTACGTTCCACTCGGCTGTAGTATCGATCCTATAGTGATGACGGTTGCTCCAATCACGGTCAAAATAAGTTTTTTTTGTAACAAGATTGCTGCTGCATCCAATCAATGGAAGAATTAGACAATAAGAACACCAGGATATGAACCGACGATGACTCATTTTACTCACCCTGAAAATCTAAATGTAAGTTTTCTTTTAGTAAGTTCCTTATGTACTGAAATTCAGTTCTGATTTTTTTCTTTGCATAAAAGTATATGCCCCAACAGAGGGAAAGAGGTGAATGAAGAATCTATAAAGTCACCAATAAGATAAGATTTCGGATAGTCATCATTTTGTGGGGTGTCAATCGTGATGCAGGTACATCGGAATCGCAGTTCTTTTTTCAATTCATGCAGAAAAGTATTATATAGAGTATCAAATCTAAAATACAAAGAATCTTCATGGATATAGCCGGCTATATTATGAATCTCAACGGTATCGTCGGGATACTCTACATCGTGGCTCGGAGCAATGCGATGGGGCAGAGTATGTACCGCATACATACCTGAAACTGTATGTGTCCTTGCGTCAATATGAAATTCGAACTCCGTCTGATACGTATTCGTGGAAATATCTGAGAGCGTACCCTTCCATTTCCCACTGAAAACGGTATCGGATGTGATCTCCATGCTCCACGGTGCAAAAGCAATATTTATATTTTTCTGTAAGATGCCTGATTCATCAACTTGTTTTTTTATTTGCAAGTGATGTTGAGCGCTTGAATCGCGATTAAAAAAAACTTTTTGCTTTGTAGTCTGAATGTTTCCTGAACATGAATATATCGTAGCAAGCGCCGCAGGCAAGAAATAAATTAATTTTGACGGGTACATCGCGCGTGAGTATCTTACAGTAAATGTAAGTAATCCTAAACGAAATTAGTTTCAGTAAATAAATTTGGTTTATAGCTTGAGAAGAACGGAACAATTATCTGGGAGTAATTTGCCGTTTTTGTCCAAAAGCGTCAACTTAGCTTTCCCGCCATTTTTTTTCAACGTGTCTGGAGACTTATCCAAAAAGAATAGGTGCCCCCACAACATCGTATCAGGATTGGCATTCCCTCTGTGTATCCAAGCACTTTGTCTTCTCATTTCGCTCCATTGATACGCATTCATTTAAGGATCCCAATCATTCATTGGGGGTAGCTTCTTATCCCCAAAGACCAGATATTCGAGAAAAAAAGCGTCCATTTCACTGTCGTCGCCCTTTGCAATTCCTAAAGATTCGAGACAATTATGGGACATTTCATGAAATAGGATTGCATCGATATAATTTTTTGGATCATATTGTTTTCCAGATGCCCCAGTCATCATTTGGAATGAATTACAAGGGATATAAATTGTCCTCCCCCTATGACCAGCGATAGCATTTTTTGGAACAACAGAAGGATCTGTATCAATTTTATCAACCACATTTTGCATGTTATCTACATTCGTAAGACAATTAATTACGGACGCCATTGGTTCACCACATCCTTTTAACGCGTCAAGGGTTCTTTTTATATCAGGATTTTTCTTTCCTGTTAACTCATCATACAAATTATTTAACCCGTCATTAATCGCCTGACTACATGGTTGATCTATCGGGACAGGAATTCCAAATTTATTTCTATTACTTTGAAATGAGCCTCCGCCTGTGCCGCTTGAACCACCGCCGAAATGATCACGCGCTAGAGAATCTACCCCTAAGGTGCCTGAACTTCCCGGAAGACCTCCACCTGGTGAGCCACCACCTG
>DASQGZ010000024.1:0-45029 GCA_035632315.1 Kapaibacterium sp. (SeqCode) | reverse complement strand
GTGATGTTGATGACGCCCGGCTTGTCTTTTTTTTACTGAGGGCTCGTCGGCAGGAAAAATGTCCTGGCAATTATGATTCAAAGCTTCGTCTCGATGGGTTTCAGGACCGTGCTTTGGTTCGTGTGCGGCTATTCGATGTGTTTCAGCGGGACTGTCGCTATACATTCCGATCTGCTTGGCGGCTTGATCGGAAATTTCGATATGATATTCCTGCACGGGGTCACGATGACTGCGCCATCACCGCTGACAGCGAATATCCCGCTTATCGTATTTATTGCATATCAGATGATGTTCGCGATCATCACGCCGGCGCTTATCACCGGGGCATTTACGAATCGTGTTCGTTTCCCCGCATATCTGCTGTTTCTCGGAGCGTGGCTGCTATTCGTCTATTTCCCGTTTGTGCACATGGTATGGGGAGGCGGGTTGCTCGCATCGTGGGGTGTCGAAGATTTTGCGGGCGGCATCGTGGTTCATGCGATCGCCGGTTTTGCGGCGCTTGCGTCGGTCTTTTATGTCGGCAAGCGCGCGGTCAGTGATTCGCAAGCGCATAGCATTCCGCTCGTTGCTCTCGGGACCGGACTTCTTTGGTTCGGTTGGTATGGCTTTAATGCCGGGAGTGAGTTTAGCGTCAACGCTGTGACGGCGATCGCATTTCTTAATACTGATGTCGCTGCTTCATTTGCCGCAATGGTCTGGCTCTTGATGGAATGGCGTGCATCGCGCAAGCCGAAGTTTCTTGGTCTGCTTACCGGGGCCGTTGCAGGCTTAGCTACGATCACACCTGCAGCCGGGTATGTAACGACCACAAGTGCCGCAATTATCGGGATCGTTAGCGGGGTAGTATGCTTCGGAGCCGTCCGACTCAAGAATAAACGTCATTGGGACGACGCACTTGACGTTTGGGGTGTTCACGGTGTCGGCGGATGTCTTGGCGTGATCCTGCTCGGTGTGTTTGCCGATTCGTCTGTTAACTCATCAGGCGTTAATGGCTTACTGCTTGGTAATTCGTCATTCTTCCTCCTCGAACTTGGCGTCACGATCGGTGCCGCAGCTTACGCATTTGCATTCACTTACGGAATGCTTAAAGTGATCGATCTCGTAACACCGGTCAAAGTAAATGCTCAAGAAGAAGAACGAGGACTCGATGAAGTTCTTCATGGTGAGGCGGCGTATATATAGCTATGCAGCAACTTGACAAAAGATTATTTTTATGTTGAATCCTTTTTGAAAACGTCCCGTTAAAGTTATTAATGAGGAGCAAACCAGCACGGTTGGTTATGGCGTTCGTAGTATTCTTTGCTGCGACGTTTTCTGTTGCACCAATGGCGTTTTGCTTTGTCAAAGTAGAAACACCGGTACCGGTGTGTTGTCCGCACCCTGCACATCAAGCCCCTCATTCGGATTCCAAACAATCCGATTGCCCTATATGCAAGTACCAGTATTGCAAACTCGTACCTACCCCGGTACTGAAAACAAGTGTTCCTGCTCCGACCGTCGCGAAAGCTATCGTCACTGCAGTGAACCCGGTCGCGGAAACGTTACCGGTTTATATTAACAGTATCAGCCAACTCCATTTTTTCGACAACAGCCCTCCCGTATATCTGGTTGTCTGTACATTCCGGATTTAATTCAGATCCTTTCGACAGACGAGGCGGATAAATTTATTCGCCCGGGATTTTCAGGCAATGTTGCTTGAGATCTCATAACACAAATAATTTTTACGAAAGGAATTTACAATGAGAACCGCATTATTTTTCATGCTCCTTGCAGGCTTAGTCAGCTTCGGAGCGGCAACAGCATCGTCAAGTGACCGCACACCATCTGTCAAAGCCGCAGCATGCAGCTGCGACAACTGTTCGGATTGCTGCGGCTCGTCGTGCAGCGATTGCACAATGTCATGCTGCAAATAAATAACTGACACGACTGCCTGCCGAATGTAAGTTCGGCAGGCAGCAGTTTTTCCATTATGAAAAGGAATGTTATGATAAAGTTCTTTTTAGCCGCCGTTTTCTTCGTTATTGCTACCTCGCTTTCATCGCGAGCGCAATTTATCAGCGCCGATGTCGGCGTTGACGGCTTGACATGTTCGTTGTGCTCGAAAGGCACGGAAGTGACACTGAAAAAATTGGCGTTCGTCGATACGATCTGGGTCGATCTGAACGACCTTGTGGCGCACATCAGATTCAAGAAAGATACGAAGGTGTCAATGGACGATGTCCGCAAGATGATTGAAGATGCCGGATTCACGGTTCGCTCGATCAAGGCAGTATTTAACTTCGATCATACTACTGTCGGGAAAGATTACCACTTTGTCTATCAGGGCGATACGTATCATTTCATCGGAGCAGATTCGAAAACATTATCGGGCCCGGTGACGCTTCGGTTTGTCGATAAGCAGTATGTATCCAAGAAAGAATTCACTTCGCTTGCGAAGATGACCTCGCTTGATTGCTACAAAAAAGGCAAAGCGGCGATGTGTTGCGAAGGTGATTACAAAGTGACAGGGACGCTCTATCACGTATCATTATGATCCGAGCGCTCGTATTGTTGTTGCTCACGGCGGTGTCGTTCACTGCTCGGGCCCAAGAACTCTTCATCCAAACCGAACCTGCAAGCAATATGCCTGCAGGTCGGTTCGGGCTGAGGGTTTCATCGGACATCTGGCAGGATAATAAAACGGTTTCGCGTTTCGGAACAGAAGTAATGTACGGCCTTACGAAAGACCTGATGGTTCATCTGCAAGCTTACGGTTCGAACCAACTCACCGGGTTTCATCCGGAGACGTTTGGTGCTTACGTAAAGTATCGGCTCTATGTTGACGACGGATTTAAATATCATTTCCGTATTTCGGCTTATGGCGAAGCGCTTGGCGGGGAACAGCACAGTATGTCGCCGGCTCTTTCATTTAAAGGCGCCGGTCCGATTGTGTCCGGAGGATTTATTGCTACAGTACTCGAAAATCGGCTTGCGCTCTCTTTGACAGTCGGGGCAACTCGCGCTCTGAAAGAGATATCAATATCATCGATGACATATTCGAATATCACTAATCTCAATAGTTCGTTTTCCGTCGGATATCTTATCTATCCACCGAGCTATACCGGATATTCGGATCCGAATATCAATGTGTATGCTGAATTACTTTCTTATCAATCATTGTATGATCAAAGTGTAGACGGGCATACAACGTCCGAACATGCCACAGAAATGCTGCTATCGCTTGGACCGCAGCTCATTCTTAATTCAGTTGCGCGGTTCGATCTTGCATATGCAATAACAGTGACGTCCGGTTTTATACAAAAAAGTCCAAATTCTTTTTTTGCGAGATTCGAGTATAATTTTTATTAGAATAAACTAAAGAATTACTTTTATTAACTGCGATTCGCTTGGAGTGTTGATCCGTAAAAAATAAGCGCCGGATAATTGTTGAAGAGGGAATTCATAATTTCCTACGGTAAATTCTTTATCTGCAAGCTTCGTCATTTCCTGCCCAAGTTCGTTATAAACAGAAATCACGATATGAGCATGTTCATTTACATTCAGGTGAAGTTTTTTACTGATCACAGTTGCAACAATGCGTTGTGATTGCCGTTGGTCATTTACAAACCCGACTTGTGAGGGCTCTAAGACAGGCACGTGCCAGAAAGAAAATGCTCCGACTCCGCGCTGGCTTGAAAGCCACGGACCTTCATACGTCGTTGCCGTTGCATTATAATATTGATCGGGGAGATAACTGATCGTCTTTGCGCTTAAGGGCGACTTCAATTTCAGCGTCACCGTATCATGTGATGCGGTGATCGAACTGACGACTGAAGTATCGTTGTCAAAATAAAAATAATCTTTGACGGATTCAGTAATACCATTTACAATCGTATCGGACGGAATTCGAACGATGGTACCTGCCGGCTTAAAGATAAGCGTGACAGAGCTGTGAGTAGAATCGGTATAAAATGCGGTGCTGAGATTCGGCGATTCGATGCCTGCTGTGTCCGGTGTATTATAAAAATCTCTGTTAAGAATTGAAAAGAGCTGCGAGCCGATCACTTGGTAGCCATTGCCAAGTGTATAATGGCAGCCATCGTGGCCGGGCGCTCCGTCCGGGCAATAGCCTTGAATATGTGCCAATGAGTCGGGCATGGTGCGAAGCAGTTCTCGGAGTTCTGCTGCTCCCGGTTGGCTGCATCCCGGATGAATTTGGATAACATAGAACTTTCGCAGATTGGGGTAATCGCCTTTCCATGAATTATAAAGCGCCTTGAAATTATTATAATAATTCGTCGGCTGATTCGATTCACCCTGATACCAGAACATCATCGGTGCGACAGTATCGAGACCTGATCTTTTTGCACGATAGAGCATATTCCCATAGATCGTACGAAGGTTTTCAGGATCAACAGAATTTCTTTGGTGCAATTCGATCTGCGTTCCGCCGACGCCACCGTTAATGATCACTGTCGGAATATGGTATGTGTACAGAATTGATTTTTGTAGTGTAAGCCCCCACTCACAGACATCGGGTCCGCCGCCGCTGCCTGAAACATCGGACATCACCCAGGACGTATCGCCGCTCTGCCCCATATTGTTGCCGAATGTCCGGCAATATTCGTTGCGAAATGTTTCTGTCGAGCTTCCAAAGATCGAGTTCGATTGGCCGCAAATGAAGATCACATCGCCGCTGACGATGCTGTCGCGATCTGCAATGACAGAATCCCATCCGTCTTTATTATGAAGGCCTACAACGAACCGGTATTCCGCAGTTTCGGCTTTGATCTTTTCAAAAAACGAGAACGCCGCTTCCGAATCGGAGAATACTAACGGATATGAGATCCGTTTATAGCGTAAAAAATTTCTGTACTGATAGAGATAGATCGAATCTGCCTTCGGAGATTTGACATATCCCGTGATCGGGATCACGGTCGAGTCCATTCCGTTCCGAGGATAAAGCTGCTTTACTTTGGGCAAAGATGTAAAAATTATTGACTGTTCCGGGACAGGCTTTGGGCCTGCAATGCCATACCTATTTTCGAGATAATGCTCAATGCTGTCCTGCTCGATCGAATGAAGATAACGATTGTACATTATGATCTCCGCGATCGAACCTGCGAATAAATTGCCGGCGGCATACGCGCCGATAAAAAGTGTTGAATCGGTATTGACTCCGATGAAATTCGAGTCGGCATCTTCATCGTTGATACGGATCGAAGCGATCTGCGTTGCCTGATCAAATTTTACTTCGAGCATCATCGCCGTATCGCCAAAAGCAATACCGCTTGACGTAACATTCGAAAAATTTCCGTGGAAGACATTCGGGTATCTTGTACCGGAAAGCCAGATCGCATGACCGGATGTGCCTGAAAATATATTATTCGTTTTTGTGAAGTCAGAAACTTTACAAACAATAAAGATCGTATAATCCTCAGAAGTTGGATAGATAGGCGGCCCTTCAAGAAATGCGAGAAGGCCGTCGAACGAGACGGACGGACGTCCGTTGAAATTTCCCGCAAAATAATTTGGGCTTCCTTGACCGGCAGGCACGAAAAATTTTTTCGTCGTGTCACGCACATCACCCCATGAAACGAGATTCAACCCATTTGTGACGATACCCGTATCACTGCGTAGCCACAGTTTCGGCGAAGAGGGTAATTGTCCGAATGAGGACAACGGATAATAGATCACACATACGAGTGTGATAAGAAAAAGCGTTCGATTTTTCATGAGCACGACAACTCAATCTCGATGTGCATGATATTTTAACATCATAAACCCGCTCGGAAATCTTTTAGTGTCGGGACAAGAGCCATTCAGAACTGCTTTGCAATAAATACTCCTGCTGCGGCTGCAAGAAACCCGATCACGATGCTGGCGCCGGTATAAAGAAAAAGGTGGAGGTATTCTTCTGTTGCGATAAGATGTATATTCTCATACGCAAATGCCGAAAAGGTCGTAAAGCCGCCGCAGAATCCGGTTGCAAGAAAGAGCCTCCATTCCGGCGTCAGCAAGGCATTTCGGTCGCTGATACCATAAATGATACCGATGAGCAGACAGCCGGCGATATTGATTAAAAATGTACCTGTTGGAAACGGATGTAATGTTCTGTCAAGTGATACGGCAACAAGATACCGGCTGATACTACCGACAAAACCGCCGGCGCCGACAAGCAAGAAATTCCTGTTCATTCTTATACATAGATAAATTGTGAACAGGAGTCATCAGCCAAGAGGCGGTTGGGTGAGGAAGACTCCATTTCCTCTTATAAACTTATTACACCATTGTGTGAAGCTCTTGAACACTATGCACAACGAGCGAGTTCGTTTTCAGCGAACGGACGGCGCTCACAACACTTGCCGCAGCTGAGAGTGTTGTAATAAACGGCACTTTGTATGCAACTGCCGCCCAGCCGATCTCATATTCTGCGATACGAGATATTTCACCGCTCGGCGTATTGATGACCAACTGTACTTCGCCATTCTTGATCGCATCAACAACGTTCGGCCTGCCTTCTGAAACTTTCAGAATGTTCTCTGCTGCGACCCCATGTTCGAGCAAGAACTTTGTTGTGCCGCCGGTTGCAATGATATGAAAACCGAGTTCTTCGAAGTCTTTGACGATCTCGGCGGTACGCGGCTTTTTGTCGAGATCGCGGAGCGAGACGAAAATAGTCCCTTCGGTCGGGATTTTAATGCCGGCGCCGAGATGTGATTTCAATATTGCTTCGCCAAAGTCTTTTCCCGTGCCCATGACTTCTCCGGTCGAGCGCATTTCAGGTCCGAGAAACATCTTTACTTTCGGAAATTTATCGAATGGGAACACCGACTCTTTAATAGAAACATACGGCATCGCTTTGTTGAACTCAGTGACGCCAAGTTCTTTCAATGTTTTGCCGATCATTACCCGCGCGGCGATCTTTGCTAACGGCCTGCCGGTCGCTTTCGAAACGAATGGCACTGTCCGGCTTGCGCGCGGATTGACTTCGAGGACGTAAACGGTCTCGCCTTTAACCGCATACTGCACATTGATCAGTCCAACCACTTCAAGAGCAGTCGCAAGCTTTTTGGTGTACTCTACGATCGTCGAAAAAACAGCATCGCTGGCATCGTACGGCGGGATAACACTCGAGGAATCGCCGGAATGAATACCGGCTTCCTCGATATGCTGCATGACGCCGCCGATAATAACGGCTCCTGTCGTGTCACGAACGGCATCGACATCGAATTCGTAGGCATCTTCGAGAAACCTGTCAATGAGAACAGGCCGGTCGTGGCTCACCCCTTTTGCATTTGCCATATATTCGGCAACAGCTTCCGGCCGGTAGCAAATTTCCATCGAGCGGCCGCCCAGTACGTACGAAGGTCGTACAAGCACAGGATATCCGATCTTATCGGCGACGGCAACAGCTTCATCTTCCGTCGTTGCGGTGCCGTATGGCGGGCACGGAATTTTTAATTTGTCTATCAGCTCCCCAAATCGTTTACGGTCTTCGGCAATGTCAATGCTGTCGGGCGCAGTGCCAAGGATCGGAACATCGGCCGCTTCAAGCTGCTTGGCAAGTTTCAGCGGCGTCTGCCCGCCGAACGTGATGATCACTCCATCCGGTTTTTCAAAATCGAGAATATTCATCACATCCTCGAACGTGAGCGGTTCGAAGTAGAGCTTGTCACAAGTGTCGTAATCGGTCGAGACGGTTTCGGGATTGCAGTTGATCATGATCGTCTCGAAACCCTCGGCCCTGAGCGCTTGCGCGGCGTGGACGCAGCAATAGTCGAACTCGATGCCCTGGCCTATTCTATTAGGACCACCGCCGAGAATGGCAATTTTCTTTTTGTCAGAGCGGCGAGACTCATTCTCTTCTTCGTAGGTTGAATAATGATACGGGGTTTCTGCTGCGAACTCAGCGGCGCAGGTATCGACCGTCTTAAACACTGGTAAAAAGCCAAGGCGTTTGCGCTCGGAAGCGACCTGCTCTTCGCGAACGCCAAAAATATCTGCGATCTGCTTATCGCTAAAGCCGTCGCGTTTCGCGTTATAGAGTAACTCGGGGTCGATCTTAAATGAACTCATCGAAAAGAGAGCGTTCGTGCAAAGTCAGGCAATAAACAATAAGAAGCTTCCGATAGCTTCATCGTTTTCTGAATATTTTTTTAATGCTTTTTGCTATGAATTTTATGACGAATCGCAAAAGCAGCTTTAATTGGGTCTTCCCAAACGCTCCGTCGAACTCAAGTAAAAAGTGCATATCGCGGACATCTTCGTCGGTCATCGGGATCGCCAGATGCTGGCTCGCAGCGCTTGGCTTCAGTCCTTGCATGAGCGGGTCGTCGATGTTCATTGCTTCATCAAGGAGTCTGCGAAGCCGTTCGTCAAGTTCTTGCAGTTTTTCCCGTAAGGCGGGGTCTTTTTCATACTTGAGAAGAAATGCAATATGGTCGTGGAGAATCGCCATTTTCTTCATCATTTCGGGAGTGAAGAACTGTTCTGCGTCTTCTTCAAGCTGAGCAACAAGCTCCTCGATATCCGCGATCGCTTCATCGGTCGCACAGAACATTCCGATATCGTCAATGTCGTCGATCTCGATGAATACGTTCGAAATTCGCTCAAGCTCGTGCCCGTACGTTTTACGATATTCGTTCGCAAAATCGTTTCGTTTCATGTTGATATTGCTTCGGACATTGCGAAGCGAAACCTCAAGTTGGTGCCGCTTATCCGGAACGGTCGTATGGTCGAGCATTCGTTTTAGCTCGCGCTCTTGGGCGATCAGATCACCAAGAATTTTCGCGTTTCCGACTTTTCCACCTGAGATCAGATCGTCGATCTGCTTGTCGGAGGCAAATATCTGCGCATGGCCGATCTTGATCGTGTGAATTTTCGTATCCTCGTCGATCCGCCCACGGAGAAGCGCTTCGTCAATAGCGACAGCGCCATCGGTGATAACAAGAATTTCCGCTCCGGCGAGATGTTCCATCCGTCCAATATCGTCGAGTGCTTCGAGAAGCACCTTTTGAAGTACTGTTCCGCCGCCAAGATGCGATTCCCGAAGGATGTGTCGGATCAGGGCATTGTAGCTTTCCGGGTCGAGAGCAGTGTGCAATTCGCCGACATGATCGTCGAATGTTCTGAGGCTGATAAAGCCGAGGTCGTCTTTATTGTGCTCAAGGAAATACACAAGGATCGCTTTCGCAAGATGAATCCGATGATGTGCACGCATCGATGCAGATGTATCGAAAAGCACGAACACTTTTTGTTTGCGGCTGTCGAATGAGAAAACATCACCGACCTCTTGAATGGGAAGAATTTTCTCTGCTTTTGCGACAGGCATCCAGAGCGTACGTTCGGCAAGCCGCTCGTCGAACAGATCGTCGGGAAGCGTAAATTGCCAGGAATAAATACGCGCAATATCACGGCGATTTCGGATGAAATCAGCTTCGTATTCTTCGCCGGTGACGACCTCAGGCTGGAAAAGCTCGACGACATCTTTCATCGATGAATGATCGAGCGACGGCAATGCCAGCGCAGGCTCAAGTTTTGAACGGAGTTCGGAATCCTCTGCTTCGAGTACTCGTGCGATCTCGAAAACGGCTGTGAACTCATCCGGCAGATGGTCGTAGATATGCGAGAGGAATCCGTACTCCTCCATCCGTTTCAGAAATGATTGTTCCGATGCCATAGGATTATTCCGTTTTGTAACAGAATATCACGGAAATCATTTGCCGTTGATGTCGAGCCACGGGATCGCTTCGCCGCTGACCGTACCTATTCTCTTGACAGCATTGACGATAAGATCGGTATCGACGACAGAAAGCGGATGTGATGAGTATTGACTCTCATCAAGTCCAAACATGCCTTTTAAATGTGTCTGGATAAATTCATTCATTACGATGCGGTACTTCTTTGAAGGATCGACGGCCTGACGGCTTATTGATAAGGAGATGATCTTTTGTTGAGCAGCATTGTATACAACATCGATCCCTGCAAACTCGCAGGATTCGGAGGCTTTTCCGGAAAGCATATATGTCAGCATCGTTTCTAATGCCGATCCGGTTACTTCAACCGAGTACATCTCGTTTTGAAAGGGGTTGATCTCATAAATATCTTTCATCATGATCGGTCCGGCAATAAGTGATTTCCTCAAGCCGCCGTGATTGATGCAGCCGATATCGGCTGCAAGCTCGCTGCGAAATGCTTCCGCTTCGAATGTGGGAAGGTTGCCGTTATACTCGCGGCCATTTTTCCAATCTTTTTCTAACGATCCGATCTGCACACGGTACTTCTCATTTACTTTTTTAAGAAGCGATGAGACAATGTTCGCTGCCTCGGGGTCGGGGGTAATATGTTCCGTGACTATTTCGACCAATCTTCCATTTGAGCTGACGAGCGAATCGCCGTCGGTATCAACATCAAGATCGAGTTCGCCGACATAACGGCCTTTCGACCCTGCCTGCACGATCACTGTTCTTCCGATGCGGCGCGGCGAAAATAATGGTGTATGCGAGTGACCACCGACGATGACATTTATCTCCGGATATTCTTTTGCAAGCCGCTCGTCTTCTTCAACTCCGACGTGCGTCAAGAGCATAATAAGTGTCGGTTTTTTCTTTTTAAGCTCGTGAAGCAATTCCGGCAAAACATCGCCATAATTTTTTATTTTCAACCCCTTTATACTGCTTGGGAGCGAGTTTGTCCGAAGTGATTGCGTCGTCAGCCCAATAATAGCAATGCGCATTCCGTTTCGACGGAGGATGGTATACGGTTTTGCAATATGCCTGTCGCTTTGGTCAGCAATATTTGCGTTGACCACAGGAAATCGGGCAGTCGAGGCGAGTAATTTTTTGAGGTTTTTCCATCCGTAATCGAATTCATGATTGCCGAGCGTGACGGCATCGGGATGCAGAGTGTTCAGTAATTCATATTGCGACTTTCCTTTGGTCAGCGAACTGATGATCGTGCCCTGAAATTCATCGCCGCCGTCGAGGGCAAGGCATGCATCGTCTGTTGCAACGGCGACGCGCCGCAGAGAATCAATAACAGACTTGAAATATGCGAACCCGCCGATTTGTTCGACTTTGTTTCCACTGCGAATGGAATATGGCTCGTTCTGCGCATGAAAATCATTCCAATGGATGATTTTCAGCCGCGTGTGTTTCGCGAACGCTGCAACAGGAACGATGAGTAAGAATACAACGATCGTTCTGCGGAGCGTGAGCATCGTTAGGCGTGAGCTTTTAATTCTTTGCGAACTTTTGCCGAAAGATTTTGCAGAATCGCGTCGTAGGATTCTTTGATGAGCGCTCGAAGCTCTGCTTCGGAAAGCGCTGCGCGTTTGCGAACACAGACCCATCCGAACCGACCGGTGTAGGGGGCAGATGTAATACCGTCACGTTCGATAAGCTGGCGGAATTTTTCCGGTGAACATTTGAACGAACAGGAAAAACCGCTGGCAGGGTTGAGGCTAGCGGTCGCGAACATTTTTTCGCCGATGCAAAAACACAGATCGTTGCCCCACTTGATATCTTCCGTTGCGTGCGGAAGCGAGAGGCAATACTCGCGCAATTGTTCTACGTTCATTTCGGAATTTCCACGTCTTTAGACGTATAACGCAAAACCGAGAAAATGATTTTCTATTTCAGCGGAAGGTTTTGCCCGGCCCGTGAAAGTGAATCGTATTTCGTCAACAGCGCTTTCATCAGATCTTTCGAGCGGTCGAGCTTCGCCGAGTTCATGACGTTCAACGCGAGCAGCAAACAAATAAGCAAACCGGCAACAACACTGATAATAACTAGCAGCCTGTTCTTCGAGCGAAGTTTTTGTTGAAGGGGGTTTGGTGCGGTTTCTCCTGTACTGCCGTATTGCACCGCCGCGCCAAGCGCAACCGAGCGCTCGAACAATGATTCAAGCGACTTCATCAAGACGGGATCGCGTGCATCGAGTAATGATTCGAACCGAATATATTCCTGATCACCTTCGACAAGATCGCCGAGCACATACGCTTTTGCCAGCGATTCGATCTCGTTCTGTTCTGCGTTACTATATATTTTATCGGTATTCAATGCTGTGTCGGATATTGCGCGCTTAGAACAGGAGGGCGCTTCGTTTGGTGCACCCGATGAGTTTATTCGATGATGAACTTGCCGGTGCCTACACTTTTTCCTAGCTCAGTATTGATAATATAAGTATAAATACCCGATTGCAAATTGCCTCGTTCGAATATAACCTCTTTATTAGTCGGAAAAATGTTCAGCTGCGAACATTGTTTGCCGGAAATATCGTAGATAGTAAGGTTAAGAAGTTTCCCAGCCGCTCCCTCTTCTCGAACATGTATAGTTGTAGTTGAAGTGAATGGATTTGGATAATTGCACAATATCGGATTACTTTGGAAAGGCAAACTAACGCCCAGCAGTACCCAATCAAATGCGCCGACATAACCCCAAGTATTGTTTCTAACTATGCTGTCAACAGGATGTACATACTGCATTGTTGGGCTTAAAGAAAATCCGTTGACACTCCCAGGATCTTTGCCGGATAAAGCAGGGTAACCTGTCATTGTCACTCGAAAATCATAAGCTGATGTATCAAAGAAGTGCCAAGTTAAAAGATAACCGCTCATGCTATTGGCAACAACATTCGCATTTGTATAGACATAGCCCCCGTAGAGTGTACCGCTACCATAATATAAATTATTGTATGCAAATGCAGAATCGAAACCACTCGGAAGAGAAATATAAACTGCTTTTGGGTTCTCAGACACAATCGTATTATTCACAACATACAATTGCTTCGCCGGATTGCTGAGACCTTCTTCTCCGAACGTGATAATGGGATGATTCTGCGCGAGCGGGCCTTTTTGAATTGAGTTGCCGATGATGTATGCATTGCCGCCGTTCGGAAGGTCGATCGTATAGCTGGCAGTACCATCGGCTTCATCCATAATGCGATTATACATAATATAGGTATTCAGTGCGCGGCTCTTGATGTTGTGCCCGACCTTTGCACGATGAATATAACAAAACCTGACAGCAAAACTGCGAAGATGATTGATGTACATATTATGTGAATAGCCATCGCCGAAGCCGTTATGATCAAACTCGCAGGCTTCGAAGAGGACATCGCTCGAATCGTGTCCCGGATCATCTCCGGCAAGCACGCCTTCGTCGTTATCGTGAAAATAACAATGGCGCAGTTCAAGCCCGACACCTTCGAGTCTGATACCGGCGCCGTTTTGATCGGGTACGGTCACTCCGGAAAACTCGATGTTGATGATCTTCGTATGATTTCCGTCAACGACCCAGATTCCTTTGCCGCCGGCATTTTTCCCGTTTGCATCGAGGTGCGCAAAGCCATTCGGGCAATAAATGACAAGGCTGTCTTTCGTCCAAAAGCCGACATCGCCTGAATATAAACCGGATTGAATAACCACTGTATCACCCGTCTGCACTAAGCCCATCACTTTACTCGGCGCAGTGTATGGCAGCCCGGGACCGACATTCCATTGTTTTGCATTCACCGAAAAGGGTGCAAAGATCAGTAAGAGAATTATAAATAAATATGGTGTTCGTTTCATCAGCGTATAATATTCTAAATGTATGAACCCACAAAACCGGTGAAAGTTACCAGCGCTCGTCTTTCGTCTCTCTGGTCATTAATTCAGTTGTCGCTTCACGGTAATTTTTGTGTTCGAACAAAATTTTGTAGATAGCTTCGACGATCGGCATTTCTATGTTTTGTTTTGCAGCAAGTTCTTTTGCCGACTCGGTTGTCCAGACACCCTCGGCGATCATCGACATCGACGAAAGTATGTCATCAAGCGATCTGCCTTGCCCGATCCCGATTCCGACTCGCAAGTTGCGCGAGTGTTTCGAAAGGCACGTCACGACAAGATCGCCCAGCCCCGCAACACCGGAGAACGTCTGTTCATCGGCTCCGAGCGCAACGCCGAGACGGCGCATTTCTGCCAGCCCGCGTGTAACCAACGCGGCGACCGTGTTATCGCCGAAGCCTTCGCCGTCGAGAATGCCGGCGCAGATGGCAATAACGTTTTTTAACGCGCCGGAAAGTTCGACGCCGACAACATCGTTCGATGTATAAATTCGTAAATATGGCAGAAGCAACGCTTCTTGAACGATGCGAGCAGTTTCGTTTGACGCAGATGCAGCAACAAGAACCGTCGGAATTTTGCGAGCGACTTCCTCAGCATGACTCGGGCCGCTGAGTGCAACGAGTCTTTCCCACGGTGCATCAAGTATCTCATTCAAAATTTCTGTCATTCGTTTGAGCGAATGACGTTCGATTCCTTTCGAAGCGGTGACGAATATCGCTTGGGAATTTAAATTGGGCTTTAAATGGGATATAACTTCGCGGAGTGTTTGGGACGGAACGGCAATAATATATATATCTGAACCGCGAATTGCTTCATCGTTGCTTGTAATATTAATAGAGGTCGGGATCGCGATCCCCGGTAAATAAGGGATATTTTCTTTCAGATCGTTGATCTCTTTCGCACGCTCGGCTCGGCGCGACCATAGTGTAACACGATGTCCGCGTTCGTTCGCAACGATCGCAAGTGTCGTTCCCCAGCCGCCGGAGCCGATAACAGTAATATTCATTGTCGGGCAAAACACGAAATGCGTATAACGGGTTGTTATGATTTAGGTATATATAAAAAGCGCGAACTGTGTCCGCGCTCATAATTTTACATTTTTAATTTTACTTTCTTCATTTTTTATTCTTCCTCCGCGGTGTGATGCTGCGCATACGACGAGATCACTTTCGTTGCGAACTCGTGCGGCGCTTCTTCGTAGTGGCTGAACGTTTGCTTATGAGAGCCTTTGCCTTGCGTGAGCGAACGAAGCCTCGTCGAGTAATGATGCAATTCCGCAAGCGGAACCTGTGCTCTGATCACTTGAAACGATCCCTTAGTATCCATACCCTGAACTTTGCCACGCCGTGAAGAAATATCACCGAGCACATCGCCCATATAATCTTCCGGGACAGTCACTTCTAGATCGTAGATCGGTTCGAGCAGTACCGGCTTTGCTTGCAAGAACGCTTCTTTGAATGCGATGCGTCCGGCAGTTTTGAACGCGTTCTCATTGGAATCGACAGGATGTTCTTTACCGTCGTACAATGTTACTTTCACGTCGATCACCGGGCAGCCGGCAAGCGGTCCGCGCACGAGCAAGTCATGAATGCCTTTATCGACAGCCGGTATAAACCTATTGGATATGACACCGCCAACGATCGCATCGACGAACTCGTAACCTTCGCCGCGGTGCTTCGGGGCAAGTTTAATGGCAACCTCACCGAATTGTCCTGCACCACCGGATTGTTTTCTATGGCGATAGCGTGTATCAGCATTGCCACGGATGGTTTCGCGAAATGGAATTTTCGGCTCAATGATCTCAACGTCGATCTTGTAGCGCTCTTTTAAGCGTTTGATCGCAATATCGAGATGAAGTTCGCCTTGTCCTTCGATGAGCGTCTGCCCAAGTTCGGGATCTTGGCGAACGATAAAGCTCGGATCTTCTTCATGAAGCGAGTGAAGCCCGTTCGCGAGCTTTTCTTCATCGCCTTTATTTTTTGTTCGAACGGCATTTGTGATGACCGACGGCGGGAATTCGATCTTATTTAAGATGATCGGGAAATTTCTCGATGAAAGTGTATTATTCGTGTGCGTGTCTTTGAGTTTGACTGCCGCTGCAATATCGCCGTTCTTAACTTCCTGCACTTCCTTGCGATTTTTTCCGCAGATCGTATAGATCTGCATCACACGTTCGGTCTTGCCGTTGGCTTCATTAATAAGATCCTGACCGTGATGCACATCACCGTGGTAGATCCTGAAGAACGATAGATCGCCGAGATGGGCTTCGCTGACCGTCTTGAACGTAAAAATAGTTGTTGCATCTTTGGGGGCGGAGCCGAGATTTACTTGCTTTTTCGATTCCGGATTAATACCCATTTTATCGGCAACATGATCTTCGGGAGCGGGCGCATTGGCAACAAGAAATTCGAGCACGCGTCTGGTGCCGATATTACTGTCGCCGGATGCGCAAATGATCGGAAATAATTTTCGGTGCGCAAGCGATTCGTGAATGCCACCGGAGAAATGTTCTTCGCTGAGAATGCCGTCATTCGCAAAAAATTCGTCCATCAATTTGTCATCGCTTTCGGCGACGATCTCGACGAGCTCTTTATGGAGCTGCTCTGCTTTATCGCGGACATCGTCCGGAATATCTTCTTCGGTGTAGGTACCCGAGCCGTCGGTTTTGAACGTGAGCATTTTCATCTTCATCAGGTCGATGATCTTATTGAATCCCGATCCGGTCTTATACGGGAATTGAGCGACGACAACTTCATGCCCGAAATGATGCTTCATTTCTTCGATCAGATTATCCCAGTGTGCTTCCGGCGAGTCAAGTTTGTTCATCACGAAGATCACCGAGTTTTCGTCGTGTGTACAAAAATCCCATGCGAGGTCGGTTCCGATCTCGACGCCCCCGACAGCACTGACACAGATCAGCGCCGTATCGGCAACGTGCAATGCAGAACGAACTTCGCCCGTAAAATCCGAATAGCCCGGCGTATCGAGCAGATTTAATTTAATGCCGCCGGAATTGAAACTCAGCAGTGTCGAATTGATTGAGTGCTTGCGCGCGATCTCGTCGGGATGATAGTCGCTGGTGGTCGAACCTTCTGCAATGCTGCCGCGGCGGCTTATCGCCCCCGCGGCAAATAGTA
This sequence comes from Kapaibacterium sp. (SeqCode), assembly GCA_035632315.1. Classification (GTDB taxonomy): domain Bacteria; phylum Bacteroidota; class Ignavibacteria; order Palsa-1295; family Palsa-1295; genus JAFDZW01. Next base: position 28,304 of record DASQGZ010000024.1, on the reverse strand, counting down.
AGCCTTCGGCAAGCGTCGTCTTTCCGCTGGCGGCATGCCCGACAAGCGCAATGTTTCTGATCGGTGTACTCATATTGGTCGTATCCTTATCAAAGATCGTGATGAAAGAAGTTTAAAAATAAGCAATTTTTTGCATAGGAAGGTTCAGAGCGGTTCTATGGATGTTTTTCCGCCCGTTCACTATATTCACGGACGGTTTCGTGCCAACAATTCTACGTATATTTGTAACCTTCAGTCTAAACAAGTGTTTTCTTTTTTATGAAAGCGCTCCTCTGGAAACTTCATCATCTCATTCTGTTGCTCATCGTCCTCGCAGCAGCGGATGTTTCTGCACAATGGAAAGCTGTTGCTCCTGCCTTATTAGGTCCGATTATCAAAAATGGCGGGGCGTGTTGTTATCAGAACGGAATTCTCTGGATAGGAAATTATGACGTGTGGATGTCTCCCGATCTCGGCGCGACATGGACGAAACGAACACCGCCGACACTCAGCACCCAAGGACCCGACGATCGCGTGAATGATATTAATTTCTTCGATCAATTTCACGGGATGGTCGCAACGTATGATGGCTATGTCTATTTTACGATCGACGGCGGATTGAACTGGACGCAAGCCGGGATACCACACCCTCTGCTCAACGACGATGCGCGCTTTGTATTCTATATGAATTCCTCGCAAACAATGGTGGCAAGTGTCGGGAGCTACGGCCTCTTTGTATCACGCGACGGCGGTGCAACGTGGATAGAAACGGCGATGGGTCAAGGTGTTGCAAAAGCGTATGGCAAATGGATTGGCGGCGGCACTGCTTATATTCTTTCGGAAGTACCCGGCGGCGCACTGCAAAATCAGTTCGCGATCACGAGCGATTATGCGAACACCTGGCGTATCGCACCGGCGACGGCAAATATTGATTGTTGGACTTTTTGCGTCGATAAATGCGACACGAATCAAATTTATTTGATGAACGACGCCGGCATCTTTTCGAATGACGGCGGCGCCGATATTTTTGTCTCGAACGATCTCTCTGCAAGTTGGAAGCGGACGCTTCAACGGCCGATCTTTTATTTCAGCAGCAGCATTACCAATTCCGAGCATGCGATCTTTGCTCAAACCGAACCTGACGGTATCATTCGTTCGACCGATAAAGGCAGCACGTGGAAGTCGATCGGCGGTCCGGGAATGTATTGGGATACACGGCTCGTCATTGCTGTCAATGATAATATTATTTTTGCCGTTGATAGTTCTGACGGCACCGTCTGGAAAACGATCAACAGCGGCGGCGATTCGCTCGCAATCTCAGTAAATCAGGATGGAATCTTAGCCGAGACAAGCGACACACTGTTTCTTGGCGACAGCCTTCCCATCTGCGACTCATCACTTTCGCGGACGCTCTATTTCAAACGTGCAGGCTGTAACCCGCCCGACCCAACAGGCGCCGTGACGAACGATGGACATTACAGTGTTTCGAATGTCACGCACGATTCTCTTATTGTGACGTTCACTCCGTCGCAAACGCTCGCCTCGAACCCAATTCTTATTATTACAAAATCGAGAGGCATGCCCGATACTGTTTATCTCGTCGGCGCAATCACGCCGCCGAGACCGCTTGCGCTGGCAACATCGGACGAACACACCGACACCATCGGCGGGCTGGTGCAAATTCCGATCATTGTGAACGGCCTCGGTTCGAAGCGCGACATCGAACTTGTCGTGCACTACGACACATCGCTTGTATATGACGGCTCATTCTCGATGACGGGCATTGCGCTCGATAAAGCGAACGAACAATGGAAGGGCCGCTCGAAGATAAGCATCACCGGTGCGACAGATGGCATCCTGCTCGGCACTGCCGATGTTAATGTATTTATTGATTCAGGCTCGAACGCACATGTGTGGTTCGATTCGCTTGTCGTCATAAATGCTCTTACCCCCTGCGAATATGCGCCTGCGACAATGGCAGCGAGTACGATCACCGAACCCGCCGGCTGCGGAGTAGCGCTGATTGCTTCATTCGTTCGTAATGAGAAAATACCTATTGTTTCCATTCGGCCGAACCCGGCATCGAATCGCATTACGATCGAAAGCACCGCCAAACTCTCGAATGCTTCTTTCGAGATCACCGACGTTCTTGGTGCAAGAAGAGATATTTGGCATGGTGATATTCACTCCTCGAACGCAAGTGAACACGATATAGAAATGCTGCCTGCCGGAATTTATTTTGTGCGAGTGACAGCAGGCTCCGTTATGATGTCAGCGCAATTTATCATTGAACGATGAAACGCGCAGTTATTATCATATTACTACTGTCGGCTCTAACGGGGGTGTCACATGCACAGTTTAGCAGCCCTGCACTCGATCCGCAGTGTTATCAGCCAAAGCCCGGAACACCACAATTCGATACGATCTACGGCACAGGAAACGACCAATTTCTCGGTTACTACGTTATAAATCTTCCTGACGCATTAGACACATCGAAGCGCTACATGGCAGTTTATAATTTGGTGTATCAATCGGGGTATGACAGCAGCAAACCCGTGTATCCGTATTCATTTTCAGCCCAAGCGCCGGTGAATATCCATAAGCTCCAAGCACATCTATTGCATGTAACTATTGGTGGGTATGTCAAGGCCGGGCACTTTCGATCGGCACGTTACGCTGACCTATTCTTAGATGCTACCAACTTTGTCACACCAAGAATCTATTGGTCGGATGAGAATGGGAATTATGACAGTAGCAGATTTTCTGAAATAAGATTCAAACCGTTGGTTGACTCACAATCATTTGATTATGAGGATAGATTAACCCCGTATGTGGGAAAATTCTCATCAGACACGCTGGATGACATCGTCGTAGGAGGTGCAGGAGACTATCCCGGAGGACCCTTGTCATTCTATCTGGGTTTATTTCGAGGCGGAGAAGGACTTTTCAAGCAGGGTCATCTTATCTATCCAGATAGTGAATTAAAATTAAAGGATCTTGATAACATAGAACGAAGTCATGGGTATTCGTTTCGAGGTACTCAAACCGACTTACAAGGGATTGGTACAGATGATTATGTTGCCGCTGATATGCATGGCAATCTGTTCCATTATAAGTTTCAACGACCGTTTTCGCTGACTGAATTTGCCCGTTCGATGCGCGAGGATACGATCTTTGCCGGCTGGCAGAATCCGAACAGCTACGATACCGTCAATTCCGATGTATTCGCCCCGTTCTTTACTTACACCAGTCTTGGGATGAGGGCACTGCCGAAAAGCAAGGATGATAAGAGTTTCGATCTCGTGGTACCGATCCGCCTGCATAACAGCCAAGAAAACGAGTCGTTCTACTTCTTCCGCGGCGGACCGAGTTTCGGGTCGAAACGCTTGTTTATCGACAGCGCGGATTTCCGTCTCTACCCGCCCGGACATTATGACGACTTTGAGTTTGGTAACCTCGGCTGGCCCGCCGGATATTTCGATTGCGGGGATATGACCGGGACGGGGAATAATGTTCTGTGCATCACATCATCGCAATATCCGTCACCGTATAATTACTTTTTCTTTTACGTGCTCGGAAATGCGATCGACGATAAAGTCGATATGTTCATCCCGCAGGATCACTTAGGTGGGCTCAGTGGGGCGGATACGCTAGATGCTAATGGTGACGGTCTTGGTGACTTAATGATAGGCATGGCGGATTTCATTACCGATCACGATGCTCAAAATAATTTATTCGGCGTCGGTTCGTTGGGTATTCTCTACGGGTCAAAGCAAATCCCGGTTCATGGAAGCGGGGTGGTGCCAAATCAGCCTCTTCCGTTGGAGGCGACGATCTCGGTTAATCCGAACCCAGCCGGTCGTCATATCATGCTTACGCTCGAAGCGCCAAACGACGGAGAGATCGCGATCACGATCAGAGATATTCTCGGCCGCATGGTTTACGAAGAGACACGTACTGCAAGCGCTGGAGAAGACAAGATCCCGATTCTGCTCCCGCTGATTCAGAGTGGAATATATTATGTACAGACCAAACTTAGCGGTGTTACAACAAAGTCGCTTCCGCTGGTAATTATTTCAGAGTAAGGGTTCTTTCTTGTAGGTAGTTTTTTCAATTATTCGCCGCTTGCTGCTGGCTCAGCGTCCCACTCGTCGCTTTGAATGCGGCCGGTGACATCTTTGAGCGCGACCCATTTTTCGCTAAGGTAGGGAATATATTCCGATGCCGTGACGAATGTCCAGAGATACGCGACGATCGAGTATAATTCGCCGATCGTGAAGCGGTCGAGATCGAGCGAGATATAGAGCGTCATCATAAACATCACCAACAGCAGAATGCGAAGAATGCCGAAGCCGCCTGCCTGTGTGTTCGAGAAAGAAATTTCAAGTTTTGAAATATCGGAATAATAATTGCGAATGACGGCCGGGTCTTTCGTCGCGAACATATTGTATTCCTGCTCGTGCAGGTCGTTGAGCACCGTCTGGACTCGGGCAATGCGGCTCATATACAATTGGCTCGAAAGCAGCACGAGCAGCACGATCCCGCCACCAACCGTCGCCAATCGCCAATCGAATATAGCAAGCGCGCCGACGGCGCCGCCGACATTAATGATCTGCTCGATGAACTCCGGGAGATTATATTGGAAGAATTCGATATTCTGCCATGCAAGCGAACTGCGACCGGCGATTTTTGAAAGATCTTCGCCTTTATGAAGCTGCTGTGCAACGACCGAACTTGACAGGTCGGCGAACATTCGAGTATAGACTTTCGTATCATAAACACGCCGAACTCCGCCAACGACCGAACTGATGACGAATAACACGATCCACGGGATGAGTGGCGGAATGAACGGTCCGAGTTCACGCGGAAGCAGGAACGAGACCGGCTCCTTCTTTTTCTTGCCGATGACTTGGCGGCGCTCGTGGGGGATCTTTTTCAGTGCCAGACGCAGTGAATCGCGGCTCGGCGTTCTCTTTTTTAACAGAGCTGTCTTACCGCTCTTGACGAGTTTATTGATCGTGTCGCGCGTTTTTAATGTCCGAAACACTCCTTGAGCAAGCATCGGAGAAATGGTTGTATCGCTGAGCGCGCGCCGGTACGACGAATCGAAATATGAGCGTTCGAGCGTTCGAATATTTTGGTCGAGTGCGATCTTGAGCGAGTCGCGCTTTCGCCGCCGCAGGCGTTCACGCGGGGATGTGTTGCTGCGTTGAAAGCGATGCGTCGGAAGTTGGTAGCGAGCAAAGGTGATGACCGGGTTTTGGCCTCGAGGTTCGGTATTTTGAATGTTCGACGATGTCAGCGAATCTTCTTCAATGACCGAATCGCGCCTGCCAAGTGAATCGAGAAGATAATCGCGCACGGAGTCGATCGTCTGCTGAAGGATGCTGTTGGTGACGCTCGAATCAACTTCGTTCTCGATCCGGTTCGCTTCGCGCAAGTCGTCGATCGCCTGGCCGAAGATATACGGCTCAGCAATAAACGTCACATTCTCGACGATCACGAGCGCGAAGGCCATGATGATCGGAATGCGGTATTTTTTGAAGAGTAAGCGAATCATTTCTCTAAGAACACGGGCGATGCGATAAGCCGCTTGACCGATGCAATATCTTCGGAGATATTACGATCTTCCCCAAGGTGCGAAACGACCGAACGAATTTTCCGGTATGCAGCGCCGCTACCAGTGCCCGGTTTTAACGGAGCAAGAAAATCAATGCCTTGCGCTGCGGCGAGCATTTCGATCGCGATAACGGTCTCGACATTATCCACGACAGTCTGCAATTTCAGCGCGGCGATCGAGCCCATCGAATTATGATCTTCCTGATTGGCGCTCGTTGGTATCGAATCGACGCTTGCCGGATGCGCGAGTACTTTGTTCTCACTGACAAGTGCGGCGGCAGTGTATTGCGCGATCATCAAGCCGGAATGGAGTCCGCCATGTTCGGTCAGGAATCTTGGCAAACCGTAATTGAGCGCACCATTGACCATGCGTTCGGTGCGGCGTTCGCTGATGTTCGCAAGCTCGGAAAGGGCGATCGCGAGGTAATCGAGCGCTAATGCAATCGGCTCACCGTGAAAATTGCCGCCTTCAAGGTGCATATTTTCTTCGGCAATAATAAGCGGATTATCCGTCGCTGAATTTATTTCTGTCGTCAATACTTTTTCAACGAATGCGATCGTATCGCGCACAGCGCCGTGCACCTGTGGGATACAGCGCAGCGAGTAAGCATCCTGCACACGAGGATCATTAGCGAGATGAGAATTTCTGATCTCGCTTCCTTCGGTCAGCCGCAGCATATTTTCTGCAACGGCACGTTGGCCATCGTGCGGGCGGGCATCCGATAAATGCGAATTGAATGCTTTGTCAGTTGCGCGCAGAGCTTCGAAAGACATCGAAGCAGAAATATCGGCAAGCGCAGAGAGTCGTTTTGCTTTTGCCAGCGCAAGCGAACCGAGCGCTGACATCATCTGCGTTCCGTTAATAAGTGCCAAGCCTTCTTTTGCTTCAAGCCGAAGTGGTTCGATCTTATATTTTTTCAATGCATCGGCTGATTTGCACACGACGCGTGAATTTCCATCCGGGATCGTCACACTGCTTTCGCCCGTGAGTGCAAGTGCAAGATGCGCAAGCGGCGCGAGATCGCCGGATGAACCGACACTGCCGCGCGACGGGATAACCGGAAGAATATCGTTGTGAAAAAAAACAGCGAGTTGTTCGATCACGCGCTCGCGAACACCCGAATATCCTTTGGCAAGCGCATTCGCGCGAAGCACGAGCATCGCGCGGACAACTTCGGGCGCGAGCGGTTCGCCGGTGCCTGCCGAATGCGAACGAAGAAGATTTTGCTGCAGCGCTGCGATATCTTCTTTCGGAATGGAAACATTCGCAAACTCTCCGAACCCTGTCGTGACGCCATAAATCACTTCGCCGCGGCTGACCCAATCCTCGACTAAACTACGGGATGCACGGACTGCTTTTTTTGCGGTTTCGGAAAGAGAAAAATAGGTGATCTCACGCCGTGCAGCGCGTTCGACGTTTTCAATATTCAGGCTGTTGCCGTCAAGGATCAGCACGATATGGGTCTGTTAAAAGTATAAATGTAAGCGACACAAAGGAAACGCGGGGATAACGAGTTCCGCCACTATTGAATGAGCTGTCGGATAAGTGATCGAATGAGGCAATATACAATAAAATAGTCCGCCGAAGCGGACTATGAAGTTTGTTATCGTTGAAAATTATTTCGCTTTAAGTTCAATGACGAGTAATGGGTTTCTTTATGACGCTTGAGCTGTTTTTCCAGCGAGCGAAATGCAAGATCGACCGACTTTTCAACGTTGTCCGATTTTTCCTTCGCAATGATCGTCGAGCCTTTCACCGTGACGTTGATCTCTGCTGACATAGTCGTGGCGGCATGTCCTTCGTGGTCTAAAATAACGTCGGCGCCGATGATGTCGTATCGCGAAGCGAGATTCTCAAGCTCGGATTCGATAATTGATTTGATCTGGGGATGCGCCGTTTCATGCCTGTTCGATATTTGGATCTTCATACGTTTTCTCCTTTATAGAAGATGAAAAATCATAATGTTACTCGCCGCTGCGCGGATGCGCGGAATCGTATGCTTGTTTCAACCGGTCGGTTGTCAGATGCGTATATCGCTGTGTTGTCCGAAGCGATGAATGCCCGAGCATTTCCTGTACCGCACGGATCTCTGCGCCGCGGTCGAGCAGATGTGTTGCGAACGAATGGCGCATCATGTGCGGATGGCTGCGCGAGAGTTCTCCGTTCGGTTTGAAATATTTTCGAACGACATGATATACCATTCCGGGTGTCATTCGCCTGCCGTCGGCAAGCAGAAATAATGCTTTTGGGTCTCTCGTTTTGCCAAGCTCACACCGGCGAAGCAAATAGCGTTCCACAGCGCTGCAAGCGTCGGAACCGACCGGTACTACCCTTATTTTATTGCCTTTACCAAGCACCCGCACAGTCGATCGTTTGAGATCTATATCAGCAATATCTATGCCTGAAAGCTCTGCGCGGCGTAACCCGCTTGAATATAAAAGTTCGAGCATTGCGAGGTCACGTAATCCTTCGGGATCCGATGTGTCCGGTAACGAAAGCGCCTCCGTTGCTGTCCTCTCGGAAACGACGGTAGGTAATCGGCGTTCGCCTTTCGGTGCGCGAACAAGACGAGCGGCATTAAACGCTAATATATTCTGGCTCACGAGAAAGCGAAGCATCGAACGCAGCGTTGACAGCTTGCGCGAGACGGAGCTTCGCGCAACAGTTTCGCCGAGGCGTGTTTCTCTTTCGGAAAGAACGGCAAGATATGCGCGAATCACTCGCAGGTCGTCATGGGTGCCGGCAAGTTCTAAGCCTTCGGCGTCAAGTATTCTTGATAATTCTTCGAGGTCGGGACGATAGGTGCCGAGAGTACCGTTCGTTGCGCCGCGCTCATGTTTGAGGTGATCGAGAAATTGATCGAGCCAGCCGCAGAATGTTGTCCGAAATCGAGCAGACATATACTACGAATATAAGCATAAAACAGTGAAATTGATTCTTATTTTTTCAAAAGATATTGGCCGAAATTGAAAACTGTCGCGCTCCGGTCAAAACCAGCCTAAATATATAATTGTTACCGAGACACATGCAAACCGGCAGAGAGATAGAAGGTGTTATTTACATCGTTTCGGCGATCGTTATCGGGTTTGTTGCCGAGCGATACCTCCTGAAAATTCTTGTCCGCCGCTCGGAAACACATGGCTGGCGATTTTTCGAGATCGTTCTTCGTGCTTTAGGCGGGCTTATTATTACAATGCTCGTGCTGATAACGATCCGAAATGTTGTCGAGCTGTTTCCGATTACTGAGGGCAAAGAAGAAACGGCATATAAGGTTATCAAGATCATCTGGATCATTGCGGTCACATTGTTTCTTACCCGTATCGCTGTTGCTGTTCTTCATCGTGTACTAGCCCGAGCAAGCAATAAAGGTGCTCACGGGGCGACGACAATTCTCGTGAATATCGTAAAAGTCGTTGTCGCTGTTCTCGGACTGTTCTGGATATTTCATACACTTGGGATCGCGATCACGCCGATACTGACGGCGCTTGGCGTTGGCGGCTTGGCTGTCGCGCTTGCATTGCAGGATACGCTGACAAATCTCTTTGCCGGAATTTATATTCTCAGCTCCGATCAGATGCAGATCGATCAGCCGGTCAAACTCACGACCGGCGAAGAAGGCGTCATCCATGATATTTCATGGCGAACAACAACACTTCGTACAGCCGGCGGAAATCTTATTGTTATACCGAATTCGAAATTTGCTCAATCGACGCTCACCAACTTTTCACTGCCCGAACGGACGAGCGCCATTATCATACCACTTATCGTAAAACCGATTGGCGATCTCGACCGGATCGAACGGGTTGCCCTCACTGCCGTCAGCGGAGTCCTTGCAGGTGACAAGCGTTGGGAGCATTGCGAATGCACGGTGCAATTTACCGAGCAGACAGAAAACGGATTGCGGGTTCAGGTGATCATAAAACCTGTTTTATTCGACGAACAAGCTGACTTGAAACATCGCTCCCTCAAAGAGATCCTTCGCTCATTCAGAGAGAATAATATTGAGCTTGGCATTAAAGGGGGCACTGCGCCGCAATGATGCTTGAGCAGCACGATTTTTCTCTCCCGCTTCCGATCTATTCCGCATCGACGAAGTTCTCGATTGACGGCGACATCGGCACTGCAGAATTCGCCTGCGATCTGTCCGTTTGCAAAGGCGCTTGCTGTACAATGCCTGGCGGCCTCGGGGCGCCCATTCTTACCGAAGAGATACCGATCATCGAACAATTATATTCCGTTGTTGAAAAATATCTGCCGCCTCAAGCGATCGAAACCATCAAAGAAAAAGGAGTCTGGCAACGAAATGACGACGGGACATATACGATCACAACGATCGGTCATGATGAGTGTGTATTTGTTCATTGGAAAGGCGACATCGCATATTGCTCGATCCAAACTGCATTCCAGAACGGTGAAATCCACGACTATCCAAAGCCAATATCCTGTCACCTGTTTCCAATTCGCATTTATCCGGAAGCAGACGGCTCGTATTACGTTTGCTACGTGGAAGCGGAAGAATGCTCTGGCGGCAGGAAGCGCGGTGCGGCAGAGCATACTGTTCTCATCGATTATTTGAAAACCCCTCTCGAACGAGCGATCGGGGAGGGGAGATATGAAGAATTGAAATCACAGCTTAGAAAAAAAGATGGCAGACACAAACCCTAACACACGATTAGAAGCCTTTTCCGATGGGGTATTTGCAATAGCAATAACGCTGCTCATTCTTGATATAAAGATACCACCGACAGATCATATCCTAACGACGAGTGACTTTTGGTTAGCACTCGGCCGCATTGCACCATCGATATTTACGTTCATATTAAGCTTTGTTGTCATTCTTATCAGTTGGGTGAATCATCATGGTACATTGAAACTGATACATAGATCATCTGCCCTATTCATTTATGCAAATGGTTTTTTGCTGCTGACAGTTGCCTTTCTTCCATTCCCGACAGCGCTTCTAGGGGAACATATTTTAACGGATCATTCTGCACCTGCTGTTATCCTCTATGAATCCGTCTTAGCGCTTCAAGCGATCAGCTGGATCGCCATTTGCGGCGCGGCGCTGAAAGATCATCTGCAACAAAATGAACGATCCGCCGTGCAACTTCGCAGCAATAGGAAGTTCGGATATTATGGGTGCATCGCTTATTCCATCCTTGCAATTATCGCGGCTTGGTTTCCCCTTGCTGTGGCCATCGTTACGGCCATGATCTGGGTGTTTTGGTTGATATTCGGAATGAATATCAGGGAGGAATGAATTGATTTAATGGCCCGTGAGAAGTAATTTCGGTCAAAAATGCCCATAACTCCATATTTTTCAACCTATTTTCTCAAATTTGAAACAAAAGGCAATTTTATTTTGTATATTTGAGTGAACTCTCTCTCGACGAAATAATAATTCGAAGGGAAAAACAAAGAATGAAGATTCGAGGACTACTGATCGCAGGAGCGTGTATTGCACTGAGCGCGGCAAGCGCTTTCGCGCAATATACGATCGCCTCGAGCGTGATCGGCGCAGGCGGTGGCCCGGCATCCAATAGTACTTATTCTATGAATGGTACGATCGGACAGCCAGTCATCGGCACTGTCACGGGAGCTCAGTACACCGCTGGTCAAGGTTTCTGGCACAGCCTGAACCTGGTCAATGATGTACATCCGACCCCGGGCATCGTCGACGGTTACGATCTCGAGCAGAACTTCCCGAACCCATTCAACCCGTCAACAACGATTCGCTTCACGATCCCTGAGCGTCAGAAAGTGACACTCAAGATCATGAACCTCCTCGGCGAGGAAGTAACGCGAGCGATTGACGGCCAGTGGATGGAGCCGGGTAAGTACGAATACGTATTCCAAGCAGACAACATTCCGTCGGGAACCTACATCTACCGTATTGAAGCTGGAAACTTCGTCAAGACGCGCAAGATGGTTCTCACGAAATAATCTGACCTGAGATAACATTTCGACGAGAGTATTTAACTCTTCTGACACACCCGCTCAATCCGAGCGGGTGTTTTATTTTATGAGCATAAAATTTTGAGTGTGAACAGGTGAATCGGTACGCCATCATCATTATTTGGTTATTACTTTCGGCTGTAGAACCACTGTCAGCACAGTGGAACGTCCGTATGCCTGTGGTGACGCCCAAAGGATTTTCAGAGCTTTCCGAGTGTCCAAATGTGATTATTGACAAGCGCTATTCGACACCGAATAATATTTGCAGGCGTATCATCGACAGCAGTTCATCGTGTATAATCCGAGAGGTCGCATTCAAAAAATTTGTCAAGGCATGCAATATTCTTTCCAACGAGCATTCCGGGTGGAAGTTTATCATTTTCGACGCATACCGGACGCAGTCGGTACAGCAGAAATTATGGGATGCAGTAAAGCATACACCACGCGCAAAATATGTTGCCTATCCGAAATATGTTTCGATGCACACGCTCGGGCTTGCGGTCGATCTGACGCTTGCCGATGAGCACGGTACGCCGCTCGATATGGGGACTGATTTTGACGATTTTACTCCACTTGCTTCCCCCCGCTTTGAGAAGGAATCACTTCGAACAAAAAAATTAACTCTATCGCAATATAAGAATCGCTTAATTCTTCGGCGATTGATGCAGCGAGCTGGTTTTATTCAATTACAAAGCGAATGGTGGCATTACGAGTCAATGCACGAAAAAGACGCCCATGCACATTTTACAATTTGGCAATGAATGAACGGAGAGTTTTTTTTGTATTGTGTGGATGAAAAAGATATTGTTTCTTATTACTGCACTGCTGTGTATTGGTGATTCAGCCATCTTGGCGCAGCCGACATATTCGATTGTTAACACATATCACATTGCCGGTGACGGCAGTTGGGATATTCTGACGATGGATCCGGCAGCGGGAAAATTGTATATTTCCCATAGCACTGTCGTTAATGTGCTCGATGTTCACACCGGCATAACGGTCGGGACGATACCCGCAACGAACGGGGTACACGACATAGCGATCGCTGGCGACTTCAAAAAAGGATACACCAGTAACGGGAAAGATACTTCCGTAACAGTATTCAATACCGAAACACTTGCAACGATAAAAAATATCAAGGTAACCGGAGTGGGACCTGATGCAATGCTCTACGATCCGTTCTCGCATCGGGTGTTCGTATTTAACGGCCACAGTTCGAATGCGACGGTAATCGATGCCCGCAAAGATGTAGTCATCGGCACAATCGCTCTTGCCGGAAAACCCGAGCTTGCCGTGAGCGACGAGCGCGGGAGGATATTTGTCAACATAGAAAATAAAAATCAGGTGGCAGAGATCGATCCTGCGAAGATGAAAGTTCGAAGATATTTTAATTTGGCGACCGGGGAAGAACCGAGCGGACTTGCAATTGACAAGAAACATCACCGGCTTTTTTCGACGTGTTCGAACAATAAGATGATCGTCCTGAATAGCTTGACCGGAGCCGTCGTCGCAACGCTTCCGATCGGAAGCAGAGTTGACGGCGCTGCGTTCGACCCTGCTCTCGGCAGAGCCTATAGTTCAAATGGTGACGGGACGATCACCGTTATCGAAGAAAAGAACGATTCGACATTTGATGTGCTCGAAACGATACAAACCCGGGTCGGCGCAAAAAACATCACGATCGACGAAACGACACATCACTTATATCTCCCGACCGCCGAGTTCGGTCCGGCGCCCGAACCAACAGCCGATCGCCCACATCCCAGGCCATCAGTCAAGCCGAATACATTTGTGATCCTCGATGTCGCTCCGGTGAAATAATTGTAATGAAACTCCTTGCACGGCGGGGAAGTATACCCATTGTGAGGTTGAAAAGATTTACTCTGAAGAAGTATTCCGAATGTCTCGGAATTCTATTGTTCATTGTTGGCGGCTGTACTTCCACGCCAATGGTCAGCCGAACGACAAATTCTATACCATCAAAGCCTGTCGTCACCAGTGATGAAACAAAACAGGTCTGCGATGCACTTTCAGCGCTCTCCGGTCTTTGCAACTCACTCTATGCCGAAGGAACGATCACTTTTCACGACGCGAACGCATCGCAGAGCGGGCAATTTACTCTCCGATCGAAACGGCCTACCGCCGGGGGCGATTCTCTGAGTATGATCATCAACGGACCGTTCGGGATCACCGCTGCGAAATTTCTTGGTTCAACATCGGAATATAATTTTTATAACGCCATCGAGGGTGAGCATTATCATGGCAAACCTGATGAAAAAGAACTCGAAAAGCTAACCGGGATGAAGGGCCTTTCGCTTGGTGTTCTAAATGACGTCGTTTACGGCATTCCTCCGATCCGTCTGTCGGGAAATGATTACGAAAATATCACGAGACATGTGCTCGGCGCTGATCGCTCGAAGCTTATCATCTGCCGGCCCGAGAACGAATGCACCGAAGCTGTTACGTATAAGCTAACCGGGGGCTCAGTGCATATTTTATCATACGAGCGTTGGAACAGGGTCATTGACTCTGCTTCGTTCGCAGCAACAGCGCCCGATCTGAATATTCAGTTTTCAGGAATGATCGACGATGCTAAGTTTCTGCTCCCGAATTTTATCACCGCTGTATCTGGTAGTCAAACGCTTGAAATTGAATATAGTCAGGCGAAAGAAAATACACAACGTCTGACAGTAAAGATCAAAATGCCTCAATGAGCGGGGTATTTTAATATCTGAGGTCATAATGATGAATAATTGGTAATGATTTGAGCTTTTTAGATAACGTTTTGCCAAGTTACCGACATTTCCAGAAAATAATGAGTATTACTAACGTGTTATTTATAATAAATTACCATAATCTGACAATCGTGGCACGGTTTTTGGTAGAATTATTATCATCGCCCCAGATAGTGCATACAAAACTATACAAAATATAGACGAACTGATGAAAAGGCTTAGCAAAATATTGACGACTCTATCCCTATCTGGGGTAATGTTTTTTTGTGCAAATGTAAATACTGCAAATGCCCAATTCTCGAAGGCAGTCGTCATGCTCAAGGGTACAATTCGTACGGAGCAGACAGGGAAAGCCCATTCCGTAAAGGTTAGTGTGCGCGAGATCGGCGATAAAGCGCTCGAGGTAACAGCCAGCCGTTCCAATAGTGAGAGCGGAAACTACTTGGTAGTCCTCAAACCCGGCAAGAAATACTGGGTGCATCTCGAGGGTGATGACATCGTTACAAAGGATGAGCTCGTCGAAACGCCGGCTGTTGAAAAAACGGAATATATCGTCAGGGATTTTAATGTTGCAGAGCTAAGCGGCGTTGGTTTCGGAGTAGCTGAGAACAAAAAAGTTGATTAACAGAAATTTGTAGAGTTAGATTGGTCTGTTCCTTTAGAGATGATGTATGATGAAGGCGCGCTCCCACAAGGGGCGCGTTTTTTTTTGTTAAACCTTTTCATGAGAACTGCTGTCTTAGATAATGTCTTTTGTCGTGTTCTGTAGTGTTCTCACAGTCGGTTTTCCCCGAAACATATTGTGATGCAATGTGTCTATTTCGTATACTCTCTTTTTACCTATATAAATGAAAATTTGTCTGACTCCTTTGCTCGTCGGGATGGCTCTTTCTCTGGCAACACTTTCCAATGCAAAAACGTCGGCTTCGCTGACGAATAGTTATCCGCTTAATGATTCACGGAATGTTAACCCTCGGACTTCCGTCGGATTAACATTTAGTGTTGTACTGGACCGGACACGCTTTAAAACGGTGCCGATTCAGGTAACGGGAACCATCGGCGGTACATACAATGGTACGCAAAAGCTTTCAGCCGATGCAAAAACATTAATATTCACTCCTTCAAAACCGTTTGCACTCGGGGAGGCGGTTTCTATTCTATGCGGAGCGTTGCCAACGGCCGACGGAGGCCGGACAGATCCGCAACACCTCTCGTTTACAACGCGAGATCATACTGTCGCAACGATTGATCCTTCGTTTCATAGCGACGACCCCATCTTCGAAGAAGAGATACACAACGACCATGCCGGAAATCAACTTGGCGGATCGAACCACAAGGTTGCGAGCGAAGGTACGCAAAGCTTTCCATTTATGACGGTCGTCAATAATGACAACCCGTCCGAAGGCAAGGTCTATATCGCAAACTTCAAGTTTGCAATTGCGCAATCTTCGATGTATCGGATGATCCTCGACAAAGGCGGAAATGTGTTGTTCGCTCAAACATCCGGCCCCTCACTAACGCTTGATTTTAAGCCCGAGAAGAACGGAACATACACGTATTACGATGCTTCGGCACAAGCGACATACGTTCTCGACTCAAATTTCACAGTCATCGATACGATCATGGCTGCAAACGGGTATCAAACGGATGGGCATGAACTGATGTACGGACCCGACGGCAGTTACTACATCATTGCGATCGATAATGTAGCAATGGATATGCGCCCGTATGTAACGGGCGGCGACAGCGCTGCAACAGTGCTCGATAATGTCGTACAGGGATTCGATAAAGAAAAGAACCTCATTTTCGAATGGCGCGGGCTCGATCATTATAAAATTACCCACATCGAGAACGAACAACTAACCGGACAGGGAGTCGATTATTGCCACATGAATGCGATCGAGATCGATTCCGACGCGAACATACTCGTTTCGTGCCGCCACCTTGACGAGATCACAAAGATAGACCAGGCAACGGGTAATATTATCTGGCGTATGGGCGGCAAGAACAATCAATTTACGTTCACGAACGATACCATTGGCTTCTCGCACCAACACGCCATTCGCCGCACCGACGCGGGGACATACACGATGTATGATAATGGGAATTATCATAAAAATGGCGGAACGTTCAGCCGTGCGCTCGAATATAAACTCGATCAAACGAACAAGACAGCGACCGAAGTGTGGGAATTCCGGCACAGCCCCCAGGTATTTGGCTCTGCGATGGGATATGTTCAACGGCTGCCAAACGGTAACACGCTTATTGGCTGGGGAGCCTGCAATTCTGTTGCTATCACAGAAGTCGGGCCATTCGGCAGAACGGAATTCGAGCTGGCGATGGACAGTATGAATTATAGCTATCGGGCATACAAATTCCCTGAAAATTATTTTTACTCATCCGTTAAGCAAATTTCTCCCTCACCTGCAGCGGCATCGCTATTGTGTGTGCCGGACCCGGTGAATACGCATGCAGAGATCCGGTTCTCGACGTTCTGCAGTGGGGAAGTGAGCGTCGTATTGTACGATGAACTCGGAAAACAGGTTCGCCAATTATTTGACGGAGATCTTTCGGCAGGTAGTTATACTGCAGCACTCGACGCAGACGGGCTGACCAATGGTGTCTATCATGTTCGCATTACGAGCACGAACGCGGAGCCGCTTGACGAGCAGATACTCGTGTTGCGGTGATCACCAGTTCATTCTCTTTTTCAGTTCTGTGATGTGTGCGAGATGATGATCGCAGTGCCAGGCATAATCTGCGATGCTTTGCTCGAGCGTCCAAACACCTGATTCGGGGTGCTCGTATGTTCGATGAAGTTGTTCTTCGGTGAGCGATTCGAGCATCAATGCCCAGCGCTCGTGCAGTCCTGAAATAAGTGAGAGTGAGAGCGCGACCGGTGCTCTTGTATTATCTGTGAACGTTGCCCACTGCGCTTCGTCGTATGGTTTGATCGTCGGATTGTTTTCCGTAAGGGCAAGCCGTTGGCGGATAAACGCGTTCATATGGCTATCCGGTAGATGGTGTACGACCTGCCGAACTGTCCAACCGCCATCACGATAGGGTGTGTCAAGCTGCGAATCGTTTAGTGTTTCAACTGCACGAACTAATTTCTGCGGGAGTTCGCGAATGGTGGTAATGTTCGCTGCTCGTTCGGCTATTGAATAAGAATCTTTCGGTTCGAATTCTCCGATCGGATAGCGAAGTTTGTAAAGTGTTGCCTCGTCCATAGTTTAAATATGGCAGCTCGAGAGTCCGCGTTTTTCGAGATACTGCTGATGATACTCTTCTGCTTTCCAAAAAGGTGCGGCAGGAGTGATCTCTGTCACGATCGGTCGTGAGAATCTTCCGTTTGCAGAGAGATTCGCCTTTGATGCCTCGGCAAGTTGTTGCTGTTCGGGGCTATGAAAAAAAATCGCAGAACGGTATTGCGTACCGATATCCGGTCCCTGGCGATTCATTGTCGTCGGGTTATGATTCTCCCAGAAAATATCGAGCAATTTATTGTAATCGACTTTTGAAGGGTCGTAGGTAACTTCAACAACTTCAGCATGCCCGGTCTCGTCCGAGCAGACGTCCTCATATGTCGGATGATCGGTCTTGCCGCCGGAATATCCAACCTGCGTCGAGATCACACCCGGTGTCTGGCGAAACGTCGCTTCAACGCCCCAAAAACACCCTGCTCCGAATGTGGCTTTTTCAGTGGTCATAAAATCGTTGATTTATTATGTGTTATGATACGAATTTAAGATTCAGGAGTTACGATGTAGCAGAGCCGGCTGAAAGCCACAGTTACTTTATTGTCCCCTCGAAGCCAAGTGCCCGTCGTGCCAGCCCAAGCTGGCCGACATGATAACTTTCATGAAAACATAGGAAGAGCAGCGTATCGAACCGCTCGGTGTCCGGCTCAAGCTTTGCAGATTTTACTGCTTCGACTATCTCGTTCTGCGATGCATTACATATTTCAATAATTTCCGCAAGATTGGCAGCTGATTCCGCAGTAATATCATTCGACCCGCGTTTGTATATTTCTGTTATGCGCTCAGGGACTTTCTTTTCAATTCCAAGCGCTTTGCGAAATGAATCCCGACTGACAAGGATATGTCCGGCGATCCAATTTATTTTATTTCCTCCGCCCTGCAATTCCCGAACGCTGTCTTCGTGGGTGATCCCTCCGAGGTTTCTGTTATAGAGCCTGTTCGAATAGCCAAGTAATTCGATAATTGGAATATGAAGCGACATTACAAAAGAATCTATCGTTAATAGTTAACTGAGCAAACACACCTCTCTTTCTCATCAATCCCAATGAACCAAGTTCTAACGGTGAACTGAAATGCTATTATAATAATTTACAGGTAAGGAATGAAAACACTTTTTCTCTTAATCGGTTTATTTAGTGGTATTGCCAGTGCGCAGACACGCGGACGGGATGCGCTTGTCGCAAAAATAGATACGTTAACGATGTTAGTAAAAGTTAACCCCAAAAATGTAATTGCCGCATTGGATCTCAAAATTGAAAGTAAAAGGCTGAATACCCTTGATTCTGTAATACTTCTCTATGCACAGGCTTCTAAACGTGGCGCTGATAATGGGCTCATTTATAGTTGGAAGGGAAGGGCTGAAATACTCATTGAAGAATATGATTCAGCGATTACCCATTTATCGGAGGCGATAAAATATGAGCCGAACATTGCCGACTATTACTATTATCGCGGCAGAGCAAAATTTTTTCTCTCCAAATATGACGCTGCTATCTCAGATTTTACTTCCACGATTAAGTTAGATAGCAATTCTGTTGCAGCATATGATAATCGGGGTACAGCCGAGCATCAACTGCACCGATATGATTCCGCAATAACTGATTTTTCAAAAGCAATTCAGTTACAGCCCAATATCAAATACGGATATATCCATCGTGCAATCGCAAGAGAAAAAATTCATCAATATGATTCATCTGTTATTGATCATTCGAAGGCAATCTCTATTGATTCAATTGATGCACAGGAATATGTAAACCGTGCGGATGTTGAAGTTGAACTTCAACAGTACTCGGCGGCCATCAATGATTGTACTATTGCTGCTCAATTGCAACCAGGAAATGAGTTCGCGTATAATGTGAGGGGACTTGCTTTTTTTGGCAGGGAACAATACGACAATGCGCTTTCAGATTTTAAAAAAGCAATAGAAATCCGTCCCGGTTTCGCTCTCCCATATTATCATCTTGGAGTGATGAAAGCGAAACAGGGTTTACATAAGGAAGCGATAGAATACCTCACCCAGTGTATAGGACTTGATCAGACGTATGCAAACGCATATTATGAGCGTGGTCTTGAAAAAATAGAGCTCAAAGAGAACACTGACGCCTGCAGTGATTTCCATCAAGCATTTAGGTTTGGCAAATTAATCTCTTATACGTTTATCCATATGTATTGCGAATAAGAGCCATTACCAATATGTGGATTCTCTCCCTGCATTCCTGCGTTATCAAAACTCACAGTTTTTTACTATGTTAGATGTATCCTGAATTACGAACAACGGTTTCGGCTGACGAGCGTGAGCATTTGATATTGCAGCATTGGAAGACGCATAATATCTTCCGACGCTCGGTGTCAGAACGCGAGGGCGCGCCGGTATTTTCATTTTATGAAGGTCCGCCTACGGTTAATGGCGTGCCGGGCATTCATCACGTTTGGTCGCGGACGATCAAGGATACGATCTGCCGTTACAAAACGATGCGCGGCTTTCGCGTCGAGCGCAAAGCCGGCTGGGATACGCACGGACTTCCGGTCGAGATCGCGATCGAAAAGGAACTCGGCTTTCGTCATAAACACGACATCGAAGAATACGGGGTTGACAAGTTCAACGAGAAATGCCGCGAGTCGGTCTATGAGAACATCGGCCGCGATGGCGGTTGGCAGGCAATGACCGAGCGTATGGCGTATTGGGTAGATATGGAGCACCCATATATAACGTGTACGCCTGATTATGTAGAATCTGTTTGGTGGGCGCTCAAGAAATTCTGGGATGCTGATAAAATTTACAAAGGCTACAAGATTCAACCGTATTGCCCGCGCTGCGAGACGGCTCTCAGCTCGCACGAAGTTGCGCTCGGTTATGATATTGCAAAAGACCCGTCGGTTTTTGTAAAGTTTCGACGCAAGAATACGAAAGAAGAAGAATTCTTCCTTGCTTGGACGACAACACCCTGGACATTACTTGCTAATGTCGCGCTCGCCGTGCATCCTGATGTTGACTATGTTACCGTCATCAACAAACGAAAAGACAAAACCGAACGACTTGTTCTTGCGGAAGCATTGCTTGGGAAACTCGAAGGCGAAACGGAAATTGTCTCGCGCATTAAAGGCAAAGACCTTGAAGGTGCAGAGTACGAACCGTTGTTTGATTATCTTGTCAAGAGTAAGATTCACGAGCAGTTCCGATCTGCGCTTGCGAAGTCTTTTAAAATAATCGCCGACACCTATGTCACGACTGAAGACGGGACCGGTATCGTGCATCAAGCGCCTGCATTCGGCGAAGATGATTATCGTGTCGCTCAGAAATATGGATTTCCGGTCGTTATTACTGTCACTGGTTCGGGCGAGATCAATCTTGAATCGCCATATCAGGGCCGCTTCTTCAAAGACGCCGATCCTGATATTATGGATGAGTTGAAGCGCAAGGGATTGCTCTATCGCAAAGAGACGATCGAGCATACATACCCGTTCTGCTGGCGGTGCGATACACCGCTGATGTACTACGCTCGTGATTCATGGTATATCCGAGTCACCGATTATCGTGATGAGTTGGTCGAACAAAATAAAACGATCAACTGGCAGCCGCCGGAGATCGGCACAGGGCGCTTTGGCAATTGGCTTACTGATCTGAAAGATTGGGGCATTTCGCGTGAGCGCTTTTGGGGTACGCCGTTCCCGGTGTGGCTTTCAGAAGATGGAAGCGAGATGAAATGTATCGGTGCATACCCCGAACTTGTCGGAGCCGAGTGGCTCGACGAAAATGGCAAACCGACAGGGAAGATATTTAGCAAAACAGATCTTGCATCGTTCGATCCGCATAAACCGATCGTCGATCGGCTTGCATTTAAGGGGAAGAACGGTTATCTCAAACGAGTCTCCGATGTGATCGACGTGTGGTTCGATTCCGGTTCGATGCCGTTCGCGCAGTATCATTATCCGTTCGAAAATAAAGAACTGTTCGAAAAAGCATATCCTGCTGATTTTATTTCGGAGGGTATTGACCAAACGCGCGGATGGTTTTACACACTGCATGCGATCAATACATTTCTGTTCGGTAAACCCGCGTACAAAAATGTTATTGTAAACGATATGCTGCTCGATAAGAACGGGCAGAAAATGTCGAAGTCGCGCGGTAATGTCGTCAATCCGTTCGAGGTCATTCGTGCACACGGCGTTGATGCCGTGCGCTGGTATATGCTTGCATCGAGTGTGCCGTGGAAGCCGAAGCTCTTCAACGATGCGGATGTCGCTGATGTCGAGCGAAAGTTCTTCGGGACACTGCTCAACACATACGGATTTTTTGCGCTCTACGCAAATATCGACAAGTATTCTTCGTCGAAACCGGATGCTCAAACCGCATCCCGCTCCGAGATGGATCGGTGGATACTCTCGAAGCTGAACTCGCTTATAAAAGAGTGTGCCATATATATGGACACATACGAGCTAACAAAACCTTCGCGGGCAATTCAGGAATTCGTCGTCGAAGAATTATCGAACTGGTATATCCGCCGTTCACGCCGCCGTTTCTGGAAAGGCGAAATGAATGCGGATAAGCAAGCGGCTTATGACACACTGAATGAATGTTTGGTCACTGTCGCGAAGCTGATGGCACCCGTCGCGCCGTATATGTCGGATATGATCTTCAGGTCGCTCGTCAATAAAGACTCTGTTCATCTCGAGCAGTATCCTGTTGCGAACGAAAAGACGATCGACCTGAAACTCGAAGCACGAATGTCGAAAGCGCAAGTCGTTTCGTCACTTGTCCGGCAAATGCGCGAGCGCGCAAAGATAAAAGTTCGTCAGCCGCTCGAGCGTGTGCTCATCCCGTGCGCAAATAGAATCGAGATCGAAGAACTTCGCAAAGTTGAAGATATTATTCTCGACGAAGTGAATGTCAAACGCGTCGAGTATGTACTCTTCGGCGACAGCGATGTCATCAAGCGCAAAGCAAAAGCGAATTTCAAACTTCTCGGCGCGCGTCTTGGCAAACAAATGAAATCTGTTGCTGCGCGTATCAATGTGATGTCGGACGAAGAGATCACGCGCTATGAACAGCAGATGTTCATTGAGTTTGTTATTGACGGAGACAATGTTCGTGTCGAACGTGGTGAGATTGACATAACGGCACAGGATGTCGAAGGTTGGCTCGTCTCAAGTGAACGCGGCGTCACGGTCGCACTCGATACCCATATAACCAATGAGCTTCGTGGCGAAGGACTCGCACGAGAATTCGTCAATCGCATTCAGAATCTTCGCAAAGATTCCGGTTTTGAAGTAACCGACCGCATCACGATCGCGCTTGGCAGCGCACCTGATCTGCTTCGCAATGCTATTTCTGCTCACGAAGATTACATAAAACAGGAAACACTCGCAAGCAGGATCACGAGTGACGGCGTAGCTGACGGCTCCGAGATCGATCTTGGTGAAATGACGGCAAGTGTGAGTATTGCGAGGGTTTGAGGGTTTACTCGTTTTTCTAAACCCTATTCTACAAAACCCTGTTATAAAATTACCTACCCCGGAAGCGTGTAATTTCTTTTTCATAGAATTATGAAGTCGCTCTTTGTTATTGCTTCGCTCGTTATTTCCACACTCCCTGGATTCGCCCAAACTACTATACCATCGATCTTATGGCAGCATTCGCTCGGCGGTTCGCTCGATGATATTATTCTTTCTTCGTCGCAAACCCGCGACGGAGGGTATATCCTTGCCGGATATACCAATTCGAACGATGGCGATATTACGACCGGTCATCATGGTGGCGACACTATTCCCGATGTATGGATCGCGCGGCTGCACCCTGACGGTTCGCTTGCGTGGAGCAAAACGTTTGGCGGCACGCTCGATGACGAAGCCCAGTCGATCGTACAAACAAGCGACGGAGGGTTTGTCTTTGCCGGATATAGCGGTTCGAGTGACGGCGACCTGACGACGAACGCCGGGTATTACGACGGCTGGATCGTGAAGCTCGACAGTCTGGGTCTGATCGTTTGGAAGCAAACGTTCGGCGGGCAAGGCGACGACGGCCTCTATTCGATCAAAGAGACGAGCGATCAGGGATTTATTGTTGCCGGCTCGTCTAATTCACTTGGCGGCGATCTTGCGGGGCTTGCTCATAATGGCGGTTACGATGGGTGGGTGATGAAGTTGAGCTCGACCGGTACTGTTCAATGGAAAAAAACCTATGGCGGCAATGACGACGACGAAGTGTTTTCAATTATTCAAACTTCTGACGGGGGATATGCTTTTACCGGCTATACATATTCAGTCAGCGGCAGCTTCAGTTCGAATCACGGAAGCGAAGACTTGTGGGTTGTAAAGCTGAACTCTCTTGGGGTTGTGCAGTGGCAAAAATTATTGGGAGGAACGATCGATGAAGAGGGAAACTCGATCAAGCAAACTTCCGATGGCGGGTATGTCATCGCCGGACTTTCATCGTCGTTCGATGGCGATGTGACGGGGCAGCATAGCACGATCGATACAACGACAGACTTTTGGGCGATCAAGCTCGATCAGAGCGGCAGCAAGGTTTGGGCATTATGCTATGGAGGTACTGATGACGACGAGGCAACTGCTGTTACCGAAAATGCCGATCACGGATTTATTATTTCCGGCTCGACAAGTTCCATCGACGGCGATGTGACAAACCAATTCGGTCCGCCGGATTATTGGGTCGTCAGAACAGATAGAAACGGATTGATGCTATGGCAATTATCGCTCGGCGGCAGCGACAGTGATTTTGCGACGTCGCTTGTTCAAAATAACGACGGGAGTTTCATTGTTGCAGGTTATAGCCAATCAACGAGCGGAGAAGTGACCGGCAATCACGGCGGGTACGACGGATGGGTGGTGAAACTCGGCGATTCGGTCAAGGGCAGCGTTCGTCCGTATCAATCCATTGCAAATTTACAGGCTGTTGTCTATCCAAATCCGATCATAAGCCGTGCAACGTTCGTTCTTCCGAATGATATTTTACTGCCGGTTTCTTTCTCATTATATAATATGCTCGGCGCCGAAGTACAGCATTCCGATGAGATCATCTCGAATAGTGTGGTAATTGATCGAGGCAATCTTCCGGCAGGAATATACCAATATCAGATCATCGCTTCGAATGGTGTTCTGCGTGGCCAGATCGTTATTCAATAAAACTGTGGGAACAGAAGCGGATGCCGGAATTGATCGTTGAGACCATTTCCATTTTCTAAATTCTATCCTTTTGGCCATAACGAGGAACCTGCCCGTGTTCATCTGAGCCGATAAAAAACGGGGAGTATTTTGCTCCGAAGTGTGTTGTACCGCCTTGATTTTTGGGCGGCAACCCTGCGCCCTTACCCGGTACTGTATTTGGCTCGGAGGGACATTTTTCTTTATGGCTAAATCTATCAAAAAGAAAGCGACGGCAAAGAAACCAGCGGCAAAAAAAGCTGCTATTAAAAAGCCTGCGCCAAAACCAAAAAGAACTGTTTCAAAACCGAAGAACTCCTCTGTTAACGGGAAGGCAAGTGCAGCAAGCAAACAATCTCTTACACTACATCGAGCTGTGCCAGCAAAAAAAACCTCTTCCAGATCTGCCGGACTTCCTCCGGTTATCCTCACTGCAAACGATAATGACGTTATTGCCAATGCAACTGTTCGCTACAGTGCAAAAGACCTCGAGTACTTCCGTACCGAGATCCTGAAACAGCGTGAAGAAGCGAAAGAAGAATTTGATATTATTTCCCAGCAGCTGCTCGATACCTCCGGCGAGTATGAAGCCGAGAACCAATCGTTCGCATTGCATACTGCCGAGCAAGGCTCTGACGCGATGGAGCGCGAAAAGCAATACCTTCAGGCACAACGCACGAGCGATTTTATCAAGAAGCTCGACGAAGCCCTCGAACGTATCGATCGCGGAACGTATGGCATCTGTGTTGTGTGCGGCGAGCTGATCGAAAAACCACGTCTGATGGCAGTGCCGATCACACAAAAACATGTGACCTGCAAGAATAAAACACAGGCGAAGAAATTCAGCGTTACCGGTTCGAACGGCGATTTCATTCCACCAGTAGAGGAAGCGATCGAGTGAGCGAATTGGCGGCGGATGGTCTCGACATTTCAAAACCCGGGTTCTCCAAACGCATTTACCTGGTGACGATCGCCGTCGTCGTGATCGATCAATTTACCAAATTACTCGTCAAAGGTGCACCTGCATTAGGGTTTTCCGGAATGCCCCTGCATTCTTCAAAGCCGCTTATTGATGACATTCTCCGTATTACCTACGTCGAAAATCCGGGCATCGCCTTTGGCATCAATATCCCGGCAATGAAAGTATTTTTTTCGATCTTCTCGCTGGTTGCCGCGATCGCGATCTTTTTATATTTGCAGCGAAACGGCGCGAAGCTGGGTATATGGGAGCGGCTTGCGCTCGTGCTCATTATGGGCGGAGCGCTCGGAAATCTTATTGACCGTTGTTTCTACGGTGTTATTTTTGGCGAAGAGCGTTTATTTTACGGACACGTTGTTGATTTCCTCGATTTTGGCTACAAAGAAAATTGGTGGCCGGTCTTTAATATCGCCGACTCTGCTGTGACAATTGGGGTGTCTATCCTAACACTGACGCTCTTACGCAAGAAACCTGCTGTTGTTGATACTCCACAAGAGGCAGCAGCATAAATATTGTTTAAATTATAAAAAAAACCTGCGGTGCGACCGCAGGTTTTTTTTGCTTATATAATAATCTGCTTAGTGAGCAGGCGGCGCACCGGGAGGCATTCCTGCGCCTGCCGGCGGAATGTAATCCGGCACTTTATTCTTGACTGGCGGGATCGAACGCAGATATGCATACACTGCTTTCAGATCGTCGTCGGTCATTTGCTTGACATACTCTACCGGCATCGGCGGCATGATCGGGCGGTTAGACGGATACATCAAGCCTGTACGCAGTGTCTTGATAAAATCCGCCTCGGTCATTTTTCCGAGACCTGTCGCAGAATCCGGAGTCAAATTTGCAGTGAATGACGTCCCGAATGGTCCGCTCCAAGCCGTCAGCGTGATCGCACCAGATACTGCCCACGGCATTCCATTCTGCGGAGCCGGCGGCATCGGCATTCCTTCCGGATGACCCGAAAGCATGCGCGACATATCCTGTTCGGGTCCTTTCGGCCCCATTTTCCACGGAGTGTGGCAGTCGTTACAACTGGCGATCGTCACGAGGTATTTTCCTCGCTCAACAGGCGACATCGACGCTGCCGTCATCTTTGAACTATCCCCACCGGCGCCCGGTGCGGATGAGTTCGTTTTGTTGCAGCTCACGAACGCGACTGACGCCCCGATTGCCACAACCATCATAGGTACAAGAATTCGTCTCATAGAATTAACAGTTTGATAATGTGAATGAATTGACTACAAAGATAAGCAAAAACCTTACTCAATACAAATAAAAACAAAATTTTCAGGTTAAAAAAACTGTAAGTTATTAAAATAAATATAGTTACAATGTATCCACCAAAGCCAGACCTTTTGCGATCATCAGTGCACCATAGTCATGGGTCACGCCATTTTCAAAATAATAGACATGGCGCAGAAGACGGTTGTACGTATCGAAATTCGATTGAGAATAATCGCGAACAAGCAGTACCTGTTTTTTCGAGAGCAGGGAATCTGCGAACAGCTTTCCGGCTTGTCCAAGTGCATACGCCGAATCGATGGAGATATGAGCTTTAACAGCCTGCGAGTCGAGACGGGCATCGTGTTTGATCTCGAATGCATCAATGGCAAGGGGGCGGATCGAGAACGAATCGGTTCCGACAAAAATGTTGAAGGTATCGCCATCAATAACTCGGTTCACGATCACCTTCGCGGCAGAGTCGATGAGAGGATCACTGTACACATAGACGATCGTCGGATTACTTGACTGATCGTTCTTGCAACCAAGAATGGAAAGAAATATTAACGCTAAAAGAAATATGTAATTTTTCATCTTGGGTCTGGTAGTGATACGCTTAGGCGGCAGATTATTTTGTGTTATGTGTCTCAGAGGGTATTTCCTTGGTCATCGAATTCAAGAATGCCGAAAATCCGTCGAAGAGTGACCGCATTCTAGCAAGCGTCGCTTCGTATTCGGCGTGAAGGCGCACGACTTCGCCCCGTGCACGCTCAATGTCTAACGGTATATCTTTGAGCATCTTGTCGCGTTCGAGTCGTGCTTCAGTAAGTATAAGCTCTGACTCTTTCTTCGCCTGATCCTCCATTTTGATGGCAGTTTGCTGCGCGGCCAGCAACGTCTTTTCGAGTGTGCCTTCGAGCGAAAGATAATGTTCGAGCTTTGCGCGCATAGCCTCGTGTTCGTCTTCGGCGGCATATTGATCGCGCAACACCAGTTCGAACTCTTTGGCAACTTCGTCGAGAAATGCGCGCACTTCGTCAACGTCGTAGCCACGCATTTTCTGCTCGAATTCCTTTTTCTTGATCTCTAACGGAGAAAGAGGCATTGGTTGTCGTTTTGTTTAGAGTACGAAAATACGAAGGAAGGGGAATGTTGAGTTTTGAATATTGAATTATGCTCGTTCTCCGAAAAGGGCACTGCCGACACGCACGATCGTCGCGCCCTCTTCGATCGCGACCTCAAAATCATTCGACATTCCCATCGAAAGCTCAGAGAGATTGTGTGAATGGCCAAGTTCGCGAAGCTTGGCAAACACAGGCCTGACATGCTCCGGATTTTCCTCGAACGGGGCGACAGTCATCAAGCCTTTGATATTAAGCGATGGTGCTTGCTCGTGC
>DASQGZ010000023.1:0-31274 GCA_035632315.1 Kapaibacterium sp. (SeqCode) | reverse complement strand
GAATCAACTACCCGTCATTGCGGGGATATCAGCGCTGACGGCCGTTACGATCATCACAGATAACCGAACGTGGGATGCAACTGCGAAACTGTACGATAAAAATAAATTTTTTCGGGATGTATGCGATGTTGGTGATGGAATCGGGGACGGCAAAACACAGTTCGGTCTTGCTGCCGCTTACGCGATCTATGGATTTGCATTTAATGACGACCGCGCTATTCGAACAGCGAGCCAAACGGTCGAAGTGATTCTTGCGTGTGGCGGAGTCGTGCAACTCTTGAAGCATATCACAGGCCGTGAAAGCCCCTTTCTTGCGACGACACCAACCGGCGCGTGGAGATTTTTTCCGAATCAGCTTGATTACTTAAAGCATGTTCCGAAATACGATGCATTTCCGTCGGGACATATTGCAACTGCATTTGCAACGCTGACGGTTGCCATAGAGAATTACCCGGAAAAAGCGTGGATCCCGTGGGTTGGCTATCCATTAATGGCGGTTTGCGCTACAGGGCTTGTCGGCACGAGCATTCATTGGTGGAGCGACATCCCGCTCGGGGTTGCGCTCGGATATAGCTTCGGAAGGCTTGTTGCTCATCCCGATGGGCTGACACCGGTGGCTAGCGGGCAGTCGAAAACGAAGACCGATCTTGGTCTTTCGGTTCGTCGTGACGGAGCTCCGGAGCTTGCTCTTACGGTGCAATGGTAGATTTTTTCGTAATTTTGTTGATTGACCAATACTTATAGAGGCTCGAATGTCAGATAATCTTCTCGAAGTCAAAGGGCTAAAAAAATATTTTCCGATCAAACAAGGGCTGTTCTCCAAAACAGTTGGTAATGTAAAAGCGGTTGACGACGTGTCGTTCACTATTCGCCGAGGGGAAACGCTCGGCTTGGTCGGCGAATCCGGCTGCGGGAAAACGACGACCGGTCGTTGCATCCTCCGACTGATCGAGCCAACAGCAGGCACAGTAATATTCGAGGGGGAAGACGTAACGAAAATGCATCATACACGACTGCGCGAAATGCGCCGGCAGATGCAGATCATTTTTCAGGACCCATATTCTTCGCTCAATCCGCGTATTACCGTTGGCGGAATGATATCTGAAATCTTGAAAGTTCACGGGCTTCGCAAGACGGATGCCGAGATCAAATCGCGCGTTGATGAATTGCTTGAGCTTGTCGGCCTTAACCCTTTGCACGCAAGAAGATACCCACACGAATTTTCCGGCGGTCAGCGCCAACGTATCGGCATTGCCCGCGCGCTTTCGGTCGAACCAAAGTTCATTGTTTGCGACGAACCGGTGAGCGCGCTTGACGTATCGATCCAGTCGCAGGTTTTGAACCTGTTGATGGATCTTCAAGAGAAATTTCACCTGACGTACTTATTTATCGCACACGATCTTTCTGTCGTTAAACACATTTCGAATCGTGTTGCAGTAATGTATCTCGGTGAGATCGTCGAAGTTGCCGACTACAAAGAGTTATATGCTGCGCCGAAGGCACCGTACACCGAGGCGTTGCTTTCCGCAGTCCCGATCGCTAATCCGAAATTGAAACGCGAACGGATTATGCTTCAAGGTGATGTCCCGAGTCCGGCAAATGTACCGACCGGCTGTTATTTTCATCCGCGCTGCCCGAAGGCCTTCGAAGAATGCAAATCCATTCATCCGGTGCTCACTGATGGAATGAGCGCTCATTCTGTTCGGTGCCTGCTCTATCCGGAGAGTTATCCTGCATCACACCAGGCAAAAGCGGCGTAACCCTTCGGGTGTGCTGAGTAATTTACGATGAGCGCCCACCCAGAGCTTCATACGTCCGATAGGATACTGACCCTGTCGAACAGTATAAGCTTCCTGCGCGTATTACTCGCAGCTCCGACGGTTCTGTTTTTCTTGAATGGTAATTATCCTGCCACAGCTGCACTTATGGCATTCGCATATATTACAGATATTGCCGACGGCTTTATTGCACGGAAAACGAATACTATCAGCGAATTCGGAAAAGCGATCGACCCTATCGCAGATAAAATATTCGTTGCCGCCATTGTGGTCGCAATGGTCACGAAAGGAATGGTACCCTTGTGGTTCGTCCTGCTTGTGATCGGCAAAGACATTGCGACGCTTATCGGCGCGATCATCCTACGAAAGAAAATTGATGCGATCCCGCCTTCGAATTACTGGGGCAAGGCTGCGATCTTGGCAACGATCATCGTTCTTTTCCTTGCAGTTATCGGAGTTTCGGGCGACGTTTTGGTGTTTGGTTGGGTTATATCGGCAGCGCTGCTCATCGTTTCGCTTGCGATCTACGTACGAAGAGCTGTACTGTTAGTGAGCTAACCGACCCAATGGGATTCTTCGATAAACTGAAATTTTCGCGCCTGAAAGAAGGACTTGCAAAAACCCAGGAAAACCTGGTGCGTAAGTTCTCGCGCATTCTACGCCGCAGTCGAAAGATCGACGACGAACTGCTTGCCGAGATTGAAGAGACGCTTCTGCTTGCGGATGTTGGAATGACAACGACGGAGCAGATCATGTCCGGCATTCAAGAGACAATGGCTCGGATGAAATGGTCGGATGCTTCGGAACTTCGTGATGAACTTCGCCGAGAGATCACAAAAGCGCTAACCCACGATGGCCGTTTTACTTCACCCGATGATCCGTTTGCTATTGCGTCTGATAAAAAGCCGTTCGTTATAATGATCGTTGGTGTGAACGGTGTGGGTAAAACGACGACAATCGGTAAACTTGCCAATAATTATCGCACCAGCGGCAAACATGTTTTGATCGGTGCGGCTGATACATTTCGTGCGGCGGCAAATTCGCAGCTTGAGGTTTGGGCGCACCGTGCAAACGTGGATATTATTCAGCAGCATCACGGTGCCGACCCCTCTGCTGTTGCCTACGATACGGTCCAGGCTGCAATTTCTCGAAATGCCGATGTCGTGCTCATCGATACTGCCGGGCGTCTTCATAACAAAGCTCATTTGATGCAAGAGCTCGAAAAGATGACTCGCGTGATGCGCAAACTGATTCCCGATGCACCGCATGAAGTTTTGTTGGCGCTTGATGCAACAACCGGACAAAATGCTCTTCAGCAGGCGAAAGAATTTTCGAAAGTTGCGCCAATAACGGGGCTTATTCTGACGAAGCTTGATGGCACTGCGAAAGGCGGAGTAGTGATCGCACTTGCAAATGAAATGAAAATCCCTGTTAAATATATCGGCGTCGGCGAACAGATTGACGATCTACAGCCGTTCGATCCGGCAGAGTTTGCCAAAGCGCTTTTCAGTGAAGATGCATTTCAGGGTGAAGCATATACCGTCGAAGAAGAGGCGAACGCATAACGATGTCTCTCATTCATAAACTTGCACCGACATTAGCGCAAAAAATTGCAGCCGGCGAGGTCGTGACCCGTCCTGAATCGGTTGTTAAAGAATTAGTAGAAAATTCTCTTGATTCCGGCGCGCAAACAGTTACTGTCATTATCAAGCAAGCCGGGCGAACGCTTATTCAGGTTGTCGATGACGGCAGCGGAATGTCGCGCGAAGATGCCGAGCTGTCCGTCGAGCGGCACGCGACAAGCAAGCTCAACGAAATAGACGACCTCGAAAAACTGCATACATACGGTTTTCGCGGGGAAGCTCTCGCGGCGATCGCTTCTGTTTCGCAATTCGAAATGCGTACACGACTGCACGCCGAGGAACTTGGGACGTTCGTAAAAGTTGAAGGCAGCATCAAACGCGAAGTCCGCTCCGAAGCATGCGATGAAGGTACGACGATCGCTATTCGTAATTTATTTTTCAATGTTCCTGCCCGTCGTAAATTCTTGAAAAGCGAGGCGACCGAATTCAAACATATCATCGATACCGTCACTCGTGCCGCACTCTCGAATCCGGGTGTCCGCTTTGTGCTCGTGAGCGATCATGATTCGGTGTTCGATCTACCGGCATTCCGCCCGCTTCCCGAACGCATCGAGCAGATCTTCGGCTCAAAACTTCGTTCGTCCCTCCTTCCGGTAGAAAAGATCACTCCGAGCTTTCATTTGCACGGATTTATCAGCGCTCCCGGGTTTGTCAAGCGTGTGAGAACCGAACAATTCTTCTTTGTCAACGATCGCCCGATCCATTCGTCACGCGGGCTCTCGTTTGCAGTATCAAATGCATACGAACATCTCGTCGAGAAAGGCGCCTTTCCGTCTTCATTTCTTTATATTGATATTGATCCCGCAAAAGTTGATGTCAATGTACATCCGCAAAAACTTGAAATAAAATTCGAAGACGAGCGTGCGATCATTGATGAAGTTCGCCATACATTATCGGATGTTTTACAACGCGTAACCCAGCAAAGCGCGGCTGAGGGTGCGATGGCTCCGCAAATGCAGATGCCGCATGCGATCAATCAGACTGAAGCTGCACGTCTGCGATTCCCGGAGCGCACGTCGGCGCCCCTTCCGAGAGCAGTGGCAACACTTGAGCGCGGAGCATCGTTGAAACCACCACTTGCCGGCAACGGGCTTGGCACAGTCGAACGATTATTTGACAAAGGCCCTCAGGATCTGTTTGGAACCCAGACATCACGCCTCGTACCAAGTTCCGAGACACAGGTAAGTGAAGATGGGCAAGTTGCACCCCAGCCACGCTCATCCGAAGC
The DNA here is from genome assembly GCA_035632315.1 of Kapaibacterium sp. (SeqCode). GTDB lineage: Bacteria > Bacteroidota > Ignavibacteria > Palsa-1295 > Palsa-1295 > JAFDZW01. The sequence continues at coordinate 26,625 of DASQGZ010000023.1, read as the reverse complement.
CGAACGAAAAGCGATCACCGCAGAAGCCCTTGCGGAAAAGCCGGTACTCTGGCAAATGCATAATAAATATATTTTCAGCCAGATCAAATCCGGCATTATGATTGTCGATCAGCATGTCGCGCATGAGCGGATTTTATACGAACGGATACTGCACTCGTTAGAAACCGGTTCTGCAAATTCGCAAGAGCTGCTGTTTCCGCAATCGGTCGATCTGCTTCCTCGCGAAGTCGCAATGATCCGCGAACTTCAATCGGCGCTTGAGGGGATCGGATTCCACATCAGATTTTTTGGCGGAACGTCCATTGTGATCGATGCCGTCCCGACCGATGTAAAAAGCGGCAGCGAAGCAACAATCTTGCATGAATTGCTCGAATCGTATGACGAGTACGAACGGCTCGGTACATTTTCATCGCGTGAAGCGTTGGCTGCAGGATTTTCATGCAGGGCAGCAATAAAATCCGGCGATAAATTATCACAGGAAGAAATGCACTCGCTTATCGAACAGCTCTTCCAGACAAAAATGCCGTATGTCTGCCCGCACGGCCGGCCGATAGTGATCAAACTTGCGCTTGACGAATTGGACCGCCGCTTCGGAAGAACGCCTGTACCCATAAAAGCAGATTAATATGCGCCTCCCCTTTATTCTTTGCACCCTACTTGTCGTTCTTTCATCGTGCAAACAAAACTCAACGGTTCATCCTGTTCGCAAAAATATTATCGAGACAGTCTATGCCTCGGGCACGATCATCCCGGAGAATGAACACACTGTTTACTCACTTGTAAATGGTACGATCGTTGAGAAGCGGGTGACTGATGGTGACTCACTTTCAAAAAATGAGATCCTTTATGTTGTCCGAAATGAGGCACAAACTGCACGACTCGATGCTGCCAAACAACTTTATGAGAACGCTACGCTTAACACATCGGACGCCTCACCGGTGATCGCCGACCTGCGTCTTGCAATGCAAAGCGCCGAATCGAAATTTAAGACCGATTCAGTTCAATATATCAGATACCAAAAACTTCTCGACAGTAATGTCATTACGCACTCTCAATTTGATGACATCTCGAATGCATACACAATCTCTCTGAATAATATGCGTTCGACCCAAGAGCGTTACAGATCGACTCTGCATGATCTTCGTGTCACGGCAAGTAATGCAAAAAGCCAGGTAGCCGCCGCCGAAACCGACCTTGATAATTTTTATATCAGAACTGATACTGACGGCGCTGTCTTCCAGACATTAAAAGAAGTCGGTGAGGCAGTTCGAATGAGCGAACCGGTCGCTCTGCTTGGCTCGAAAGAGCGCCGGACGATTAAGCTTGCTGTCGATCAGCAAGATATTGATAAGATCAGTGTCGGCCAACAAGTCCTTCTAAAAAATGACGTCACCGGTAATACGATTTATGAAGCGAGGGTTGTAAAAATTTATCCAACGATGAACGTTGCGGATCAGACTTTCCGAGTTGATGCAGAATTTACTATACCGTCGGCAAGTTCATTTGTTCACAGTTCCGTCGAAGCTAATATCATTATCAGGAAGAAAACAAATGCGTTGGTGATCCCGAGGCAATCATTGCTTTCGGGGGACAGCGTCTTCGTTATTTCAAGCGGTACAAAAAAGACAGTCGCAGTAAAGTCAGGGATACTGACGCTTGACGATGCCGAGATTCTTTCCGGCATTGATGAACATACCGAGATCGTCCTGCCCGGACAATAACAAAATGTCACTTGCAATTAATATCGGCATTGCAAAGACGCATTTGCTTTCACGAAAAAAGCAATCGTTGATCGCGATGCTCGGTGTGACCTTTGGCATTGCGATGTTCATTTTTATGATCAGCTTTATGAAGGGGGTGAATGAATTTCTCTCCGATACGATGTTGTCATCCACTCCGGACATCCATATTTACAATGACATTTCTACCGATTATTCGAAATCGATCGCAGGCGAATATTTTCGTGATTCGAGCGTGACGGTATCTGTCAGTCATCCAAAACCAAAAGAGGTGACGATCAACATTAAAAATGCGTATGATATCGTTGCCGATCTCAAGCACGATCCGAGTGTTCTTGCCGTCTCCCCGTATTTATCGACACAGGCATTTTATAATTACGGGCCAGTGCAGATTAACGGAATGATCGAGGGCGTGGATATTCTTCAGGAAGATCATCTTTATAAGCTTCATGAAAAAATGTCGAGCGGCAAGTTAGAAAATTTGCTAACGACTGACTATGGTATTTTAATGGGGCAGGGACTGGCCGACAAACTAAATGTTCGAATGGGTGACCTCGTTTCATTGGCAACGCCGAACGGAACGTCAATGCGCTTTCGAATCGTCGGGACATTCAAGATCGGTATTGGACAGATTGACAATGTTAAGAGTTATGTCAATATCCCAACTGTTCAGCAATTGCTTGAGAAAGATCGTAACTACATTACCGATATTGCGATCAAGCTCACGAATATCAAGTACGCCCGCGCAGAGGCAGCGTTGATGTCGAGAAAATATAATTATACTGCCGAAGACTGGGAAACCGCAAATTCATCAGTAACTACGTCTAATCTTATTCGCGATATTCTGACCATTGTTGTCAGCGTGACATTGCTAGTTGTTGCGGGCTTCGGAATTTATAATATTATGAATATGACGATCGCAAGTAAAATGAAAGATATTGCGATCTTAAAAGCAGAAGGATTTGCTCGGCGCGATATTGCACAGATATTTCTTTCCCAGTCGCTTGCGATTGGCATTCTCGGCGCGTTGACCGGGATCGCTCTTGGTTTTATGTTATCGTATGCAATGTCGAACGTGCCGTTTCCGAAGAATGAATTTATCGGATTGAAATATTTTCCGGTCATCTTCGAAGCCAGATATTATATTTTCGGTTTCGGTTTTGGCGTACTGACAACGTTTTTTGCCGGAGTGCTGCCGTCGGTAAAAGCCTCAAAGGTAGACCCTGTTGCCATCTTACGTGGTTAGACGATATGGCCGAAATACTACGAGCACAGAGCATCAACAAATACTTTAATGAAGGGGAAGATTTTCATGTCCTTAAAGATGTCTCGCTTTCGATCTCCCAGGGCGAATTCGTTACGATCGTCGGTAAATCTGGGAGCGGAAAATCTTCGTTACTATATGTGCTTTCTACATTAGATACACAGTACGATGGTGAGATCTCCATTAAAGACTACCACGTTACAGGTCTTTCGCAAAATGAACTTGCTGCATTTCGCAACGAGCATATCGGTTTCGTCTTTCAATTCCATTTTTTATTACCGGAATTTACTGTCTTAGAGAATGTGATGCTCCCAGCGTTAAAGCTTGGGAGATTTGACCGTGATTCGATCGAGAAAAAAGCGCTTGAAAAGCTTGCGGAAATGGAAATGGATTTGTTTGCTCATAAACTTTCAAGTAAGCTTTCCGGCGGTCAGCAGCAGCGTGTTGCGATCGCACGCGCGCTGATCAACGAGCCGGATATTATTATGGCAGACGAACCGACCGGTAATCTTGACACAGTGAATACGCAGACAGTGTTCAATATCTTTAATGATCTTTCACACCGTTATGGATGTACGATCATTACGGTGACTCACGACCCGGATTTTGCAGCCCGTTCGGACAGGCACATTGAACTTGTTGACGGAAGGATCGCCGAATAACAGAGAAAATTCTGTAATTTTGTATTGTAATTTTGTATGATGGGTAAACGTGACAGAGCAGAACTGATCGATCGCATTCGTACATCCTGGTGCGATCGTCATCGACCTGAATCGGAATCGACAGATTGGGGGCAATCGCTTGCAATGTACGGGTTATTGCAAAGCCTTGACATTCAACCGGACGATGCTGTTCGAGGATATATCAAGCGCTGGCTGTATTTTCATTTGAACGAAGGGGTCCCGGTAAATTATTTTTGTGGTTCGTGGAGTTTTGCGCTTTTATATCCTGAGGTAAAAAAACATTTTCCTGAAGTAAGATTGCAGCTTGATAACACTGCTGAAAAAATTTATTACTTTATCAATCATAAAGCGCTTCGAAATGGCAGCGGAATAATCTTGCATAATGTCGATCTTCCAAATATTTATATTGATACTGTTTTTTATTCTTCTGTTCTTCTTGCTAAACTCGGTGTGTACCTTAAAAAAGACTGGCAAAAAGAAGCATTGCATCAGCTTCGAGAACATCTTCGTGTTCTTCGCGATGACGAGAGTTCATTCTACATTCATTGCGAAGAAAATCTCACCGGACTGCGCTCTGAAGGTGCATGGGCACGAGGAAACGGTTGGGTACTGATGACATGCGTTGAGCTGCTGACGTATATAAGCAGAAGTTCAAGCGAATTCAAAGAAATTCGCGACGGTATATTTTTGCCTATGCTCGATGCTCTTTCCAAACTTCAAACGAAACATGGGCTTTGGCGCACCATTCTTGATGATAAAACTTCGTACGAAGAAACTTCTGCATCTGCAATGTACCTTTTCGCCCTGGCAAGAGCGAAACGGATTGATATTTTGCCGAAAAAATACAATGAGACGATGCGCAGAGCAGAAAAAACGCTGGCAAAATTTGTTAATAGTGAAGGGAAGTTTACCGGCGTATCGGAAGGCACGTGGCCTGGTAGAAAAGAATATTACAAATCGCTTTCTCAAGGCGAATGGTGGTGGGGGACTGGCGCATATCTGCTAGCGCTGAGTGAACTGAACCGCAATTAAAATTAAGTGACAATCTCTGTACTCGTGTTGTTTGTTTGCTTTCTTAATCAGATATCGGAAAATGATCGTTCTTACCGGAGGAGCAGGATTTATCGGAAGTGTTATGCTGGCGCGTCTAAACGAAGCCGGTTATGATGATATTTTAGTCGTTGACAACCTTGCTTCCTCCGACAAATGGAAAAATCTCCTTGGAAAGAAATTTACGGAATATTTTCACAAGAATGATTTCCTGGAGGTGTTCGAAGATGAATTGGACCCGCGTGAAGTCGAGGCGGTCATTCATCTCGGAGCCTGTACTTCGACAACCGAACGTGATATGGATTATTTGATTCGGAATAATTACGATTACAGCAAAACGATCGCGGAGTGGTGTTTCGAGCATGAAATTCGATTTGTGTATGCATCGAGCGCCGCAACCTATGGCGACGGAGGACTTGGTTTTAGCGATGATAATGCTGTAACGCAAACGCTTCGCCCGCTCAATCCGTACGGCTATTCAAAGCATCTGTTCGATCTTTGGCTCGTAAGGAATAATTACGATCGTCTGTGTGCTGGTTTTAAGTTCTTTAACGTGTTTGGCCCGAATGAATATCATAAAGGCGCAATGTCGAGTCTGGTATATAAAGCATATCATCAAGTGAACGAGACAGGTGCGCTACAATTATTTCGTTCGTATAATGCACACTATAAAGACGGAGCGTTTACCCGCGATTTTATTTATGTCAAAGATTGCGTTGATGTATTGATGTGGGCGCTTGATACTGAAAGCGTCAATGGTATTTATAATTTAGGAAGCGGTACTGCACGGTCGTGGAATGATCTTGCATCCGCACTTTTTTCTGCAATGGGAAAACCAAATAACATTCAATATATAGATATGCCTGAAGAGATCCGATCAGCATATCAATACCACACCCAAGCAGATATGTCGAAGCTCAGAGCCGCAGGCTTCAAGAACGAGTTCAGGTCGCTCGAACATTCTGTTGCCGATTATGTCCAAACATATCTTTCACAGCCCGAGCCCTACCTATAAGGAATTTTAGCCGCCTAATTTAAGTTATATAATTTCTAATTAAACCGGGGCTTTCATAGCGGTAGGTTCCGGGCACTTGTAAAACGCTATCAATTAATACGTTATGTCGATCACAAAAGAGTCAACAACCGCGCTCGTTGCCAAATATGGCAAAGGCGCAAAAGACAGCGGCCGTACAGAAGTCCAGATCGCAATCCTGACCGAACGCATCAATACACTGACCCCCCATTTTCAGGCGAACCCGAAAGACCACCATTCGAAAACGGGCTTACTGAAAATGGTCGGCAAGCGCCGCTCGCTGCTTGATTACCTTGCAAAAAAAGACATCAAGCGCTATCGCGAGTTAATTACAGAACTCGATATTCGTAAATAAAAAAAGTTTAGACGCTCCGGAAATGCCGGGGCGTTCTATTGTTCGTTGATAACATGGTGCAATGAAGCGTCGCGAAAGCATCTACTGATGCGATGAGACCTTCTACCGATTAATGCAAAAAAAACCCTCTCGAATGGAGGACTTACCGAACCGCTTTCCACGCGCAGCTTGTACCATGATTTCATCGCATGTTCATTAAACACAACTAACGAATGCCGTATGCAGAATATGCTTACGCATTCACTACACGTATGAATTATTCTATACAATTACCCGGCGGAAAAACGATCGGGTTCGATATTGGCAAATATGCCAAACAGGCATCAGGCTCGGCGATGACGTCGCTCGGCCAGACGATGGTGCTTACAACCGTCTGTGCAGCAGAAACAGCGAAAGAGGATATTGACTTTTTGCCGCTGCAAGTTGAGTATCGCGAACGTATGTCAGCTGCCGGGAAAATTCCGGGCGGATATTTTCGCCGCGAAGGAAAGCCGTCCGAAAAAGAAGTTCTCTCCGCACGCATTGTCGATCGCCCGATCCGTCCGATGTTCCCGAAGAACTGGTACTACGAAACGCAGATCGTTGCCTTCATCGAATGTTCCGATCAGCAGAACGATGCCGATGTGCTTGCTGTCTGCGGGGCATCGCTTTCACTGTTGCTCTCTGAGGTTCCGTTCGCCGAGGCGATCGGAGCGGTTCGTGTTGCTCGAAGTAACGGAAACAGCATTATTAATCCGACATTTGACGAACTCAAAGAGGCGGATTACGAATTTATTGTTGCCGGCACGAAAGATTCGATCGTGATGGTCGAAGGCGAGTCAGACGAGATCAGCGAGCAGGAATACCTCGAAGCGCTTCGTGTTGCTGCCGATGCAGTAAAGACAGTTTGTGAAGGCCTCGAGCGCATTGCACGCGAGTCGGGCATTGCAAAAACAAAACGCGTACTCGCGGCTGTACCTGATTACTCCCAACTTGAAGCAAAGATCGAAACACTTGCCGCAAAAGATCTTCGCACACTTGCCCGTACGGTCCTTGCAAAAGATGAGCGTGCGACAAAAACAACGGCTGTTAAAGACGGTGCCAAAGCAGCTTTGAAAGCTGAACTTGGCGAAGAGAAGTACGCCGAAGTTGAAAAGGTAATCGCCGCAACGTTGAAAAAGGTTGAGAAGCGCGAAATGCGCGAAATGATCCTTTCGGATGGCATTCGTCTTGACGGACGCAACACATCGACGATCCGGCCGATCACGATCGAAGTTGGAGTTCTGCCGCGTGCACACGGCTCGAGTTTATTCACTCGCGGTGAGACGCAATCGCTTTCGACAGCAACGCTCGGTTCAAAACGCGACGAGCAAAATATCGAGGGGCTCGGCGAAGACACAACGAAGCGTTTTATGCTTCATTACAATTTTCCGCCGTTCAGTGTCGGTGAAGTCGGAAGAATGACCGGCACCGGGCGCCGCGAAATAGGGCATGGAAACTTGGCAGAACGTGCATTGAAAGGACTTTTGCCGCCTTCAGAAGAATTTCCATACACGATGCGCATCGTCAGCGACATCCTCGAATCGAACGGTTCGAGCTCGATGGCGACAGTCTGCGCGGGAAGTCTTGCACTGTTCGATGCAGGTGTTGCACTGAAAAAACCTGTCGCCGGAATCGCGATGGGGCTTATCAAAGAAGAGACTCGCTCGGCAGTATTGAGTGATATTCTCGGGAATGAGGATTTCCTTGGCGATATGGATTTCAAAGTCTGCGGCACGCGCGACGGCATCACCGCTTGCCAGATGGATATGAAGATCAAAGGCATTGATTTCGCACTGCTCGAAAAGGCATTGATGCAGGCGAAAGAGGGTAGGCTTTTCATCCTCGGCAAGATGGACGAAGTGCTCAGCGCACCCCGCGCTGACCTTTCACAATATGCACCGAGAATGACGGCAATGAAAATACCGGTTGAAATGATCGGACTGATCATCGGACCCGGTGGCAAGATGATCCGCGAGATCCAGTCAGAGTCCGGTGTCGAAGATATCACGATCGAGGACGACGGTACGCTGACGATTTCTGCGATTGACGGAACGTCGGCAAAGAAAGCACAAGATATGATCGAAGGGCTTATCCGCTTGCCGGAAGAAGGCACAGTCTATCGCGCGAAAGTGACGCAGGTTCGCGAAGGACTTGGCGCGATCATGGAATTCCTGCCGAAGAAAGAAGGCTTAATGCATATTTCCGAGATCGATTACAATCGCGTCGAAAATATCAGCGATGTCATTCAGGTCGGTGATGAATTCGATGTAAAGCTTATTGCTGTCAAACCGGACGGCAAGTTCTCGCTCTCGCGCAAAGCGCTGCTTGAAAAACCGGAAGGTTATGTCGAGCGCCCCCCGCGTCAAGGCGGCGGTAATGGCTATGGCGGCGGCAGAGGCGGTGATCGTCGCGGCGGCGGAGGCTATGGCGACCGCAGAGGCGGCGGTGGTTATGACCGTGGACGCCGGTAAGACTCCAAAAATAAAATGTAACATGAAAAGTCCGGCGAATGCCGGACTTTCTTTTTAATGCTTATGCTGTGTCTGAATGTAGTGATACTGCGGCTCCCAGCTATCACTTGACGACGGGAGCAGATCGAAGAAATGCCAGATCGGACAATAATCATCGCCCGGTCCAAAATAATCTTTCGTTGTCTGCAGTATCTTTCCGTCAGCTGACTTCTTGAAGACGGAAACACCGGGCTGCGGTTCACCTTGCTCGTCTTCAAATCCAAGATCGCGTTTGAACGATGTACCTTCGGTCGAATACATCTTGAACATCCATCCGCGCTCCATCCCGAAACGTCTCATTGTTTCGTAGTCGTCGGGCGAGGTGAGCGCAAAAGCGGCTCGGCTTTCAAAATGCTTTGTAAAGCCATTGATCCCGTCTGCCCACAGCGTACAGTAGCGGCAGCTTCTTCCCATATTGTGAATAACAATAAGTTCGTCCTTCGAGCCGAACATATCAGAAAGAGTCACTTTCTCGCCGGAAGTGCCGGTAAGCGTGTAATTGCTGACTTCTGAGGAACCCATCGTGCGGCGAAGTTCGGCCGCACGGGCACGGAGTTTCGTGATCTCATCAAAAATATCTTTCAACCCTTGTTCGGAAGAATTCATGTTCGAGGTCGTATTGTAAAATTAATTCTTGTTATTTAACAATACAGAACGCGAAGAATTCGATGAGATTTTATCATCCGCCACAATGACAAAGTATGTTTCAATACTTTGCTCGCAGTTTATCGCAGAGTGCAGCCAGGTGTGCTTCGAGGTCGAACTCTTCGGCAGGCATTGACTGGCGGCTCGGAAGCTGTTTATAGCCGAATGACCCGTGCGTCGTCGAGCCGTACCCGTTCTCACGAAATGCGGTTTGTCGCTGTGGCAGTTCACCGCCGAGCGACATCGGTGAGGCGCCGGCTTGCGAAGCCTCTTTAAATTTTACAGTTGCAGCTATCATATTTGTATCCTGTAACAATGTAATGCAGTCATTGTAATAGAGTTATTAACTATAACGGAATTGGACAAGACCCGGGCGGCTGTCGTCGATCGCGCGGAAAACGCTCGTCACTTTCCCGAGTACGGCAAATCCGCTGTCTTCGGTAATAGGGATGTTCTTGAACTTCTCGTTCGCAGGTTCGAGGAAATATTGTCCGGCTTTTTTGCGGAAGGTCTTTACCGTCGCCGAATCGTCGAGTAGGGCAACGATGATCTCGCCGTTTTCGGCAACTTCCTGCTGGCGGCAAATGACGTAATCTCCGTCCATAATTCCTTTATCTTTCATACTTTGACCTTGCACACGCAGGGCGAACATCTTCTGCGATTCTTTCGCGGGTTTATACGAGAGCCAGCCTTCGATATGCTCGACCGCAAGAATCGGCGCACCGGCGGTGACCCTGCCGACGACCGGGATCGAACTGCTGCGGGCATTCATCGGTGACGACGGGCGGACTGGCATGATCGCGCGTGAAAGCCCGGGGCCGCCGCGTGAAAGAAAGCCTTTTTTCACGAGCGCATCCAGATGCTTGCGGATACCGTAGGTCGAGGTCACGTCAAGGGCATCGGCGATCTCGAGGATCGACGGCGGATAACCCGAAATATCAATGAATTCCTCGATGAAATTCAACACCTGTGCCTGCCGCGGCGGAAGGTCGTCACGCATCGGCATTGCTTTAACTTTTCGCGTTTCTGTTCTCGGTTCGGTCTTTACTAACGACATAATTATGATCCTTTCTTGAAATAGGTGCTCGTAAATGCACATACCAATATAAGCAATCTATACGGCGAATCCAAACAAAAATAGGTGCCCGTAATATTAAATTTAAAATTATTTTCACCTGCTCGTCTAGGCACCTAAGTAAGGCATATCCCTAAGAGGGGCTAACCCCTTGAGAATTATGAATTTCCCCACTTTTCCCCAAGTTAGGATTTTGCATAATTATTTCGTATTATTGTATTTCTAAATATAAATGACGGGTTGCCCCCTCGTCCATTTTGCATCGAATTTGCGTAACTAGAAGGGATTGTACCACGTCACGATGGTGCGAATGAGTTTGTTGAAGCTGAGCTTCTTTGCAGTTGTGTTGCTTGCCGCCGGTGTTCTCACAGCACGGGCGCAGGAAAGTGCAAAATTTGTCTCTATTACGAACCCGATCGGGAAGGCGCTGACGCTGAACTCGGTCTGGGTGGCGGATCCCGATTATTTTTCGGTCGAACCGCTTGCATCTCTCCCAATATCTATCAGCCCTTCAGGTACCATCGATTTTAGAGTTTCCATCAAGCCCCGCGACGGCGTCACGCGCTCGACCGAGGTTTGGTATCGGGATACACATGGAACTACGTCGTCGTTTGCCGTAACGATGACGGCGCCGTTTGAACAGAATGGCGTTCAGCAGAATCAGCCCTCTCGCGAACAGCCCGTTTATCCGAATCCGGTCAAGGATTTCTGCACAATGAACCTTGACGTCAGGCTGTATCCGAATGTGCAGGTCGATCTCTTTAATGAGGTCGGCGGACGGGTCGTCGGTGTGATCGCCCCCACGGGAGATAAATTAGTGCTCGATGCGCGAAATCTCGCCAGCGGGCGTTATAATATCGTCGTCTCATCGGACGGAAATATCGTCAAGAACGAAGAAGTGGTTGTAAGGCACTGATCTTCTTCGCAATGGATGAACAAAAAAAGGGAGCAGGATACGGCTCCCTTTTTTCTTTTAAAATTTTAGAAAATTATTGGTCAGAAGAGAAGTTTATTTCTATTTATCTCACTGGGACCTATCCTTGGCAAAGTAATATAAATAAAGGAATTTGACCGTTTGTGCAATAGAGTAAAAACCTATTATCATTATTCCAAGATTAATGAAATCGTTTGTGAAGTGCATACTCAATAACCCTCCTACCACGATCATTGTGAAAAGAAACCACAGTGAAAATTTTTGTCTATTGGTTAGTACTTTATTTGCCATAAGGTAAATTAATAATACACTATGCGCAATCTTTTTGACGGAAGAATAATCAACTGCCTCCTCAATGGGAAAATTCCATTATCTACCTCTGGTATTTGTTCAACGTCATACTCACACTCCAACCTCTTCCCTCAATTCTTCGGGACAGGCTTTCAAATGGAGGGCTTTTTTTAAGCTAAAAATTAAATCCGTAGCTGACGTTGAGCGAGAGGGCGCTGAAATCGTTGACGAATGTTCCGAGCGTGCTTTCGACGCCGGGCGATGGGTAGGGGATGAAGTAATACTTCAGGCTGGCGCCAAACGTTGATTTCGGGTCAAGCCCGAAATATGCACCCAGTCCAAAATCAATACCATACGTCAAATGAAATTGCGGGCTGCCGAGCGCGGCGAAGAAATCGCGCTGTCCGTCTGTCGTTGCCACAACGACTGGTCCTGCACCGACCGTCAGATACGGACGAAGTCCCGCGCCGAGTATATTTTGCAGGACGCGGTACTGCAGCGAGGCGGTTACGGGAATCACATAGATCCGGTTAACTTTTATTTCATTGTAGAAACCAAACTCTTTCGGGCCTTTTGCCGAACCAAGGTCGAGCGATACAACTCCACTGATGGCATCGGAAAAGATCCGGCGATAATAAAATCCGAGTCCCCAGCCAAAATCATTAAAAAAGCCGTCGAACCCCCACGAGTTCATTAACGCGGTTGATTGAATAGAGTTATCATCAATGAGCGGATGGCTCGGGGTAAAGATCACCGCAGTGTCTTTCACGGGGACAGGCTTGGGTGAGCCGCCGGCAGGGAGCTGGGCAAATACAGAGTTGGCGGCACATAGTGTCGCTGTAAGCAAGACCAAATATGCTGCAAAACGCCTCATAATTTTATTAACGAACAAGGTCGGGGGAAAGTTACAATTTCAGCCTCTACTAATAAGACACAAAATACTACCCAATGTTTCAGAATGCCTTAATACACTCTTACGATCGCAAACCGCAGATACTCAGTCTCGGGCATCATTGAATGGATGGGGTGATCCGCGGCGGCGCCATGTTTTTCGAGGATGACGGCAGTTCTGCGGCAATCGGATGCTGCATCGCGGATCACTTCGTGCAGAGCTTCGCGGCTGAAATGGTGCGAGCATGTAGCCGTTGCAAGTATGCCTCCCGCATGTAGCTTTTTGATCGCGTCTCGATGAAGATCGAGATATGCTTTTGCCGCATTCTTCAAATGTTTTTTTGATTTCGCAAGCGACGGTGGATCAAGAATGATGAGATCAAATGTTTTTTCAACGGACTTTACATACTCAAAGCAATCCGCTTTCTCAATGGTCCACGCCGCTCTGTTCGGATTTAGTGATATATTTTGTTTAAGTGATGTAAGCGTCGAGTCGGATGAATCAACTGCCGTAACTTCTTTCGCCCCTGCAATGGCGGCGTTAAGTGCGAAACCGCCGGCATTGGTAAACAGATCGAGCACGGAAGATTCAGGTGTAATATATCGGCAGATAGCAGTCCGGTTATCCATTTGATCGAGATAAAATCCTGTCTTTTGTCCCGCGACAAGCGACACGTCGAATTTCGTCCCGGCTCTGTCACTGATCTGTGTAGAAGTTTCATCGCCGAAAACGACTTGCTCGATCTCAGGCAAGCCTTCGAGCGTGCGAAGATGGGATGAATTTTTTTCTATGATACTTTTTGGATTAAACAGTTCTTTTATAGATTCTATAATTTCCGGTTTGAATTTCTCCATTGCAGCAGAGACGATCTGAAACGTGTAGATGTCATTATATTTTTCGATGACAAGCCCGGGGAGCAGGTCGCTTTCGCTATGAACGAGGCGGACGGCAGTACGCTCACGCAGAAGAAAATCTCGTCTGGCAGCAGCTTCGGCAATTCGAGCTTTCAGAAATTCTTTATCTATGGTTGCCCGGACATCACGTGATATTATTCTCGCGCTGATGAGAGAATGAGGGTGATAGAATGCAAGTGCAAACGGCTTGCTGTCAAATTCACGGACTATGCGGACGATAGTGCCGGCGTCGAGGTCATTTCTGACTTCAATAAGCTCATTACTGAACGCCCACAGGTGGCCTTTCAACAATCTTCGCTCGTGATGTTTTTTTACGACGATTTCGGGGTATGCTGGCACTTCGTTCGGCATAGATATTGTAAGTAATGTTCAGTGAGTATTCATCGGAACAGCATCCGATGTGAACTCGTTACATTACATAACAAATGAATAATATGTACATACGACCGAAATATCCTGTCATTGCCACATTAGCCTGTTTATTTCTTGCCGCTTGTTCGACGCTTGGGATCGACAACTTTTTCACATTTAATCTAAATAAGAGTTTTTCGTTTCCCGTGCCGCCCCAGACTCCGGTCGGCCAGCTTCTGACATCACCCGGCATACCGCTCTCGCTCGATAGTGCGCTCGCGGCAAATAATACCGCGCTGAAATATCTGAAAGCAGTAAAGCTGACGAAGCTGGCGTTTACATCGGATAATGCCGCATATCCCGTTTCGAGCTTCGATACAATGATCATTTCAGTAAAAACAGACTCGCTCCCCTTGCTGTGGCTTGGCTCCTACAGTCGTTCCGTCGATGCAACGGTTTTATCAAATAATGATTTTGCAGCCTATGTGAAAAGCTCGCGCGATTCATTTATCATCGCATTCAAAGCCAACAAAGCACCTGCAACACTCACAAATTTCACTGCAAACTTCACGTTAGCACTGACCGCAAACCCACTGCCATAATGCCGCCACACATTGCAGAAGAAACGCTGACATACGCCGGAGCCGGAGTCAATATCGATGCCGGGGAAGAAGTCGTTCGCCGCATTAAGCCGCTCGTCCGACGGACGTTCGATAAAAATGTACTCACCGATATAGGAGGGTTTGGCGGACTCTACGATGCCCGCTTCGAAGGAATGAAGCATCCGGTTCTTGTCTCAAGCACCGATGGCGTCGGCACGAAAATAAAAGTTGCGATCGATGCGAAACGATATGATACGGTCGGGCAGGATCTCGTCAATCATTGTGTCAACGATATTTTAGTCTGCGGCGCAAAGCCGATCTTTTTTCTGGATTATTTTGCGAGCGGCAAATTAAATGTTGACAACGGCACCGCTATCATCGGCGGCTTTGTCAAGGCGTGCGAAGAAAATAATTGTGCACTCATCGGCGGCGAAACTGCCGAGATGCCCGGGATGTATCATGGCGACGATTTCGATCTTGCCGGAACGGTCGTCGGTATTGTCGAGCGCGAAGCGATCCTTTCACGCGAGAATGTGCAGGCGGGTGATGTCCTAATAGGTTTGCCGAGCACCGGGCTGCATACGAACGGTTTCAGCCTTGCCCGCAAAGCGCTTATCGAAACATTCGGCATTAATGCAAAACCGAAAGAGCTTCGCGGCGAATCTATCGCCGATGCACTATTGAAAATTCATCGGTCGTACTTACATCCGATCCAAAAACTCTTTACAAAGTTTCGTCCGAAAACAGATATTCACGCTCTTAGCCATATTACCGGCGGAGGAATTGTCGGTAATACAACGCGCGTACTCACGGATGGGCTCGAACTGGATATTCATTGGTCGGCATGGGAACGTCCTGTCATATTCGATCTGATCCAACGCTCAGGGAACGTCCCCGAAGAAGATATGCGCCGCGCATTTAATCTTGGCATTGGTCTGGTTATTATTGCGTCATCCGATTCTGCAAGCGCTATTATTTCCGCCCTCAATGAAATGAACGAATCACCCATCGAGATGGGGAATGTCGTAAAAGCATAAATGCCTGTGCCGGCGGGATTAGTAGAGACACTTCGTACAATATTCGGCATAGAAACATTTCGTCCTCGCCAGCAAGAGGCGGTCGATTCGTTGCTTTCAAAAAATGACACGCTCGTCGTGATGCCGACCGGCAGCGGGAAATCACTCTGCTATCAACTTCCGGCAGTGATGCTTGACGGTACGGCGCTTGTCGTTTCGCCGCTGATCAGCCTGATGAAAGATCAAGTCGATAAACTGAATGCGCTCGGCATTGCCGCCGAAGCTATTAACAGTGCGTTGGGATACGACCAAATCCGCAAAATATATGGTGATCTTGAACGAAATACGCTCAAACTGCTCTACGTTGCGCCTGAGCGTCTGGAAAGCAGATCGTTCCTCGAGTTACTTACCCGATGTAACATATCGTTTATTGCAATAGACGAAGCGCATTGCATCAGCGAATGGGGGCATGACTTTCGCCGAAGTTACCGGAGAATTCCAGAGTGTTTCGAGTATTTTTCCGGTAGTCGTCCACCAATTATTGCACTAACAGCAACCGCAACGCCTGATGTTCGCGAAGATATTATTCGCGAGCTGCATCTTCACCGGCCGACACAGATTGTGACCGGATTCGAGCGTCCGAACATTCGATACGCCGTTCTTCGCGATGCTCAAAAAGATGTTCGTGTCATTGATATATTACATTCGATCTCCGGCAGCGCTATCATTTATACGGCATCGAGAGCAAAATCAGAAAAGATCTCACTGATGCTCAAACAGCTCGGCTTTGTAAGCGAGCCGTATCACGGCGGAATGCAAACGGATCTTCGCTCGCGAATTCAATCCGATTTTCTAGAGGGCAAAACAAATGTGATCGTCGCAACGAGCGCATTCGGGATGGGTATTGACAAACCGGATGTTCGCGCCGTCGTTCATTACGATATTCCTGCGACGCTCGAAGCGTATTATCAGGAAGCAGGCAGGGCAGGCCGCGACAGTAACGATGCACTTGCGATATTGCTCTATAATCCGGGAGACGAACGCTCACAAGAATTTTTGATCGGACGAAAATATCCAAGCGAAGAGAATATTCGAAGCGTCTATGAATTTATCTATCAGTCCGCTCAAATGCCTCAGGGAAAAATATTCTCCGAGCCACTGTTTTTTTCGATCGCGCAGGTCGCATCGAAACTCGGTGATGAGCGTGCGTCGGTGACGCGCATACTTGATCTCTTACAAGAACTCGAGATCATTTCATCTGTGAAAGTTGACTCGGGCACAGGCCAGCTCTATATTGAACCAACACGTGATAGAGCACGCGCAGAAGAATATCTCTCGCGCAGTCGTAACTCGCTGCAGGGACAATTATTCAGATACATTCTAAATGCTCCGAAGAACGATGGGTTACAGGGTGTATTATCGACTGATGAAAATCTTGCAAGGATATTGCAAGCCGACCGAACATCCGTCCAAAAAGCAATTCGGTTACTCGAAGGGTTAGACCTGCTTACGGTAAAACGCAATGCCTCTTTTGCATCCGATGCCGAGGTTGTTGCCGTCACTGTGTCGCAGCCGATGAAGCGCTGGGAGGAAATTCATTTGCCACTTGCTTCTATGGAAGAAAAATTAGAACATTCCCTTAGTAAATTACAAACGATGAGAGAGTACGCCTCGGGATGGGAATGCCGCTCGGCTTTCATTCTTCGGTATTTTGGCGAACGCACAGGCTCTTGGAAATGTGGCGTCTGTGATGTCTGCTCGAATGACGCTGCTAATTCCCGTGCAGTGAATCGTTGATCGCACGAAAGACAAGTTCGGAGCGGCCAGGTGCATTGACGAATTGTTCGGTTTGTTTTCGAAAGCCGGCAGTATCGGAATGAAATACACGGAAGACTGAATCGAGCCGAAAATGTAGCGTGAGCGAATCCGTAGTAGTATATCTCGCTTTCATTAATCCGATCGAAAGCGCAACATATTGCTGCTCGTCGTCGGTTAATTTCTCCGATTTCGAACAACCGGTAAAGAGCAGTTGTATCAGTAATGACGAAAGAAAAAAGACTTTCATCAGATCGCGGCGATGCCATTTTTAATATCTTCGAGCAGATCGGCAATATCTTCGATGCCAACCGAGAGGCGAACTAGCCCGTCGGTAATGCCAAGTTCAGCGCGTCGTTCAGGGGGGACAGAACCATGCGTCATTGTGACCGGATGACAGACAAGCGACTCGACGCCGCCAAGGCTTTCGCCGAGTGTGAAAATATGAAGTGCGGCTGCAAATCGTTTTGCCGCAGCGAGACTTCCGGTCTCGATCGAGATCATTCCTCCGAACCCTCGCATCTGCTTTTTTGCAAGTTCATGTTGCGGATGTGACACAAGTCCGGGATAATACACTTTTTTTATCTTTGACTGCGATGTCAAAAAATCTGCGATCTTCATTGCGTTCCTATTATGGACATCCATCCTGATACCGAGCGTCTTGACGCTCCGGAGCAGCAGCCATACGTCCCACGGTCCCGGTACAGCGCCGGCGGAATTTTGATAGAACTTGATCTGCTCTGCATATTTATCGTTCGCGGTAACAACCGCGCCGCCGATCACATCGGAGTGCCCGCCGAGATATTTCGTTGCCGAATGAGCGACGATGTCAATACCCATATCCAACGGATTTTGAAAGTACGGCGACATAAACGTGTTATCAACGACCGTGATACATCCGTGCTTCTTTCCGATTTCTGCAAGTCCCGCGAGATCGGTCAGGTTCATCATCGGATTTGTCGGCGTCTCGCTATAGATCAGTTTTGTTTTTGAATTGATCGCCGCTTCGATGTTTTTCACGTCGCGCATATCGGCATAGGTGAAGTCGATATTATAATTACTGAGCACCTTTGAAAAATATCGGAACGAGCCGCCGTACATATCGCTCGAAGCGACGACATGATCGCCGGCTTTGACAAGCGAAAGTGCCGCGGCGATCGCCGCCATTCCGCTGGCAAAGCAATACCCGAATTTCCCGTTCTCAAGCGCGGCAAGGCTTGTTTCGAGAGCAAGCCGGGTCGGGTTGATCGTGCGCGCATAATCGAACTTGGGGTGAACGCCGAGTTCGTTCTGTGCGTAGGTTGAAGTTTGAAATACCGGCACTGCAACGGCGCCGGTGACTTGTTCCGGCTCCTGGCCGATATGAATTGCTTTTGTATTAAAGTGCATTAGGACTGATCACATAAATTCAAGAACATCGTGGCGCGTGATGATGCCGATAATTCTGCCGAATTCTTCGACTAACACTGCCGGTGCATCTTTCAAGATCGAAATGGCTTTTTTCGCATCGGTCGAATCATCGAGAACAGGAAATGACTGTTCCATTACTTCGATGATGGGTAAGGTGAGCGAGTCGCGCGATTCGAGCGCTCGTGCCATCAAGCGTGACTCTCGGACGGCGCCAACGGATTTTCCTTCGGAGTCGATCACCGGAAGCTGAGAGATATTATTGTCGGTCATTTTTGAGATAGCATCGCGAACGGTGTCATGCGGTGCGACGGCAACGAGGGCTGCCGTTACCTGATGCTTTAATCCGGCGATCATCCCGATCGTCATTTTTTCGGTTTGCAGCAAACGCTTTTCTTTGAGCCATTCGTCTGAATGATGTTTTGTCAGGTATCGCTCGCCCGTATCGCAAATGAGCGTCACGATCACACTTCCCGCAGGAGCAGTTTCAGCGACGCGCATCGCGGCAAAGACATTCATTCCGCTCGAGCCGCCGCAAAAGATCGCTTCTTCGCGTGCCAGGCGCCGCGCTGTCATAAACGCATCTTTATCGCTGACATTAATGATCTCGTCAACATATTTTAAATTCAGATTTTTCGGAATTCGCTCCTGCCCCACGCCTTCGATAAGATAGGGAAGCGCTTCGACAAGACGGTTCGTCTCAAAATATGTTTTGATGGACGAACCGACCGGGTCGGCAGCGATGACTTTTATTTTCGGATTTTGCTCTTTGAGATATTTTCCGTTACCCGTGATCGTTCCGCCGGTGCCCATTCCAACGACGAGGTGCGTGATCGTACCATCGGTATCTTTCCAAATTTCCGGTCCCGTGCCGTAATAATGTGCGTCGGGGTTTGCGGGATTATCATATTGATTAAGCATGAATGCATTCGGTAGCTCGCTTGCAAGCCGCTGCGCGGTATTATAATAATACTCCGGAGAACTCGGCTTTGCAGCGCTCGAAACGATAACGATCTCAGCACCAAGCGCTTTGAGGTACCGCACGCGCTCGATCGACGCTTTGTCGGTCATCACAAAAATACACTTATATCCTTTTTTGATCGAAGCAAGCACAAGCCCGATGCCCGTGTTGCCGCTCGTCGGCTCGATGAGCGTCCCGCCCGGTTTGATCTTTCCGGCTTTCTCAGCAGCTTCGAGCATTCGGATGCCGATACGGTCTTTGACCGAGCCGCCCGGATTAAACTCTTCGAGTTTGGCAAGGATCTTGACATCCGAACGCGCCGGAGCAAGCCGTGTCAGTTCGATCATCGGCGTTTTACCGATCAGATCGAGAATGGAAGAAACGTAATTCACGTGTATATTCGCGCAAGTGGAAACGAGTGTAACACGCTATAAACCAAAACGGCTCCGAGTTTGACCTCGGAGCCGCTTTTACATACCTCTATGAAAACATTACTTGACCAAACTCATCTGTTTGACCAGGCGCACACCATTGACTTCAAACGTACAGGTATAAACTCCTGCCGGAAGTTTCGCTCCGTCGAAGCTGATCTCGTGCGAACCGGATTCGAACGTGCTGTTGGCAACAGTCGCAACCGTACGGCCGAGTTCGTCGTGAAGTGTGATAAGCGCTAACCCGCGCTCGGGCATCACGAATGCGATCTTCGTTTCGCCGACGAACGGGTTCGGATAGTTCGCTAAGCTATATCCGTTAAAGCTTACCGGCGAATAGACGCCGGCGGTACCGTACACCTTGAACGGACCGAATGTTGCTGATGCCGCAGTCTGGTCGCTGCCGCTGACGCGAACTAGCATTGTCGGCGTAATATCGTTTGGAACGGTCCAGGCATAGCTTGTCTGATCCGAGTTGATTGTTGCAATATGAGTCCAGGTAATACCGGGATCGGTAATCGCATAATCGAGGCTGATCGTCGAGCCGACGTTTCCTGTTGTCGTCCATGAGATCGTTGTCTTCGTGCCAACTGCTATCGAATCAGCAAGAATATATTTGATCGAGACAGTATTGATGCTTGCTTTCGTCCCGGCCACACCTTGAATGGTGAACTGGGCGCTCTTGCCAACGATACCATTGCCATCAGTGACACGAACATAAGCGGCAGTCGTCGTTGTCGTGGTCGTAGGAACCATCCACGTCAGAGTTTTCAGATCGGTCGTGATATTATTGGAAAGAGTCCACGTCGCACCGCTATCGAGCGAATACTCGATCTTTTTCGGAGCGCCGATATTCCCGCCGGTGAAGACTATCGAATCGCTCGTACCGGAAACAAGAACTTCACCTGCAGAAGGATGGGTGATGGTAATAATGCCCGGCGTTGCAAATTTGCCGGCAGTTGATTTTGTATTGATGTTCGATGCGTCGCTGACGCGGATCGTCACGGAATCTCCATAAGCTGCTTGCGGGATCGTCCACGGGTACGGTGAATTTGTCGTGCTCGAAACGATCGTGTTCCACGATGCGCCGTTATCGCCACTCCATTCGAGCTTCACTGCCGCGGATGCATTGCCGCCTGTCGCCCAAACAATATTTGTTGACGCTCCGAGTTTCGTCGAATAATTCGTGCTCGGCAGAACGATCCAAACGGCATTTGGCGGGGTCTGGGGATAGCTCGTTAAATAACCGGTTTGTGCGGCATTAAAGACAACATTGTTGTCGTATTTTTTGCCGCTGACCGTGATCTGGTTGATACCATCGAAAACTGTTTTCACCCGAAGATAGCTGGCATTCCAATTGGCCGGGTCGATATTAAAGCTATAGTGAATGCGCGCAGGAAGCGTTGGGCTTGCTTGCTTTGTCCCGAGCGTGAACGGATTACCAACGACTTTCCCGGAAACTGCACGGGCGACATTCTGGTGAATAAAGCCCGTCAGCCATTCCGGCAGTCCGCGAAGAGCATAATTATGCTGGTCGGCAGCAAGATTATCTTCTGTCATAACACAGATCGTAACATATTTTTCCGTATCGTCCGACGGCATCTTCGACATATCGAACGGCGTAATGTCAAGATCGAGATTGACTGTGTGAGCGCTTGCATCATAGCCTACATTTACCACACGGACATCGGCGAGCGGCGCTTGTTTGCAGATGTTCTTGATCGCCGTGTAATTCGGGTCGCCATTGCTCCAATCGTTGACACCCCCAGCACCCGTGCGCTGTATTCCAATGCTCGGGAATGAGTTGACACCAAAATATCCTTCGACAGTGTCTTCAACTTTATTGGTTTGGTCGAGGTCGATCGTTAGCGGATCGCCGCCGGAATTAGGGTCGGTATTACCGGGAATGCTATAATTATTATGCCAGCAAATTTCGACGACGTTATCGCCCATGTGATCCTGTAAGGAATCCATGAACCATGCGCCGCGCGGGCAATAGCCGCACCATGTGCCGGTGAATTCTTCAACGACAGCAGAACGCTTGTACACGTTTGTCGATTGTGCGTTCGACTGCGAAGGGGAAGAAGCAAATACGAGCACTGCAATAGCCAACAGGATTGCATGCTTGAATGAAATGACGTTCTTCATAGAGATCGATGATTTGAGTGAATGAAAAAACCTGTGATCGTCGCCCAGACTACAACAGACATAAACAACATCATTGCAACACACTGAAAGAAAGAAGGTTTCAGCAAAATAGCTCAAAAGCGAGAAACGAGAAAGCTTATGCCCGAACTGCACTTTTATGCGTGGCGACGGTCTTTTCCAGGTCTTCATCGCTATGTGCTGCCGAAAGGAACATTGCTTCGAATTGCGACGGAGCAAGGTAAATGCCGTTATCTAACATTGAATGGAAATATCTGCCGTATGCCTTTGTATCAGAAGTAATTGCGTCGTCATAATTCCAGACTTCTCGATCGCTAAAGAACTGGCACATCATCGAACCGACTCGATGCTGGGTTGCGTTGATGCCGGATTTTCTAATATTTTCTGCAAAAGCAGACGCAAGCTCGGCGGCACGTTCTTCTAATTTCGGGTACGGGTTTTCGATCTGTAAAATATCGAGCGTCGCAATTCCTGCTGCCATGGCAAGCGGGTTACCGGAGAGCGTCCCGGCCTGATAGACGGGACCCGACGGCGAAATAAGCGACATAATTTCCCGTTTGCCCCCATACGCCCCAACCGGAAGACCTCCGCCGACGATCTTGCCGAGTGTCGTGAGATCAGCAGCGATGCCATACAACTCTTGTGCACCGCCGAGCGCAACGCGAAAGCCCGTCATTACTTCATCGAATATCAGCACAATTTTTTCTGTCGTGCAGAGTGTGCGAAGCCCTTCGAGAAATTCTTTTTTTGCCGGAACAACACCCATATTCCCGCCGATCGGCTCAATAATTATAGCAGCGATCTCGCCGGCATTTGCGCGGACGAGTTCTTGTACGCTTGCAAGATCATTATATCGCGCATTGAGCGTATCGTTCGCCGTGCCGCGTGTAACACCCGGCGAATCGGGTGTGCCGAGTGTCAGCGCGCCGGAGCCTGCTTTTATTAAAAATGAATCTGCGTGGCCGTGATAACAGCCTTCGAATTTGATGATCTTTTCACGTTTGGTATAAGCGCGAGCAAGACGGATCGCGGACATTGTCGCCTCGGTGCCGGAATTGACCATGCGTACCATTTCGACGGACGGCATAATTCTACAAATGATCTCAGCAAGCTCGACCTCGAGTTCGGTTGGTGCGCCGAAACTCGTCGCTTTTTCTAATTGTTTGGAAATTGCCTCTATTACGGCTGGGTGCGAATGCCCAAGAATGAACGGACCCCACGAGCCGACAAAATCAATATATTTATTTCCGTCTGCGTCCCAGATGTGTGCGCCGCGAGCGCGCTCCATAAATAATGGTGTACCTCCGACAGAGCGAAATGCCCGTACCGGAGAATTGACGCCGCCGGGAATGAATTGTTTTGCTTTTTCAAAAAGCGAAGCAGAGCGTTCGGTGGACATCAAAGTTTAGCGGCAGCGTCTAATGCGAAATACGTAAGAATAATATCCGCTCCGGCGCGCTTGATCGAGAGCAGCGTTTCCATCATCATTCGTTCTTCATCGAGCCAGCCGTTTGCGGCGGCGGCCTTGATCATCGAATACTCACCGCTGACTTGGTATGCGGCGATCGGGATATTAAACTCATCCTTAGCGCGGCGAACAACATCGAGATAACTCATTGCGGGCTTGACCATAATAATGTCAGCCCCTTCATCAAGATCGCGTTCGATGCAGCGCATCGCTTCGTCGCTGTTCGCCGGATCCATTTGATGCGAGCGGCGGTCGCCGAAAGCAGGCATACTTCCTGCGGCGTCGCGGAAGGGTCCGTAAAATCCGGAAGCATATTTTGCTGCGTAACTCATAATGGGTGTGTTGACGAAGCCTGCTCCGTCGAGAGCGTTACGAATCACGCCGACACGCCCATCCATCATATCGCTCGGTGCGATCATATCTGCTCCGGCTTCTGCATATACAACGGCTTCGCGGGCAAGCAGCTCGATAGTTTCGTCGTTATCAATGATAAAATTGTGGTTATGCGTTTGATGCACAATGCCACAATGTCCGTGCGATGTGTATTCGCATAAACAGACATCGGCAGTGACGAGAAGTTCAGGAAAACGTTTTTTGATCTCTCGGATCGCCTGGGCGACTATTCCCGACTCTGAATATCCCGACGAACCCGTTTCATCTTTATCGTTCGTAACGCCGAATAATATGATGCCGCCGAGTTTTGCTTTAAGAGCTTCATCGCAAACTTCAAAAATGCGATCGAGGCCATATTGATAAACACCCGGCATCGACGCGATCTCGTTCTTCGCGCCGGGATGTTCGTCAGTAACGAACACCGGCAAGATGAGATTGCGAGGCTCGAGGGTTGTTTCAGCTACGAGCCGCCGCAACGGTTCGATCATTCGAGTGCGACGTGTGCGCGAGCGCGCGGAAACGATCTGTTCGTCCATCATTTGCATAGCGTGAGAACAATCAGTATGGAAGCGGAGTTTGGGGAATCTCAAAAAGAGACATCCGCCTTTTCTATGAAGCAGAAACGGTTTGGACCGCCTGAGCTGAAGCCTCTTCACCCCAATAGACGAGTCTGCGATGTTTCAGCGTCGGGATTAGCCGGACATCGCGCAAGCTTTTTAAGCCGAGTTCGGATTCCATCATTAATTGCAATGCAACCATATACACCGCCATGATAATGAATCCGTCTGCATAGAGTAATCCCAGCATGCAGGCAACATGATAAACGACCATTATCAGTATACTAAGAATGGCAAAGAAATTTTTCTCTTCGGTGTTTCGTGTCAGCCGAAATTGGATCAGCGCAGCTTTCCACTGCCTTGAGATGAACCACCAAAATGCGACCGTTCCCGGGATGCCGCATCGAAGCTGCCAATAGAGATATGTGTTGTGGCAGCCATACAAAGTATAGACTGCGTACATAGGCATCCTATAATATTGATGCCAAAATGTCCCGATCGGGACGCCCCAAATCGGATTATGATAAATATTCAAGAATATATTCGGGTATTCCATCATCCGGATATATGCGGAGCCCTCTTCGTCCGGATTGAACGCTCCGAAGAATCTCATGAAGAAGCCTACGGGATCGGTCGCGAGCACAACGATCAGAATCGCAAAAATAAAACCGAAGATCACGAGCAGCTGCTTTGCCCGCCGTTCACGCGGCAAGAGGAAGATCATCGCTGCACAACCGACAAGAATGGCGAGAAAAAAAGTACGCCGGTAACTAACGATCAGTGTGAACAGCATAACAGGGGTGGTCCAATACAACAGCCGTTTGAGCCACATCAGCGACCGCCCTTTATAGTGAAATAATAGTAGAGTAGATAGAACGCCGATCGCCATCAGGAAGCCGTCGCGCCACAACTGCAGAACGCCCCATTGGACTTTTTCATAATTGGAGAAAAAATAGATCAGCGCACCATCGAATGCTTTTCCGATCGAAGCAAAGATCAGCAGCACGAGTAACACACGCCACTCCCCGGGTTCTCGGAACATATTGAGAATGACGAAATATGCCACTGGCAGTAAGATCGCTTCATGGATCTCAAAAACGATCCTGAACTCCTGCAATTGCAACATTCCCCGGATATATGAAAAGACCAGTGCCAGTGCCATCAATAAGAGCGGACCCCAAAAGTACGAGCGCCTGAGTTCGTAGTTGCCGGATATGATCCGTTCGAGACAGAGTGTCAGGAAACAGATGATCAGCCACACCTCTAATGGATGAACAGCGCCGGTATCGACAAGCCGCTCGATGATCTGGATCGGAGAACCGAGCACCATATTATCTTGCCACAACAGGAGCCAAAGCAGGATGTATTTTATTGTTCGGAAAGAAAAGATCGGATGCTCGTGATCGGAAACCACAAGATGAGGCGGGGTCGAGCAAACGAGTTGAAAATTTCTCACGAAAATTTGCTGAATTATTGCAAACAGGCTCCGTGCGGTGCCCGTTCGTCAAAAATCGCTACCAATGATCTCGGAGGCTACTGTTTTTGCATAGGAAACGCAAGCTCCGATCGAAATGCCTCCGCGATAACTTCCCGCAAAGTGCAACCCAGTATTCTCCGACTCGATCTTTTTGATCTGTTGGAGGATATCCCGCTGTCCGATATTATACTGTGGAATTGAATGCTGTATCGTATGCGCGTACGAGAATGAGGGGGTAGCGTCTATCAGAAGATATTTTGAAAGTGCTTTGTGCGCAATATCTTGAAGTTCTTTGGCAGAATGTTTAGTAATATCCGGATTTACCGCTCCGCCAAGTAACACCGTGAACAGTATTTTCCCCTGTGGTGCACGTTCCGGAAATACCAATGAACTAAAAATGCAGCCAAGGATGTCCGAACGTTCTGAAGGGGCGACGAGGAATCCGAACCCATCAACATCACCTCGAATGCTTGCTCGTTCGTAGCCAAGATGCACTACGCTGATCGGTGGAGAATATATTTTTCCTATCTTGCTTGAGATGTCCCCAGGAAGTAAAACGGCAGAAATATGAAGCG
>DASQGZ010000022.1:0-126794 GCA_035632315.1 Kapaibacterium sp. (SeqCode) | reverse complement strand
ATTCCGGCGCAGACTGAGTGGTCGATCTCCGTGAACATCCACGTTTCGTTCTTGCCATCGTTCCAACTGGCGCGTGCAAACGTGCCGAGGCGGTTCGATAACTGCTCTTCGAGATTCAATTCAAAACCGTATTTGCTTCTGCCATACGCACGAGTTGTCGTTATATCGGGAATAGTGTTCGAACTATATGCTTTGTTTATTGCCTGCAGATAATTTCCCATGTGCGCCATTGTATGAAATGCAAGCAACCGCAGAATACCGCTCTCGCCGATCATGTGGTGCGGGAGTTCGAACTCCACAGTTTCCGAGTGAGCACCGCTAAGATGCGTATCAAACTCCATTAGATTCGCCTCGGTAACAACTGCGTCGCTTGCTGCGCGAAGAGAATACTCCGGCGTAATGTATTCAACGGTAATGCCGATGGTATAGCCTTTAGTATCGGCAGGATAATCCCATGCACCGGCGGACATCAGCGACCAGTTCAGAAACTGTGAACGTGGGTCGTGCGAAAAACTATTTGCGTCGAATTGATCGGAGACTGCATATTTCCCCGCAGTGATCGTTATGCGTCGCGCCGGCTGAAATTCTCCGATCTGGTTTTGAACATCTTGCATCTGTACAAGTGAATCGCTTAGTGCGATATTTTCCTGCAGATATAATCTTGCAATTGCAAGCGACGGCGCAGGGGTACCGATACGATATGTCTCTCCGTTGAGCGCACCGGCAACGCCAACTGCCCCGCTGAGGCCGCTGCCACCGGCAAGTTCGGGATCGAAATATATTTCTCCTCCCTGCCACAATTTCGCGCCGAGAAACAGTGTGGATGTCACTGAATATGCGTCACCTTCATGCGCTTGCAAACTGTTGATACCCGAATACGGGGAGTGAAAATCGAAATGATATTGACCGACCACTGTCTGCTGAAAATGCAGATTCCACGAATCGGAATGCGTCGTCTCCTGAGCAAATGCTCTCCCGAAAACACACATCACGATCAATATAGAAAAATTTACGATTCGCACAGAACTGATCATGTAAGTGCGAGGCAAAATAAATACCGACTAATTATGAGCGATATGGTATCGATCGCAGATAGCGTCGTCATTCTTATGCCCGCAAATAAAAAAGCCCAGCAGAACGCAAGGGCTTTTGAAAACTCGCTGCATCTTCTTGAACGATGCTTCTTGTTTTTGCCCCTTGTCGAGTTTTAGCACTGAACAACGTATTCCGTCACTCACGTGACATGTTAGCTGCATTATGCGAAGCCTTAATCCGGCAACGCTTGTTCTACCCATTGGCCTCTCTCGAGGTTTCCGGGCAGCAGCTTTTGTTCGTTCAGTAGCCTCACCTAACAGGCGTCACTACAGTTTGTAGATTACAATTCTGGGATTATGAGAGTTCCGCAACCGGTGATTATTAAAGGAAAATTAATATCGATCTGAATGTTTTAAGAGCCGTTGATGAATCAGGTTACGCTAACTATATTTCCGGCAGGTTCTATTTCTCTACGATAATTGGCAGCAGTATTATAGCACCGTTCGATTTTACTCGAAGATAATACATACCCGATGCGAGCGATGAAAGATCGAGCGTCGCTGTCAACGATCGTTCTGAAGTGCACTCTTTCTTTATGCACACCGTGCCGACGACATTTGCAACTTCAAGTACAGCTCCTTCGAGCGATTCGCTCGATTCGATGTTCAGCAATCCGCCGGTTGGATTCGGATAGATCTTCAGACGCGGCAGTTCATTCCATCGAACAAAATTCGAGATCGTCGAATAGCCACAGCCTGTTGCAATATTGATCGAAGCTGCAACGATGGGAATTGTATCAACCACATACGCGCATGGCGTCTGGGGCGCGATCACTTGTAAGCCACTCATCGATACCGATGCCGGAACGGCCGTATCGGCGTAAACGATAAAATTTGCAAAGGCGCTCGGTGCACCGAGTTGGATCGCCGAGGCCGGGATGTGAATACGAGATGATGTCGGAGTTGTCGTCCCCGCAATGTCAAGTTTTGCTCCACTGATAGATGTGGTGCCGGTATAATTCAAATTCAATGGATCGTAAATGATATTCAGTTCAACCGTCTCCGGCTGTGTTAACCCCTCGATCTCGATCGGCAAATGAATATCTTCGCCGATGACCGTTGCAGTGATCGGTGTTATTTTTGCAAGCCGAAGTATCCCGGGCGGTCTGCCGCTGCCGTGCAACGTAATATCAATTTTCTTCCCGTCATCCAAAATAATCTCAAGCATCGCATTCCGCACTATTGTATCGCTCGGTGCAAAATGTAGTGAGAACGAATTATCCGAAAGCATAGAATCTTGTGGGACACCCGTTATCGTATAGTCCCCTGCCGCCGGCCCGATAATGGTATGCGAAATGATTTTAACGATCGCACAGTCGGTTTTATGGATCGTTACCAACCCATCGGATGAATCGCAAAGAAATAGATTATCTGCCTGGAATAATGAATCTGCGGATACTGTCAGTATATATGGTGCATTGACGCATATCCCCATTAACGGCAAATCGATATGTTCCCCGCTCCCAATTTGCAGGGTGTAAACTGCCGCTCGAGTACCGAGCTGTGCCGGGGTAAACGTAATCGTTATGCTATCATCGCCTGTCAACGGATTCGGTGCGCTCTGGTCGAGATGATACTCCGATGACTGCAAACCGGAAATGATCTGCGAAGCGACTATACGGTTAATACACTCATTTGAATGAATGCGAAAACCGCGCGTTATACTACTGCACAACTTGACAGAATCAGACGCGAACAGCGACGTATGATCGCAGCCAAACTGCTGTCCGGGTCCTTCGCCGGTCCCGTTGAACGGAATTGCAATACGTGTACTATCGGCGAGTGTCAATACATACGAAGCATTTCTCAGACCCGATGCGCTCGGAGAAAATAAAATTGTCAAAGAGTCATCACCGGTTAAGGGATCTGGGGCTTTTTGCACAAGTGCATAATCGCCGGAGGCGCCGCCGCTGATCTGCTGCGATGCAATGCGCCGATCGACGCAGATACTTGAATGAATTCTCAAGCCGCGTGTAATATTCTTACACGTCAAGATCGTATCATTTTGAAAAAGCATTGTGGGCGCAGCAGTGAGCGCAATGCCTGGATCGATCCCGAATCCTCCAAGCCTTGTCGTATCCGTTTTCCCGTCAGATAAACGCGCAATAAGCAAACCTCGTCGTAAGCCTTGTGCGGTCGGTACAAATCGGATAATGACACTGTCGCCGCTCGTACCCGTAATTCTGAAGTCGTTTGTATCATTTCCTCCGACTTTCCAGCCGATGAGCGATGGCATATTGCAGCCGCTTAAATGAATCGCAACGCCTTGAGTATCTTGATCACAATAAAGAAGCGTATCGAACATGAACAAACTATCTGCGCTTCGGTGGATCGTATATCCTGTATCGAGACCTTTGCCAAGCAGCGTGATCGTCTGCGTTGAGCCGTCAGTAAGCACGCAGTTCAAACTGGCTCCGCGGCTTCCTCCTTTCGATGGCTTGAATTGTATTGTTAACGAATCCTTTGCTTGAGAGACAACCTGGTAATCACTGGCCGCATTGCCGTTCGGAATTATTTGCATAATAGACGGGCTCGGGCACATTCCTCGCGCTAGATGGATGGTTTCAATAAGCGAATCGCACAACGTCGAAATACTGTTAACAAATAACGTATCGGTCGAAAAGATCAGCGGCGAACTAATCGGATCGGGCGAATTACCGGAGGCGCCGCCGCAGTTCGTTGTCATCCAGACGCCGCCGCTGCCATCGACAGCGAAGATCGTATCGGGTGATGCGGCATAGACAAGCCGCGAATCAAGAAGCCCGCTCGGGCCGCCGATATTACCCCAATTATTTCCATAATCGGTCGAACGAAGAACGCCTTGTGAAGACGTTTGTGCAAAGATCATTCCACCGGGAGCGATAGAAATTCCGCCTGTATAATAAAGCAGGTCGGTCACGGGACGACGCACGGACCAACTCAGTCCGCGATCAACCGAAATGTAAAAGCATGCGCTGTGATCGGTCGGTGCATAATGTTCTTCGTTGACGATTGTAATGAGATTCGGGTTGCACGCGTCGAGATCGAACGAATAGCAATCATAGTCTATGTTTCCTGTATAAGTCGCCCATGTCACACCGCCATCATCGGAGACAAGAAATTGCGTGAGATAATTTAAAAAAAATGTCGGTCGTACGAGATTCAGCGCACAAATTTCTCCGTTGGCACGAACGCGGATATTCGTTACTTCCGAATCGGTGAATGCGACGAAACGGTGCTGCCAATTCGCTCCGTAATCGGGTGATGTATAAATCCCCGAATGATTTGATGCAACAAGCGAATTTTTTGCATCGACAAATTTTACTGAATAGATATTCGGAATATTCGGTACGAAATCATAGTTGCGGCCCCCATCGAACGACTGTGCGATCCCAGCCGTCGCGCCTGCAACAATATTCGCACTGTCAAAAATATCAATATCGGTAATAGCATCGCCCGGAGGAAATGGAGAAGCGCTTCGCCATGTCTTGCCAAGATCGTTTGTCACCCATACTTCGTTTGTGAATCCGAGCGCAAGTGTGCCGTTATGATACGCAACAACCCCGCTATACCCATAAATAAGAGAAAGCGGCGGTATTTTTCCCGAAGAGATATTCTTCCATTGGCCGAACGATTGGCCGGAGATCCAGAGGAGTAATAAGATGATCTGTAGTGAGCGCCTCACCGAACGATGAAGGTTTTTTCTTAAAAGAAATAACATTCCCACGGCGGAAAGGTTACAGGGGGAAGCCGCTAAAGTGACTTGGTATGTGCTCTGTCCAACTGTAGAGACAAAAAAAGCCGCAACGTAAAACGCCGCGGCTTTTGTAAGCAAATAACCTTAAATTATTTATTCAGAATGATCTTCTCGGTCTGGATGAACGGGGTACCATCCTCGCTTACAAGCGAGATACGGACGAAATATGTCCCGTTGATCATTTGGGTGCCGTCCGAAGCAGTGCCATCCCATGTCCAGCTTGTTGAATTAACGCTTGCTGCACGGATGAGCTTGCCGGAGAGATCGTAGATCGAAATGTTCGTCGAGCGCGAACCGCCGACTGCGACCGTAAGCTGCGAGGCCATCGGATTCGGGGCAACACTCACCGACACTCCGGCAGGTAACGCAGCCGAGACCGAAGCAGTAGGAGCGTTTACGCCATGGAATATAATAGTATTTTGCGCTACTGTACTATTCGACATAATGAGCAATTGATCAGATTGCCCAGAGTGCCCGTTTGGCGTATAGCAAACCGTCAACGGAAGTGTTGCTCCGGGTGTAAGCGTCATCGGTTTCACGGGTGCGCCGGAGGTGATCGAAAAACTGGTCCCGCTGAGAAGCATCAGCTTCGAGATCGTTATACGATTCGTAGAATTATTCACGAATCGGAAAGTAACAAATGCATTCTTCGATCCCGTTTTGATCACGATTGACTGACTTCCGCTTCCGAAGAACGTACGGGTAGTTGTATCGTTAGTCCCTGTCGAATCGTCATCACCATGATGATACGTGCTGTCATTACCGTAATGATGACCGCAATCAATTGTATCGTTCGAGGAATGATCCCCATCAGACGAATCACGCCCGCCGAAGCCAGAAGAATCAAGGCCGCCAAAATCGGTGGAATCGTGGTCACCGAAGCCCGTTGAATCATGCCCTCCGAAATCGGTGGAATCATGGTCACCAAAACCGGTTGAATCATGGCCGCCATCGTAATCGGTACTGTCATTTCCGCCGTGATCCCCGTCATGATCGGTCGTGTCGCCATTGCCAGTGCTGTCATCTCCGCCGCCATCGTACATTGCGGCATTCATTGAAAGTACGTGGGAGTAGTGAACAGGCACAAGGAGTTCGGCGCTGAAAACAGAAGCGTCCGGAAGATATTTTACAAAGATGCTTGCATCATTGTAGGTAATCGTAACCTTTTGATATTCGGTTGCAACATACCGGTTTGATCGTGCTGAAGCGTTCGAAACGAACGATACAGCAAATCCGATCATCAAAATCAACAATGTTAAACGGGTAGTTCTTTTCATATTCGTCATAACGTAAGAAAGAGTAAGAGCTCACGCACACCGGTCTGCAATCTGTATGCGTACTGGATAATGACACAAAAAAACAGACATTGTTTCAATTTCCCCCAAAAAAAGAATTTGAAATCGGCAGCAAATAACCTGTTGATTATAAATGGGTTATTGCCTGACACACAAGAAACTAGTATGTACAGAAATAAATTATTACTTCTGTAAAAGCAACGGAAAAGACTTGTCGAATGTGGGTGGGACTATTCTAAGGAAATATAACCCGTTGGAAAAGCGTGACAGATCAAGATCAACGCTTTTCCTTGTATCTGCTTCGAGAACAGTGTTCATAACGATCATTCCAACAACATTGCTGAGAGAGACAATGAGCGTCCTTATCGCAATATTTGACTCCATGGTTACATGCCCGTTAGACGGATTCGGATATACAGAAAATTTGGGGAATATGGTATCCCGTAAAAAATTATTGATAGTCCGTACCCCACATCCCGAAGGACCGATGACGTTTGTCGTATCGCTGGTATTATTTTCTAAGTATTCACAGTGGTTCATATCTGAGGGTAGATCCAGAGCACTAACAACAACAGCTGACCTTGAACTGCTATCAATAAATACATTGAAATTTGCGTATGCACAAATGCTATCCGGCAATAACTCTGTTGCCGGCACCCGAAGCCGAGATGAGGTTCTTAATGTCGTGCCAGCAACATCCACCGACGTTCCGAATGCCGATGTACTTCCTAAATAATGAAGATCGCGATCAAACGATATTGTGAATTCAACAGTCTGTGGTGTCACGAGACCGATAACTCTGATCGGAATACGAATATTACCGCCTATCGTATCGGTCGTGCAAAGTGGTATTGTGACAAGCTTCAGAGGAAGTGCTGGCTTTCCCGTCCCTGCAAGTTCTACTATTTTTAAGGATCCGTCCGATAATTTCAAGGTCAGTTCAGCAGAGCGAATACCCGTCATCGTTGGTTTAAATCGGATGATGATCGAGTCGTTCGAACTTGAGACAATCGTATAATCATTCATAGCGGACCCCTGAATGATCTCTTTGGTGAGAGATTGAACGATACATCCCCCGACGCTGATATAGAGCGTTTCATCTGACGAATCGCACTCACTGATCCGGACATTCTGGAAAAGCGTATCGGCTGAAATGGTAAAAGTGCTGCCGGGAGCTGATTCAGGCATTGGAGAACCACCTGAATTTATCGTCATCCAAACATTTCCGAGCGCGTCCGCAGCGATGATCGTATCAGCAGATACAGCAGTAACCAGACGTGAATCAATTAATCCATTTGGTCCATTGATACTTGACCATGAATTGCCGAAATCTGTAGATCGCAAAATACCATCCAGAAGGGTCTGCACAAAAAAAACATTTGGTACGATCGAAATACTTCCGCAAAAATAATTTCTATTCGAGGTTGCGTCGGAAAATGTCCAACTCGTGCCGCCGTTCGTACTTGAGTAAATACCGGCGATATAGTCCGTCGCGGAGTAACTTTCTTCATTGACGACGACCATATTACTGCCATTACAGGGATCAGTATTGTATGACCAACAGTCTTTGTCAAAGCTCGACCCGACTCTATTCCAGGACAAGCCATAATCCGATGAAGAATAAATTGCTGATTGCTGGTCGCTCCAACCAAGAATATATATATTCCCTGAATGGTCTCCTTTTGCTTCGGTAATAAGCGTTACGGATGTTGGTGCATTTTGGGCAAGCCACGTTGTCCCCCCATCTCTCGAAATAATGGGTATTGCAGAGCTCGTGCGGCTGATGAGCTCCGATCCGTTCGCTATAAAACGCACTGTTCGCTGCGTTGCGGCATTAGTAGTGCTGTTCCAAATCGTCCCTCCGTCATTTGTGACAAAGATATGAAAATACGTAGCGATAGCACCGTGCGTAGCATCATAGAAATCGATATCGGTGATCTCTTCACTTAGTCCGCTCGGCGTGCGGTCGAACCAGGTCCCACCAAAATCCGATGAACCCCAAAGCTTCATCCCGTGCCCAAGCCAAATAATGCCGTTGCGATAAATGAGGGACGAGCCTACGGGATTAAAACGGCTGGCATTAGGAATTTTCCCAGCCGATATATTCTTCCACTGCGCATTAGAACTACTCAATGCGAAAATGAGAATCACTAGCGATACAGGGAGCCGTCTCATAGAAGTTATTGCGCTAACAACACTCTAGAAAAACACCTACATCCTTCGGAAGTTGCGACTAAGCATGCCGTTCCTTACAGATGAAATTCGTTTCTACCTAATAGTACCCTTAAAACGAAGAACAGAGGGGGTAGATACAAATAAATACCTTAGAATTCGAAAATCATTACACTGATCCGAGATATGCCTTCTTTACATCTTCATTCTCAGCCAGTTCGTTCGCATTTCCTTCGAGAACGATCTTCCCCGTTTCAAGGACGTAACCCCGTTTGGCGATCGCAAGCGCCATGTGTGCGTTCTGTTCGACAAGAAGTACCGTCACTTTTAGATTCTTATTGATCTCTACAATTTTTTCGAAAATCGTACGTACCAATTTCGGCGCAATGCCGAGGGAGGGTTCATCAAGTAACAAAATTCTCGGTTTTGACATTAATGCGCGGCCGATTGCGAGCATTTGTTGTTCACCGCCGGAAAGCGTCCCTCCCGTCTGAGCAAGTCGTTCTTTTAATCTTGGAAAAATACTGAAGACATATTCACTGTCTTTTTCGATCTCGTCGGAATCCTTTCGCAAATACGCTCCCATTTTCAAATTTTCTATCACGGTCAGGTTCGCGAAGATCATTCTGCCTTCTGGCGATTGAGCGATACCTTTGCCGACGATCTCGTGAGCTGGCAGTTTCGAGATCTCCGAGCCGTCGATCGATATGCTGCCGGATTTTGGTTTTAACAGACCCGAGATCGTACGAAGCAACGTCGTCTTCCCTGCCCCATTCGCGCCAATGAGCGTCACAATCTCACCGCTTAAAACAGAAAGCGAGACTCCTTTAAGTGCAGCGATCTGACCGTACGAAACGTGCAGGTCTTTAATTTCAAGCATGCGTCACCTCACCCAAGTATGCCTCAATGACACGCGGGTCCGAGCTGATCTCTCGTGGCGAACCTTCAGCAATCTTCACACCGTAATCGAGTACCAGGATGCGCTCGCAGACGCCCATCACAAGACTCATATCGTGCTCGATCAGCAATATCGAAATTTTAAATTCATCACGAAGCTGGCGGATAAGCTTCATTAAATTTTGCTTCTCGGTCGGGTTCATCCCGGCGGCAGGTTCGTCAAGCAGCAGCAATTTTGGCTCTGTTGCCAATGCCCGAATGATCTCGACACGGCGTTGATCGCCGTACGGCAGACTCGTTGCCAATTCATTTCGGGCGTGCGATAATTTGAAAAAATCGAGAAGGTCGTCAATTTTCTTTGCTACACGCTTTTCTTCTGCATAAAATCCGCCGAGCCGCAGGAGCGAACCAAACGTGCGATGTAGAGCCTTCGGCGCATACGAAACCCTGATATTATCGAAAACCGTCATCCCTTTGAAGAGACGAATATTCTGGAATGTGCGCGAAATGCCGGCGTGTGTTATCTCACTGGGCCTCATTCCCCGCAAACTTTTATCTGCAAAGCGCACGTCACCTTCAGTCGGCTGATATACGCCCGTGATCACATTGAACACTGTCGTCTTCCCCGCACCATTCGGTCCGATGAGCCCGATAAGTCCCATCGGTTCGATCGTTGCGTCGAGATCGCCGACCGCTGTCAGTCCGCCGAAGCGCATTGTCATGTGTTGAAGCTGCAATCCCGACATAAGATTATTTTGTATGAGGCGGCACAAATGGCGGCTTTGTTATCACACCTTTTGCTCGTTTACCCGGGCGCACTTCTATCAGAATCTCGGTACCTTCTTTAGAATGATCGATCGGTACGTAGCCAAGCCCGATCGCTGTCCCGGTCATCGGCGAAATGTTGCCGCTGGTTACGACGCCGATCTGCCCGCCTGCGTCATTAACGATCGGGTGCCCGTGACGGCCGATCATACCTTTTTCAGCAATGACAAAACCGACAAGTTTGCGCGTCAGCCCTGCCTCTTTCTGTGCTTTCAAAGCATCGGCAGCAAGGCATGGAATCGATTTATTTAATTTTGTGATCCAACCGAGTCCCGCTTCGAGCGGCGAGGTCGTCTCATCGATGTCGTTGCCGTACAAGCAGTATCCTTGTTCAAGCCGAAGCGTATCCCGTGCACCAAGACCGATCGGCTCGATGCCGAATTTCTTCCCCGCTTCGAAAATTGCGTCCCAAACCTTTGAAGCGGTCGCGACATCCGCAGTAAAATAAATTTCAATCCCGAGCTCTCCAGTATATCCCGTTCGCGATAAGATCATATCGATACCGGCAAGTTTACCTCGTACATAATTATAGTACGGAATATCCAATAGTTTCACGTCAGTAAGCTGTTGTAACGTATCGATCGACTTAGCTCCTTGAATGGCAAGCAACGCAGTCTTGTTGGAATCATTGCGAAGCGTGACATTAAATCTTTTCGCCTGCTCTGAAAAATGTGCCCAATCTTTTTCCGTCGTCGAAGCATTAACGACACACATATAATGATCAGGTTCGAGCATATAAATGATCAGGTCGTCGATGATGCCGCCATTTGGCAAAGGCAATGCACTATATTGCGCTTTGCCAGGAGCAAGTGTACTGACGTCATTTACGGTAATATGCTGCAAAAAGGCAAGTGCATCGGGCCCCGTCACATCGAACTCGCCCATGTGCGAAACATCGAAAACGCCGACACCGCCTTCTCTGACGATCTTATGTTCGGCAATAATACCTTTCGGATATTGCACCGGCATTTCAAAGCCGCCAAACTCTACCATTTTCGCGCCAAGCGCGACATGTTTCTCGTAAAACGGGGTACGCTTCAAACTATTTGATTAGATATAAACTGCAAAAATACGACGAAAACGGCAAGAGGAATTTTGAATGTTGAGTTCTGAATTTTGAATTCTTCAGGATCATCACTTCCTCTTCGCCACAAGCAGTGTCAGATCATCCCGTACCATAAGATGAGCATCCGTAAAGATTACATTCTCGACAGCATTGGCATCGCTTGATAATGCGATCTGCTTGGCAAGATCATTCACGCCACGAGTACCAACCATTGTCCCTCCTTGAGAAGTGGTTGCCTCCGACAGGCCATCTGTATAGAGAAAGAGACTTGTGCCGGCGGTGAACTTGGTCACCACTTCTTCGTAATTGGCTGCGGCGATCACACCAAGCGGGAATCCGCATGCAGTGATCTCTGATATAGAGCCATTTGGTGAAATAAGGATCGGCCGCGGATGCCCGCATACAACAGTGCGAAGCTCGTTCGTTAAAGTATCTGCGATCGCAAGCACAGCCGTTACAAAACGCTCGGCAGACGTGCTTTCGACGATTAGATCATTAAGAATGAATACAAGTTTCGTCAATGAGATCATCCCGGATCGAAGCTGCGGCACAAGCGCATGAAGCGAAGCCTGCACGTTCGACATTAAAATCGCTGCGCTCGCGCCTTTACCGACAACATCGGCAATGACGAGCAGTGCTTCGTGTTCGCTAAGCGCGATCACATCATAATAATCACCGCCGACAAGTTCGCTCTGACGATTATAAGCAAAAAAAGATAAGCCTTCAATATGCGGCAATTCAGCCGGCAGAAGTGATTGTTGGATCTCACGCGCTAAGCGAAGCTCCCCTTCGAGTCGTTCGCGCTCTCGCTGAGCTTCAAAGAGCCGCGCATTTGTGATCGCCATTCCGGCAAGCAGCGAAAGCGATTCGAGATAATTATCTTCGCCCTGAAGTTCGCCGCCAGGCACAAGCGGTTTACCGAAGCCGAGAAATGCGATAATGTCGTTTTGTTCGGAGTCAAAAACAGGCAGTGTTGTGCGCACACCTTCAGGCGGAGAAAATATCCATGTCTCAAG
Organism: Kapaibacterium sp. (SeqCode); assembly: GCA_035632315.1. Lineage (GTDB taxonomy): Bacteria > Bacteroidota > Ignavibacteria > Palsa-1295 > Palsa-1295 > JAFDZW01. The sequence continues at coordinate 114,693 of DASQGZ010000022.1, read as the reverse complement.
CTCTTCGAATGTGATCGTTTCAGGAAACGGAAATGCGCGAAGACCGGAATGCGAAACAAGACGATAGCGCCGCGAATGGCCGTCGTCTTCGCCAAGATATGCAAACCCGTCGGTAATGAGCGCCTTGCCCATAATGGTGCGCTGAATACTTTTCAGTATGCCGACCGGACCAAGATCGGGTGTTAGCGTGCGTGCAAATTCCAGCAGCGAACGCATCGCGAATCGCTCGCGGCGCAGGTCGCGCTCGAGATCGGATTGTAGGTTACTGGTTGCGTGTTGGGTGGTGCCTATCATCTCTATTTATAGAAATTTGATAACAGTAGCTAAGGCTTTTGAGTTAAGGAAACCTTCCGAAGTGAGTATTGTGTTAATACCGCGCTCCAATGATAAGCGGGAGTAACTCAGTTGGTAGAGTGCAACCTTGCCAAGGTTGATGTCGCGGGTTCGAATCCCGTCTCCCGCTCTTAGAAATGCCGCTCAATGCGGCTTTTTTGTCTAAAGCTTCGCCACTGGTGCTTTCCAACCGCCTTCGACGAGCTGCTTGCCTACCGGACATTCATTGCACCGCAACCGCGAGCAATAATTTCTATAGAGGTGCAATGCCCCCTGCTCATCAGCCGTTGTTCTTACTTTCTCGCCTTCGAGTAATTCTTGTTCGATCGTTCTGCAATATGCAGCGCTCGAACGCGACGGAAGCTCTGCCCATTGCTGTCGAACTGATCGTTCCGAACGCAATGATCCCGTACTCGACGAACGGATCCTTGCCGCCGCGATCCGAGCAGGAATCAGGACATTGATCTCGATCGCTCGTCCGCGTTCTTCACCGAGTAAAGAATGCGGTTCACTAAGCGCACTTTTGAACGAGGTGTGCTTGAGCCACCAATTATCAGGTTCGTCAAAAGAAATATCTTCACTGAGCGAAAAATCATTTCTTGAAAAATATCTCGCAGCAAGTGATGCTGCAAGCGCGACACGACGATACGGTGAATTCACCGGACGAATACGAAAGAATGCCCAATCACCTTTAGTCAAAACATTCTCTATTGGACAACTAACCTGCAAACTCTGCCAGCGCGCACCGAGATCAAGCAGGTATTCATTTACGTCGTCGGTATATTCTTTCTTCGGCTGCTCGATAAGTCCTGCCGCGCCAAAAAATAATGCCTCGAAGATTATCGGAAGGTGTTGTGTTGGTTCAGAATTCCGAACTCGTTCGAGCAATGTTCGCGGCAATATTTTTGCAAGTTCTGCCATCGGCTTGCGATTCTCGCTATAGCCGAGGGCGTCCATCACCCGTTCGTACGCTTCATTATCCAACGCTTCGATTGTCGGTTTCTGGAACCGAGCAATTAGCGCGGCGAGTCGAAGTTCTGCGACTTGACGCAGGAACACTCGTTTGAGTTTCATCCGCACGGCAAGATTATGCGGAAAGCATGGAAGCTCCGGCCAATGTGCATAGCGTTCTTCGAAGAGTTGCCCCCAGAACTCGCGCTCATCGAATGAAAGATTATCGCGAAGGACAAGCGTCGGCATCGTAGGGCTGATGATATCGTCATCGTCCATAACAACGTGTAGAATGACCGAGGAATATTTTTCGTCGCCTGTATGTCCGTGTGAATGCCAATCTGAAGTAGATTGATGTATCTCGATATCACCTTTTATGGCAATTCCTTCAAGCGCAATCTCAGCACCAAGAAAATCCGGTCCGCCGCGATGATCGTTGAACGTACCAGGATGCAAAATTCGGACCGGCGAGTTATCAGCAAGCCTCGGCGATGCGACGACATATCGAGCATGATCGCGCCAGATACGATGCAGCAGCGATTCTTTCAATGACGACCTCATACAAGCGTTTTACTCATGATGACGCTTCGGTAATTAACCACATCCCACTTTGTATATTCAATAAAGCGGTACCCCAGTTTTTCGTAATACGTAATTAGATGATGCGCTCCTTCAGCTGTATCAAGAGCAAGTTCGTTCGCACCAAGCTTGTGCGCTTCTTCTTCGACATGACAGATCAATTTCGTGGCAATTCCTTGCCGCTGTAATTCAGGTTCGACAGCGAGTTGACCCATCACTGCCACGTCAGGTTTGTCATACCAATGCGCATTGTGTTTTGACTTATGATGATAAAGAGTTATTGTTGCGATGACCTTTCCTTCGATTTCTCCTACATATCCCACACCGGTTGAAAGTCTGTCAAGTGTTGTCGCTTCATTCTGATGTGTCGCAAGAAAACGAAGCCCCATATCGGCAAGCGGCTTATACGCGCGATGAAGTAACTCGGTCAGCGCAGCAACATCGTCAAACTCATTCCATCGGCGGATAAGAAGTTCGGACAGCATATATTAAAACGAATACAGGGCGCGCATCTGGCTTACTAATTTTTCTGCTTCTCGGCGAGCGGCCTCTGCAAAATCACTGCCGCCTGAGGCATAAATGATCGACCGGCTTGCATTGATGATCGCAATGCCACTTCCGTTTGCTTTTAATACGTCTTCTAGAGACCCACCTTGCGCGCCGACTCCCGGCACAAGGAATGGCAGTTTCGGGGCGCGCATACGAAGCGCTTCTAGCTCAGAAGGTTTTGTTGCCCCGACAACTAGGCCACAGTTATGGGTTTGTTCATTCCATGTATTGACAGTGTCGGTCACTTGTTCGTATATTTTTTTCCCGTTCGCCAATTCGAGATACTGAAAATCCTTTGCGCCGGGATTTGATGTGACACCAAGGAAGATCGCACCTCTTGCAGGATCGCGCAGGAATGGCTCGACAGAATCGTAGCCCATATATGGGCTGAGCGTGATCGCATCGAACGGCAGTGCTTGTTGATAGGCGAACGCATATTGATCACTTGTCGAACCGATGTCTCCGCGCTTTGCATCGACGATCGTAAAAATATATTTTGGAATTGCATCGAGTGTTTTTTCAATACTTCCAAATCCTTTCGTACCCATCGCTTCGTAGTATGCGATATTCGGTTTGTACGTACATGCTAAATCCTTTGTTGCTTCAATGATCGCTTTGTTAAATGATGCAACAGGATCAGGGTCGTTCTTAAGGGTACTCGGTATCTTTTTTATATCCGTATCCAAACCGATACACAGAAGTGAGCGGTTAGTTTGTTGAGCATTGATTATCTTTTCAAGAAAGGTCATTCGCGAGTTGTAATGTTTATCACCGTACTAAGAGCGCAGCTCCAACAACACCTGCTTTCGTCCCGAGCTTTCCTTGACGAATCTCGACCGAATCGCGTTGATGCGCGAGAACATTCTCGCGAAGCGCAATTCTCGCAGGTTCGAGAAGTAAGTCGCCCGCTTGTGCGACGCCGCCGGTGACAATAAACAACCGGATATCCAAAAGCGTCGCCACACTTGCCATTGCAATGCCGAGATAGCGGCCGGACTCGGCAAGCACTTCTTTCGCGAATTCATCTCCAGCGATCGCAGCATCCGAAATATCTTTCGGTTCAAGTGAGTGCGAAACGAGAAAAGTGCGAAGTGAGGATTGACGTTTGCCGGCCAAAAGTTTTTCGAGGGTTCGATCTGACAGATATTTTTGCCCGATATATGCTTCGAGCACACCGCGAATACCGGAAAGCGACTCAGGGCCGTTCATATCGATAATAACATGCCCAAACTCACCTGCCCCGCCGAATGCTCCGCGATAGATTTCGCCATTACTGACGATTGCTCCGCCGACGCCTGTGCCAAGCGTTGCAAGCAAGAAGAATTGCTCATTCTTTGCAGATCCGAACTGCATCTCTGCAATGGCAGCACATTTTGCGTCGTTATCCATTATGACGTGTTCAACGATCGGCAGTTCGGCTGCGACCATTTCTGAAAATCTTTCCGATGTCCATTTTGTAAAATTCGGCGGATAGTTTACCACCGTTCGATCTGCATTCATCGAACCTGGGACGCCGATACCGACGTGAGTAACATCAGTATATGAATGAATAAGAACATTTGCATACCGAGCAACAAGTGCCGCGACCTCTTTTGCTGATACGTTGGGAGTCGGGTACGATAACTCTTTGAGGATCTTCCCGTTCGAAAGGTTAACGACGGCAAGTTTGATCGTTGTACCGCCGATGTCTATGCCGATGGCGTGAGTAGTATTCGTCTGAGGCAGTTGGTTCATTTAGCAACATTCATCAGGATCCCCTGATAGTTTTTAGTGCCGGGTTATCGGTGTAAAGAAAATATGTCCTCTCCCAAACCCAGCCCCTAACATCTAACTTCGCAGCGGGATTCATTTCTTCTCTTCACGATAGATCGTTTCATCCGGTCGTTTGAGACGGTAGCGTTCGCGGGCAATCCGTTCGGTGATCGTCGGTTCTTCGTGAGTTAGCAGATCAACTCTGTCAGTAAGCTGCTTTTCTTCGAGAGCAAGTGCGTTGGATTCATTTTGACGAGTATTGACTTCTCGGCGTAACGCAATATGTCGCCAAATTCCTTTATTGGCAAAAAAAAGTGTTGTGGAAATGGTGATAATGATCGCTGTGACTAACAGCAATTTCGGGGAGCGGAGTATCTTCTTTATTTTTTGCTTGAGCTTCGGCTTTTTCATTTAAATTTCCACACACAGCAAACCCGGATAAACAAATATACGATATTTGTGGGTGAAAGTGGAAAAAATTAGAAATCGAGCCGTTTCGTCTGTTTATTCACCCCGTCAACAAGACGCAAATAATATGAACCTTGCCCTATTGGTTTTAAATCGATCTTTACATGGTAGGTGCCGGACGAAAGAACTTCTTCAGTATAGCAAGCTGTAAAGTTACCAAGCATATCGTAGAGCCCGAGCTTCACAAATTGTGTACCTATGATCGAGAATGAAAGGTCAAGCGATTTCAATAATTTATTATGAATGAAAGAAGTGATCTCTTCTTTCGTCGGCGGATCCGAGGATGTTTTATTCATCGTCCAATCGGAATGTGGAGATAATTTCGTTATAAAGATATCTTGCGCTGTGTGCATGGCAGTGAGGTCGTGGTTGCCAAACGCAATCGTATCGTTAAAATCGCCTGCCAAATAAATATATCCGCTGCCATCAACGGCAACCGAGCGTGCAAAGATCATTGAACGGGGGCTGGATTCGCGCGCCCACCTCAACGTGCCATTCATGTCATAAGACGCAGCGTAAACGTTCTGCATTCCATAGCCGGCGAGTGTCGAGTTCGCAAGCCGGATCGTGTCGGTAAAACTTCCGGTAAGATAAATATTCCCGGCTTTATCAAGTGCCATCGCATCTGAAGTTTTAGCACCACGGCCCGAACCGTTTCGCACCCAAACGAACTCTCCGTTATCCCGGAATTTTGCAAGATAGACGTCGGAATATCCGAGCGGGGAAACAAGCGTCGTTTTGGAATCAAACGAGACAGCGTTGGTAAAATAACCATTCACATATAAAGACGAATGCTCATCATGCCGCAGTGATTTTGCCGTCACAACGGATGCGGCTGCGCCGATGTCTTTTGCCCAAATGACCGAACCTTCCTGATTAAATTTTGCAATAAACAAATCAGTTGTGCCGATCGCGTTAATTCGTGCTGTATCAACCTCCACCTTATTATGCACAACTCCAGCAAGATATGCGTTGCCCTTCGGATCGACATCGAGCCCGATGCTTTCAAATTGACTTTGATAATTTGATGCGCCGATACGCTTGGCCCACAGACAATTTCCCAGCGCATCATATTTCGCGAGATACATCGTCAAGAGACTTCGCTCCCATGAGACAAGCTTGATATTTCCCAGAGTTGTGGTATCGCGAAAATATCCCGCTACAAACGCGTTGCCTTTTTCATCCGGCGCGACCGCCGATACGTAATCGCTGTTCGTACCACCAATTCTCCGTGCCCAGATCACAGATCCGTTGTTGTTTAGTTTTGCGATAAAGCCATCTATATCGCCGGCACTCTTGAGCGTATCTGCGCCAAAAGCGATCTGTTTGAAAAATGATCCTGCTATGTAATAGCTTCCGTCTTTTGAACGCCGAATATCGGTTCCAAAGTCGTCATAGGGACCGCCGAATCGTTTTGTCCAGACCGTTTTTCCTGAGACATCGAAACGAGTGAGGAATATATCGCGAGCTGAGGAGTACAGTGAGACGGAGTCAAAGTGAATGTCATTATAAAAATTTCCAAGTACGACGGCGCCGGATGTTTCCGGTACAATCCCCGAAACGCTTGCCATCACCGAAGCTTCTGCTTTACGCGCCCATTCGAAGGTTTGGGCAGTGGCTGGCTGACACATAAATATAACGAACAGGAAATAACAGATCTGTTTCATGCGAATAGGAACAAGAATGACACACAACACCAAACCGAGCATGCTTCGCTCCCTGAGTTTTCATCAGAGTTCGTTTTGCGGGTATTTACCACACTTTTTTGTATCTTTGTACTCCCTATTGTGTTATATAATATTCATCTAAACTATACTCTTATGATTCGAAACGTCTTCTTTGCGGCAATAGCGGTTCTCACACTTGCGTTACTCGGTTCGGGGCTGTTTGCTCAGGGATCACCCAATCCGGCACGGATCGCATACACCAATAGCGATCGTACTATGATTCTTGCTGCGACGGTTGGCTCTAATAAAGTGGACACGCTCATTCAATCAACAACCAGTGCAAACCCACATCAAGTGTTTTCACTAAAACGTCTTGCCGTTCTTGCTTCGACAAGAGATGGCAAATCGCTTCTGATCGGATGTCGTGTGGTTTTTCTCAACCCGAATAATCTTATAGATAGTATTTCCGGTTTTGCCCGACTCGATTCCCCCTTTACTCTCAAGGGAGCATATATTAAGAATTTCCCGGTCACAAAGATCGGACCGCTGAATATGCTCCGCTTTTATACCGAATGGAATCCGCTGCAGCCTGTCAAAGCATTACCGCTCGGAACATTGACTCCGGATGAAACACAGTGGTATGCAACGTGGATGAAAGTCAATCCGGGTGATTCTGTGCAATTCTATCATGGTAATTTTGACGGATCAGGTGGCACTGACTCCGTAACGCTTCGTGGCAACGATGCGGCAAAAGACGGCTACCACATGACAAATATTATTACAAGTGCTGACGGCAATACAATGCTTGTCGGCATTTGCGACGGCTTCCCTCAAGGTTTCCCGCGTATGTCAATTGTCGCTTGGAATCCGTCAGTAGCTGCCGGCAGTTACGATATCCAGTTAAGTAATATTACTGCTCCTGTTCAAGCTTTGCGTCCAAAATGGAATATCGACTCTGCTTTTGGATTTACGTTAAAACATATTGACGGAAGCAGCCCCGAAATGGCAGAGATAGGCCTGATACCAAATGTAAATCGAGATATGTATTTCTATTCGTTCAGAATATCGGGGACAATCTCGAATTTGTCGCAAACAGGTGATGCGATTCCTGCCTCAGCCCTGCCTGATAGCCTTCACATGTTTACAGGATATACCGGCAACTGGAGCGATCTTGACAACGGTCAAGAAGTCATCGTTCCGCGTCAAGGAGGCCCGCTCGGTAATGGCGGTGATGTGGCGTTCTCTCGAGGCGGCGATTCTGTCGTGTTCGTTACTTCCAGATCCGATGATTATGCTGAGCCGGCACAGTCGTCTATCTGGATATATGATATGAGTGCGAACAAATCATATTTTGTTTTTAATGACCATGCACAGATGGAACGACAGCCAATTTTTATGGGCTTCGTTCCTAAAGTAGCACCATATCAAAGAGGAACGGCATACATCAATCCGCCAACTCTGAGCTTCCCGGATACGAAGACGAACGGAAATTCACCCTTGACCGCATCTGTGATCGATACGACGGCGAATGAAGTTGTTATCACAAGTACGGCAATTACCGGAGCCGATGCTTCGGCGTTTTCAGTATCACCGACAGTACCGCCGAATATCACGGTTGCCGGCGGCTCACAATCGAATTTTACAGTTACATTTACTCCATCTGCGATCAGAAGTTATTCGGCAAAGCTTGTTATTCATTATCAGGACAGCCTCTTTCACAGCGGGGAGACTGATAGCGTGCTAAGCGTGAACCTTACCGGCAATGGCATTAAAAACAGTGTTCAAGCTGAAGCCGAAGCAAAATTCTCGATGACTGTTATGCCGAACCCGTTCTCGCATAGCTCATCTGTTGAAGTCACTGCTCTGGATGCAGGCGCAGTGAAACTGGAACTTGTTGACATTACCGGCAAGAGTGTCTATCAAAGTGGTGAGCGATTCCTCGGTATCGGCGAAAAGAGTGTATTTACCATTGACGCTCAGCGTCTGGCCCTTGCTCCGGGAAGCTATTATATTGTGCTTCATACGCCGGCCGGCGATGTGATGCGCAAGGCGATCGTGATCGAATAACGACGCAAGATTCTTTCAACATCGGATCCCCCTGCTGATAAAAAAACAGCAGAGGGATTTTCGTTTTGCGTTTTATACAAACAAAAAACAGGCAATCATCTAATGACAGCCTGTTATATCAACAACAATGAACGAATATCAGAATTAGAACGGCTTACTTATTCTCGCGATTATGATCGCGACCGTTCGTATGAGGATTCACAGATCTTGCCTTCTCGTTCTTTTCTTTATTGAGTTCGACTTTTCGCTCTTCAAGCTTTTTGTTCAGTGCCTCGCGTTTTGCTTCGGTGTTTTCAATATGCGGCGCAACACCATGTGCGGGAGCTGCCGTAGGTGTCGGAGTAGTTTTCGGATCGGATCTTTGTGCGAACAAAGCAGTAGAGCCGAAGCTGAACCCGGCACAAAATATTACAATATAAGTAATCTTTTTCATCTTCTCACATGGATAAACGCCTGAGAATGCAATTTTAGTCCGTCGGGGCGGTTAATAATTATTCATACTTGTAATTATTGAAAAGAAAGAAGATAGTGGCACCATTATAATGCAATATTATTCCCTAAAAACCTGAGTCCAAGATATACGAAGTTAGAATTCACCGGCATCGGGCGGGTACCGTCATCATGCAGTGTCTCGCCGCCAAGATAAATATCCATCGAGCTGCCTAAACCCAAAAACTCAACTCCGAATTCTGCTCGTGCGTCGAATGTGAATGTCCTGAACGAACGATAAGCCGATTCAGTGAACGACGCACGCAAATATGTGTGCGCACTTTCAGAGCAGGCAAGATCGAATTTCCCACCTCCTGAAAACGACGCTATAAGATGCGTTTCATCCGTTGGTGCCTGTACAAGTGTATCAGGAATAAGATAATCCTGGCGGAACACATACTCATCTGCCTGTGTCCAAAGTACTGAATGAATGCCCGCAAGTTCTACATTGCGCCAAATTGCTCGCTCGACGATCGAGCTGTATATCAACGTTCGTTCTTCGGCATTGCCGATCGTCTGATGTTCGAGATTATCGATATCGTGATGACACCGATTAATATACCCTGCGTGCAATTCGGTTTCTCCGATCTTATCCATATATATGACACCTTCGGTCCAAAATATCCCGCGCGGATGAAAAGAAATATTGCTATGTTGGTCGGCTGTCATTTCGTAATCGCCGACGAGATAAATGCCTGAATGTTCCCACTCAACGAATTGAATGATACCACCGGTTGAAATGCTCCAGAAAAAACGGTCGCCGGTGCTGTTAAACGCATGGAAGAGGTCGCCCCAAATTCCTTGCTGCTGAAGGAATGCTGCACCCTTTGTCGTATCGCTCGCTTCACGAAATTGCGGTGCGATGACGAGAACACGTGAAGGGAAGATCGGCCCGGCAAATGCCGCAGCTGAAAAAAATGTAACGATAACCGCGAAGATATATTTCATACGGTATCAAATATTGGGTCTTGCGCACCGGATTCGACATCCAGCCATCAATCATCCGTAAGTATTTTTTGCGTTTTTGTTGCTATCAAAAAATATTTTACACCATTGGCATTGACACAATGAATTTCGATCCCTTTCCGATTTCACTTTCAATCGCGATCGTTCCGCCGTGTGCCTCGACAATAGATTTTACGAGTGCAAGCCCCAACCCGAGAGACCGTGCAACATATTCATCGCCCTGATGAGAGCGAGCTTCTTCGCTGCGATAAAATCTCTGAAATATTTTTTCATATTCTTCAGCAGCTATCCCCTTCCCGGTGTCTGTAATGCCAAATAAAGCTCTTCCATTATTTTTTTCGAGAAATATTGTCACATCGCCACCGTGCGGTGTGTACTTCAAGGCGTTATCTAATAGATTCATCATTACTTGATAGAGCCGTGTCCGGTCGGCACTGACAAAAATTTGTTCACCGGGAATAATACTATGAAACCCCAACCCGCGGTCATTTGCAAGAATTTCGGCGTCTTCAGAAATCGAACGCAGAAAATCCGAAAGGTCAACGCGCTCGAGTTCAAGCGAAAGGTGTCGATCGTCTGCTTTTGCAAGCAGCAACAGACTTTCGACGATACGCTGCATACGTTCAACCTCTTCAGTCATACTCCCTAAAAGCCCCTCTGCTTCTGCGCGGTGAAGCACATCGCTGGACGTGATGCGGCGCTGAGTCTGCTCGATCTCACCACGAAGAATAGCAAGCGGAGTTTTCAGTTCATGCGAAGCGTCGCTTGAAAATTGTTCGATCTGCTCGAACGAATGCTCAAGACGGCTGAACATCGTATTCAGCGTCGCGACAAGCAAATTCAATTCTTTATCCTGACGCGCCGGCATCGCGATCCGACGTGAAAGATTTTTTGCGCTGATCTCCTGTGCTGTCTCGGCTATCTCTTCAATCGGGCGCAATGCCTTACGTGAAAGTACCAGTCCGCCAAGCGATGCTACAACGAGCGCAACGGGAAGCATATATGCATAGGTCTGCAACAGATCGGTCGTACTCTCTTTTATATCTGACGTAGTATAGGCGATAATAACGCCGAACTGCTTTGACCCGGCATACGCGGCTCGAACATTGTCGCTATCGATCATTTCACTGCCGAGTGCGATAACAGAATCAGTGACACGCTCAAGTTTACCTGCAAATATTTTGCGCAGCGAATGTGTCCCGAGATTTTTCGTCCGAAAAATTGTCGTCGGCTGTCCGGTCGAATCGAGAATATCGGTGACGATCTCGACGAGATTATTTCTTCTGCTGGCAAGATTACGCTCAACAATGAGATCGAGCGGATCGGCGGCATTGCTGTCTTTCCCGGCGATCTCAAGAAGCATTTCATCCATTAACGAAGAGAGAACCCGATCTGTAAGTTCATCGCCTTGGAGAGTATCGGGTGCATCTTTGAGTGCATCATCAACGAGATCTTTCAATGTTTCATGTCCCTGATTCGTATGGGGGCGTGTGTGCATATGCGTCAGCTGTACTGCGGAGCGGCCTTTAACTAATCTGAGCGTCGAACGGGCATCATCGACCAGCGACTGATCGAGCCCACTCGTTAACGATTGTTTGAGAATGGCGTATTGCACCGCCCCAACCGCCGCAACGGTCAGCACTACGAGAAACGCATACCAAAGCACCAGTCTAACGCGTAGCATTTATATCCGGGGCTGTCTGCTTAAAATTTTCAGTAAGTGGTCCACGCTAAGTTAGTTTGTATATGAGCTAACAACGAGCGGCCGAATTCATTCTTCGCTGAGATCAAAATGATATGAGAGCGATACCCAGGGCTCGACGGTCGTGATCTTCATAGAGTGAGATTCGGTAAAAGCGACGACAGCGAGATCGAATGATAGTACATTTCCGTAGATACGATCGCCGATCGAGAAGGCGTTCGAACCAGACTCACTGACGAACCAGTTTTCCGTGATGAGTTTGTTATGCGCCGATATTGCATACTCGCCTCCAAGCATAAAGATCGCAGAATTCGATTCCCGTGTTGAAGAGTATCCGCCGCCGAAGCCGCCATAGATCCCGTACGAATTTGTGGTGTAACCGATCACCCCAAAACCATAAACCGATCCTTCCCAATTACGGTAGCTGCCCGTCGCGTTGGTGAGCGCAAATCCTCCGACACCTGAGAAGCCACTATAATTAAAAACTTGCAATCCAAATAGTGCGTAATACAAATTATGTCCCGAAATAGAGAACGGTGTTATGCCGATCCTGGCAGTAAGCTCATCGATTATACCGTAATTGATCGCCGGCACGCTTAATTCGGCAAGCTGAAATGTCCCATGATTCGCCGGAAGTGTTTCAGATGTCGGGGCAAGGAACAAACGAAAAAGATTGGGGTCGCGGTGTAGAATAGAAAGTGAATCAGTCTGTGCAAAACATCTGGTGCTTAAAAGAAAAATAGTAAAAGCAAAAAAAACATACAGCGCAGTATTGCGCTCCGGATCGGAAGACGCACTCATTCCTTGATACCGTATCCGACACCGCGCTCACTGATAATGAGTCGTTCAGGCTCCGGCCTGTTGCCGTCAAGTTTTTCACGAAGGCGTTTTACATAGACATCAATTACATTCGAACCCATCGTGAATGAATACCCCCATACATGTTGGGTAATGACCGAGCGCGAGATCATTTTGCCTTTATTGCGAAGCAGGAATTCAAGCAGTTCGTATTCTTTTACGGTAAGCGGTATCTGGACTTCTTCGGTTTGCGAACCGGATTTTAATCTTTTAGCAGTATGCACCACTGTATCAAGCACTAAGTCGTGAGTGGTGAGCTGCGTTTTGCGCTCCATATCGGAACGGCGTAGCAGCGACCTCACTCGGGCAGAAAGCTCTTCGAAGAGAAACGGCTTTGTAAGGTAGTCGTCAGCCCCAGCATCAAGGCCTTCGACTTTCGAACCAACTTCCGTCTTCGCGGTCAGGCATAAGATCGGCACCGGTTTACTGGCGGCACGAACACCTTGAATTACTTCGATACCCGATTTCTTCGGCATCATCAAATCTGTGATGATCAGATCGTAAGTCTCACCGACGGCACGGCGCAGACCGTCTTCGCCGTCATAGGCAACATCGACGTCATACTTTTCCTCACGCAAGCCTTGTTCGACAAATTTTGCCACTTTCTTCTCGTCTTCGATTACTAGTATTCGCATGGGGCGGTCAATGGTAGAAATTAATCCGCTCAAAGTTACGGTAAAAAAGGTTGGTATGTTCCAAAGATTACCTATAAATGCCCTGCCGAAATCTCAGAGGCATTAGCAAAATGATCGCTGTTATCTCGTGCCGAGGCTATTGCCGCGAAGCTCGGACCAAAGATTGCGGAGGTAATGTGCGAGATGACGCGGGATTCCATGAGGAAGTTTTGGCTCGATCTTCATCTCGAACTCGACTCCGTGCTCCTTCGCCCGCTGTTCGAGTTCATGGGTTGACTTCAGAAAATCAGGTGAATCCTCGGCGCCGGAAACCGCAACGATCTTGATCTTTCGTTTTGCTACAGAGTCCAGTTCGGAATTAAGGTCCTTTTCTGCAAGGACTTCGGGTGCAAAACCTGCAAATGCGATCACGGAATGAATTTCATCTGGATGATCAACGCAATACGCGTACGACACCTGGGAGCCTTGCGAAAATCCGAGCAATGTTATATCGTTCGTATCGACATTAGGATTTTTTGCGAGCAAAGCAATCGATTCACGAACACGCTCCTCTGAAAAAATCATCGCCGTATCCCATTCGTTCGTGATCTCGCTCGTACGTAATACGCCTGGGACGACCGCAACAATCACGTTCAGTGCATCGGGTACTTTACTCAAACGCCGGGCGAAGAGCTCATACGAACCGTTGCCCCCATGCAGTGCCATAATAACCGGATATTTTTTTTGCGGGTCGAGGTGAGTCGGTACCAGTTCGATCACCGGCTGAACAGGCCAAGTCGGCTCCTCGCGGTCACGGACGCTTTTCCATTCGGCACAGACTGAGTCCATCCATTTATCGCCGAGTAATAATGCAAATGTCGGGACAGCCCGTATAGCAGCAAAATTCCAAAAATGATGGCTCATTGCTGAGTCAAGGGCCGCTCTGCACTCATCTTCGTCTCCCATGATCGAGTACATTCGCGCAATACCAAAATTGCATGTCCCCAGATACCATTCACGCAGCCGGGGTGGGATGTCGTCACTAAATTGCATCACGTTCCGGTAGTCGGCGATGGCGCTGTCGAAGTCGCCATGGATCTCGGCAAAATATGCACAATGCCAAAACCAGACTAATGTATCTCGTCCGCTGCTTTGGGCAAAACAAGATGATGTCCGACAAAAACTTCCCGCGCTGATGATCATCGCCAACACAGCGATATAAAATAATTTCATCGAATGTTTTACTTATGAACCCTACACAAACTATATAATGCAATGAAGCAAAGGGTACGCGACAGATGGATAAGCTCCTGCTGCACTATTGTGATGAATCTACTCTCCTATAATGCTTTTTTGTTGTGCTTTGATACATTTTGAAGCAAAAAATTTAATGTTTTTTAAAAATTGTTGATACTTTTTTTTGCAAACTTTCTTCTAGATGCCTCTAACTAATTGATATTCAATTAATTGCGAACTCGAGCTTGGCTGTGATCGACGCCTTTTTATTCTTTGAACTGGTGTTATATGCGCCCCCATACGAATATTCCTCATCGGAATTCTGACCCGTGATCTGAAAAACTCCCATCTGAGCGTTGCGGAGACCGCCAAGTCCGCCACCGGCATTCTTTGCGATCGCTTCAGCACGGTTATAAGCATCTTTCGACGCATCAGCAAGCATTTCAAGCTTCAAGGTTTTTAACTGTGTATAATAATATCTCGGCTCAGAGGACTGGAATTCAATACCCATATTTAACAATTCTGTAACCTCACGAGAAATTTGTTCGACCTTGTCAACTTCCTTCGATTCGATATTCACGCTCTGCGTCAGCGTATAGCCATCGAACGTCTGATTCGTCTGTCGGCCATTCGCATCATATTGATATTTGTAGTCCTTGTTCGAATAAACCGAACTGACGGTGATCTCTTTCGGGTTTACACCGTTTTTCACGAGATATTGTGAGATATTATCAGCATCGCTTTTGAGCTGGGTGTACGCTTCTTTAACAGTCATCGAATGGCGCGTATAGGAGCCGCTCCAGATGATAAAATCAGATGTAAAATCTTTTTCGGCGAGACCAGTGACCTTGATCGTCTCTTTCGTCTCATGCGTCTTACGCCACGTCCCGGCAAGCGTCATTGCTGCAACGACGATAGCAATTGAAAAAATAAGTGCACTACCCCAGGGTTTCATAATATCATCGGTTGTTTAGGAAACAAATATATGAACAAAATGCATGTAAAAAACGGAACACGGGATTTGACGGATTAAGACGAATTTTTGGAGTAGCATCCTGGCTTCAAGTCTAAATACGATTTGATGTAACACGAATGTTCCATATCGTCCGTTTGATTCCGTCAAATTCCGTACTCCTATTTTTTCACGAATCAACTAACTCCTGAAATCTATTCTTCCCCCATAAACACACTTCCCACAGATCAGCCACCGGCTCATTCGTATTCGGCATAGTCTGCATATACGTCGGCGGACCATATTCGGGTGTAACGGTCATCCCGTCCCGAAGCATCAATTTCCACCACGATTCGAATTTAGCCAAATGCCCTGCCCATTCCGGGGCTCGTGGATCGCTGACCTGCGGACCATTCTCATACCCAACTCGTGCGTGAATATGGATCGTACGGCTTGCTGCAAGTTTTATTACTTCTGAATGATCTTCCAACATCGACTCCGTCACACAACACCAATGACTCAGATCGGCATTGACCTTCAATTCAGGAAATTCATTCAATATCGTGACCGTATTCATCGGAGAAAAGAGCGGACGGCGGCGATGAGTTTCATGTGCGATCGGAATTCCAAACTCATTTTCTATCTTCAGTACATGATCAAAGAAGCGGAGCTGATCGTTAAGATGCCAAAGATCACGCCCGGCATGAGCCACCATTTTCTTCGGCGAAAATTCAGATGCCAATACAACAAGCCGCCGGAAATCTTCGAGATGAGCATTAACGTCAGACCCTTCAGTATAAATAAGCGGCATGTAATCCAACCCACACTCGCTAAGCAACGACTTGAATTTGCCAATATCTCTGATTTCTGCGGCAGCAGATTCCACTCCGTCGTAACCAGCTTCAGCGATCAGTTTGAATTGATCGCTAAGTGAGCCGGTCATTCCCCAGAGCGATTTGTAGATTGTCACATCCATAATTTAACTGAAACAAGCTTTTACAAAAATACACCTTTGGTAAAGCTTCTTTACTCTTTATAGCATCTATCGGTAATTTTATGCCGTATGTTTGATATTCCGACATAGGGATATTTTTTGCATAATACAACTCAAAACATACGGAGGTAAATACCATGGTTGAACGAACGGTAACAAAAGTAAAAACTGGCGGAGGAGCCTACTTTCTGGCTTTCGTCGGTGCAGTGATCTATTACATCCAGCATGCGACGACATTTGGCGAAGGTGTGCTTGGTGTGCTGAAAGCCATCATCTGGCCGCTCCTTCTCGTCTATCATCTGCTCGAGCATATGAATATGTAACCTTCAGAACAACTCCCCCGGCCGTTTAAAGAGGTCGGTTCTGAGGAAATCGCGGGAGTGATTGAGCCCGTACTTTTCGCACATCTGGTGAAAAAGCGTATGCATGAAATCAGCGTATGCCCCTTCACCCTTCATTCTTGTACCGAACCTGGAATCGTTGAGCTGCCCGCCGCGGATCATTTCTACGCGCTTCAATACTCGTTCTGCTTTTTCAGGGAAATTCTTGCTTAGCCAATCTCTAAAAATATCTTTGATCGAATACGATAGCCGCAGGATCGTATGCGCATGAAACGTTGCGCCGGCGTCGCTCGCTCGTTCGAGGATCTTCGGTACTTCATTATCATTCAATCCCGGAATGATCGGCCCGACCATGATCCCGACCGGGACATTAGCTTTTGCAAGCTCTTCCATCGCTTTGTATTTCATTTTTGCCGTGGACGTTCGCGGCTCGAGTTTCTGACGAAGCTCCGGATCGAGCGACGTGACGGAAAGCATCGTGCTGATGAGATTCATACTTGCCATTTCTTTAATGAGGTCGAGATCTCTGGTAATCAGCGCATTCTTCGTCAGTATGCTCACAGGATTTCGATATTCCAGAAAGACCTTCAGCATTTCCCTCGTCAAGCCGAATTTTCTTTCTGCCGGCTGGTAGCAATCGGTGTTCGCGCTCATCATGATGCTTGTCGGCTCCCATTTCGGATTGTCGAATGCTTCGCGAAGAAGCGCCGGCGCATCATGTTTGACCATGATCTTCGACTCGAAGTCGATCGACGAATTGAACCCGAGATATTCATGCGATGGCCGCGCATAACAATACGCACAGCCATGCTCGCAGCCGCGATAGACATTGATCGAATACATCATCCCGATGTCGGGACTGTCGTTCTTCGATATGATCGACTTCGAATGATCGTTGAAGAATTGAGTCTGCACGACGGGCAGCTCTTCGGTGATCGTCCCCCACTCGTCATCGAACGCAGAGTAGCTCCGCGTCTCGAACCGGTTCGTAATTTCTAATGCTGTTCCTCGCATATAATAGGTGCCTGTTAATGTACCTATTAATATAATGAAGAAATCTTAAAATGTAACATCCATTTTAAAATTTAATATTACGAGCACCACTGAATTGTACTTAGGTTAAAATTACATGTAGAAACATATAATTTCCTCCCTCGTAAAGTGTTATAAAGGAGATTCTAAAAATGAGCAATTCAGTTACAGCAACCAAAGCACGGACACTTGTTCGCACCGTTACTGGCGAGCATAAGCTCGAAGGCGGGGGCTTCCCCGTACGCAGGCCCTTTCCGACGCATGTGCTCGATCATGTCGATCCATTCTTACTTCTCGATGAGGCGGGACCCTTCCCGCCACAAGAAGATGGCGATATGAACGATCATCCGCATCGCGGATTCGAAACATTGACGTATGTTCTTTCCGGTGATTTTCTCAGCCACGATTCGACCGGCTTCAAGGATGTCTTTCATACCGGCGATGTGGAATGGACAACTGCCGGAAGCGGCATCGTTCATGGCGGCGCACCCATTACAGGAAGCACACCGATGCGCGGCATTCAGCTATGGGTAAATCTGCCTAAAGCAAAAAAATGGATCGATCCGAAATCGACGCGCGTCGAAGCAGCGACGATTCCTTCGATCGAACGCAGCGATAGCGGATATGCCGTGAAAGTGCTTGCCGGCTCTGCGGAAGGAGTGACGGGTCCGGTGCAGACGACATGGCCCATCCTCTATCTGCATTACAAACTTCAAGCGGGTGCAACCGTTTCGCTCGATACGAACCAAGCGCAGGACGTGATGCTTTATGTTCTTCGGGGAAGCATCGCACTTTCGGGTAACGACAATGTATCGGAAGGACAATTAGGCATTCTTTCAAATGGCGATCGCGTAGAATTCTCGAATGCTGCAGACGGCAAGACAGAACTACTGCTTCTCGGCAGCGAGCCGATCGGCGAACCCGTCGCGCGCTACGGACCGTTCGTAATGAACGAACGCGAAGAAGTCTTTCAGGCGTTCGATGATTTCAATAACGGGAAATTCCCGATGCCAACGAGCAACTAAACAATAAATAATGCATTCAGCCATCACGAATAATACAAAGCGAAACCGATTTGAAACAACGGTCGATGGCGAGTTCGCTTACCTTGATTACGAACTCTCCCCGGGCGTGATGGCGCTCGTGCATACGTTTGTACCGCCTGCGCAACGGCATCAGGGGATCGCCTTCCGGATTATTCATTTTGCAATGGAATATGCCAAAGCGAATAATCTGAAAGTGATCCCCGCCTGCCCCAGCGTCGAACTATATCTCGAACAGCATCCGGAATACGCCGAGCTGGTTGCCGAAAAAGAATCTTGATCCTGTAGTTTACTGCCGCAGCGACTGCATCATGCTGACGCGGTTGCCTTCGGTGTCCATGAACGAGACCCACTTGCCGACGCCCGGGATATCATCCGGATCGCGCAGGATCTTCCCTCCGGCAGCGACGACCTTCTTCATCGACTCATCCAGATTCGGGACATTGATCACCACCGACGGCGCATGTGACGTGGGGTCTTCCGTCTTCTGATAGAAGCCGCCATTGATCGTACCGGGCGTTTTCACCATGCCATTGTCGTCTGTTTCGGTCGTACTGACAAGAACGTAATTTCCCATTTCTTCGCCCATTTGCTGCATCTGCCAGCCGAACGCCGTCTGGTAGAATGTCTTCATGCGCGCCGTATCGTTCGCGCCCATTTCGAAATGTATTACAGGATTCATGATCGTAGTAAAGTATAAATATGATGTTTATGTGTGGAGCGAACACCGTTCTTCTCATTTGGCTACATCACTCACGCCGAATGGTGCTCATCACCTGAACAAATAATATACTAAAACGAAAGAGCGATTCCACAAATCTCGTTTTTCGATAAATGCCCAAAACCCGCCTGAGCACTACTTAACCCATTATTTTTCAACATACTAAGTTTACACACAAACACCTTTGCCTCCTTAATGCAAGAGCCGGCTTGCGAGCCGGCTCTTGGAAAAAACATTCTGCTTCATCGTTTTGTCATTCCGAACGAAGTGAGGAATCTATTAAATAATTTGCCAACGGCATTCCTCACCAACAATCCGATACGAATTTACGAAATCAAAAACCCCTTGTCAAGGTGCCCATCATAGGTTTTTTAAAAGTTAATGTTACGGGCACCTATGGACGATTTCAACGCCGGGAAATTTCCCATGTCAACTGCATAACCGATTTAGATCCTACAATTCTAAAAAGATGAGCCGGGCTTCTGGCAGGCGCGGAGGAAGTAATAGTTGCCCTGTAGCCAATTACAAATTGATCTGAAAGTGCTGAAGGAGATGATAGAAGCGGGGTTGAAAGCGAAGTGAGCCGAGGGGCGGGACTAAAAACTGTCCATTGCCTCGAGCGCAATTCCTAAGAAAATTGTTCACTAAGCTAAAGGGTGAAGGAAGGTTTAGCGCAGGGCACATTTCCTACGGAAAAGCTACCCTAAACCTTTCTCAGAAACAAACAGTTTATTCTGCATTCCTAAATTTTTCAATAGATATGAATGATCGAGAAAGCGTTCATGATCACATTGTTGACGAAGTGACCCGATTAATAGAGAAAACAGAAACGATAGATTATGCCCTTCGAGATGCTCCGACTGGCAAAGAATTGGAAAGCATTAAAAACCAGATTACCGAAAAAATTGAGGATATATTTGGTATCTTGCGCAAAGAAAAGCTAATTGAATAATTTTAATTGCCGCCCTCTTCGCTCAACTCTATTCCCTCTGCTTTTTCCTTTTTGATTATTCTTTGTATCTCTTCGGGCCTATAAGTTAAGCGTTTATTAAAGAGCATCCTTGAAATTTATTTACTCTTCGAATTTGACGTTCGGTCTGGGAATATTTTAAGAACTCTGTTTAGCTACCGGCACGGATGCTGGTTCCGGTTTGAGTAAATTCGTCCGCCGCTTCTTTGTTTCGCTTCGTCGAGTTTTAAGTTGACTCGCGAATACACGCAAGGTTTCGATATCGGCAATTATCTCTTCTGGGCTGGGTCTATCTGAGTGCAAGGACTTGGACTTGTCATGACCTGTCATCCATGTACTAGCCTTTGAAATATTAAGGTCAATATCATGAGCGTCTTTATCCTCTATCGCGACCTCATCTAGCTTTAATGTATGTATACTATTACGATAACGGCAAACGACACTAAAAAATAATACTTCTTCGACGCAAGCTTCCCAAGATTCGCGCAATAATCCATAGATGTGCGCAGCTTCTTTGTTGTACTTTGGTGTGTCACGTTGATAGAGTGCCTTAATCTCATGAGTTAGCTTCTTTAACTCTTCCGTTCTCTGCTTAACATTCTTCGCACCCCATGGAGCGCCGTCGGTTGCTATTCCTGCTACATCCGCTTCACGACGTAATGTGTGCGCGGCTAGTGCTATGGGAGTACCCCCTTTCGCCAATTCTTCGCTTGCATCTTCCAACTCCATCAAGAAGGCAATATTATGAGTGAAAATTATTACTTGCCGTTTAAGTGCTTCTTGTGCTAGTCGGAGTGCTATCTTTCTAGTGAAAACATGGTCCAATGAAGAGACTGGATCATCGAGTACTATCGCATTTGCGTGAGGTGCTAATTGAAGCTCAGCTAAGAAACCAGCTATGGCGATGACGCGAGTTTCTCCTTCACTGAGCACCTGCGACATATGTGTATGACCTTGAATTATCGCACCTTCCAACAACATCTCATGCCCAGTCTCCCCAGCTCCCCCCGATGGCTTTACTGAGATAGGTAGCCTCCCAGCGCCTAACAAAGTTAGTTCCGTCTTAAAAGACGCTATCAACTCTGGAGTCAAGTGTTTCTTGATTAATGAAGTACCAAAGCGAGTAATCTCATTTGTTCGCAATGTATTTATAGCTTGATTAAGGATTTCGTTATTTCGCGCTGTCTTAACAAAGGTTATAATATCATTTTTTCTTAAGCTCAGTGCTTTCCTAGACTTAAGTTCTTGGACAATAGAAGCAAGTTTGCTGTACTCCTCAGGCTTTGCCGCAAGATTAATTTCTTGAACCTTTTTTGAAATACTATCCACAACTACTAGTAATGACTCGGTAGTTGATATAGGCCAAGAATCCATTTCAATTATCTCAATAGTGGCTTCATGTTGTTGTAGCAATGAGAGCAACCTAGATTTACGAATAGCGATACTCTGGT
Source organism: Kapaibacterium sp. (SeqCode) (assembly GCA_035632315.1). Taxonomy (GTDB): domain Bacteria; phylum Bacteroidota; class Ignavibacteria; order Palsa-1295; family Palsa-1295; genus JAFDZW01. The sequence goes on along the minus strand of DASQGZ010000022.1, from coordinate 92,958 downwards.
GGAACATTCTTAGCGCATCAGCTGCCTTTTGGTCAAAACTTCCTACTTCATCACAAGAAGTCTCGAGGAGAGGTCCGGAAAAAGGGTCCAAACTTTCAATCTTCTCACGGAAAGAATTAAGTGCCGCACTTTTAGAAGCAAGCACCCTTTTGGTAGCATCCTCCATATATTTCTTGAAGCGAGTAAAACGAGCAGCCGCTTCTTCACTCAATGGTTGCTGACAAAGCACACAGACTGCTTCTGATGTTTTAGGAAAAAAATCACCAATGTATGCGACTTCCTCTGAATATTTTTTCGCAGCATTATATAAAAGTTGCCATTGGCTCGCTGAAGGAACGCCAGGTAACGGTTCAGGCGCCTTACTTTCTGCTAGAGCAATCTTATATGCATCCTCCGCAAATTTTAAATCCATTAAAACTCTTAAAATCCCATCGTTGGTTATTTCAGAACATCTATCAAAGAGATCGGCAGAATTTTTCGCAGCACCACCTATCCGCAACTTTATCTTTTCGAGCCGGGTGACTTCTTGAGTTGCTTTTGTAGACTCAGATGTTCGTATAAGCTCTATGTGTTCCGCCAATCGTTTCTCATCATCCAGCGTCCAAACAGTTGCTGATTCAATTTCCTGATCTCTAGTGGTTGCTGACAAAGTTCTCAGAAATATCTCTGATGATGTTCCTACTACAATTGCTGAATCCTGAATTAGTCCTGGAATTCTTATCTGCGCTTCAATATCTCCCTTCACTTTCACTACAAGCTCTACTAACTTCTGAAATACATCACACCCATAAGGCAAATAATTTATTTCGTTACGTTCATCTGTAATGACACGGGCGCAGCGTCCATCGAATACGCTAATGTTGGTTAGAACTGGATCTGGATCAGTTCCTTGACTCCAAGCAATACTTCTTGGTACACTGTTTTCCTTTATATTCAGTGTTGCGGAAGCAATGCCTGTAGGTGATGTAGAGAATACATTAGGAAGAATAAGTTCGTCTTTGTCACGAGCTTGGCAAGCTAACTTTAAAATTCGGGAATAGCCCGACTTGCCAGAACCGTTGTCACCATATATCGCCGTGACTCCATTCTCGGCGAAAGGTTGTGATTGCCCTGACTTGATAATATTAACATTCTGAACATTATCAATCGACAAAAGTTTTATCGAAACGAGCGATATGGGGACTCCAGAAATTTTGCCAGGAGTGGGCGGAGTGGAGGTAATACTTGTTGGTTTTGCTCCAAGTTTGAACTCCCATTTTGCAAGATCTAAAATTTCGGAATAATCCTTGCTACTGAGCGAAGTATTACCAGCAACTAAAAGTCTGCGCACAGCATCCCCTTGCCATGCAGGCAAAGAATCGTTAGCCCATTTGATTATATCATCGATTGCGGCCATAAATTACAACTGCAACGCCCGGATGCACATACACAGCAACCTAAAAAGAATGTTCTGTGTGCAATTCAAAATCTATTTATCCCTCACGAGCACCCGCTCGTGGTGCCGCAGTCTTCGCAGAGGGTGCAGGCGCCGTTACGCTTGACTGTCACCTCGATCTGTAGTCAAGGCATTCGTCTCCAATTTAGTTTCATTGAACGACGCTTGATTTTTGTTCCGGATGCAACACTATGGAGCACCCGGAACAATTCAATTATTTAGATATTTGGAACTTCCGGCCAGTCAACTTGGGATACATCGATAACCAGATCATTCCCGATGAAAAAGAATTTCCCTTTTTCCTCGTCGGGGTTCCATTTACTTCTCTGTTGCACGCTGCTTCATCGGCATGACAAGCGGAAAGTCAATTTCCGTTCCGATCACTAAGTTTATGTAATTGGCGAAGGTATATAAAGCAACGTTCGCGACGATCTCCTGTATTTCTTCATCCGAGCATCCTGCGGATTTCACCTTTTGGAAGTCTTCAGACGTAATATCGCCGCGCTCCCCCACGATCGCCGCGGCAAACTTCAGGATCGCGTCGATTTTCGGATCGGTCGATCCGGCAGTCCGGCACATCGCAAGTGTTTCGTCTTTCATGCCGTTGCCCTTGCCTATCGCCGTAAAAGCGGACAGACAATACGGGCAGCCATTGATCTCCGAGACCGCTATCGCAATTTGGTATCGGGTCTCGAACGGCAATACGCCGCCTTCAAGCGTTCCGGAAAGACCGAGAAAGCCCTGAAGCGCGGCCGGCGCACCGGCCATCGTTTTGAAAGAGTTCGGAACGGCGCCGTATTTTTTCTCCACTGCATCGAGCAGTTCTTTTGCTTTTCCCTTTGCCATCCCCGGAGCGATGGCTTTTATTCTCTGCGTTTTTGGCGTTGAGATGGGAGATGAGGTTGAGTTGTCTGTTTGAGTTTTTTGGGTTTTCATGTAAGTTGTTTTTTTCGTTGCCGAAGCACAACTTGCAAGAAGTGTTACAAGCGAGATTATTGTCAATAATCGTTTCATCCTGTTCATTGTACTTGTCATACTGTTTTGCATTAGTTTATTTTGTGTTAAAATTGACTATGCAAAATTACCTTGACAAGAAAGGAAAAAAAATCAGGTATCTGAAGAAAATTGGTTAAAGTAGTTTAACTTTTTTTGTTCGCCCTGTTATTTCGCAGCTGTGAAAGATATACAGGGCTCATACCTAAATACGAAGCAAGGACGTATTGCGGCACCTTCTGGACCACCTTGGGATACTTTTTCAGGAATTCTTCATAACGATCTTCGGCTGATTTACTGAGATTGGAAAGCAACCGCTGTTGCAGAAAGGCAAAACTTCGTTGGGTAATGATGCGGTAGAATCGCTCGAATTTAGGAAAGGCTTCCATCAGCAATTGCTCCGCATTATAGTCTATTTGAATAAGCGTACTATCTTCAAGGGCTTCCACAAACAGTGTAGCCGGCCGTTGGAAAATAAAACTGTTGTAATCTGCAATCCACCAGTCCTCTATGGCCAGAGCAATGGTATGTTCCTGTCCATCATTATCAAGTAGGTACGATCGCATAGCTCCCTTATACACATAGCTTCTATACTTGCACACAAATTCAGGCTGAACTATCAATTGCTTCTTTTTTACATTATTGATCCGTACCAGCGAGATGAAGTAATTTTCCTCATCTTCTGTCAATTGAATATGCCTTGCTACGTACTTTTTTATTCGCTCCAGTTCACTCATTTGTAAGGACAACTAATGTCAGTGCAGAACGATTTCCTGGCTGTGACTTAGTGATTGAAAGATAGGGAGTTCACTTGATGTAATTTTTTTTAGTAAATTACTTACACATCAAAAAGTAACCTGCCTTTTATCTTTTTAGCAGGCTTTGTAATTGTAATTACTAAAATCGCCCACGAGGACCTGCTCGTGGTGCCGCAGTCACCTCACACGGTCAGCGCTGGTACAGACTTGATGTAGTCTTGGTATAGCCTTGGCGTTGTTACGGTGTTATTGCGGTGTTGTCGAGCCGCAAAGTAGTTTTTTTCTCGGATCCCAAGAGGAATAGATTTTTTTTTAAATGGAAACCGCCAAAATAGCACTTCAAGTACCAACGCGATTAAGCCGATTATGAAACCTGCGATCTCCATTACTTTTAGCTACACCCGCTCGTGGTACCGCAATCTTCGCAGAGGGTGCAGGCGCCGTTGCGCTTGACGCGCATGGAGCCGCAGGCGGGGCATTACTTAATTTGCGCTGAGTTCTGCTTCGAGTTCACGTAATGATTTGGTCGGACCGCCATTGTGTTGTGCTTTCGCTTCGCGGAACGACTGCTCATCGTCTTTTTCTTCCAGAAGCTGCTCAATAGCGGCGAATTCATCGTACGGAAGCACGACAAATTCGGGATTGCCATTCTTTATAAGATATTCTGGATGCAGTGTAATCATAAAACTTAACGATATGACTCTCTTCTGTGGAGAATCCGATAGATCACTATCTCAGTTCCTTCAACATCGAAGAGTACCCGATAATCCCCCACCCTCAGGCGGTACGGCGGTTCGAAGTTCGTAAGCTTTTTCACATCGCCGTGCAGATCGTCTTCTAACGCGATCATTTTCCGATATATGTTGGTACGAATATTTGCCGATAGAGAACGGTAATCTTTCTCCGCCTTTGGCGTGATCCGTACTTCGAACTTCATTTGCGCGCTCTTTTAGCTGCACCCGCTCGTGGTGCCGCAGTCTTCGCAGAGGGTGCAGGCGCCGTTGCGCTTGACGCGCATGGAGCCGCAGGCGGGGCATTGCTCGCCGGTGTAGCCTTTTGTTTTGGCTTCCCTGTATTGCTGCTTGCGCGTTTCGGCGGCGGTCGTGCGGCTGACTGCCATCACGGGTTCTTCTTCGGGTTTTGCGTTTTGGCTTTTGTAGCGTTCGACGATGTCGTCTTCGCTCGGCTGCTCTTTTTTCGCAGCGGGTGCGATCGTCCCTCCGACTGCTGCCGGGTGATGGTGATCGTGCTTCTGTTCGTCAACTGCCTTGACATGGACGAAATCCTGACGTCCGAGATATTCGTAGCCGAGCGCGCGGAAGACATAATCCAAGATCGACGTCGCGTTCTTGATCGCTTCGTGTCCTTGCACGGAGCCCGCCGGTTCGAACCGCGTGAACGTGAATGTATCGACGAGTTCATCGAGCGGCACACCATACTGCAATGCTTTCGATGCAAGTACGGCGAAGCAGTTCAACAAGCCTTTGAACGAGGCGCCCTCTTTATACATATCGATAAAGATCTCGCCGAGCGTACCGTCTTCGTATTCTCCGGTGCGCAGATAGACTTTGTGTCCGCCGACGACCGCCTCGCGGAGCCATCCGCGGCGGCGCTGCGGGAGCTTCAATCTGCGGGGCTGCCACGTACCTGTCTCTTCTGCCTGAGCGTTGATGAGCTGGTGAAGCTCCGACGCACCGACGGTTTCGGTCGTGAGATCTTCGGGATCGGCAAAGAGCACTTGTTCTGCAAGGTCGCCTTCTTCGTTGATCGAATTCAGCGGCTGCGAAAGTTTCGAGCCGTCGCGATAGAGCGCGTTGGCTTTTATCATCAGCTTCCACGACTCGGTATATGCGTTCGAGATGTCGTCAACAGTCGCTTCGTTCGGCATATTGATCGTCTTGCTGATCGCGCCGCTGATGAACGGCTGCGCCGCTGCCATCATCCGGATATGCGCTGCATATTGGATGTAGCGTTTGCCGTACTTGCCGCATTTGTTCGCGCAGTCGAAGATCGGAAGATGTTCTTCGCGCAGATATGGTGCGCCTTCGATCATCATCGTGCCGCAGATGTAATCGTTCGCTTTTGCAATATCCTCGCGCGAAAATCCGAGCGCGGAAAGCATATCGAAGTTCGGATCGTCAAGCTGCGAACTTGCAAAGCCGAGCTTCTTGCAGAATTCTTCGCCGAGCGTCCATTTATTGAACGCAAAGCGAACATCAAAGACGTTATCGCAGAGCTTTTCGACTTCGTCGATCTTTTCATCGGTGAAGCCTTTTAACTTGAGGCTTGCGCGATTGATGTGCGGGCAGCCGACGAGCGAGCCGTGGCCTTTGCAATATTTTTCGATCTCTTCGATCTGTTTGTCGGTATAGCCGAGTTTATGCAGGGCTTTATGCACCGACTGGTTGACGATTTTGAAATATCCGCCGCCGGCAAGTTTTTTGAATTTTACGATCGCGAAGTCCGGCTCGATGCCGGTGGTGTCGCAATCCATCACGAGGCCGATCGTGCCCGTCGGCGCGATGACAGTGACCTGTGCATTGCGGAAGCCGTGCTTTTCGCCGAGTTCGTAGGCATGATCCCAGCTCTCACGCGCCGCAGCAAGCAACTCTGCCGGGCAGAGTTCAGCATTGATACCCATCGGCTTTACGGTGAGTTCTTCGTAGCGGTCGGGTGTCGCATTGTATGCGGCAAGCTTATGATTACGAATCACGCGAAGCATTGCATCGCGGTTCGCATCGTAGCGCGGGAACGTACCGAGATCGCGAGCCATCTCTGCGCTCGCGGCATACGATTCCCCGCACATGATCGCGGTCAGTGCGCCGGAAAGTGCAAGAGCCTCCGCGCTATCGTACGGAATACCCAGCACCATCAGGATCGTGCCGAGATTCGCGTAGCCGAGACCGAGCGTGCGGTAATCGAACGAACGCTGTGCGATCTCGCGCGACGGGAATTGCGCCATCAGCACGGAAACTTCAAGCGTGATCGTCCAAAGACGAATTGCATGTTTGTAATCGTCGATCTTGAACTCGCCTGTTTCCTCATTGAGGAAATGCGCAAGATTCAGCGATGCAAGATTGCACGCTGTATCATCGAGAAACATATATTCCGAGCACGGATTGCTGGCGTTGATGCGTCCGTCTGTCGGGCAGGTATGCCACTCGTTGATCGTTGTATCGAACTGCATTCCCGGATCGGCGCTCGCCCATGCGGAAAGCGTGATCTCGTTCCACAGCTGGCGTGCCTGCAAACTTTTCGAGACTTTGCCGCTCGTGCGCCACTTCAGGTCCCACGTCTGGTCGTTGGCAACCGCATTCATAAATTCGTTCGTCACGCGAACGGAGTTGTTCGAGTTCTGACCCGATACCGTCTGATACGCTTCGCCTTCGTAATGTGTGTCGAACGTCTTGAAATCAATGTGATCGTAGCCCATTTCGACAAGGCGCAGACAGCGGGCGATGTAATTCATCGGCACTCCGCGCGCAAGGGCTTTCTTGATCGCAATATCAAGGTCGCGATTGAGATGACGATCCGTGCCGCCATCCATTGCGATCTTCATGATCGTGTTCAGGAACAGATCGCAGATCTTCGAACCGGCGACAAGCGCCGCAACTTTCTGCTCTTCCGCCGCTTTCCATGTCGTGAATTCTTCGATATCCGGATGATCGATGTCGAGGATAACCATCTTCGCCGCGCGGCGTGTCGTGCCGCCGGACTTTACTGCCGCTGCGGCAGTATCGAAAATCTTCAGGAAGCTCATCAATCCACTCGAGTGTCCGCCGCCGGAAAGTTTTTCGCCTGCGGAACGGAGCGCGCTGAAATTCGATCCTGTGCCCGAGCCATACTTGAAGATGCGCGCTTCGCGCGTGAGAAGATCGAAAATGCCGCCTTCGTTGACGAGGTCGTCGCTGACCGACTGAATAAAGCACGCATGCGGCTGAGGATGCGTATAAGCATCGGTCGAGCGCGTAAGCTGACCTGTCTTCGGATCGACATACCAATGCCCTTGCGCCGGACCGGCAATGCCGTATGCCCAGTTCAAACCCGTGTTGAACCATTGCGGCGAATTCGGCGCACCCATTTGGCGCATGATCATATACGCCATTTCGTCGTAGTACGCCTGCGCGTCTTCTTTGGTATCGAAATAGCCGTGTTTTTCGCCCCAATAGCGCCAGCAGCCCGCCATACGGTGAGCTACCTGCCTGATCGAACGCTCCGGTCCGAGGACGGGCTTGCCGTCTTCGCCGATAAGCATGTTACCGTTCTCGTCGCGCTGCTGAACGCCCGCCTTGCGGAAATACTTTTGGGCAAGGATATCCGTAGCCACCTGCGACCATTGGCGCGGGACTTCGATATCATGCATCTCGAAAATGGGCTTTCCATCCGGGTTACGCAAGACGCTGGAGCGCGATGTGTACTCGAACTGGTCAAACGGGCTGGTCCCTTTCTGGGTGAAGCGACGGGCTACCTTCATACGTGTCGTATGCTCCTTATTAGAATAACAATTTCAATGATTGATTTATTACCTGCTTCGGCTTGCCTGCGGCAGAGGGGGCAACGCTCGCCGCCTACCGAATGATGTATCGGCGTTCGAAATAAGGCGTCAATTTTCAGTTGTTTTCCCGATCGAAGCGTCTCGTCTCTCTACGTTCTTGCGTACGTCCTAGGTTCGGTGAGCAATAAATTTTATTTTCAGGTCGCTCGGGATGAACAACAACACTCTTATTTTAACGAACACAAAACTTTGCTCTGTTCTAAATAGAGCGAAGTAGTAAATACAAATTTCGTCAATTTGATTTTAAAATGCAAGTGTTTTTGCCCTCTTTTTATCAACATTCTTTTGAACACGCTCCGGACTTATCAACAGCAAGATTTTAAAAGAGATTATCTCGTGCAAACGAAAGAGATGGGCAAGCACTAACGATCGACAACCAGTGATATCGTTTTGGTAGTATTACCTCGTGCAGAAACGGTTTGTGCACGCAGATAATATTTCCCATTAGAAAGACCGGAGCAATCTTGTACAAGGTCGAGTGAACGAGCATTAATCGTTCCATCGAGCACCGAAGCCGCGCGCCTTCCGAGAATATCAAATATCTCAATAACGATTCGATCTGTCCCAAGTACAAATAATGAGTCAAGCTCAAGATGAAGGTTCAATTTATCACTCGTCAGAGGGTTCGGGTAGATCGTCACGAACTGCCCCGTGGACATCGTGGACGTTGGACTCGGCACCGAAGAATCAGTATCCTTCGGCAACGGATGAAACGCCGTTGTCGGTGTCAATATGAAGTTGTCTGTGTTGAGAAGGTAATCGAGGGCTTTGGGATCTTTGCCGTTCGAGGTAAACGTGATATAGTGAGTTCCCTTTTTAAGATAGTGTATACCACAATCAAGTGGAGCAGAGCGAAATGGGAGCCACCAGGATGTATCACGAAAGCCGTGAAACAGAAAGACTTTCTCACTATCAAGAAAAATATAATAATCCCCATACCGCGAACCTAAGGTATTATAAAGTACCACATGAAATATATCTGAAATAGGAACAATGAACGGAAGGATAAGGCGTCTGCCGGGTGTCTGATCGGGGTAAAACAAACGAGTATATTGATTACTCCAATCGTCTTCTTGATAATATCCAAAATAAGACTTTTCAGTCTGTGCTTCGGACACAATAGGTATAAGATCTTCCACTTCATAGTCTAGTGCCCGAGTCACAATTATAGAGTCGTCAGATATGGCAACATTTCCTCCATTTCCTTTGGCGCTTACAACGTATGACCCATCTGGCAGCCATGGCACGCGTATAGAAAATAACGCCTCACCGTTCGAATCAACAATTGAACTACCATTTAAGTACTTTGCAGTAATGTCGTTTATCGATACCGAAACGTTTTCACCTTGGTTAAACCCAGATATGAAAATTTGCAAGGAATCGTTATACCGATACACATGAGGAGTCGAATCATCCAAGAAACATATATTCGGTTGCGCAAGGATAACGATCGTCTCAGGGCGCGTATATCCGTTTATTGTTAGATTGTGTAAGCCTGCTTGTACATTGAGCGAAATAGAACCTTGCCATTTGAATTCGCCCATTGCATCCGCCGTGATCGAAAATATTATTTGCGAATCAATGGCTGCTTTTACTTGCTCATTTGGCTTATATCCTGATCCGCCAACAGACCACATACTGCCGGATCGAATAGTATCAGAGCTTACCCAAAACGGAGTCCACCGTCTAAAGAAAAAGGCCGTCGTGTGGTAGGTTGTTTGGAAATCATTTCGAACTCCATGTTCCAACTGAAAGAGGAACGATTTATGGAAATCATAGGCATCGAAATAATGGAATCGGTATTCACTCGAATATAACCTGGTACAACCTGCAAACGGGAGCGAGAATATACTATCGGAGAAGAACCAGCCACCCGTCAAGTAGTCCTCCAGACCTGTGTAGTGGATCAAATCTTCATCTGTCGAATCGATGTAAATGTACGGGTCACCTTCGAGGAAATATGGTGGCGGGTTCTCTGGAATTGCGATTTGAATGCCGATAAATTTTCCTCGACCGAGCATCGTTCCAACTCGATGGTAGATATGCCAGCGCGCTGGATTTGACTCATAGTATTGTGTCAGAAAATATCCTTGATTCCATCGGTCGACAAGTTCATTCGAGTACCCAACGTCCGCACTAATATCTATAGGGTTGGACGAAATGTTTACCAGTTGGATTCGTGCGCCTACAGCGTATGGAGACGGGAAGTATGATGTCAATTCTCCAGATTCTGTTGCCTTGCATTGGAGCGCATTCACATTGCGGAACCCGGATCCACATCCAAAGAAATCGACTAAAGGAACATCTACACTCGGATAAGGACAATGATCCCAAAACATGCGCAAACGAACGTTCCTCAGCAATAAAAACTGCGAAGTATCGACAAGCAGATGCACGGAACGAATCATACCCGGCCCACTCAAATTTATTACGTCAAGGCTCTGACCCGGTGCTACCGATTGTTTTGAGAGGCGGCCCCACTGAGTTGCTCCGTCATTCCAGGGTGACCCCGAATAGTCATAAGCATCAGCAGCATGGCTTTGCTGAGATTGGTACGGTTCACCCATATTCAATCGGAATGACGGGAGGATTGTACTATCAAGAATCGGACGATATTCGACACCCCAGAACAAACAACACATCTTGCTATAGTCTGCATAGAATGTAAGTTTGAAATTGCGTTTGAAAGGAATTTGCACATCACAATTCAAACCACCGGATGCAACCGAATCAAAGGGAGGCCGAAGTATACCCCTGACCTCCTTAAAAAATTCATATAAGTATGATATTACAAGCATCGAATCATCGACCCATAACTTCACAGTTGTTAATGAGTCAAATACTTTTTCGTGCATCATCAACCAAATATGCGTGATGACCCCGGATCCTTGTGAAGAAGAAATGATATAATTTCCATCTACCGGATCGCGGTTTGCAGGCCACCCTACTCCGTCGGAAATTCTCACCGGCAGCGTATCCGGTCCGTCGAGGCGACAGATGGCGCGTGGGTCGGAAAGACGCCGGTAAGGATCGAACGTTTGCGCGGATGATCGCTCAGTACAAATACAAACAAGAAGGAAGAGTATCCCCCATGTGACCGCCTTCGAACACAGACTCATCGGTTTAAGGACTGATAATAATTAAGTACGTATTTAACTCGATCACCCCTAACTGCATTCCCGTTTTATGGAGCAGAATATCGGGCAACAATTGATTCCCAATCGACCAGCGGGGTCATTACATCAGAGTGCATGTGCGTTGCAACACCAGGGATCGGTGAAATAGCGAGCGCTCGGTCACCGAAATAAATACCGCCATAAAGCGCTCGGCTGAGATAACCGTCGTCGGCACCATAGGATGTGTAAAAGATAATTTTCTGATAGCGCTTGAAGGTGCTCACCTGCATCATGATCGTGAACGTCGTGTAATTGATCTGCCGCCAGTGGCAATATTTCGAAACGAACATCAATGAATATGAAAGATAGCGCGGAAGATAGCGGTCAATGTAATCGGGAGGATGAATGATGATTGGATGCTTATCAATGCTGCGTTTGATAAATTTAATATACCGCGTGATCAAATTCTTCTGAGGGATATATTTTTTATGGTTGACGACAAAATCATTGACCCACTTAAATGCTTCCGGCGTGTGCAGATAATCATCCTCGACAAAATAGACCCAATCATCATCAGGCAGTGTGAGCGCAACTTCCATACATTTACGCAACGAAGCGTCGTTGCCAAACTCGCCGTGAATCATCGTTACGTCGTACTGCTCGAAAAATTTCGTCATCTCGTCCGAGAGTCGGTCGGCAACGACGGTGATGGTATGCGGAATCCCGTCAAGCGCTTCGACGATGCTCCGAAAACAGATTTTAATCAGCGTTCGCTTATCGAGGTTGAACGGACGAGGTGCATTGTGCAGTGAATGCACAATGTCGCAGGTACGAAGAATAATATGGAATGTTGGATTCATTATAAGCTTAAAGCGTCCATCAATTCTTTTTTCTTATACTCAGCCCGAAATGTATCGAATGCTTCGATCGGGATCGATGCAACCTCATCATAAAAATCCTGGTCTTCAAAGAGACGTTTCACGAGCGAAGCCGCGCTATCGACCTCAAATTCCGTTTCGATCATTGTCTTCGGGAAAAATTGCTCTGCATGGCCGGTCGAGCGCGTTGCAACGATTGGGACCTCGAGTGCGGCAGCATCGAGGATGTACCGACCCCATGTATATCGCGGGTCCATGTTGAGCCAAACGTATGCAGAACCGTTGCGGCGAAAAAAATCCATCAGCGGCTCTTCCCGCTCGATCCTAAGCTGCGGATCTTCATATAGCCGCTGTGTTTTGTGTTGATAGTACATCCGATCAAAAGAACGATGTTTCAGTATATTCGGAACGATCGTCCGGATCGTACGGGAGAATTTCTTCTCATACCCGTAATACGGTATTCCAAGATCTTTGACAGTGAAATATTCCAGCGAACGGCCAAGCAGCATCGGTGCGAGAAAAATTTCTTTACGTCGCTGGTGTTTCGGAGTTCGAAGTGCGCGAATTCCATCCACCGGGTATGGAAAGCCGATGTATTCGACCTTCGCCGTTGTACAATGACGAAAAAACTCAACGGTATATTTGTTGATGCAATTAATAAGATCTGAATTATTCAGCAGTTCTGTGATATGCGGACGGGGTTTGATATAATCAAGCGCTTCGCCTTCAATAAGGGTCACCCATTTACACGATGCGGGGCGTTCGTTACTGAGCGCACAAAGTTTTTCAAGATGAATTCTGTCACTGTTGGCAATAATGATGTCATATCCATCGAGATCTGAAGGTTTCGCAAGAGTAGTATTCAAAAAATCTCCGCCAAATGCGAAGACCCAAGACTCACACGCATTTTCCGTAAGCGCCTGAACCGGCCGTTCGTTCGCGCTCCAGCGGCCCCTGTTCCAATGCAATAGTAATACTCTCGGCACTGACATCTCTGCCCAAATAGTAAAGGGCTTATAACGCAAAACGAGTGATTATGCTCCATAAAATCATTGCTTCATCACGATTCCAGTATAATGATCCGCATTTGTCACATATTGTACAGGTCAAAAATTAATCTCAAATCTTATTCGCCGGTGCTCTGTTATATGCCGTCAATTATTTGCAATTCATGGCAAACTCACCTCGATGCGTCGGTATCATTCTTGCAGGCGGCACCGGCTCGCGCCTATACCCTTGTACGAAAGTTACGAATAAACATTTGCTCCCGATCGGCGAAATGCCGATGATCTTCTACCCATTGAAAAAGCTTGTCGGCGCAGGAATCACCGATGTTTTGATCGTCACAGGTACTGAACACATGGGCGATTTTATTTCGCTCCTCGGCTCCGGTAAAGATTTTGGCTGCCGGCTCACCTATCGCGTTCAAGATGAAGCAGGGGGCATTGCGCAAGCCCTTGCGCTCGCAGAACGGTTCGCCAACGGCGAACCGATGTGCGTTATTCTAGGCGATAATATTTTCGAAGACAGCATCAGCGGCACGATCGAACGATTTATGACAGACCCAACACATGCACATATTATCTTGAAAGAAGTTTCGGACGCCGAACGCTTCGGTGTTGCCGTCGTCCAAGGAAACAAGATCGTCAAGATCATTGAAAAGCCTTCCGACCCGCCATCGCATTTTGCTGTAACCGGCATTTATTGCTACCCGGGAGATGTCTTCGATATTATAAGACAGCTCCGTCCTTCATCGAGAAACGAGCTCGAGATCACTGACGTCAACAATGCTTACATTGCCGGCGAACGGCTGGGGTATTCCCTGTTCAACGGATATTGGAGCGATGCAGGGACATTTCCATCACTTGCAAAAGCGAACGAACTCGTGCAATCGTCCGTACCCCATTTTTAAGCCAAGATGAATCTTTTTGTCACAGGTGGCGCCGGATTCATCGGCTCGAACTTCGTCCGTATGGCCATTGCCCGCGGACATTCAGTGCTGAACTTCGATGCGCTGACCTACGCCGGCCGGCGCGACAATCTTTCCGATCTCGAACGCTCCGGAAAGTATCTGTTCATTCACGGAAATATCTGTGATGAAACTGCCGTTGCGAACGCATTAGCGAACACATTTAACAACCAACCATTTGACGTTCTTATAAATTTTGCGGCAGAAAGTCACGTCGATCGCTCGATCCATGCTGCACGTATGTTCAGTGACACGAACGTCGCCGGAGTTGCGACACTGCTTGAAGCTGCGCGCGAAGCACAGGTGGCGCTTTTCATTCAGATCTCCACAGACGAAGTATATGGCAGTTTAGGGAAATCCGGGACGTTCAGTCGTGATTCCCCCCTTGATCCATCGAGCCCTTACTCCTCCACAAAAACCGGTGCCGATCTGCTGGCATTGTCATTTTACAAGACATGGGGATTTGATGTGCGCATTACCCGCTGTACTAATAATTATGGCGCATATCAATTTCCAGAAAAATTCATCCCAACGATCATTACTCGCGCGCTTCGCGGCGAACAAATCCCTGTTTATGGCGACGGTTTACAGGTTCGTGACTGGATCTTTGTCGAAGATCATTGTGACGGCATCTTCCGGGTGATCGAGTCGGGGAAACCCGCAACTGTTTATCTCTTTGGCGGGTCGAGCGAACGCACGAATCTCGATCTTTCGAAAACTATTCTCAGGATCGTTGCACATAAGACCGGAAAGCCTGAACGCGATTTGCTTTCACTGATCACGCACGTTGCCGACCGCCCCGGGCACGACCGCCGCTATGCAATGGACTGGTTGTCATCTCAGCGAGAGCTTGGCTGGGAGCCTCAAACGAATTTCGATAACGGTATCGAACGAACAGTAGATTGGTATTTGCAGAACCGCTCGTGGTGGGAAGGTACGAAAGTAGAAAGTAGAAAGTAGAAAGTAAAAAAGGGAAAACAGATGAACATTGCTCTTATCGGCGCTGGTCAAGTCGGGTCGCTATTAGCCGGCGCACTTTCGCGGCATTCCGTAACACAATGGAAAAAAGATATTGACGATCTTTCTTCGGAGGAGCTTGCCCGCTTACGTCCCGACGTCGTTATTAATGCCGCCGGCAAGACCGATCTGAAATGGTGTGAAGAAAATGCACGCGAAGCATTCCGCTCGAATGTTGAAGCGCCCGTGCAGCTATACCAACGAATTCTTGCGTTGGGAAAAAATATTCGCTTCCTGCATTTTTCAAGCGGCTGTGTGTGGGACGGGCCGTACGATGAGAACGGAAAGCCATTCACCCCGAATCACCCGGCACGCCCTGCGGCGTATTATTCCTGGACGAAGGCTGCATGTGATGAGCTTTTATTGAAAGAAGATCCGAAATCTGTCGCAATTCTTCGTCCGCGGCAAGTCTATTCATCGCTTAAATCTCCGCGCAACATTCTTTCGAAGCTCTTGAACTATCCAAAGCTTGTCGATACGCCAAACTCGATGTCGAGCGTGGATATTATTACAAAGACAGTGCAATATCTGCTCGATGCGAAAAATGATTGGACAGGCATTTGGAATATTTATGATGCGGGAATAACGACACCGTACCATCTTGGTATATTACTTGCCGAAGCAGGCCTTCGAGAAATGCCGGCGCGCATTACTAAAGCAGAACTCGACAGCTTCCACAAACCAAAACGAGTTGATACTGTCCTCTTTGACGAGCGTTTTGAATATCAACTCAAACCTGAGCCCGTCGAAAACGTTTTACAGAGAACGATCAAAGAATATGCAGCACATTAAGTTGCCAGCGTTTCGATCTGCTCGCGGGTAAGAAATTGCGAATCAAGTTTTCGTTTGTGAAGGAATTTGTACAGATGCTGCTTGATCTGTGGTATCGTCAAAGCTTCATCGAGGACTCGGCGCGTGAGCGCTTGTGTTTCACGGTAATTCAACATACGGATCAGGGATGAGATCTGTTCGACTTTATTCGGTGCGACGGAAATTTCATCGAGCCCAAGCCCGACAATAAACGGGAGTGCAGCCAGTTTGCCTCCCATTTCTCCGCAGAGCGAAACAAGTTTTTTGCGCTGATGAGCGGCACGAACGGTCATAGCAATAAGGGTGAGCACAGCCGGGTGTAATTCGTCGAACAGATACGAGATAAATTCATTTCCGCGATCGACAGCGAGAGTGTATTGTGTCAGATCGTTCGAGCCGATCGAAAGAAAATCGCATCGGGCGGCGAACGCGGGAGCATGCAATGCCGCAGCAGGTACTTCGATCATCACCCCAAATTGCATTTCGTCGTCAAATTTTTCTCCGTTCGACCTGAGGTCTCGCTTCGCCGATTCAAAATGCAGTAGTGTCCGTTCGAGTTCGTCTATCGTCGTGACCATCGGAAATAGAAGCTTGATCGTACCGAATGCCGATGCACGTAGAATCGCCCGAAGCTGTGTTTCGAGAATATCCGGCTGATCGAGCAGATTACGAATGCCGCGCCAGCCAAGAAACGGATTTCGTTCGCGGAATCCCCCGCCGATCAGTTTATCGCCACCAATGTCGAATGTCCGAATAGTGATCGGTGCAGGAGAAAATCGTTTTGCAAGATCGCTATAAATTCGTGTCTGTTCCTGCTCGCTTGGAATCTCATCATTCTCCGTCAGAAAGTGTTCGGTTCGAACCAGACCGAGCCCGCGAACAGGTTTCCCTTTTATTTTGCTTACTCGCTCTGCTTCTTCGATTGCTTCCGGCCCGATCAGCTCCATATTCATGCTAACCGTAACGCGGTGGTTGTCTTCTGTGGTTGGCGGAACGGTACGTGATCTAGTTGTTTGTGCAGCGACACTTTTTTTACGCACCGAATCGGCAAGTTTATCGCGATACAAAGCGAGTGTCTCGTCATCGGGCGTCACGAAGAGTTCGCCGCTATCACCGTCAACGATCAGAATATCTCCTGTTTCAATATGCGCCGCAGCGCCGCGAAGACCAACGATCGCCGGAAGGCCGAGCGAACGAGAAAGTATCGAGACGTGGCTCGTCGCTCCGCCGCCATCCATCGCAAAACCGAGCAGTTCGTGACGTGAAAATAGAATGGCGTCACCCGGCGTCAGAAATTCTGCGACAACGATAGCCGGATGGTCGAGCTTCGAAATGATCTTTTGTTTTTCAATGAGATGCCGAAGAAGCCGCTGCTTCACGTCTTCGACATCGTCGGCACGTTCCCTGAGTAATGGGCTTTCGCTCGTCTGTAAAAAATGCTGGTGATGGCTGAACTCCGAATCGACCACAAATGCGGCCGTCTTTTGCTCAGTGCGAATACGCTTTCGGATCGAACCGAGCACGATGGCATCGTCGAGCATTAAACGCTGAGCTTCGAAGATCGCCGAGCCTTGCTTACCAGCTTTCTGCTCGGCGATCGCAGAAATTTTATGTAATTCCTGTTTCGAACGTTCGAGCGCATAACTCAGCTTGTCGAGCTCCTCGTCGATCTCACCGTTGATGAGCATGCGATCTTCGGCAACGATCAAACTTCGGTTGAAGTGATATGCCGGCCCGATCGCAATTCCACCATTGGCAGCTATTCCGCTGTATCGAAGCAAATGTTATTCGTTAGAATTTAATTATACAACCCCCGGACGAGCCGAGCCGTTCGAGCCGCTTATCGTTACATCATAATTTATGATGATAGCAATATAACCGTCAGATGAAGAGCTAGGATGATTTGATCTTCAGGAATCTGCGTTTGCCGACTTTGAGGACGACGCCTTCGGGCGTTGCAGAAACGGAGTGTGTTGGGCTCACTACTTTTTCTCCGGCGAGAGATACCCCACCGCCTTGGATAAGCCGTCTGGCTTCGCTTTTTGTTGGGGCAAGACCGGTTTCAACCATAAGTTCAATAATGTTCCATTCTACCCCGTCGGGCAAAAGCAACTCTTCTATATTATCGGGTACTTCTTTACGGACGAACATCTGCTCGAACCGCTCGAACGCAGCATCGGCAGCATTGGCGTCGTAAAATTGTTTGATTACTTCTTTTGCTAGCCGGACCTTCAGGTCGCGCGGATTCGCTTTGCCATCACTTATTGTCTTTTGTATCTCAGCAAGATCTTTTACTTTTGTGACAAGCAGAAAATACTTATAAATAATGTTATCAGGTATTGACATCGTCTTGCCGAACATTTCATCGGCAGAATCGGAGAAGTTGATCGAGTTGCCGTATGATTTGCTCATCTTACGAACGCCATCGGTGCCTTCGAGAAGGGGCATTGTCAGAACGCATTGCGGCTCGACGCTATAGTGCCGCTGCAATTCGCGGCCTACAAGCAAATTAAATTTCTGGTCGGTGCCGCCAAGCTCGATGTCCGCTTTAATGGCAACCGAATCCATCCCCTGTGCCAGCGGATACAAAAATTCGTGAAGCGAGATCGGCAGCTCGTCATTGAATCGTTTATGAAAATCTTCCCGCTCGAGCATCTGGCTCACGGTGAACGTTCCGGCAAGTTTGACAACATCGGAAAAATTCATCTTGCCGAGCCAGCTATTGTTGTAATGAATGACCAGGTTTTCTTTTGAGAGAATTTTTGTCACTTGTGCAACATACGTTTCTGCATTTTGCTTCGTTTCTGCTTCGGTAAGCATCGGGCGAGTTTTCTGACGCCCTGACGGATCGCCGATCATTGCTGTGAAATCACCAATGATCAGATGCGCTTCATGTCCAAGATCCTGAAACGTCCGAAGTTTGCCAAGCGGCACACCATGGCCGATATGCAGGTCGGGGCTCGATGGATCGGCACCAAGCTTTGCAACAAGGGGCTTGTTTTGCTTTGCAGCACGCTCGATCTTTTTTGCAAGCTCTTCTTCACTGATAAGATCGACCGTACCGCGGCGGATCTCGTCGAGTTGTTCGTTTATCGGTGGAAAATTCTTTATCATCAGTCTCGATCAAGTTCTCGTTTGATGTCTCGCTCTTTGATACTTTCGCGTTTGTCGTATGCTTTCTTGCCGCGGGCGACACCGAGCGATATTTTTACTTTGTTACCCTTGAAATAGATCGACAGCGGCACGAGCGTAATGCCTTTGGTCGCCAGTTTCGGTGCAAGTTTACGAAGTTCTTTACGATGGATAAGCAATTTTCGTTTGCGCAGCGGTTCGTGGTTATACATATTTCCGTGCTTATATGCTGAAATATGAATGTTCTCGATCCAGAGTTCATCTGCCGACATACGTGCATATCCACCGGCAAGCTGGACTTTTCCGTCGCGAAGCGACTTCACTTCAGTCCCTGTCAGTACGATACCTGCTTCGAATTCGTCGGTTATAAAATACTCGTGACGAGCCGCACGATTCGACGCAATAATGCGGATCGTTCTTTCGCGAGGTACTGCGCTATGCACGGCGGCTTGAGCCATTTTATTACAAACAAAAACGCTCCGGCTGAATATGAGCCGGAGCGTTAAAACTTAGGAGTTGCTATATTCAGTTCGCTTCGGTAGCAGTTATATCCGTCGTTGCCGATGCAAGGCGAAGTTTCTCTGTCATCTCACGCTCTGCGGTTGCAGTATTCGTGAAGAGGCGTTTGGCGAAAAGATATCGCTTCGACCAATACTGGCTTTCGAGCGAACAAACCGTGACGCCCTGTGAACAACTTGCATTTGCAAAGAGGCCTTCGCCGACATAAATACCGACGTGGGTCACGTGCGCACGACGCGTCGTGTGGAAAAATACCAAGTCGCCGAAATGCAAATTGGGTTTCTTCACCTGCTCGCCAAGCGACGATTGCTCGCTTGCAGTGCGAGGAAGTTCTACATTGAACGAACGGCGAAACACCTCGCGAGTGAACGCAGAACAATCGATCCCCTGACGTCCGATGCCCCCGAAATGATAGCGGGTCCCGACCCAGTCGATGATCTGCTGCATCACGTCCGAACGAGTTGCGGAAATAGCTGGATTTGCTTCTTCGAAGAGTGTAAAATCGCTTTGACGATCTCTAGCAACCTCCGGATCATCGGCATTATGCGCCTTAATGAAATCGTCGATCGAGACTTGAATATTATCTTCAGCGCGTTCTTCTTTAGCGGCTTGTGTGATATCATCAGCACTAACGCCGTCGATAGGTCCCGCAGCAATGCTGCTCTCGTCAGGGAGAGCCTCAGCGCTTGCGATGGATTTGATCTTTCCGATGATTTCGGCTTTCTGGGCCTCAGTAAGCGGATGCGTATTCGAACGGTGGTGTCTTGCAGAGAACTTCGAATGGCGTTTACGCGAGTGCGAAGCGCTATGCGAGGTTTTCCGTGCCGTCCGTACGCTATGCTTATGGGCCTGGCTGGTCTTGGGTGTGAACGCGGTCAGAAAAAATCCGACTGTTACGATCAGCACCACCACCCAGCCTCGAGCGATTAAGCTATTTAGCATTTGTGATACGGTGGTTAAACGATTAAGAATGAACAAAATAAAACAGATTTCTCCCCCGGATTGACACTATATGTCCGTCCGGGGCAGAACTCAGTAGTACAAATATAAGAAATTTTTATGCCAATCGTTTAAAAACGACATTTTAGCGCAGAAATACCTTGTTAAACTATTAGAATAGAGGGCAAAAAATATAGCTGTAGAGAGAACAGCTCAGTGCTCGATCGTGAGGTTTGCCGAAGCAGCAGACGAACCGCATCTTACGATCAGTATATATGATCCACTCGACAGGTCGGCTAAATTCAAATCGAAGCTATGTTCGCCGCCTCCGGCAAAACCGAGATCCAAGCTCCCGACACGTGCCCCCCGGACATCAAATATTTCTGCTGAAGCGAGACCGCCATTATCGACGCTATATGTCACCCGGGCGCGCAATGCCGCCGGATTCGGATAGACACGTTCGATCCGAAGTGCATCGAGTGCCGCTGCGATAGGATTTCTGACATCCGCCTCTTCGTCGGTATCGATCCTGAGTATCGCACCACGATACCCGCAACTATATCCTGCGTTAATCGTCCCGAATGAAATGCCGTAAAGATTACTTGCGGTCGGAGTCGGCTGAATGTTCCAATCGGCAGTATTATCGGTGATGTGAATAATAAATCCACCTTTTCCGATTGCCGTCGCATGATGCCCGTCGCTCGTAAAAACAGCATCCAACTCATACTTGCTGTTTGTCGCCGTAGTCTCGTGCCACGTCTCGCCGGCGTCAGTACTATAAAGCACTACCGGCAGATAGTGGGCAGGAAGATTCAGCGCTGTCGCATACGCATGTACCCTCGAAGAACCGATGCAGATACTATTGATGGTATATATATCTGTCGGAAGAACAAGCCGCCATGTGATCCCTGCATCTGTCGTTTTGAATATGCCGGAAGTAGTTGTAATCATCCCAAAGAGCGAATCAACGAACGAGCAACTTGTAATAGACACACTATCGCCCGACGGCGGTCTATACTGTACCCAATAATTCCCGCTGTCGATCGACTTCAAGAAAACACCCGAATCACCAAATGCATACACGGTCTTTGCCGTCGGAAAACTAATCGCATTCAGCGTTTGCGTTGTAGGTATAATTCTCTGGGCCCATGTTGCACCGGAATCAGTGGTTGCATACATCGTCCCGAATTGTCCAACTAAAAATCCGTTCGCGCCATTATACGCGGATGCAAAAAAAGTATTGTTCGTCCCGGTTGGCAGCGGCAGCCAGATATTTCCGCTGTCGATCGAACGAAGGATCACTCCGCCGCCTCCTGCTGCAATACCGATCTGGCCGTCTGGGTACATTTGTATCGTTCGCAATGTCGCAGTCTGTGGCCTGCGTGGTAGAAAATCCCAATTTATTCCCCCATCAGTGGTTTTCAAAATAATGCCATCACTGCCGACAGCGATCCCTTCGAGCGCCGTGAGCATCGAAAGACCTTTTATATGAGAAAGTGTGCCGAGATAATATCGTGACCATGTCGTCCCGCCGTCGGTGGTAGTGAGAATTGTTCCATAATCACCGACTGCAACAATATGAATATTATCTTTCGAATCTATTTTATTGAGCGTGGCTGTAGCAAGAAATGTACCCGTGTCTTCTTGAAACCAATGCTTCCCTCCATCGGTCGTACCCAAGATCTCAGCATATTCTCCGATCGTAGTCGCATGATTGTCGTCGGAAAATTCAACGTCATATATATCGTTCGCACTTATCGTCGAATCTCTGATGAATGATTTTGCCGTATCGAATGTAAAATAGACCGTCCCGAGATCACCTGCCATAACGACAAAATTACTTCGGAGCATGCGCAGTGTACGAATATTCGCGATCCCAAGCTCACTTGGATACGGATTCCAGGTCTTCCCGCTGTCGTTGGTGATTAACAGCAGATGGTTATTCCCGCAAATGAACGCGATCTTTTTATCAATCAGCAAAATTGAATTGAGCTGATCCGACTTCGCAGTATTCATCGGTATCCATGTGTTGCCGCCATCGGTGGTTTTGAACGCACCACCTGCCGCTCCACAGGTCATCCCGTACAGAGAATCGGTGAAATACACGGCATTGAGCGAGCGCGACCCGATCTGCTGGCTCGACCAGGAATTGCCACCATCGGTCGTACGAAGCACTGTACCAAAATCACCGACAATATATGTTCTGGTTTCTGAAAGCATTTGAACAGCGTGCAAGCTTCCGGTCAGGTTTGGCGGATTCTTCGAGATCCATGTATTAAGTTGGGCATGGAGGCTGCCCACCGCTAAACACAACATTGCCACAGCAGAGGAAAAACGATGCATCATTGGGTTCGATTGATAGTTAACTTCCTTGTACAATACAAACTACTGAACAGGTAAAAAGTTACAAAAGAATCTTACAATAAGTTACGACACGGAACAGCTGCGACCCGTGTTAGGTGTTTGTTATAACTTGTTCTATGATTCGCATTTACTGCGTCATCTTGCTTTTTCTTACTGTTTCGGCTGCGAACTCGTTTTCGCAGAATTCTGTGCTTGTGATTAATATCACAGGTGAGGTCGATCCTGCGATGTCGGCATACGTCGATCGTGCGGTTTCTCAAGCCGAAGAATCACACTCTGCGATCCTGCTTCACGTCAATACGTTCGGTGGCAGACTCGACGTTGCAACGCATATCCGAGATGCGATCATTAATGCGAAAGTGCCGATGACGGCTGCGTTCATCGATAAACGTGCGATCTCCGCCGGTGCGTTGATTACTCTTACCGCAAAAAAGATCATTATGTCGCCCGGCTCGACATTCGGTGCGGCAACACCGATCTATGAGACCGGTGAAAAAGCTTCCGAAAAAGTCGTCAGCTATATGCGCGCCGAAATGCGTTCGACGGCAGAACTCAATCATCGCAATCCTGATGTCGCCGCTGCAATGGTCGATGAACAGCTTGGGCTCGATAGCGTGAGCGGCATAAAACTCGAAAAAGGAAAATTACTGACACTTACGAACGAAAGTGCAAAACAGACCGGCTATATCGACGGTGAAGCAAGCACGATCGCCAATGCACTGATACTCTGCGGATATGCGAATGTCTCATACACCGAAAGTAAACAGACTTTTTCCGATGAGGTTATTCGGCTGCTGACGCTGCCTCTGGTCAGCAGTATTCTGATCATGATCGGGCTTGCTGGAATATTTTACACGATCAAGACAGGACACTTCGGTGCGATCACACTTGCAGGACTCGCCGCGCTCATTCTATTTTTCTCAGCGCAATATATTACGACGATAGCGCCGGCCATTGCGCTCATTCTTTTTCTCGTGGGGATCTTTCTTTTCTTTATCGAACTGACTCCGGTACCGACATTCGGTCTCGGCGCCGTCTTTGGCGTCGGAGGGATCATTCTTGGATTATTCCTCGCGCTTGCAGGTGATCTGAAAACATTAACACCCGATCGGTTACGTGTAACAGCAGAAACACTTGCAGCTTCTTTGGTTGGGGTAATTGCCGCTATTTTTATCATTGTCCGATATGCACCGGGCTGGCCCATGCTCCAAAAGTTCGTTCATCAGACAGTCTCAAGCCAAGCAACAGCAGTCAGCGAAGACCACAAAGCCCTTGTTGGCAAACATGGCACGTCCATCACACCACTTCGCCCTTCCGGAACTGCGCTGATCGATAATTCGAGAGTTGATGTCGTCACTCGAGGAGAATTTGTTATGCCGGGGTCCGATATAGAAGTGATAGAAACCGTTGCGAATAAGATCGTCGTTCGGAAAGTATGAGATACTTCGCTTTTTCCAAATGGTGACCCGAGCGATCAATTACATATTACTTATTATCGCAGCGATTGCAACGTTCTTTCCGCTGTTTTGGATGGTCGTTCTTTCGCTGTCGCATAACCCCGCCGGATCGGCAACGCTCACCGAACTCACATCCAACGGATTTGGCATTACAAATTACTCGGATATTATTTCTGCCGATCATTATGGACTCTATTTCTTCAACTCATTCATTGTCGCATTTATTGTTGCAATTGGAAATTGCGTTTTATGTACATATTCTGCATACGCATTTGCAAGATTGGATTTTCCGATGAAGCGAACATTGTTCACGACTGTACTGCTTGTCTTAATGCTCCCCGCCTATGTCGTGATGATACCTTTATACCGAGAGATCGTAGTCTTCGGCTGGATCAATACATACTTCGCACTGACTGTGCCGTTCATTGTTACGCCGCTTGGTATTTTTCTGCTTCGACAGTACATCAGCGAACTGCCAAAAGAACTTGAAGAAGCTGCCGTGCTCGATGGCGCAAGCACGATGAATATTCTTCATAAGATCATATTCCCGCTTGCGAAGCCGGCGCTCGTTGTTCTGTTTCTCTACCAATTCTTAAATACATGGAATGCATTTCTTTTCCCATTTCTTTTTACGAATACAGACAAACTTCGTACTCTGCCTGTTGCGCTAACTTTCTTTCAGGGACAGCAGTCAATTGATATCGGTCACTTAATGGCAGGCGCAGGACTTTCGGCAATTCCGGTACTTATTTTATTTGCGGTCTTTCAGCGAAAGATCATTGCAGGGCTGACCGCAGGCGCAGTTAAAGGGTGATTATTTTTCTCGGTCGATCACAAAGTGAGAAAAATCGATAAGTGCTTGTTTTGCGTCGCTATCCGGGAGCGATGAAATTGTGTTCCGCGCACGTGTGGCATATTCCTCTGCTTTATTTTTCGCATAAAGCAATCCGCCTGTCGCCGAAACAAGATTGATGATCAACTTTCGCTCGCTCTGGCTCATCTTCTTCGACTTGACGAGCGAACGTATACGCTTTGCTTCTTTTGCATCGATCTGCTCGAGCGTGTAGAGGAGCGGCAGAGTCAACTTCCTGTTTGCAAGATCGTTACCGACCGGCTTGCCTATAATGGATTGCACATCTTCATAGTCGAAGAGATCGTCTCGGATTTGAAACGCAATGCCGACGCTTTCGCCATAATCCCTGAGCATCTCCCTCTGGACTGAATTCTCCCCGTTCTGGGAAACACTTGCTGCTCCCATTTCTGTGCAGGTCGCAAGCAGCGACGCTGTTTTATCAGCGATGATCTTAAAGTAAGCGGCTTCATCGGTATTAAGCTGACGGGATTTTTGCAATTGATATAGCTCGCCTTCGCTCATACGCCGGACAGCGTTCGATGTGATCTCAAGCAGATGAAATTGTTTCGATTCTACCGTGAGCAACAGACCCTTTGCAAGCAGATAATCCCCCATCAACACACCAGCCTTATTTTTCCAAAGTGCTCGAATGCTCGCAAAACCACGTCGGGTGTCGGCTTCATCAATGACATCGTCGTGTACAAGTGTTGCTGTGTGCAACAGTTCGACAAGTAATGCCGCATTGTA
Organism: Kapaibacterium sp. (SeqCode); assembly: GCA_035632315.1. GTDB lineage: Bacteria > Bacteroidota > Ignavibacteria > Palsa-1295 > Palsa-1295 > JAFDZW01. The sequence goes on along the minus strand of DASQGZ010000022.1, from coordinate 67,416 downwards.
TGTGGTATCAGTTACTCCGCCGCAGGCTTGAGCCGCCAGTAGTACAAGCATCGGCCGAACCTGCTTCCCTTTTGTACGTAAGAGATATTTCGCGATGAGATTGACGAGCGGCACATCGGCGATCATAGACGTTTTCAACCGTCGCGAAAACTCGTCAAGTTCAGTGCGTACCGGTGAAAGAATGTGAGAAAGCGTCGCCGCCATTATACTTTATTTGCCTCTTCTTTCCGACGGCGATGGCGCTGGGCAAGCATTGATGCGAAAATAGAAAGCTCGAAGAGTGCCCACAGCGGGAAAAAAAGAATAAGCTGCAGCAATGGATTCCCGCCCGGAGAAAGTATCGCGGCAAGGAACAGCAAGACGACGATCGTATGGCGCCGATAATGACGCATGAACGGCGGCGTGAGAATGCCGAGACGCCCGAGAAAATACGAGACAAGCGGAAGCTCGAAGACAATACCCGAGATAATGATCGTCATCAGAAACACACTCAGATATTTATGCACATCCGGCATGATCTTAATGAGCTGAGTGCCGAAATCCGCCGCGAATTGCAGCGTCATCGGCAGCATTACATAGTACGCAAAGACCATCCCGACCAAAAAACTAAAGACCGTATAAAACGAGATCGTCCGGACGTATTTTTTTTCATGTTCATAAAGTCCCGGCTCGACGAACTTCCAGATCTGAATGATCGTATATGGGAATGAAAGGATCACACCGCCCCAAATGATGATCTGCATATAGAGTTCGAGCTGGCCATAGATCTCTGTCGTGATGAACTGAAAGTTCGGGGCATACTTTCTCGCCGGAGCGAGAATGACATCTTCGAGGATCCAATCTCCGAAGATGGCACAGATGATCATTCCGATGGCAATGCCAATGACAGCACGAACGACAACCCATCGCAATTCCTCAAGATGGTCCCAAACGGACATCTCTTCGTCAAGGCGTTGTTTTTTCTCCTGGTCAGCCATTCGTTCAGAGTTATGAATGTTGAGAGTTGAATTTTGAGTGAGGCTGTTTCTGATTCAACGTCTCACCAATTCAAAAAATATCTTTATATAATGGAAAGTTTGCAGTGAGTTTTTTTACCTCTTCACGAACGTCTGCAAGTGTTTTTGAATCCTCACTGTTCGTAATAACGTGGTCGATGAGATTGCCGATCTGCTGCATTTCAGCTTCTTTCATCCCGCGTGTCGTCACGGCAGATGTACCGATACGAATGCCGCTTGTCACGAGCGCCGATTTATCATCGTATGGCACAGCATTCTTATTCACGGTGATCGCAGCTTTGTCGAGCGCTTCTTCAGCCGCTTTGCCGGTGATGTTTTTAGGACGAAGATCGGCAAGCATCAAATGATTATCCGTCCCGCCGGAAATAATGTAATAGCCTTTCGAAATGAGCGCTGAAGCAAGTGCCCGCGCATTCTTTATTACTTGCGCACCGTACGCGGTAAAACTGTCTTCAAGTGCCTCGCCAAATGCAACAGCTTTCGCAGCGATGACGTGCATTAATGGTCCCCCTTGAATACCGGGCATCACTGTCGAGTCGATCAACTCGGACACCATTTTTGTGCGCCCGCTTTTCGGAGCAACTGCTCCCCATGTATTTTCGAAATCTTTCCCGAGCAAGATCATTCCGCCGCGCGGACCGCGAAGTGTTTTATGCGTCGTTGAAGTTACGACATGACAATGCGCTAGGGGACTCGTCAAATGTCCCTTTGCGATCAGACCTGCCGGATGTGCCATGTCGCACATCAGCCAAGCGCCGACGGAATCAGCAATCTCTCGAAAACGAGCAAAATCTATGTCACGTGAATACGCGCTCGCGCCAACCGTGATCATTTTCGGTTTGTGCTCATGCGCACGAGCTTCGACATCGTTATAATCTATATATCCGGTCTCTTTCGAAACTCCGTAAGCAGTGAACTTATATAGCTGACCGGAAAAATTCGCAGGATGCCCGTGCGTCAGATGCCCGCCATGGGCAAGATTCATCCCAAGAACGGTGTCGCCGGGTTTCAAAAAAGTAAAATAGACCGCCATATTCGCCTGCGAACCGGAATGCGGCTGAACATTCGCGTACTCGGCGGTATATAATTTCTTTACGCGATCGCGCGCCAGATTTTCGACAACATCAACAAATTCGCAGCCTCCGTAATACCGCTTGCCGGGGTAGCCTTCAGCATATTTGTTCGTCATCACGCTCCCTTGAGCAGCAAGCACTTGCGCAGACACAAAGTTTTCGCTTGCGATCAGTTCGAGTCCGTCGCGCTGACGGCGAATTTCGTTTTCGATCGCGTCCGCTACTTCTTTGTCTTGAATTGAAAGATTCATTGCAGTAAAAATTATTTCACTTCATCTATTTTTTTCACCCGTGTTTCATGGCGTCCGCCTTCGAATGCTGTTGCAAAGAACGCGTCGATGATCTTTTCGGCTTCTTCCCATGCGATGAGCCGTTCGCCGAGGGCGAGTACGTTCGCGTCGTTGTGCTGACGCGCAAGCTCTGCCATTTCGATCGTTACTGCATCAACGGCGCGAACACCTTCATGTCTGTTCGCAACGATCGAAATGCCGATGCCGCTGCCACACACAAAAACGCCGCGCTCAGCCTCATGATTTGAAATTGCTTCCGCGGCTTTATGACCGAAATCGGGATAATCACTGCGCTCGGCAGAATATGCACCGAAATCTTTCACATCGTATCCTTTCGACGTAAGATACGCCTTTACTTTTTCTTTGTATTCAAAGCCGGCGTGATCGCTGGCAATAGCGACGGTCATACTGTTCTCCTACAATTCATCCTAATCATCATCCGTTTTACGAAGCGGAACAAACCATCTCTCGGTGATCGTGACAGTCAGGCCGAGTTTAAAATAAAGATCTTTCGGTGCAATGGTTTGGTCGCTCGGCGTGCGAATCCCAAGTTCGGCTGCGATGTCGATCGCAGAGCCCGACGGGAATGGGATTCCAAGCCCGAACGATCCGCCAAGTTGATGTACCGTCACCCCGACCGCAGGGCGATAGGGTAAGAGCATATAAGAAGCGCCGAAGCGAAGCCCAACTTTCTCCCAAAATGAGACGCCGCGCGAATCTTCGATCGGGACTGCCAACCGTTCGAGTGCGAACGAATACCTGTTCGACGGGCCAAGACTCGGATCTGCCGGTGCATCTTTTGTAAGTGTGAATACATGTGCATTCGAAAAATCCTGCGCCGAGAGATTCGCTTCGATGCGGAACCGGTCGCCGAATCTGCCTGCAAGACCGATCTTGATCTCCGACGGATAATAACCATACCCGGAATTTTCGATCGTCGAATCGAGCGTTGCGTTGATCGGCGTGACAACCGTTCGCTGTGTTGAAGTCAGCGACGACGCAGTCGAGAACGATGCTCCGATCGTTAGTCCTCGCAACTCTGAAAATAGCGAATCAAGTGAGAGCATAAAACCGAACGTCCCACGAAGTCCGCTCTCGGAATACTCTCGCTGAAAAATACCGGACTGTACATCATCGCCGGTGATATTCGCCTGCGCGATCGTTCGAACATTGCCGAATAAAATATCGAGCCGTCCGCCGAGCGCAAGTGCACTCGTCGGGCGCACTGCAGCGCCGAGATAGAACTCAGAAAGCCCCCCTTCACGCTGATAGATCGTCCCGCCAAGCGAATCGTTACGAATCGTTTTCGCTTCGGCATCTGTCACCGGCAAAAAACCGATCGCCACGCCAAGATGCGCTGCACTTGAAACAAGTGTTCCGGCAGAGAGGCCGCCGATCTTGAAACGATAGTTGCTTCCTTGATCGGGGCCGAGTGTCATCTGATCGTAGGAGTATCGCAGACAAATATCAAACTGCGTTTTTGAAAGGTACGTCAATGCCGCCGGGTTGAGCTCATTAATGATAAACCCGTCAGCCATTGCAACACCCGTGCCAGAAAGCGCTTGCAGCCGTGAATTCGTAGCGGAGGTTACATCGCCGAACCCAAGAAACGAATACGGCGAACCTTGCGCGACGACGCGCGTATTTGAAAAGCCATTCACGATCACTATGAGCGCGATGCACAGAAAAGATCTTTTAGAGAGCACAGCGATCATTTCAAATATGAATAAGTGAGCAAAAGCTTCGGGCGTTTTGTCGGGTCGGCAGCATGTTGGTCATAGAATGCCCAGCGATCGACATTATAATCTTCTACTATTATATAGGTCGTGCCGAACGTTCTTGCAGCGTAGCCATTTTGTAATTCGAAGACGATGCTGTCGAGCCCGTTGCGAACAGCGTACTCGATGTCGCCGCGGATCTGATAGATCAGCGTATTCACATCCGTTGCCGATCGTGACGAGCCCGGGATGATCGCTTGGATCGAATCGGCGGTTAAACTATCCCGATAGACCAGCGCCGGAATTGACGTATCGACCGGCAGCAGCGAAGATGTATGCTCGATGGGATCGCTCACAAACTCCAACTGCGCGCTATTGATCGTGACAAACGGCGTAAGCCCAAGCTGCGTGCGGATCTGTTTTGTGTTGATCACGATCCGTTCTCGAAGCGCTCGGCTTCCGCGAAGACCGAACTCACCCTGAGCAAGTGTGCTCTTATCCGCGAGCAGATGAAAATCATATTGCGGCGCGCGGCTCGTGAAATAATTTCCTGACGTTGAAGAAATCGTCAGCTTGATATATGGAGAGAGTGACGCCGAGCCGTTCTCGAGCGAAGCAAATCCGCGGATCGCCGTCATATTATTCGTCGGCACCAGTATCAGCGAGAGCGATGCCGTTCGGAGCGCAGAAATGATCTTCGATGTATCGAGCCGCATCACGAGCACTTGCTGCGAATCTTTTACGATCGTTTGAGAAAAATGGGCGACCGGCACTGCAGAAAGATCCGCCATCGTCAGCGAGGCTGTTGAATCGGAAAAATGATCGCACGTATAGACATCGAACTCGATGAGCGCCGCACCGGGATTCGTCCCATAAAAATATGAACTGTCGAGTGAGATCACAAGCGAATCGTCAACGATCGTTCCTGTACTATCCGGGATAAACGGAATTTTCATCCCTATCCACGCGCTCATATTTTCCGACGGAGCGTTACCGAGAAACAGGTACGGAGAGGAATAATTGACATTATAGGCGATCCCTTCTGCACTTACCGTTTGCTTCAAGACCGCGTAGAGCCGGATATTTGCCGAATCGGAGAACGTATTCGCTCCGCGAAAGACGCTATCTTGCAGAAACGGGCTGCCGATCGTCGAAATGTTCTCTTTACAAGAAGTTATAAGCAGTGCCGCGGCAAGCGCAATGAGCGCGGCAAAAGACAGGTGATGTGGTCTTTTAAAATTCACGTCCGAGGTAAACACCGCCAAGACGCGTGGAGTTTGGGAGAAATGAGCGACTGCGATAATAAAACATCCCGCTCCATATACTTATGGAGAGGGATTAGGGTGAGGTCATTATTCCTGCTTCACCAACTTCGCTGTCTTAACTTCCCCGAAGCCGGTTGAGATTCTCGCATACAGCGTCCCTGTCGGTAAGCCCGCGCCATCGAGACGTATCGTATGTACTCCAGCATCCATTGTCCCGCCATGATCCGAACCCCAGACTTTATGGCCAAGGACATCAAAGACGTCCACCGTAATATATGCCATACGATTTAATGTGAATGAAATCGTTGTTTCATTCTTAAACGGATTCGGACTAGAGGAAACCGATACAAGGTATGGATTGGGTAGATATGTACTCGGCGTTACACCTTGATGGTGTAAGAGTATTCCAAGCCCAATCGAATCGAGTGAAGGCAATATTGTGTCCTCAGGTATTTTCCTATTACCGTTAAGCCATTGCTGATGTCGGCTTTGAATACTCCAGGAGTATGTCGAGTCTAATCCCTGTGAATTGCAGGATTTGTTATCAATCAGATATTTGATCACTGCTAATCCGGCATTTGGGACATTATGGTATATTCCTGCCGCGTATGTACCAGATATCGATTCGACACAGGCGCAGAAATAGTGGGGGTTTGGGTTAAGATATAACACACTCAACAGCCAATCGCGGTATCTGTCATACCGAGTCGTGTCAGTCGGATTGTAATCTTGGACATCAACATCGAGCGTTGTAAAAGCCTGATATGACCAGTCGCTATCGACCAATGCACATGTTTCAATGTAATGACGAAGACTGTCATATTGGATTTTATATTGATCCTGTGTGGCTGGAGATATGTCCTGCATCCACTTCCATTGGGATTTGCAACTGTCCATCATATCTTCTGATGAGTTTATAGTCTGCGGCATGACGTTCTTTGCCTTAATTGAAAATCCACTTCCATCACACGTCCAACAAGGGGTGCCGTCAGAGTTTCGGCAGGCAAATCGAGGCTGAGAAAAACTAAATGATGACATGCCGATCATTGCAATCGGCTTAGAGGATGGTGCGGCAACGTAATGTCGTCGAAGGGGAAGCGCCTTACTACCATTCGCAATTAGTCCGATATTAAGTACAATGATTATTGTCAGTAGTGCTTTCATATACCTTTGTAGTATATTCAAAAAGTAATATACGAAAGAAGATTCCTAAATGCAAAGGACATGGAAAATAATAACCCCGAGGATAGGTAGGAATGGCTCCTACTTCTGCCCCAATACATGCTCATAGAGCGCGGCATATTTTTTTGCGGAGCGGTTCCACGAGAAATCTGCTGCCATTCCGCCCAGTTGCAGCTCGCGCCACTGCTTGGGATGTTTATGATAGACGTTCATCGCGCGTTCGAGCGCTTTGAGAAATGCTTTCGCGTCATACTTATCGAAGACAAATCCTGTCGAAGGTTGTTTCTTTGTTCCTTCGTTGACATCGATAACGGTATCGGCAAGCCCGCCGGTGCGCCGCGCGACCGGAATCGTACCGTATCTCATCGAATACATCTGGTTGAGGCCGCACGGTTCGTATGCGCTCGGCATTAAGAACATATCGGCACCGGCTTCGATCTTATGCGCAAAGCCGTCGTGAAATCCAAGAAGAAGCCCGAACTGCTTCGGATGTTTTTTCTGAAGCTTCGTAAACATATCTTCGTATTTCTTCTCCCCAGAACCAAGAACGATCAGCTGCGCGCCGCTCTTGAAGATCTGATCTGCAATTTCTGCGATAAGTTCGATCCCCTTTTGTTCGACAAATCGTGCAATGACGCCGAGCACGGGCTTCCCTTCTTCATACGGGAGATCAAATGCCGAGAGCAGGTCTTTCTTACATTCTTCTTTGATCTCGATCGAATCGGCGTTGAATTTTCGCGCGGTATTGACATCAAGCATCGGGTCCCAGATCGAAAGATCGATACCGTTGAGTATCCCGTGCAGATCTTTCTTGCGCTTGGTCAGAAGATCCTCGAAACCGCAGCCATATTCTTTGGTGCGAATCTCATTGGCGTACGTTTCACTGACGGTCGTGATGGCATCGGAATAGACGATGCCCGCTTTCATAAACGAGTACTGTTTGTTGAACTCGACGCCGCTCGGCGTTAAATATTCGGCAGGCAAATGTGTCTTCGCAAACGACGACGCCGGAAAATTTCCTTGATAGGCAAGATTGTGAATTGTGAAAATCGTTTTCGTATCCTTGAAGAACGGATCGGTCTTGAGAGAATCTTTCAACAGCAGAGGTATCATCCCGCATTGCCAGTCGTTGCAATGGATGATATCCGGTTTCCATAATAACCGGCGGCACAGATCGAGCACCGAATGGCCGAATGCAAGAAACCGCTCGTCGTTATCGGCATATTCTTTCCCGGTCGCGGGATCAGCATAAAGCCCCATTCGTGAAAAATATTCTTCGCTTTCGGAAAGATATATCTGGACTCGTGTTTTCTGGGTGAGGATCGCACTGGACTTGGCGCTCATTGCGATACGCCGGTCTCCGATCTTAAAATCCATCCCCTGAAGCCGGTTGATGATATGGATCTTTTGTTTTTTCTCACCGATAAATCCGTATTTGGGCATAATGACCCGCACGTCATGGTCGAACTCACGAAGCGCCTGCGGAAGCGAAGACGATACATCTGCCAGCCCTCCGGTCTTGGCATACGGATATACCTCACTGGAAACAAAAAGTACACTGCGAGGCGGAAAAGATGTTTTTTGCGTCTGCGGCATTTTCTGTTCGTAAATTGTATTGTCGGCAATTATACCCTACGTTAGGGTCATAATTATGCAAAAATACGGAATTTTACGGCTTTTCCCCGTCGTTTCTATTAATTGGAGTACCGGTACCCCGATCGGTTAACCAGTGTATGTGTGGTTCATTAATAAAAAAGACCCTATGAATGTGTTTAAGTCTATTCTCGCGATCGTACTCACCGCGGTCATTTGTTGTATTGTTGTTGTCACGGATTCTTTTGCACAAACCGATTCTGTGGTTGTCAAAGCTGAGCACGGCATACCTCCGGCTAATGCGACTTCCGATGCATGCGGATTTTATGTAACGGTCAAGAACCGCAATGCTGCCGGCTCTTCGATCGATGCTGTTGTCTTTACGATGCAGACACTCGACAATACCGTGTTTGCAGCACCGACAAATCCACAGGCTCCGACAGGTTGGGATAATCTTCTGAGCCTCGATAACCTGACTGACTCTATGGTCGCTCGCGCGAATGTACTGGCAGCGGGGAAAGACCTTGCAGGCTTTAAGATCAACTATACCAATGACGGGACGCACGAATATGACGTACCAAAAATGGTCAAATGGACGACCTATAGTAACGGCAGCGTTGTCTCGAGCGGGACGATCAATCCGATCTGCGTTTTCTTCCAGGCAAATTCTTCGTTCGATACGGCAACAGCTCTGACACAACTCAGCGGCGGCGACCCATGCTTCTTCTTTACGGTCACCAATCGCAACAGTAATGGTGCTCAGATCGGACATCTGCAGTTTCAGCTCCTGAATCCATCATCGGGTTTCATCCGCCCGTCGAAAGTCGTTCCACCGACATTTTGGGTGACTGATTCTGTTACAGCTAATTCAGCATATTTTCATACCGACGCAAATTTCATCGGGCCCGGCAACAGCAAAGCACCGTTTCAAGTATGCCTGCGCTCGAATACGACAATACCGAAGCACAGCTTCGTTTATTGGTGCTTAGACGATCAAGGTTCTTTAATCGACCGCGATACACTTTTTAATATCCCCATTCAAGGCACAAGCGCCGTGACCGATGCTGATAGTGTCTCTGTAAATGTAGCATCAGGATGTGCGTATACGTTAACGCTCAAGAACTATCACGTAACGAACTTGATCCCGCCCGGCCCGATCACAAAACTTGTTCTGCGAACGCAAACAGTCGGTGTGCAATTTGATGCTGCACCGAATGCACCCGCCAACTGGACAAAAACCGTTACCGCTGACAGCATTGTTTATGCGGCTGACATTACAGATCATGCCATACCGGGCGGCATCGTTTCAACCGATTTTAGTTACTCGGTCAAAGGGACTACTACTACTCCATTCACGATCGGCTGGCAAACTTTCCGCCCGCAAGGCTCGATCAGTACCGGGCAGTTCACAACGCAATGTACAGTGCAGGGCCCGCGCGGAGATTCTGTAACGATCGGACCGGGAGGCAACGCGTGCGATTTTGTCATGCACGTGATCAATCTTCACAATACTCCGGCATCGAACATCAGCTCGGTCGTGTTGTCGATTCCGACAGGAACCGGAGAGCTCTTCGGGGTCGCCAGTTCGAGCGGGTGGGATTTTGCAACGGTCCCGGGAACAGGAAGTACACAGGTGAAATTTTCGTCAACGACTTCGCCGCTGACAACAGGTTCGGCCCAAGACCTGACAGTTCAACTTGTTCCGAAAACTTCCGGCACGAACGTTGCGCTCTCTTGGCAGACCAATGACGAATCGAGCTCGAAAATATCGAACGGACAGGTCACGATCAATTGTACTCCTGTGGCAACCCCGTGTGATACGGTAACTCGCACGACCGTCCAACCGCTCGATTCATGCATCAATAACTTTGCCGTTCAAAGCAGGGGAAATGCGAACATCGTCAGCGTGAAACTCGCTTCGCAGATACCAGGATGGACGATCACGTGGGCAGTTGCTCCGCCGAATTGGAAAGACTCGATCGACCCGGCAAAATCGTTCGTTCTCTTCACGACCGGCGCCGAAGGTATCGCACCGGGAGCGTCTCTCGGTAACTTTGATGTCAGATTTGACGGTGCGGGCGCTGCAACAGATTCACCTCTTGTTGTTGCAACCACCACCGATCTGAACGGACGCTCTTGCATGACGCAGATCCAATTCTTGTGTTCATCAACCAGCGGCAGCGTTATCTACGACCCGAACAAAGATGACCCGAACCTCACGAATGTCACTCTTGTGCCGAACCCGGCATCGTTATCGAGCGATCTGCATCTGACGATCGGCAAAGAAGAACGGCTCTATGTGACGGTGTTCGATGCGCTCGGAAGAACCGTTTGGATCGCTGCGAACCAGACCTACGGAGCCGGGATGTTTACGATCCCGTTGAACGTGGCATCGCAGCCGGCAGGAAGTTATTACGTCCGCATTGAAACGCCATACGGACTGATCACCAAACGATTGGTGAAACAATAACAGATCGCATTCTCAGTGTTTACCCAAAGCCCGGCTCCTGCGCCGGGCTTTTGTTTTTTCGATCATTCGTAAAAAATGAATGAACACCGGGTATGGTTGAAACCCTTCGCGATACACGAACTGAACATACTCCGATCGCTTATTTCCGGAATACAGATCTCGAAGTGCGTAAAATAATAAAATGTCTCCTCCGTCTTTGAGCTTCATTCCTTTGCGGCTGAGATACTTGATCGTGCGATCGAATAAGCGGTCTAAATAGATGTGGTCGGCTCCCGAGAGAACTTCAAGCGCCAGTTCGATAAAGCGAAGATAGACATCGAGAATGAGAACGAAATTACTCCCTTTATTGAATGTGTATGCTTTCTTGAGCGAACGCCGTGCTTCGTTGTTATCGCCTCTGAGCAGATAGAGCGCCGTTTGGTGCATTTGTCCTGCTGTTGCAGTCGCCGATCTGCCCCGATGAAGAAGCGGGGCATAGCCTTTATCAAGAACTTCCTGAACGATCCGATACGAACGAGCGGCAAGGCCGCAGCGAATGAACCAATCTCGATGAAATCCGTACATTCGGAATAGTTCAATGCCACAATCATTATATTGGCTGATATAGATATCCAACGCTTCGCTGAACTTACCATGCATAAACAACAGGCCCGCCTTGCGAAGCATGACCTTTGGTAGCTCATCGCGTCGCACGGCTTCCGGCAGCCATTTGAGTTCATTGGCAAGTGTGATAACGTATTGTTCGGACAGTATCGGGTTTCCCTCGATGATCGCATAATAGACTGCGAACGCGTAATCGATGTGATAACGGGCAAGATGGTGGTCGCTCTCGCCCAGTTCGTCCTTGAGCGCGGTCAGACGCTCGAGAACATCTTTTCGCCGTGGTGTCCGGTCGATTCGTGTCGGACTTCCGGAGGTTGAGACAACTTCCGCTAATGCCTTACATATCCGAATGTGCAGCTTATCGTCCGGATGAGGGATAACGATCGTTCGCTCGTAAAGCGAGAGTACAGCCAAAATAAGTTTCGGTTCGAAGCGAAGCGTCGAAACGGCAAAGAGAAGATTCAGCAGGCGTAAATAAAATTCGTGTCTCTCTTCCAGAGAAGCGTTGTGGGCCTCAAGTGCGCGTTCCTGTGTATTCAGCTCATGCTTAAAATGAACATCCAGTCCTCGAATTCGTAAAAACAATAGTAAGTCGATCCCGCCTGAGGGCACAAACAGGTCATACGCTCGACGAAGCAGCGCCGACTGCACAGAATGCAGATAAGCAGGCGATACTTTAAGCTTTGCCATCTCCTTTCGAAGATGTTCGTCGTTCAAAGGATTCTTCACAACAGCATGTAAGATTGCAGACTGTTTTCCGCGCACGGGAAGTTCTGCGAGTACGTTGCGCTCGTCCGGTAACAGAGTGGAAACGAATTCTGTAAATAGGCTCATTCCTGTCGATACAGGTTTTTTTATTTCCTTCCATTTTATTGCTGCCTGCCGTGACTGCACGCCGCAATAAAATACAACAACCGCCCGGCATTCAAACCGGACGGCTGTTTGCTAAACAATAAACGGTCAGACGCGTTTAACGAACGAGCGTCATTGACTTGGTCTCAACTATACCGCCGGCATCGAGACGGTAAAAATATGTCCCGTTCGCAATGCGACCGGCATCGAAGTTGACCGAGTACGATCCGGCTCCATGATACGAATCGACGAGTGTCTCGATTCGTTCGCCGCGAGCATCGAAGACTTCAAGGGTGACGCGGGAGCCTTCGGCAAGATCGAACCGGATCGACGTTACCTCTCGTACTGGATTCGGATAGTTTTGATACAAAACGAAATTCTTACCCGAACTTGGCGCAACGCTGTTTGCCGGACTCTTGATGAGGTTCTGCATCGTCCCCGATCCGTTGAGCGCAAATTGCATCGCGAAATCGGATGTTTGCGTAAACGCTTTGTCGTTGAGCACTGCTTTACGGAACGCGTCATTCGCCCCGAACCACTGTGTCAGCATCGCAGCATAGACCTGGCGGAAATCATATTGCCGCACGAGGTCGCCGTAAATATCGAGGCTTGCCGTATCGAGCTTCGGATCGTTTCCGTAGAGTCCGCCATTAATACCGGTTCCGAAAACGAACATCGGCGCGCACGTACCATGATCAGTCCCGTTCGAGCCGTTCTCATTAACACGGCGGCCGAACTCCGAGTAAGTCATACCAACGACTCGGTCTGCAATGCCCAACCCTTCGAGATCGCTTTGGAACGTCGCGATCGCCTCGGCAAGCTGCGAGAGCAAGTAGCCCTGCCCTTGCCGCGTCGGGTCTTTGGTGTATTGATTAACGTGGGTATCGAAGCCGCCGAGTTGTACAAAATAAACGCGCGTCTTCATTCCTGCATTGATACACCACGCGACTCTTTGTAATTGTATCGCCAGCGGATTCGTTGTCGAATACGTCGCCGAATTTTTTGTCGCGTTCGGATTCGAAAATAATGTATTGAATCGTTTGCCGTATGTATCCGATTGTTTGAGAATATCCCGAACAAAGGAAACTTCCGCTCCGTAATTCGTCGCGGGCGGAGTATCGTCGGCATAACTCGAAGCTGCCGTATAATGGCTCGGATCAGCAACGGCGATCGCTTCGACCGATTGATCACCCTGAAAGAGTAATGTTGTTGCCGAGCTGATCGCGATTGCAGGCGGATCGGTCGGGTCGAGATTTGCATGCGCATTTTCAAGATAGCGCGCGACCCATCCCGTCGAAACGACAATTTCACTATCGCTTGCAGAATTCCAAATATCGGTCGCTCTGAAGTGCGAACGATTCGGATTGTCGTAGCCGACATTCTGCAGCACGGCAAGTTTTCCCGACGACCACAAATTCATAAAATTTGTTGGCGTTGTTCCGTCGGTCTTCACACTGAAGACAGGATTCAATGCCATTGTATCGCTCAGTTTATTTGCCGTGAGCTTCGAGAGATCGGCATTCGTATATCCGATGTGCTGACGATAACTGTAATATAAACTATCCTGATATGGTATAACAGTGTTCAGCCCGTCATTGCCGCCTTGCAGGTTAATAATCACGAGCACACGGTCGCTGTTCGCTTGCGTGTTCAGCAGTGTATTTAACAGAGCCGAATTGCCGAATGCCCGTCCTGCAATACCACCAACCGAGAACGGGACACTCGCTGCGGCAAGTCCGAGCGGAAGATGTTTGATAAAATCTCTACGTTTCATTTTCTCTTCCTCCCTTATTGTAATTGATATTCCGCAAGCAGCATGATATTATTTGCCATTGACCGGATCGCGGTAATCTTTTCCTGATCGGTAAGCGTGCCCCACTCGTACGTATTCGGCGGCAGTTGGCTCTTTACGTATGCAAGCGCCATCGGTCCGAGCGGCTGTGCGCATAAGAACGTTGCCATTTCGGCAAGCATCGAATCGAAATCTGTTGAATAATTCGAAAACTGCTTTGCCCACGAAAGCAGTGTCGTATCATCGAGCGTGATCGCAGGAAAATTATTTCCGTGACCATCCGTGCCAAGAGCTGGAATTGATTTCGAGATCGCAAGTAATGTCGAAATCGCATTTCGTGTCGGCAGCGTTGCCGTACTGATCCATGTATGATATCCAGGCCAGCCTTTCACGTTCGGCGGATCAAAGAGGTTCTGTCCCAATGAATATGTATAATAGTACAGCAGCGATCCTGAAAGCTCATCGAGTGTCAGATCGAATTGCCGCACCATCGGTAGAATGTGATCGTATGGCGATTTAATGCTCGCGCCGATATTTACGCTGTCGAAGAAATGCTGGCTCTTCAGCAATTGTGAAAGTACCGCTTTGATGCTCCAGTTATTATTCTTGAACGTATCGGCAAGCTGTTGCACGATCGCCTTCTCGGCATCGGTCGTGATCTGGTGATACACGAAGAACTGATATAATTTCGAGCAGATGTTCCATGCGATCTGGTCTCCGCGCTGTTCGAACATTTGGTCGATGACATCTTTATCCATCGAAACATTTGCCGCAGTAAGATTATACTGACGCGGCACGCCGTCATATATCTTTTGGAATGATGAATCGTGGCGGGCAATATTATATTTTGCAGGAAGCACTCCGGGCTCCTGTGCAGTAGTATCCACTGTCCATCCCGTTAATGAATGGGCGACCGCTTCGACATCATCCTGAGTGTAATTGAAATTCCCGTTCTTATCATAGACGCCCATCGTGAATAACTCCTGCACTTCACGAGCGTAATTTTCATTCGGCGATGAACCGGCATTCAGCTGGCCATCAAGATAAATAAGCATTGCCGGCGTGGTTGTTACGTCACTTACCATCTGCTTAAAATTACCCCATGCATTGCGACGAAAATAATTAATGTAATTATACATCGACTGCGGATAATATACTTTCTGTTCTTCGACAACGAAATGATTCATCCAGAACAGCACCATCCGTTCACGAAGCATTGTAGCCGGAGCTGCCATTTGCTTTGCCCAATGTCCCCGAATGTTCAGCATTGCGTTCGAGTATAACTGCATTTCCTGAACTGTAGGCCCGGCTAAATTTGGCCGTGAATGCAACCATGGAGTTGAACCATCAGTAGAGTACGCCGGGGGCGGCGGGTTGGTGCCATCACTATTAGTGCCAAGCGAATTTTGAAGGAGAGAATCGTCAAGAAGTTCATCCACGATCTGACCGGGCGTTTTTGGTAATGCATAGCTTATATCGCCAAGCTGAGGTGTAGTTCCTTGTAGTTTCCCGAGAGTGGCTCCAAAACCAGCACGGCGAAATAAGTGACCTATTGTTGTAACATTCCATTCGCTCCCATTAGGATTCCACGGGTCAAGAGTGGATTGTATAAGAGATCGGTTTGCCTTCATATTTAATGTATCGAATGGATTACCCGCACTATCGTTCAGCTTAGATTTTTTTGCAGCAACTTCAACAGGTATTATAGGAACGATCAAAGCGGTCGCAGCTATAGAACCTAAAAAAATTCTTCTGTCCATTTATTACCTCCTTAATGAATAGAAAATGCCATAGCTAATACGAGTGAAACAGTATGTTCTAAAGTAAGTTTCGCCATATCTAACACTTTGAAAAGATGGCCAATGAATAGACGTTTAGAAATAAAATTATGGGCAATCAAGTTAAAAAAATCCGGGCATCGGCCCGGATTTTTTTAACTCTCTCGACTACAAAATTGAAATACAGCTATCTTCCCGTTACTATCACCATGAATGGAAGTGTAGCGCCCCCGCAATTAATAGTTTTGTCAGCCGCTTGCGTTATTTGAGAAGTCACAACAGTAAAAGTATTTCCTGAAGAAACTGGCGTCGCAACAATATGGTCCAAACACGAAGTAGAAGAAAGTGTAGCTACTACTGCACAATTGGTAAACGTTTTTGGCGTTCCGTCAGGGTTAGTCGCGTTCATTGTAAAAGTAAATGTTCCAGCAGGATTTTCGGTAATATTTAGAATTCCGAAGTCGTTAATTGGTATTATAGTACGGGATACTGCCCATACAGGCTCGGTCGGAATGATTGCCCATGCGTATATAATATTATCTTCGTATGTTGCACCGCCTATTGTGGCATTACCTGGTCCGGTGGTAGCCCCACCACTGCCATTTGAATGGTATACAATAGAGTGGCCATTCCTTGATACCTCAAATGCATTAGAGCGATTTGCAAGCGAAGTACTTGTGCCATTCCCTATAACAAAAACGGGATCACTGGGAACAAGATGACTTACTGGCGGAGCAGGTTGTACGTATGATGAGCCTCTTGGCAAGTTAAAATTACCGATGACTGTTTGCCCAAAGCTAGAGGCAGTAAGTCCCTCCCCGCCCAACACACTACATTCACCAGAACGAATTGTATCGCCTTGTCCACCTGCAATGACATTAAATGCTGCAAGTCCTCCGGCATTGTTTATATCAGGGCCAATATAATTGTTATGACCGCCTGAAATAACAGAATATCCACAATTGGAGGATATTATGTTCGAACTTCCTCCCCCGATGAATGAATATTCTGTATGGATAGTGTCGGAAATACCGCCCCCGATAATACTAAGAGTAGCATCAACGTAATTATATTGGCCCCCTGCTATCACAGAATTTTCTAAGGGTGTTGATCCATACCCATCAAAAATAATATTACGTTGTCCTCCCGCTATTATTGAATGATTAATATTTTTTTTAATATTATTATGATCCCCACCTATAATAACATCGTAATTAATGCTCGTGGAAGTATAATCATCATTCCCAATGAGATTTGTGTTTCCCCCGCCAATAAAACTATATATACCAGCTGCACTTATATGATTCGTATACCCCCCCACGATTGCAGAATAATCACCTTGACCTCCAAAAATTTTATTCTGAGAACCACCACCAATAAATGCGTAAACAGAGGTTGTAATAGTGCCGTTTGCACCGCCTCCAATAAAAGAGCCCGCAGATTCATTCATAACGTTTGTGAGGCCTCCACAAACTACAGCGTCTGCAGAGCCGATTATTTCTGATTGACGGCCACCTCCGATTATACTGTAATGACTCAAATAATCGCCGTCGTCAATTATATAATTGACCTCCGCGCCCGCACCACCTCCACAAATAACTGAGCCATAGGCACCTGTAATATAATTACCATAATACCCTCCAGTTATTTTTGGACTTGTTGCATTTGGTTCGAATTTCATAACACGTCCAATGCCGTCGTCACCACCCGATCCTGCATTCTCAACATGTATTTCAAATGGTTGTACATCTGTTGTTCCTATAAAATTTGTTCCGGCCGTTGTGCCTGTATTTCCGCCTATATTCCAAAAATTTATAGAGTTTGAGCCGGTACCACCATTTGTAACCGGTAATATACCGTTAACCTCTGCTGTGGCAAGGTCAACCGCATTCGATGTTGAACCACTTCCGACAAATTGATTGGAAGTAATTGTCCCGGTTCCGCTTGTTAGCAAAGATGCTCCTGATCCAACAGTCATTGTAGCAGTAGTATTTGTCGCTGTTGTAATATCAGAGAAAAGTGTTCCAGTTTGCGGTCTCCCTCCCCCAAGATTTCCCAGTGCATTTAGAGACAATGTATTGGATGATTTGTCAAAATCGAGAGCTAACCCTAATCCCGATCTAAGATTTAGAGTCGTTCCGATTTGAGTAATTTTTTGTCCGTTTAGTGCGATCGCACCGACGTAATCAGTCCCGATCTTCTCTTTAGTGATCGATTTATCTGGCACAGTTAGTGCAAAAGGTGCTCCTGTAATCATTGTAAGAGGTCGCATTTCGGCTCCATTATCAACCTTTACTCCAATATAGAGTTGCCTGTTCAGTGAATCTGAATTTGGAAGTGGATAACTATCAGAACCAAGAGTTATGTTAAATACACCACCATCAATTTTTGTCGTGTATTCACCTTGCCATAATTGATTTGCGCCTTCTTCGTCAGAATATATTGTTACCGTAAGTAAGTGATCACCCGATAAAGGCACACCGCTTGTACCCTTGATCTGTCCTTGATATCCAATAAGATGTGGAACATCCGACGACTGCGCATACAAGGCAGATGCGATCATAAATACAAAAAGCAGAAAACAGTACATACGGCGCATTGCTGCGCTTGTTAATAAACTAAACATAGAATTTCCTCCAGAAAAATATAGACCCCTAAAGAATAAGGTGTTCTATAAGATAATAAATTAAATGCCTTAATTGATAAAGCTCGGCAGGGCTTGGAGACTCTGGAACTGGGAGAGCACGTTCGCTGAGTAGTCGGCAAAGTGCTGTCGGGCTGTTGCAAATATAAGACATTTTTTTAACATATTACCAAAAAATTCATATATTTGAATTTCATACATCACCAACCGACAATAACCTATGAAAAGAATTCTACTTGCAAGCGTACTCGGGGCCATCACGATGTTCATCTGGGGCTTTATTTCCTGGGCGGTACTGCCCTGGCATACGTCGTCGATCCACACATTTTCGAACGAAGATGCGATTGTTGCGGCCATCAAAGCCGGCAATAATCCGAGCGGAGCCTATATGATACCCGGCTTCGCTATGGGTCACGATGCAATGGTAGCGAAGACCGAAGCGGGCCCCGTGGCGCATATCTTTTATAAAGCAGAAGGTATGAAGGCAATGGACCCGATGTTCTTCGTGAAGGCGCTCATACTGGATATCCTTGCGATGCTCGTTGCGGTATCGCTCCTGTCGAAAATATCCTGGTCTCTGGCAAGTTACGGCAACCGTGTCCGGTTCATGATGATGATCGGACTCATCATCGCGATCGCCACACGGCTCGGTGACATCGTGTATTTCAGTTATCCGATGGAGTTCAGCCTGCCAATGGCAGTTGACGAAGTAATCGCCTGGACACTTGCCGGCCTCGTCGTCGCAAAGTTTACAAAACCGGCAATGGCGAAAGCGGGATGAAGGTAAGAGTTTAGAATTAAGAGTTAGAAATTAGGAGTTGAGAGTATAACTCCTAATTCCTAACTCTTAACTTGTAACTCACAGATGTACTTCCACCTTCAAAACCATATTCCTCGGATCTTCCCACGAGGCACTGCTAAAGTATGCTCCTTTGAGAAGGTGGACGTTGTCGAAGAGATTGTTGACATATAATGACGGCCGTAACTCTGCACCTCCGACAAGCCTGAATGTATAACCGATCGATGCACTGACGATCCATGACGGTGTAGTATGCACCGCTTGATTGAAATCGAACAAGCCAGTCTGGTAGGTACCGTTCGGATTATAGTTCGTCAGTCCCGAACCATAAATAGCAGTAACGTTCGCAAACCAATCATGCGGCTGGTAGTTCACTGAGGCTACAATAGAAAGACGTTGATCGTGATCGAGGTCGGTCGCAGCGCCATCGTCCAAATTCTGGAGGAAACCGCCGCTGACTACACCGATTCCGTACGCATGAATAAGTGAAGCATTCACATATCCGTTGAGCGGAATGTTCTGAGCGGAATATGAAAGCCCGAGCTCAATTCCGGTCGTACGTACTTCAGCAATATTCACCGGTGTCTTGATGGCGCTCGAACCGACTGTTTGGTCATCTACACCAGGCAGGGACACCCTTTTAAACACATCAGCTTTGAGTCGAAGACCGAAGTCGAAGCTGTGCATGAGCCCCGTTTCATAATAATCATCTCGTTCGGCAAACGTCGGTGTGCTATCGGCATTGACGTTTGCAGCGACTGTGATCTGACGCAAACCTTCGAGATTATTCAAGACCATGATCTTCCCGTAATACGCATATACGGTCGTTGCCTCGTCGAGGAAGACGTTCCATTTGAAGCGGGGCTGCCATTGGCTTTCGAGCGGCTTGACCGGCGAAACTTGTTGGTCATACCGTACACCCACGTCGAAGCTCGTCCACTCGGCAGGATGCACAGTCGATTGAGCAAATGCCCCAAAATTCGAACCTTTGTAATCTGTCGTGTTATCGCGGCCTGTGTTGCCATTTGTATCGACAGCGGTAAAATGTTCTGTTCCGCTCACGATCGAAAGATCGACACCTGCTGCAAACTGTACTTCGTGCGAAAACTGCTTTGAGAACTTCGTGCGGAATCCGTACGTGCTGAAACTACGGTCTAAATTGAGCACATAACCGTGCACAGAATCATCGGCAAAAAAGAAATTGTGTGGGTCGATCTGTCCAGGTAAGTAGCCTAAGCTCCCCTGCCTGGCGAACACTCCGAAAAGGAAATCGCTTTCGTGGTCGGCTTCTCTACTGATTGTATGGTCATACGAAAACATTTCGTAGGAATTAGTTGTCGTTTGCAGATCATTCAACGTAGCTACTTGAACTGGGTCGTACGGAACCTGTGTCTGTGTCCTCGACCAGTTCAGGTTCATTGTCAGATAATCATTTTCTCCCAATATATAGTCAAACTTCCCGTACGTAAAATAATCGAAACCGTGGTTGCTGTATATGTACGGCAGCGGTTCGTCAATGCGCCGATCGGTCTCCTGCCGTGTTCCCGAAAGGAAGATTCCCAGATTGCCGACATGGTCGCTAAGCGAAAGATTTTGTCCGTTCACATTGATAGGTTTCAACTTCGGAGAATTCAGTTGAAGTGAGTCCGGCGAAGCATTATTACGACCGAGATAGCTCCCGGCATACGTGCTGAAATCAAGGTGTGCAGCACCAGTCGGTACCCGGTTCTGTAGATTGATGACGGCTGCCACTTGTCCTCCGTATTCGGCAGGAATTGTTCCAGTTAAAAGTGTCGCAACGTCGACCACTTTATCGTCAACAACGGAATTGAGTCCGCCAAAGACGCCCAGTGGAACAGGCACTCCATCAACGTAGTAGGTATATTCACCGTGCATCCCTTTAATATGCACTTCACCCGTTGGTGCACGAACGGCGCCAAGGAGATTTTCTTGAATCAGATTAATGATCTGATGGGTTGGCGAAGCGTGATAATTTGTCGCGTCAAGTGACTGTACACCGGTTTTAAGATCGATCGTTGGAATAGACGGCGCTTGTTCCTCAGCGCCGATGACAATTTCCTGTTGCACAACAGTCTGAAGTTTGATTGTATCCTGCTCGTGATCTAAACTGATCGTCACGATCCGGCTGACTGGCTGATAGTCCACGACAAAGACGCGGAGTTCATACTCACCAGCCTCTACATCTTCAAAATTCGCTCGACCGTTGATATCGGAAAGTTTTCCGGCAGAAAGAGATTTTCCTCTGTATAGCGCCACGCGAGCAAGTTGCAATGGGACACCATGGGATGAATCATACACCACGACAGTATAGTGGAAATGCACGGGCACTGCTGCGTTCGAAACACAGGAGCCGACGACAGAGGCAAATACTACTGAAAGAAATACGACTATTTTACGTAACATAATAGAAAAAAATTTGAATGAATAATCAAGTGCAATAGACGAAAAGCAACATACCACGGCAAAATACCGGATGTGCTTACACGTTATGGTACAATAGATCAGGACTGAGCAGCGGGTGGACCGCGAAGGCTCGGCGGAGAAGAAATAGAAAATAATTCGAGAGAAAGTTCTGCGGGCGTACTGGTAATTATTTGTTCGAACGGCCGCTCCGGAATAACGACCGGATCGGCAGAATCGGAGATCGGAGTTGATTCAAGTTCGCAAGCAGCACACGATGCGGAAATAATTTCTGCCGTTTCACTATGAGCCAGCCCGTGAGAATGGAGGTACGGAGTCGAAATTCGAAGGAATATCAGTGCAAGCGCGACCGCTGAGGCGAGCATATTCATTCGTTTCGATGCCAAGCGCAAATTCATTGCGGAGGTAAATACGATATTGCCGGCTTTAGGTTCCCCATTCGTCTGCCGTATTTTTGTAGGTGTTGTTTCATTCAATCTCAATGTTCAGCCCTGAATATTTCAATGCACGACGAACCGCATCATCACGACCATCATTTGCACGACCACCACTCTCACGAGCATAAGACCCGCTGGGTTGTCATCCTAACGGTCGTCACGATGGCGCTTGAGATCACGGTCGGATACTATTCCAATTCGATGGCGCTGCTTGCCGAAGGATGGCACATGTCAACCCATGTTTTCGCGATCGGGATGAGTTGGATCGCTTACGTCGCCATCAGAAAATATTCCGATTCCGAACATATTTCATTTCACAACGATAAGCTGCTTGCGCTTTCCGGTTTTACCAGCGCACTTGTCCTGCAGGTCATTGCCGTTATTATGGCAATCGAATCGATCGAACGATTACTCAATCCCATCCCGATCAGGTTCGGCGAAGCAATCGTTGTCGCCGCGATCGGACTTGTCGTCAATGGCATCAGCGCTCTGGTACTCCATCATAACGAAGAAGAGAGCGACCACAATATCCGCGCCGCATATATCCATGTACTCGCAGACGGTGTAACAAGCGTTACGGCGATCATTGCACTGCTAGCAGGAATGCTCTATCACATTTACGCACTCGATGCGCTCAGTGGTCTCATCGGTTCGATCGTCATCACCAGCTGGGCAGTCACACTCATAAAGAACTCCGGCGGAACATTGATAGAGTTCAGCCGCAAACATTCGTAAGTTCCGAAACATTTTCAAACAATCGGCTCGCTATATCCGCAACTTTGCTCTTCATCTCGTGTTGCTCGGGGTAGAGTTATATCATACTGTAAGAACTATGCAAACAAGAACAATCAGTATCACAATATTCTTACTGGTAGCGGTCGCATTCGCTGCTCCGAATGCATATTCGCAATGGTTCGGAAGAATACATAATACAATAGGTCATTGGCAGGCATCCGCTGATAATAGAGGTATCGTATTTAATAATGATAATAGGGGTGGTGGATTATGGAATACTCAAACTCTCGTTTTCGGAGCAGGTCTCTGGATCGGTGGAATAATTAATTGTCCGACATGCAAAAAAGCGCCGGTTGCAATGTCCGTTACATACGATCCGAATTCAGCAAGGACAGACTTTGTGCCGGGCTCGGCGATCTATGACGGCGCGAGCATTGACAGCTCGACGACAGGTTCGTTGAAATATCAACCTACACTATCGTCTTCCGTGCCTGCATCGGAATGGCCCATGCGGCTTGTTGGTCAGAATCCCTCATATATCGATGTAATACCCTCGCGGCAATCCGCAGGCCCCGCGTATATGATCGGCGACGAAGACATCTTTACGATCTATAAAAATACCGATAGGACGTTTTGGACTCCAAACGATACGACGAACGTCCCGCGATTTGAAATCCGAACCCAGATCGGATTTTGGGGGAGCGGCTTTTGGAGTGATGTTGTCGTCGTGAAGAACGAACTCATCTATCTCGGCAGCGACACCATATTAAATCCTGCAATTGCTCTCGCATTCGACGGCGACATCGGATCGGGCGGCTCAGCGGTATCGAATAATTATCTTCGCGGCTTTCTCGATTCCGGTGTAAACGGATGTATGTTCCGAAGCGGCTCAAAGACTTCTCCGG
Source organism: Kapaibacterium sp. (SeqCode) (assembly GCA_035632315.1). GTDB lineage: Bacteria > Bacteroidota > Ignavibacteria > Palsa-1295 > Palsa-1295 > JAFDZW01. The sequence goes on along the minus strand of DASQGZ010000022.1, from coordinate 43,822 downwards.
CACAGCCGCTGCTCGGTGTCTATTTTCTCAGAGGGATCAGCAGCACCCATATATCAGATCCCGGACTGACGACACTTCGCCGTTGGACGATCTATAATGACCCGGGAAATTCCGATCAGCGATATAACTTTATGACCTCCCGTGAAAAAGATATTTTGGATACCGGAGGAGCCGCCGATGTTCGCGTGCTTCTCTCGAGTATGTCCACAACGAGCCTGTTGCCGGGTGATACATTGCATTTTGATTATGCGCTCTGCGGGGTGCAGCCGTCGAACTCAAACCCGTTCGATACAACGGCGATCGTGAATTGTGGCAAAATAATTACAGCGCTCTATCAAAGTGGACAATTAGGTAGTCTCGCCGTTCACAGTAATTCAACTGCAGAAGAATCAATAACTGTGTATCCGAATCCTGCCGGCGATGAGTGTACGATCGTATCATCGTCTGATCCGATCGTTAGCATCGAGCTTTTTAATACACTCGGTATTTCACTCGATATACAGACCACAGGTAATAATTCAAGATCGGCATGGCTGCATCTCGACGGACGCGCCGCAGGGCCCTACTATGCAAAAATAAATGGTCGCTATTTCGTAAAGATCCTAAAAAGATAGACTCGTCTCAATTGAAGTACCGCTCTTCCCACAACATCAGATTCAACAGCGACCACAGCAACGGGCCGTTCTTTCGTTTACCCGATTCATGTTCGACTTGTAACTGCTTAATATAATTCGTATCGAGCATCGTTCGTGCGATGCGGCTCTTTGAGAGATACTCATCGAACAGCGGCTTCCATTCATTCTTGAGCCACTCGGCGACAGGCGCAGCAAAACCTTGTTTTTTGCGATAAATATGTTCGCTCGGCAAAATTCCTTCAGCTGCTTTTTTTAAGATATGTTTTGGTTCATTGTTCGGACCGAGCTTTATCTTTGTCGGCATTGTGAACGCATATTCAACAATGCGGTGATCGAGGAACGGCACGCGCGCTTCGATGCTCGTCGCCATCGAAACTTTATCGACACGCATCAGGAGCATCTGCGGCAACCGCTGCTGAAACTCCAAATACATCATTCGTCGTGCATAATCGGCATTCGGATAACGTTCATTCATTTCTCGATGCCACTGCGCTGGAAAACGAAACGTCGAATGTTTATCTTTCTCATAATTCGCAATGAGCTTTTTCTTATGCTCTTCAGTGAATGCCACTGCCCCACCCCAGAAAAATTCTTCGTCATCGGCGTAGCGCCTGACATACTCACGCATCAACGGATGTGAGATGAAGGGCTTTAGTCCATAATACGCAAGTTTTCTTGCAGCGACCGGCACGCCTTCCTTCCAGAACTTGCGACGAAAGTTGAGGTCGCGCAACATCCACGGGTAACCGATGAACTCTTCATCAGAACCTTCGCCGACTTGCACGACGATCGTGCCGCTATCGCGTGTCAGCTTCGAGACAAAATATAATGGGATGCAGACAGGATCGCCATTTGGTTCGTCCTCGTGATATGCAAGATCGGAGATCACTTCATGAGCATCATTCGCATCGATCAGGATTTCGCGATGATTCGTCCCAAATTTCTTTGCGATCTCGTGCGCATAATGCAGCTCGTTATATTTTTCGAGATCTTTAAAGCCGACAGTGAATGTATCGACCGGACGTGTCATCAACTCACTCATCAGCGCGACATTCAAACTCGAATCTATTCCGCCGGAAAGAAACACGCCAAACGGCACGTCACTCATCATCCTGTCTTTGATCGAGCGACGAAGCTGAAAGCGCAGGTCTTCGATCGCTTGTGCTTCGGTAAGCGATTCATTCACATCGCCGGCATCAAGCAGCGACCACCAACGCTTCTTCGTTACTTCGCCGTTAACCGAAATACGAAGAGAATGCCCTGCTTCAAGTTTGTAAATGCCTCGAAACATTGTCTCGGGAGCCGGCGGCATCAGAAGCGTCAGGTAATGCGGGATCGCAGACTCATTTAATGTTTTCTCGACCGCCGGATGCTGAAGTAAAACTTTTATCTCGCTTGCCCAGAGAAATCTGCCGTCCGGATTTGCATAGTAGAGCGGCTTGATACCGATGCGATCGCGAATGAGAAATACTTCTTTCTTCTCTTCGTCCCAGATCGCAACGGCGAACATCCCAAGAAATTTCTTGAAGCAATCTTCTCCCCACTCCCTATACGCATAAAGAATTGTCTCGGTATCCGAGCGCGAATGATATTGATAGCCGAGCTTCTCGAGTTCGGCGCGAACTTCGAGATGATTATAAATTTCTCCGTTGAACGTGATCGTGAATCTGCCGTCGGCACTCGTCATCGGTTGGTGGCCGGCAGGAGAAAGATCGACAATCGAAAGGCGGCGAAATGTCAAACCACATACGCCATCACGAGAAATGAAATTACCGGAATCATCAGGACCGCGATGCACCATCGCATCGGACATCCGTGTCAGGATGTCTTCACGTATCGTTGGATTCGCTCGAAATCCGTACTCATAAATACCGGCTATTCCGCACATAAGGGTTTGCTAACACAGTACGGCAAGGATTCGTCGCGGTTTCGGGGACACGTTTTTGACGAACTTTTACTCTTACGGCTCTGTCATATTTTGAAATTCGCCATATTGTAATTATGAAATACATCTTACTTTTGTCTCTTCTTCTGCTTGTCGAATCAGAACCACTTCACGCACAATGGATTCAAGCTAATGGACCATATGTCGGCACTGTTACGAGCTTCTGCGTCAGCGGCTCCGATACCTATGCAGGAACGTATAGTGGCATTTTTCTTAGCACTGATAATGGTATGACCTGGGCGACAGCCGGATTGACGAACATTCTTGTAAATTGCCTTGCTTCAAATGGACATGACCTATACGCAGGAACGGGGTCTGGTGTGTACCATTCAACTGACAAAGGGGCAACCTGGACACCTACTGGCGCATCGTATATGCTTGTTTTATCGTTAGCTGCCAACGGCTCAACCGTTTTTGCAGGAACATTAGGTTTCGGCATTTACCGTTCAACGGACAATGGGATAAATTGGACCGAAGCTAATATCGGTATACCTACCAGCTTTGGCGGGTACAGGAACGCAAATTCTATTGTCATCAACGGAATAGATATCTATGCAGGAACCAGTGATTTCGGGGTATTTCATTCGACAAATAACGGAACGTTGTGGGCAGCAACCGATTCCGGTTTGACAGATAATCAAGTAGCTGCCCTTGCGGTGAGCGGAACAAATATCTTCGCCGCTACTCAACATCACGGTGTGTTTCGTTCGACAGACAATGGGAAGAGTTGGGATACAACAAGTTTAATTGATTCAAATGTTTATTCATTTTGCAGCAACGGATCTAATTTTTTTGCCGCATCATTAGGTGGAGGTATATATCGAACTAGCGACAACAGTACGAATTGGACTTCTGTCAATACCGGGTTGTTCAGCACATATATTTACTCTGTTATCGTCAGCGGTACAGCTCTGCTTGCAGGAACATTTAACGGTGGTATCTCTCGTTCGACCGACAATGGTGAAACCTGGATCCCTTCAAGCGCAGGTATTTCATCGGCTGACATTATATGTCTGGCTTCGGAGGGTACAAACCAATTTATCGGGACAATCGGCAATGGTATCTTTCTCTCAACAAACAATGGTGGAAGTTGGGGACCTGTAACTAACGGGCTGACTACGACAATTGTAAATTCACTCATTGTTAATGGCTTCTCCGTCTTCGCTGCAACTGATAGCGGCGTGTTCATTTCTACAGATGACGGTACGAGCTGGGCAGGTGAAAGTAATGGGTTAACTGATTCTTCGGTTCGTTGCTTGGTCGTGAGCGGAAATACTATGTTTGCAGGCACTGAATATGGTGGCATGTTCCGTTCTGACGACAAGGGTGCGAACTGGAACAGTATGGATACTTCGTTAGCGAGCGCGCCGATTTTATGTCTTAAGGTGAACGGATCTGAAATTATTGTCGGAACAGAAGTGAACGGAATTTTTCTATCGACAGACAATGGAACAACCTGGGTTGCACAGGGTCCTCAAAACGAGATCGTGTATTCTATTGCAGTTATTGATACGATGCTCTTTATCGGCACGGATGGTGACGGGGTGCTTGTTTCTACAGATAAGGGTACTAACTGGACATCCGTCAATAATGGTTTGACGGATCATACCGTTTGGAGTCTCCTGCTCATGGGAGAAGATCTATTCGCCGGGACTAACATGGGCGTCTTTCTTTCAACTGACAAGGGTATAAGTTGGACGGCTCAAAACGCAGGCTTATCGGATAAGTCTGTGTATTGCATGGGGACTATCGGAGCGAGCCTCTATGCAGGAACTACTAATGCAGGTTTATGGTGGAGACCGTTAGCTGAAATAATCGATGGGTCGAACAAAAAGGATTTAGCATTTCTTGATAGCTTATCTTTAAGTTTTGGAAGAGATTCTATCGGTGATCCTCCCGCAACAAGAAATCTAAACTTTAAACAAAAATCATTACTTTCCACCATATATATCACTTCCGCCTCTTTTATCGGACAGGGCGCTCCAGCATTTTCAGTATTCCCCGATAAATACCCTATTAGGATTTCAGAAGGGGGCTCCCTTCCAATCACTGCTTATTTTGCACCGATCGAGGCACTCAAATACGAAGCAACTCTTGAAATTCATTATAAAGGCAGCTTAACATGGACACAAGACAGCATTCTTAAAGTACCAGTGAGTGGCATTGGAATAAAAAAACAGTTGACAAACAGTGTCGATGTTACAAATTTGCCGCCGTTCGATCTTTCGATTGTTCCTAATCCATTTACGTCAAACACTCAGATTACTATATCAACGAACAAACATGCTTCTTACCGGATAGAGGTACTTGATCAGCTCGGAAAAAACATTTATTCTTCAGATGGGCTTGTTCTCGGCGAAGGGGGAAAATTTAATTACATTCTCGACGCAAACACATTGCATTTAGCGCCCGGAGTTTATTTTATTATTGTCCGCTCCGGCAATGAACAACTTTCGAGGAAAGTTTTCTTTTTGAAATAACTGTCCGACCTGATAATTTTAAGTGAGGTTTTCACTTACCCCAAGAAATTCCTAAGCAGTTTCGTTTTGTGTGCGTGGCGGAGGCGGCGGATGGCTTTTTCTTTTATTTGGCGGACGCGTTCGCGGGTGAGGTTGAATCTGGCACCGATCTCTTCAAGCGACATCGGCGGTTGGTCGTCAAGTCCGTAGAATAATTCGAGCACTTCACGTTCACGCGCCGAGAGCGTCGTCAGGGCTCGCTTAACTTCGATGCGAAGCGAGTCGCCCATCAGGATGTTATCCGGTGAGAGCTGTCCCGGATCGTGAATGACATCGAGCAAGCGATTATCGTCACCCTGTGCGAACGGCGCATCGACCGAAAGGTGGCGACCGGAAATTTTCAGCGTCTCGGAAACTTCGTTCGCGCTCATATCGAGCTTTTCGGCAAGCTCGGCAGCCGTTGGTTCGCGTTCGAACTCCTGCTCAAGCTGTGAGAATTTTTTGCCGATCTTATTTAATGCACCGACTCTGTTAAGCGGCAGACGAACGATACGTGATTGCTCGGCAAGCGCTTGCAAGATCGACTGACGAATCCACCACACGGCATACGAAATGAATTTAAAGCCACGCGTTTCGTCAAACCGCTTTGCTGCTTTGATGAGTCCGAGATTTCCTTCGTTGATCAGATCACCGAGAGAAAGTCCCTGGTTCTGATATTGCTTTGCGACGGAAACAACGAAACGAAGATTTGCTTTAACGAGAATCTCCATCGCTTTCTGAGAATCGGGACCGCTCGTGCGGATACGCCGGGCAAGGTCGATCTCCATTTGTGAGTTCAGCAGGTCCATCCTGCCGATCTCCTGGAGGTACATATCCAGCGATTGGCTTTCGCGATTGGTGTATTGTTTCGAGATGCGCATACTAAGATATTCCGAAGGCTTGTTTGCTCACTATATCGTACTACCCGAAAATATTTTTTTTTGTTCCAATTTTATTCAGATTCATCGGGAACCTCCTCGAGGCTGCGGATGACTGCGATGCCGCCTGCAATGGCATAGCGATCGTAAAAACGTTCGGTCAAAATAGTTAGCTTCGATACCGATGCCATTCCTGCCACCAGAAGCTCCCGCTGTGATAAAGTATGAAATCGTTTGCCGAGTTCCGCAAATCCCTCGGCATACCGCCCGCTAAACCCGAGCACCCGCACGACCATCAGCATATTCATCACTGCGTCCCGCTCATCTGTACTGTGCGAGAGTGCAAACACTTCCATCGCATTGAGCATCGTCGTATAACATGTAGCTCGCGAAAGCGCCTGACGCAGAACAGAAGGCTCCTCTCCCGTGTGCGTTAAATAATCGTGAAGAATATCGGTTTCGATGAGAAGCTGCAAGGGAATTGTGAATTGTGAAAAAAAAAAAAAAAATTAATTTTACTTTTTTAATTTTCCTTCCGCACTGAGTGCCAGGGCAACGATCTCGACATCAAGCTGCTGTGTTCGTGCGATCTCTTCGACTTCGCTGCGTGTGCCTGTTCTACGATCGTCCCAAAGGACAAGACGAACCGGCATTGCATCCGCAAAAGCAGGATCGGCATTATCAAGAGCAATACTCCAGCCTTCGCCTTTTTTTACGAGCTTGCCGCTAAGATGGATCGGTCGTGATGTCATATAATTAGTAAACACAGATCATTCATATTTCAACATTCAAAATTCAACATTTTAAAGAAGATTTTTCCCTCCGAAATCTGTTCTGAGGTGTCTATTATTTATTCCATGCTCAAAGAACTTCGCCAAAAGAGTTCGGAAGTCGTATTGGAAAACCCATACTGGCAGTACCGGCTCGACCGCTATGAACTCGGTGATGGCAGTGAGGCGGCGTATCATTACGCTCATACACCGGGCTCGGTGATGGTGATCCCGATAACGGATTCAGATGCTTTTGTTATGGTACGCCAATATCGGTATTTGAATCGGCGCGAGAGCATTGAATTTCCTGGCGGCGGTGTTAAGTCGGGCCTTGGCATCGAAGCATCTGCCCACAGCGAGCTGCGTGAAGAGACTGGATCGGACTGTCGGCTTCTTACGCCAATCGGCTCGTTCAATCCGATGAACGGACTGACAGACGAACTCTGTTCTGTTTTTGTTGCGACAGGTTTGAAACCCTCTGCTGCTTCACCCGATAAAACCGAAGAGTTTATTGTCGAAGAATTGAGCTACCAAGAATGTCTCACGCTCATCGCAAACGGAAAACTCTGGGACGGTATGACTCTTGCCGCGCTGGCGATCTTCGCCGAGCGGCGTTCAGAATTTTTTCAGAACAAATGATACGAATAACATTATTACTAGTTGCACTGTCTGCCGCGAACATCGCCGGTGCACAGCAATTAAAATATATTGCCGGCAGCAGCTATCACGTCAAAATTCATGAGATGCTCAAACTCACCCAGCAGCTCTCGCAGGTCGATAATGCTCTGACCGAACCGAGCTATCGCTTTTGCACCTATAATTTCACCGAGATCGTCCAAAAAGTAAATCCGGACGGAAGTGCGGACATCTCGTCGACGCTTGATTCGTTTACGACGAAGATCTATGTTGCAAAAGTCGAAGACCGAAACGAGTTTTTCCGTTTTAATTCGAATATAGAAGGTGATCTCGCTAACCGTTTGCACGACCCACGGGCATTGCCGCGCGCGCAGTATCTCGGGCAATCACTCAAGTACACACTCGATGCGAACGGGCTCGTCAAAAATTTCGATAATCTTTCCGCATTCCAGACTGCCACGATCTCGCATTCATACGACTACGACATGATGCACGCCATGATGTCGTTTGCCGATTCGCTTCGCATCGGTCAGCTGCTCGAACAAAGTAACGGCGCGATCGCCGCGATTGCTGCCGGCGGTAAAACATCTCTGCCGTACACATTGACGGAAATCCATGTTACGAAAAATATGACAGCACACAACACAGGCGACCATATATCTTATTCTGCAATATTTACGAATCCGCCGGACAATCTCGATTACCTTGAAGGCATTTCATTCCCGATCAACCTTAAAAATTTCACCGGCAGCTCGAGCGGTACCATCGATCTCGCGAACGGCATTATTACGAAGCAATCCGAGACCGACTCGGCGGAAATGGATCTCAATCTTGAAACCGACATTATTCATAACTCGATCTACCGAACCTGTTCGCTGACACGAACCGAGAATAAAGTGCTGCGCGGGATCGATCTGAAGATCAGAGAGCTGCCCGATTCTATTAAATCAATTCCACAAAAAGAAGGCAAGAATACTTCTAAGCCTTCACAGAACGAGCCGCAAATTGAACCGATCCTGGCGCCGCCGAAGAAATAATAAGTGGCTGCAAGCTACCTGTCGCGATCAGTTGGTAATACAGCAAGAAATCTTGACTCCTGTGTCGCTATGCCCAATTCTGCCGTATCTTTGCATATTAGTATATACGAGCGATAGAACCATTTACAATCATTATTAATGCAACCACCAGTGCTGCGAACTTTTCTTATTCTCTTTTCCTCGATTAGTCTCTCTTTCACAGGCTGCGCAAAGAAAGGCACGGATGCCCCGGGCGGGAGCGCTGTCTATGACACCACTGAAAAAGCAACTCCGGTGAATATCACCGACGCCAATCATTTTATTTACTTTCGCCCGAAACCGGGAGAGACATATCGTTATAAGATCACGCTCAACTCTACTGCCGGAGCACAGACAGAGGATTCGCTATACCACCAGTTTCCCCCCAAAGAATTAGCAACAAGCATCAATACGTATTATCTGACACAGACAGTGAAGCAGACAAAACCCGATTCGAGCGTGGAGTTCTCGCTCGCGTTCGATTCTGTGACCATGAAGCTCGATAAAGACACAGCGCATATCAAGTTTTCAACAAATGATCCGAAGACAAAGAACGATCCTCGTTTTGCGAATTTCACACTGCTTACTTCAGAATCATTCGGATTTTCGATCAATAAGTACGGGGATGTTCAGGAGATCTTCAATACAGCGTCGATCATCAATAAATATATGAAGACCTTCCCGGATTCTGTCAACACCCCGACAAATAGAGACAAGATCAAGCAATCGGTCGAAGCGACGATCGCCGAGTATCTCGGCCGCACGATGGTTCGTTTCCCGGAAAAACCGCTTGCAAAAGATACGACGATCTCTGTCAGCCGCGAAATTAATATACCTGTTTGGCAACAGATTTCACTGCCGATGCACTTGGCAGCAACAACAAGGATGGACGGTTTTTCCGAACGAGGCGGCAAAGTGCTCGCAAGTTTTACAACGCGCACTGTTGTCACCCCGACCAAAGACGGCGTCGAAGATCCCGCAGCCAAGGCGACACTCTCGAACATGACGACCAACGTAACCGAGAGCGTTCTTGTCGAAGATGCGACCGGGATGCTCGTGCATCGCGAGATACGCGACGAGCGTTCGTGGGATTTCATGCTTCAGGCAAAAAAGAAACCGGAGAACTTTTTTAAGACCCATCGCAGTAGTAAAGATATCACCACTGTCGACCTCTTGAAATAATCGTTCAAATAATTCAAGGGTTGCCGGAGCAACAACGTGAGCGAAACCGAAGGGACATATCAGACTGACATTCCCGAAGGCGGACCCAAACCGCCGAAGAAGCTTACGTTCGATGATTTTGCGATCGAACGCTCAGCAAAAGAATCTGCCGAAGAACAGACTTCCGAACAAAGCAACTTCCTCAAGAGCGCAGTTCCGCGCATCCGTTCACTGTCGGGCGATCTGCTCGGCGGCGGCAAAAAAATATCGTCGATCTTCAAAAGCAGAGGCGCACCGGAAGAATCCGTGCAGCCCTTGCCGGAAGAAATACCGTTCGATCCCCTTTCTGCTCCATATTTTTCCGACGAAGAACAATCGCTCATTCGGGTACGAAAGATACCGAAATCAGCTTCATCGGCTGAACCCTCTCACGCAAATATTATCGACAAACAGATCGAGACAGTCTGCGAGCCTGAGCCACCTGCCGTAGTCAGCGAATCTGTCATCGAAATCATCGAAGAAGACGACGAGCGCCTCGTGATCGCCGAGACTGCCGTCGAATTCGAATTACCGACGGAAGTCGAAGAGCGCGAATCCTATCCTACTGCACATAACGAGCCGCCGGAATCTGAAGAAGCGTTTTCTGAATTCGATGAGCAAGATCTTGAAGATCAGCAGGTTGAAGAACAGGAAGTTGAAGAATCTGACATTAAAGAATCACGAGTTGAACAAGAGGCTCCTGCTCGCGCGTTTTCCGATAAGTCGGTCGATCCTTCGGTCAGTGTCTATCTCGATGCACTTCGAAGGTTCGACGCGCGCCCGCGCCGCGGCGGCGAAACCCGGGATCCGCGAAAAGATTTCGTACTGCTGCTTTCCGAATTGCTCGATTTGCTCCGCGATCACACTGGTGCACAGAGTGCACTATTTTTCTGGGTCAATCATAAAAAGCAGCATCTGGTTCTTGAATGCGCATCGGTCGATGATTTTGCATATCATCACCTGTTAACTGAACGGCGCTATCCGATCGGCCATGATGCAGTCAGCAAAGTTGCGATTCGAGTCGAGCCGCAAATCATTCAAAGTATTCCGCCGCAGGCAGAATACGATCTCATTCCATATTATAATGAGCAGATCGGTGTTCGCTCGTTTGCTGCAATGCCGGTGCTCTTTGCCGACGCGCTTGTCGCTGTCTTGGCAGTCGATTCTCTCGAAGACGAACAATTCGCTGCCGAAACGCTCAGGCTGCTGACGGAATATTCGGGTCTTATTTCCGGATTAGTGCGGTCGTATATTGAATCTTACGACTTGCTCACATCGGCAAGGACACTTGCTTCGGCGAAGCGATTATACAATCTCACCGGATCCGATCTTGGCTCACGTCCGCCGCGAGAAGCCGGGCAGACCGGAGAATACATACTTCGCGCGCTCAGCGAAGCGGCCGGCGAACTCATCGAATGGGAATGGTTCTCGACCATCGCCTTTGACGATGCTCAGCGCACGTGGGGTATTCTGCATTTACAGGCAAAAGCCAGCGAAAGTTATATCGCACCACGAACGCAGATCGATCTGACGGAAAGCATCGTCGGCAAGTCGCTGCAAAGCGGTATGAGCATTCGCATTGACGAATTAAATCGCGCGAGCATCCGCTTCAATGTCTATGAAGACCGTGAAAAAGCCGAAGGACATTCATTCCTCGTGATTCCGATCAGGACGACAACTAAAAATTATGGCGCACTCGCGATCGAGCATAGTGAAGCTGCACGATTTACCGATGTTGACATCGAAACACTCGAGCATCTGACGAGGGGCGCCGCCGCATCGCTCGAAATTTTTACCCTCTCCGAGATCGTCGGCGAACGATCGCTGACCGATCTGCTGACCGGGCAGTTGAATCGGCGCGGCTTCGAAGAACGATTCAGCGAAGAACTTGCCCGCGCAAAAGAATTCAACGAAGCGCTTTCGCTTGTGACGTTCGAAGTCGATGATGTCGCACAATACAAAAATCAGTTTGCACAGGAAGATCTCGATTCGATCGTGCTCGCGCTTTCAAAAGTGCTTCAATATCTCAAACAGCCATACGATGTTCTGGCCCGCATCGGTGAATTCAGCTTCGGCGTATTGCTTTCGCGGATGATCGACGAAGAAGCGTATCTCTGGAGTGAAAAAGTACGGCAAAAGATCGTCAGCGAAGTGATCGCGATCGGCAGAAAAAGTTTTTCTCTTACCACAAGTATCGGCGTCGTCGGCGCCCGCAACAACTCTACCTGCGACGACCTCCTGCTGTGCGCAAAAATGGCGCTCGATAAGGCAAAAGAGCGCGGCGGCAATGAAGTGATCGTTTATTAGAGGGAATTTTGAATTAAGAAGGACTCTATTTTTTAATTCAATACTCAAAACTCAACATTCAAAATTCTTACTTACTCAGATTCAGATTCTTCAGCACATCTACGTGGATCTCTTTCGATAAAGCAAAAAGTGTCGATTCCTGAAAATCATTTGCAATAAGCTGGGCTCCGATCGGCAGGCCGTTCCTATCAAATCCGACCGGGATGCTGACGGCCGGAGTGCCTGCAATATTTGCGCTGACCGTAAAAATATCGTTGAGATACATTGCAAGCGGATCGCTGATCTTATCACCAAGTTTGAATGCTGTCGTCGGAGTTGTCGGCGTCAGTAACGCATCGACCTCTTTGAACACATTCGTAAAATCATTTTTGACGAGACGTCGCACTTTTTGTGCCCGTTTATAGTACGCATCGTAATATCCGCTCGAAAGCACATACGTCCCAAGCATAATACGGCGCTTGACCTCACGGCCAAAGCCTTCGGAGCGAGAGCGAACATACGTTTCCTCGAGTGAGTGTGCACCGGGCGTTCGGTAGCCATATCGAATGCCGTCGAAACGCGCAAGGTTGCTTGATGCTTCGGCAGTCGTCAAAATATAATAGACCGCGATCGAATACTTCGTATGCGGCATCGAAACAGGAACGAGCTTGCAGCCTGCCGCATCAAGTTTTTTCTTTACTGCTTCGACCGCTTCACGAACATCGGGTTCGATACCTTCGCCAAAATATTCTTTCGGAATGCCGATGCGCAAATCCTTCACACCATTATTCAACGACGCAGAATACTCTTCGGTTGGAACATCTGCGCTTGTCGCGTCGTGTTCGTCTTTCCCCGCCATTACCTCAAGAGCCTGTGCAGAATGTTCGAGCGTCCGCGAGAACATTCCGACGGTATCAAAACTCGATGCGAACGCGACAAGTCCGTAGCGCGAGATGCGCCCGTATGTCGGCTTGAAGCCGATCGTCCCTGTGAATGCCGCCGGCTGACGGATCGAGCCGCCGGTGTCTGTTCCGAGCGCAACATCGCACGCGCCGATCGCTGTTGCAACAGCGCTGCCGCCCGATGAGCCGCCGGGTACGCGGGTTACATCCCACGGGTTGAGCACTGCACCAAATGCCGAATTCTCATTCGACGAACCCATTGCGAATTCGTCCATATTCGTCTTGCCGACGATCTCGGCTCCTGTATTTAATAATCTCTCAACACATGTTGCAGAGTACAGTGAAGTGAATGGCTCCAGAATTTTCGACGCACAGGTGAGTTTCGCGTCCTTGAGTGCGAGAACATCTTTGACTGCAACACGCATCCCTGCTAATTTTCCTGAGGGGACCTGACGAACAGGCTCGTCGAAAATATTCAAAAAGCAATTGTATTCGGAATTCAGTTTGTGTAATAATTCGGCGGTCATTCGATCAATTATTTTTTTGCGACGATAGCAAATGGTATTTCACCGCTTGCATGTATTATATATGTAGAAACATACTCCATTCCTTCTTTGTGCGATGGAAATATTAATCTCTCGAGCGCAGCTTCATACGGCAGCCATTCAAATGCCTGATGCTCATGCGATAATATGACGCTATCACCTTCTGCGACAAGCGCAGCAAAAACAGGAACACTCTGTATCTCGTCGCGCTTGATGCTGTAAAAAGATGCAACAAACGGTACTGCCCACATGGTGATCGGCTCAAGACTTGTTTCTTCCCTCATTTCACGAATCGCCGCTTCGATGGCGGTTTCGCCCTGATCGATCCCGCCTGTCACTACTTGCCAGAGATTCGGAAATACAGGCTCATCGGATGAGCGGTGCAGCACAAGATATTCTATCGAACTTGCGGTACGCCGAACGATATGAAGCTGAATAAATCGTGCGGCTACCTGAGACATTGCAGAAGTATCGGATAACGCTGAAAAACTCAGCGGTAATTATTATTTTTTTTCGGCGGCGTATCGGGCGCCGTAAATGTCGGTGCGGCAGTCACCGGAGTCGGAGAATATTTTGCTGCATAATCAGAATATTTGAATCCGGCGATTTTTTGGACGATCTGATTTTGAATTGCTTTATACATTTTTGCACCGCCGCGAAGATTTTGCATCGTGATGAAATAGGCGGCAAGCTGTCCGTCCTGTGTCGAGACGTATCCGGCAAGCGCCGTAACGGCATTGAGCGTTCCTGTCTTGCTGCGCGCATTGAACTGGGCCGGGCTGCCGATCATCCGCCCGCGCGTCGTCCCGTCAACACCAGCGATCGAAAGCGTTGAAACAAAATCGGGATACATTCTCGGTCGGGAGCGAATCCCACGGAGCAGGTCGATCACTGCTTCTGCCGTCGTATGATTATCATGCGACAGACCCGAGCCGTCGGCGCAATATCCGTCCTTGCAATTAACATCAATGACGTTCATCCACGAGTGAATTAGCTTACGGCTGCGCTCGGCAGGATTTGAGGCACTGACATCGGAGATGGACGACAATTTTCTAAACATCGACTCCGCCAAAAAATTATCACTGCGTTTATTCGTCACTTGCAACAGATCGAGCAGCGGCGTCTCTTTCACAGCGATCGTTTTATAATCGGTTACTCCTTTTGGCGGTTCGCCTGATCGCGCCGTACCGGTGACTCGAATGCCATTCTCTTCCAAGCGCCATTTCAACAGCGCTGCCATTGCTTGCGGGACATTTTTGATCGGGACATTAAATGTGCGAGAGAGTCTTGCCGGTATAACGCCTGAGATGACGATTGTTTGCTCGGGGTCGTTCGCTGTGCCGGACGTCGTGATGTGAAGTGTATATGACGACCGCGTATGTGCGCGAACTTTGCGATAGCGTGCATGACGCCCGCGGCCGATGCGAACTTTGCGATAATAGAACCGAACAGGAGCGCTCGTCCTCGCGTGATTGATCACTCGCACGCCGCTGATCGGCGGGGTGATGCTTACGTGTGCTGACATCCCCTTCTTCGAACCGGCGACGACATGAACGGAAATAATATTTCGATCGATGAAGAAATTCGGTGAGCTCGAAAGAAAGCCGGCAACTTCCTGGTCTTCGTCCGGTGCATCCTGATTCTCATCCGAACCGGCATCGGCGTTCTCGTCGGCGAGCAACGAATCGTGAACGTCGACGAGCGAATCGCCGCCGCCGGCTGTGGTTGCCGGAAGTTCGGTATGATCCGCAAAATATTTTTGTGCATCGGCTGTGAGAATATGATCGTTCGTCAGATCGCTGACGATGTCACCTTCGATCTGGGTGACGCCGGTAGATTTCAGCTTTATTGCAAGCTCGTCGAAGTCATTCACACTGAGCGTCGGGTCGCCGCTCGGACGAAGATAAATGCTTCCGATCACCGATGAGCCCTCGACACGCGCCGATGGCAACAGATCGAGTTTTGTAGAAAATTTATAATCCGAACCGAGCGCCCAAAGCGTCGTTGAAGTTGTAAATAATTTTTCGACCGACGCCGGCATTACTGCCATATCCTGATTGACGGCATAGATCGGGTGAATTGAATTGTCCGGCTCGAACAAAACGACTTTGCAGCTTGGTGTCATCCGCCGATAACGCGTTGCCGGAAGGATAGAGGCAAGCTCCGAGCGAAGGCCCCCGAGCGCATACGATGTATCGCCGCGGTATCCGGTGAAGGTAATATTTAATGGGGTACGTACCGAATCGGGGATGAGAGATTGAGCACTCGCGACAAGCGATGCTCCAAATATTAGAATCAGTACCAGGGCAAGCTTTATCCTCAAAACAATAATCCTTACTAATTCTATTACTGAATCATTTGACGAATGATTCCCCCAACTGCAGCCAATGCCTCAGGAAGCTTCCCGGGATCCTTCCCACCGGCTTGAGCAAAGTTCGGTCTGCCACCGCCTTTACCGCCGACGATCTCTGCGACAGCGCCGACGAGTTTACCGGCTTGCACCTTTTTTTCTTTTACAACGTCATCGCTCACGAGTGCGACAAGCGACGCTTTATCGTCAAGCGCTGCACCTAGCACGATCACTGACCCGCCGCCCATTGAGGATTGCACCATCTCGGCAAACGACTTAAATTCTTCCGTATCAGAAACATTTACGAGCTTCGTCGCGACTCGAAGTTTTGTGCCGTCAAGCAAAGAGGCGGACTTTGCGATCTCTGCTGCTTCATCTTTGCGGGAAGAAAGATGCAGCTTCGCAATTTCTTTTTCAAGTTTACGTTTTTCTTCTTCGAGCTCGTCCCGTTCGCGCGAAAGCGCATTTGTCTGCCCGATCTGCTCGCGAATCCATTTTTCAATACCGCGGCCGGTGACGGCTTCGATGCGGCGTGTGCCGCTGGCAATGCTCGATTCGCTCGTGAGTTTGAATAAGCCGATCTCTGAAGTATTTTTTACGTGCGTCCCGCCGCAGAATTCCCGTGAGAACGGGCCGAAGTCAACGACATTTACTTTTGCGCCATACTTATCGCCGAAGAACATCAGTGCGCCCATTTTTTTTGCTTCTTCGAACGGAATGTTACGATGATGGATGAGCCCGATCGCTTCGCGGACTTTCTCGTTCACCAATTCTTCGATCGCTTGTATTTCCTCGGGCGAGACTTTCTGATAGTGCGCAAAATCGAATCTGAGATGATTCTCATTCACGAGCGAACCTGCCTGATGGACGTGTTCGCCAAGAATTTTGCGAAGTGCCGAATGCACCAGATGCGTCGCTGTATGATTTCGCATAATGTCATAACGACGCGTTTTGTCAACAGCAGCGTGGACTTGAGCTCCTTCGCTGACCTGCACACCACTATGTTCGAGGACATGCCCGATCGCTGTGCCGCCGAGCTTACGGACATCGGTGACACGATAGGGGTTGCCGTCGATGATCAGTGTTCCGGTATCGGAAACCTGCCCGCCTGACTCCGCATAGAACGGCGTTTTATCAAGCACGACAATGTCCTCGCCCGAAAGCACGACTTTACCTTCGGCGTCGATCAGATCGTATCCGAGAAATTCCGATTCTATCCCGACAACATCGGTTGCGGCAAGTTCACGATGTTTTTTCGATTCGTGTACCATTTTGCTGCGATGCTTTTGCTCGGCAAGCAGATGTTCGAACCCTTTCATATCGATCGTGACTCCGCGTTCATGCGCAAGTACGTGCGTCAGATCTATCGGAAAACCGAACGTATCATATAACTTGAATGCGTCTTCGCCGCTGATGTACGGAGATTCCGATTCTGTTTCGCGTGAAATTATTTCTTCGAAGAGCGAGAGCCCCCTATCAAGCGTCGCGTTGAAACTTTCTTCTTCGGCGCGAAGGATCTTATAAATAAGATCACGGCGCTCGCGAAGTTCGGGAAATACCCCGCCCATTGTTTCGGCGACGACACCGGATAATTCACAAAGAAACGGCTCGGTGAGTCCAAGTTTTCTTCCATAGCGTGCAGCGCGGCGAAGAATTCTGCGAAGTACATATCCCCTGCCTTCGTTGCCGGGAAGTGCACCATCGGCAATTGCCGAACTTAATGCCCTGACATGATCGGAAATGACGCGCATCGCGATGTCTGTGTCGGGTGTTCGGTGCCGGGTGTCCGGTGTTTGGGATTCTCCCAAACCTGATACCTGGTATCCGATACCCGATCGCTTCGATAACCACTTGATGTATGGCTCGAATACATCGGTATCGTAGTTCGACATCTTATGCTGCATCACCGCACAAATACGCTCAAAACCCATTCCGGTATCGACGTGCTTTTGCGGAAGCTCGTTAAGTTTGCCGTCTGAGTGACGATTGTTCTGGATGAAGACGAGATTCCAAATTTCGATCACTTCCGGCGAACCGGCATTGACGAGTTTGCCTCCGCTTTTATCAGGCGTCTTGTCGTAATGAATTTCCGAGCACGGACCGCACGGCCCCGTTTCGCCCATTTCCCAAAAATTATCTTTCGCACCGAATCTCAAGATATGCGTCAGATCGATGTCCGTGACCTTCGCCCAAAGTTCTGCAGATTCATCGTCGCTTTCGAAGACTGTCGCATAGAGCCGCGATTTATCGAGCTTCCAGATTTTTGTAAGCAACTCCCATGCCCACTCGATCGCTTCTTTTTTATAGTAATCCCCGAAGCTCCAGTTGCCGAGCATTTCGAAGAGCGTATGATGGTAGGTGTCGTGCCCGACCTCTTCGAGATCGTTATGTTTACCGGAGACTCGGAGGCATTTTTGGGTATCGGCAGCACGTTTATATGGCCTCGTTCCCTCGCCGAGGAAAACGTCTTTGAACTGGTTCATCCCGGCATTCGTGAATAGCAGCGTCTTATCCCCGTGCGGGATCACCGGCGCGCTCGGCACGATCGTATGCCCTTTCGAGTGAAAGAAGTCCAGAAAACTTTGTCGTATCTCGTTCGATGTCATTCGGTATAGCTGCTATCAACAGAATCGTTATAAAACAAAATTTACATGAAACGTTGCTCGGAAGACACCGGAAATTGAATTAAATTTTACATATTTTTGTATCAATGAGGTTAGCCACAACGGCAATGAGTTGTAATCATTTATCATTAAATATGCGGACATCCATCTCCTTACGTTTTGCGACGCTTGCGATCATCGGCGTTGCTTATTTTTTTGCGGGGCGATCATCGTTTGCTCAAGTAGGTGTTCACCCTGCGTTGCCGGCGGCAGTGACGCCCGCTTCGAACGCCCATTATCCACCCGTACATCATCCTTTAACATTGAATGTCGAGCGCTCGACCGGCGTAAAAAGTAATGCAAAACCGCAGCAAGTTCTTGGCAATTATGACTCGGGCGATCCGACACCTGACGAGCAGATGCTATTAGAATGTATCAACCGTGCACGTGCAAACCCTGATTCCGAAGGCATCCGCCTGTTTAACACGACTGACCCCGACGTATCTTCCGGATGGGATTATTGGATCGGTCAAGGCGCTGCCGAAACACGCGCACAAGTGAAAGCTGATTTTGCAACATATCCGGCTCGTCCGCCGCTTGCTTTTAATAAGAACCTCATCACGGCTGCGCGTGGACATAGCCAGGATATGCTCACTTATAATTATCAGGGGCATACTAATTATGACGGGACAACATTTCCTCAGCGGATGGATGCCGCAGGTTTTGGTGCGTTTGCCTCCGGAGAAAATGTCGATGCTTACGGTCATAGACCTCTTGAGATCAATGAGTCGTTTGAAATTGACTGGGGTCCGAATAATGTCGGAGTCCTCGGCCACAGACAAAATACTATTAATTACACGGGCTCGATATTTACCGAGATCGGTATCGGAATGATCGATGGCACCGGAAGCGGCGGCGGAGGCGGCGATGTCGGACCGGTCATTACAACCGAAGATTACATCGAAGGTACACAGAACTATGTTCTCGGCGTCGTCTATGACGATCAGAACCATAACCTGTTCTATGATGCCGGTGAAGGGTTGGCAGGCGTGACGATCACGGTCACGGGCGCATCGTATTCTGCTGTAACGTCAACGTCGGGCGGCTATGCGATTCCGATCGACGCCCCGGGTAATGTGACGGTCACTGCATCGGGCGGCGGACTCAGCGCGCCGATCACAAAGCAGGTCTCGGTCGGCTCCGATAATGTAAAAGTAGATTTCATCAAAGATTACACCGGGTTCCCGTATCAACCGACTCTCATCACGCCGATCGCCGATACACTCATTAATACCGATACTGCATTTTTCGTATGGAATAGCGTCGCCGGCGCAACGAAGTATCGCATCCAATGCGCGACCGACACACTGATGAAGAAGCTCGTGCTCAACGATTCGACGCTTTCGACGACAATGAGAACATTCGTCGGCGTAAAAGATACGACAAAGTATTATTGGCGCGCCGCTGCGAAGAACGATAAAGGCTGGGGGCAATACTCACTGATCGAAACATTCTCCGTCGCCTTGCCGCCGAACCCTGTAACGCTTGTCTTTCCGAAGAATGGCGCGACCATCGTTGATTCGAGCATCACCCTGCTTTATACAACGTCGAAAGGAGCGTTAAGCTATTTGATCGATGTCGCAAAAGATAAGAATCTCACGAATATTGTCACGAGCGATAACAGTAACGACACGACAGATTTTCTCTCTGTTGCATTGTTCGATCCGTCAACGACATATTACTGGCGCGTGCGTCCGCAAAATGACAACGGCATCGGAGCCGCAAGCCCGACCTGGAGTTTCTCGACAGCAGCATCGGGTGTTGCAGTGTCGCCATCGCTTTCGTCCGATATCACCATTTCGCCGAATCCGTCGAACGGAGAAACCCATATCAGATTTTCGCTTGCAAACACAAACGACGTATCGCTGAAGATATTTGATATTACCGGCAAAGAAATAAAGCGATTCGATCTCGGTACGTCGGCTCCGAATACCTACGATCTGCTCTGGGATGCAAGTAAGAGATCTCCGGGTGTCTATCCGTACGAACTCACGATCGGCTCTCAGATGAGAACAGGACGCATCATGATCGTGAAATAAAAAATAATTATTTGAGTAGCTCCAGCTTCAGCCGGAGTTTAATGAGCCGGCTGAAGCTGGCTCTACTTTTTTAAAAAAATAAAAAAAAGGTTAACTCAGGATCTGCGTATGGAGCGCGATCTCTTCGAGGACTGAGCTCACGCGCAGGCACTCGCCCATATCTCCGTCATAGACGACGGACTTGCCTTTGGTATGTACTTCCCACGCATTGGCTTCGGCACGATCCTTCGAGGTGCCGGTCGCTTTGCATATCTGCGAGATGACCTCGTCAAACGTATGAAAGTTGTCGTTAAATAGAACCACTCTGAGCGGGATCTCGATCGTGGTGACAATATCATTATCCATCCACGATTCGGTAAGGGTGTCCCCGCGTAGCGGCTCGGATGAGCCGTTCCATAGGATAGCCGCAAGATCAGTGACAATCGAATTCTTCATCAAATGCAATAACACAAAAAACGGGAAAATGTCTCAATGGGATTTATTATTGCATTTTGTAAGTCGCTGCGTTGCATATATGTCGCAAATACTAATGTGCAGACCGTTCTTTATAAGGACACGTATGCCCGAAAGACAAGAACGAACAATGCGTAAGCAATTTACTTATCACATCTTAACGCACCTTGCCCGTCTGGCATAATCTTTGTAGCTGTTAAGACTATTGTACACAGTGGCTCCCACGGGAAATATGCTCCCCGCTTGTATTCATTTAATATTGAAAATTATGAAGAAGCAACAACTGGTCGTTCCATTGGCCAGACGTATCGGTTCGGTTCTATCCCTCGGAGTGTGCATTATCTATTTCACTGGCTGCGCGCAGAACAGCGTCAGCCCGAACAGTTCGGGCGGCAATGCGATGGTCGTTGCAAAAACTGCTATGCCTGCCGCAGCTGTGACACAGGATAATACGTTCGGCGGCAAGTCATTCGCGATCGCATCGGCTGTTCATTCGACTGCCGATTCGGTTCTTGTGACTCGCGCGCGCATCGTCCTGAAAGATCTCAAGCTGCATCGCGTCGGAACGGCCGACTCCGCCGATGTCGATGATACAGCGCATAACCGAGATCACGACATGGACCGCGATAAAGATAAAGGCGACCATGAAAGTGATGCCGACGAAGGCGAAGGCGACATCAAGGTCGGGCCGTTCGTAGCTGAGTTCGATTCTTCCGGAGAGAAGGTCATTTCCGAAGTGACGATCCCGCCCGGAACATACGACCGGATCAAATTCGAAATTCATAAGCTCAACGAGAACGAAGACACGGCCTTGCTCAACGATCCGCTCTTTGGCGATTTCGTTAATGGCGGACATTACACCGTGATCATCGACGGGTATTCGTTCGTCGGCGGCAAGAAATATCCGTTCAGCTATAAATCGTCGCTCTCGGCAAATGTCGAGGTAGCGATCGATTCCGGCGCAACATTCGATTCCTCGAAAAGCTATAACCTGACGCTCGTCTTCGATCCGAAGATCGCCTTCGGGCGGCCGGGAGCAAAACCGTTCGACCCGCGCGATCCGGATAATCATTCCGCGATCGACGAACTGATCAGGCGGGCGATCAGAGCGCTGCGAGTCCCTGAATAAAATAACTAAATAAACTGTATCTCGCAACGCTCACGGGGTACAACAGCAGGCGGCATGATTGCCGCCTGTTTTTTTATATATCTACTTCGGCAGTCTATCATCGCTGTAAATTACAACGTGCTACGGAACCCGACCGTACTTCGCCGTATTATACTACTGCAATTACTATCATATTCTCATGCCCGACGTATCGGAAAATCTGCAGCACGAAGGCGCGTTCATTCGCGCCGAAGAATTCGAAGCGCTGTACAAAGGCAAGCGGCCGCGCATTCTTTCAGGAATGCGGCCGACCGGCAAGCTTCATCTCGGCCATCTTGCCGGCGCGCTCGAATCCTGGGTCGCATTGCAGGATAAAGCTCAGAATTTTCATCTTATCGCCGATTATCACGTCCTGACGACGAGCCGCGACAGCTCGAAGATCACCGAGAACTCCGTCGAAATGGCTGCCGACTGGATCGCCTTCGGCATCGACCCGAACCGCTCGCCGATCTTTCGTCAATCGAAAGTGAAAGAACACGCCGAGCTGTTTCTTATTTTTTCGATGCTCGTGACCAAAGCTCGGCTCGAACGAAATCCGGCAGTCAAAGAACAAGTTCGCGATCTCGGCATCGGCGAAGGACTGACCTACGGGCATCTCGGATATCCAGTTCTGCAAGCGGCGGATATACTGCTCTATCGCGGCGAGCTTGTGCCCGTCGGCGAAGACCAGATACCGCACGTTGAGATCACGCGCGAGTTCGCACGCGATTTCAATTATCTTTATGGCAATGTTTTCCCCGTTCCGAAGGCGTTTGTTTCGACACATCCTCGTTTGCCCGGTACCGACGGGAAGCGAATGTCGAAATCGGTCGGCAATACGATCTTGCTTTCAGACACGCCCGATGAAACATGGGTAAAAATGAAATCGGCAGTGACCGATCCGCTGAAAGTCCGTAAAGGCGACCCGGGGCGGCCGGAAGTGTGTCTCGTTTATACCTATCACGAGAAATGGAATCCGGCCGAGACAAAAGAAATTTATGCAGGCTGCACGACCGGTGCACTTGGCTGTGTTGACTGCAAAAAAAGAATTACGGAAAAAATAAACGAGGCGCTCGCACCCGGGCGCGAAAAGCGCGCCGAGCTTGCGGCAAAACCGGAACAGATCATGCTTACACTCGAACGCGGCGAAGAACAAGCGCACACCGAAGCCGAAAAAACAATGAGTGAAGTTAGAAATGCGATGAAATTCGGATGATCGTTTCTATGTTGTCTGTATCGTTGTGAAGTCATGCCTGCTCCATCCTCAGGAATGACAATAAATTATTATAAAATGAAAAGCTATAGAATTATCCTATTCATAGCTGCGATCATCGTCCTTCCACTCCGATCATTTTCGCAGCAGCACGGATGGCAGATCGAGCTTCCTCCTTCATTGAGGCATTTGTACTCGGTCGATTTTCTCAATTACAATGTCGGCTATGCCTGCGGACAGGCTGAAATACTTTTTACCAGCGACGGCGGCGCGAATTGGACCGAACAGCAAATACCGACCGCCTACAAACTCTACTCAATTTCTGTCATCGACGCATATTGCTCGATGGTTGCCGGGCGCGACGGGACGATTCTGCGCACAACCGATGGCGGCGCACACTGGACGAAACAAGAAGCTCCGTCGAAAGTAATGCCGCTGAAATCTTCGTGCTTCGTCGATTCGCTACACGGATGGATCGTCGGTTGGTACGGCACGATCATTCATACCGTCAACGGTGGGAAAAACTGGACCGAGCAGCATTCACCGTCAAATGTATTTCTGAACAAAGTTGTCGCCGCAAATGAGAAAACAGCGTATGCTGTCGGCGAACTTGGTGTTGTCATTCGCACCATTAACGAAGGCAAGACGTGGGAATCGCTCCCGAGCGAAACGACGGATTCGCTTTACGGCATTTGTATTACCGGAAAAAATAAAAATATTATTTATGCCGTCGGCGATCACGGGACGATGGTGCGCTCCCTTGATGGCGGCACGCATTGGAAGTGTATGGAAATGCCGACAAAACTGACCCTGCTCGATATTTCTTTCTCCGACGAACAGCACGGGACGGCAGTCGGTACGAACGGAACAATTATCAGGACTGACGACGGCGGCGCACACTGGAAAACTCAGCAATCACCTGTCCAAACTCATCTCAACAGCGTATGCCAAATAGACGCGAAAACCATCACTGCCGTCGGCGCTAATGGGACGATCCTGCGTACGACGAATGGTGGATGGTAATTTTTTTTTACTTTACTACTTCCAGCGACCGTACGATCGCACTTGCCGCGCTTTCGCATTTGACGATATAATGTCCGGCTTCGAGCATTGCCGTTGAGATCGGGATGTTATGTTCACCACCTGAGAATTCACCGTCAAGTATTTGTTCGCGGAGTCTGCCGAGGTCGTCATAGACGGAAATTTTAACACGCCCCGCTTCAATAAGTGAGATCGTGAGCGTTGTACTTTCAGCCGCAGGATTTGGAAAAATTTCAAGCGACGAATTATTTGCTGTGCCGCTTCGCACGGCATTCACTGCGTTCGTGCGCGAGACCCAATACCACGGTGATCTCATCGTTGCGCCGCCGAGGGTGATCTTGAACACATTCGAGCCGGGAGATTTCACGGCGTCAAATGCCAAGCGGTGTGCCGCGCCTGTCGAATCGAGCGGCGTGAACACAAGCCGCGAAGAATCGCACGCGATTGCAAACTCGATCGTCTGCGAGCTAAATAAAACAGGTTCGTGCCCCCAATGCTTGCCGATGCCGAGCGAATCGGCATCCCAGATCCAGCCGGTATTCTGCGTGCGTGTGCCGATCGTCAGAAGTAAATCCGATGAGACAGAGATCATGGATGTATCTATCGAAGAAAGCGAGAGCGCGATCTCATCGGTGCCCTCGTCTTGCCGCGAGAATGTGACATCGTGTAATGCAACTGTGTCGCGCAGAAAATATCCGATCGCCGCCTGATATTTCAGCGAGTTCGCAGTGAAGTTCTCTTTTTTCTGATCCCACGTGAGTTCGTTCGTGACGGATACTTTCACCGCCGTATCGGACGTTGTCGGGTTATACGGATACTCGCTTGAAATTTTTTCTTTCGTTGCGCCGAACGACTGCCGCAGTTTGAACATCGTGCCAATGCCGGGATCGAGAAACCCGTCAACGCCATAGGGCGTACTGAACCGATTTACCATCCCCGTCAGCAGCATATTTTCGTCGGTATGCGTGACCGTGACATTGATCGTTGACGGAGTGATCTTGAAATTACGGAACATATCGCTTGCTGCCGGTGCCGATGCCTGTAACGCAGCATTACCTGCCAGACTATAAAAAGCCGTCGTGAATGTATGATTCGTATCAAGCTCCTGAGCGTACTCGGCAAACCATGAAATAAAAATTCCATCCCAATCGTGCAACGATCCATACGCCGCCAAGAACGGCAGCGCTTCCTGATTATGCTGATTTATATACGGCGTGAGGAAGTTCGAACTGACGAACGGTTTTCCGTCGAGCGGCAGCGCTTCGGTCGTCCCGAGAAAATAATTGTAGGTATCGCCGAGCATCGATCGGTTAATGCAGATGAACGTCGAATCTGCGTACGGTTTGCCGGGACGCGTGTACGCATAGTCGTAGTTGCCGCCGCCGCCGAGGTAATCGCTCGTTCGGTTCTCGTATGTGTCGAGATAGCTTGCCCAATAGGATGCCTCGTAATTATTGATCATCATCGTCGTCCCGACCGTATCGCGAATGCACTTCGCCGTTTGTGCGTAATAGACCTGCTGCAGGGAATCGTAGAACAAGAACAGATCGCGATACCGCTGGTACGGCACAAGGTTTGTCGAACCGAACGTCACACGCGTGATTGTTTTCGAGGCGGCATGTTCGAACGGGAACAAACCGAACTCCTGCTTGCGATGAACGCTGAAGCCGTCGAGCTCGACATCGCAGAGATGTTTGCCGAGGAAGCAATTTAAGATCTGCGCATCGTCGCCAATGCCGCGGAAGGTCATCGAATATTGTTTCCACGATGTGTCGATCGGCTGAAATTGTGCAAGCGTCGTGCCGTAGTTCGGCAGATCGTACATCACCATATAGAGCGTATCGCGGAGCACGGGCGCCGACGGAATATATTTTATCCTAGCCCAAAATGTTATCTCATACAGTGAGTCAAGCTTCAACCGCAGTGATGTGTTGGTCAGTACCGCGTCGCCATATCCTGCATTTGCGCCGATCGTTTTAATATGCACCAGCAGACAATACTGCGAGTCGATGCCCGGAGAAATATTCACGACGCCGCCCGTTGTTCCGTTTGCGACCGCGAACGACCATGCTGTCGAACCGATGTCTTCAAAACTTCCGTCTTCGATCAAATTCGCACTGCTCGGCATCGGACCTGCATACGCGGCATTAATTGCATTCTCACTACCGTATTTTCTGATGAGATAATCAGTGAAAAGCGTATCAAGCTTGCGCGACTCGCTGAACGTGATCGTTGCAGAACCGTTCGGATAGATATTCGCCGAATCTTTGAAGTTGAGATAATTATTCCGCCACCCGAGCGAAAAACTATATTCCTGATTATCAATTTCGATTCCGGCAATGACCGGATCGTCAGCATAGCGCAGCTTTGTCACGACATTCGTATGCCCGAGCAATGACTTCGACCATTGCCGATACAACTCTGCGGTGCGTGCATCATAGAATTGCTTGAACCATCCGTTCGGAGCTACAAAGCCGGAGTCGGAGTGCATGATCCCGTCGGCAGCCGAGAACGAATGTTCGGAGTGCAGCGTCAGAAATACATAAATACCCTGCTGTTTCAACGCCGCAAGCAGCGTATCAAGGATTAAGAACGCGCTGGTATTCACATTATATGAACTCTTGGTATCGGTATAGCACAAGCCGTAATTATAGTCGTTGTACCAGAGGCGCACCGCATTGAAGCCGAGCTTATGTAAATGCGCGGCAAGAGTCGCCGCATGTTTGCTGTCGAGAAATTGTGCAGTGTAAAGAAGCTCTGTTCCGAAGAGGCGCACGCGTATGGGATGGTCGGCGGCGGCATTTATATAGAAATGCCCGTTCATTGCCGTCAGCCGAGACGTGATGGGGCTTGCCGGAGTTTCTGTCGGCAGTTTGCCGGTAACGGCAGTATCCGAGTTCGAGATCGTGAACGGATATGAAAGCTTGAGCGGCTGTGCATCGGTGAGTTGTGCAAAGACGGCGATCATGAGTATAATAAGAACTGTGCGGATCATCATTACGGTATTAGTGATGTTTAACTATAATGCTTCAGTTGTCCTGACTCGCTGCCAAATGTGGTAACGAGACGGATTCACCTTGCGTTATCCTTTAAAGCGCATTTTAATGACGAAATATACGAAAGCAAACTATAGAACAAACTATAGGCGGAAAGTTTCCCGTTTGCGCGGAAGGGTACGCTCCTGTATTATGACGGTGTTGCTCCTATGCGCAGCGCATCCGGTATTCGGGCAACAGGAGCCGACAATACCGCTGCCGCAATTCGTCGTGACGCTCGACGGCGCAGGGTTCATTCCGTTCGATCAAAGTTATCGCCTCAACTATAAGTCGAGCCTGCTCGGATTGCCGGTCGAATGGGCGGCATCGCTTGGTTTCCCATTGAATGAGTCGCTCACGAGTTCGATCGAACTTCGGTATCGCCGCCGTACTGCCGAACTACTCTCTGACTTTCGTATTACTCAGCTCGAGATCACACCGGGTATTCGAGCGTATCTCGAAAAACCGCACCCGAACGATCTGCGCCTATACGGCAGCGCTGGGCTCTTGCTCGTCAATAGTGTTGCATCCGGCTCGCTCTCGCAAACGCGCGACGGGACATCGCCTGTAACTGCGCAAGCCTCGAAGAATTATTATAACATCGGGATCGCGCTTGGCCTCGGCATCGAATACCCGTTTAATAACAGCTCGTCGCTCTATGGCGGGCTTCGCGTCGGTGTATATTTTGCCGATCCGGTGAGCACCGGCGGACTCGGCGATGCCGGCGGCGTTTCCCTCGGCATCGGATTTCGATATGCGATTTATTAAACAGATAAAAAGTTGTATTTCTAAATAGGAAAAATGAAACCCCTCTTTCATCTCTTCGTCATCACAGCTTCATTTAAGCTATAATACGTTATGCAAAAACTTCCGATCGGAATACTTTGTGTTCTTGCTGCTAGCCTATTTATTGGTTCGTGTAATCCGACTACATCCTCGCCATCGGATACGCACATTCATCCAATGGTGAAGTCCATAAAAGATAATTTTCATATTCAGGGAAATTCCGGATTACCGGATTCACTGGCGCCGGTGTTTCCGAACCCGTTCAATCTGGTTCTCGGCGATACGACGATCAATATATTCTTTTCGCTCAAGGACACGGCGACAGTGGTACTGCTCGTGCAAAACCCGCTTGGCGATTCGGTCGTTGTCTTCAAAGACGAGCTGCTCGGTGGCGGCAGTTTCTCTGGCTCCTGGAAGCCGCAAAATTCCGCCGGCCAGCAGCTTCGCGCCGGACTGTACTTCGTGACTCTTCGTATAGAAAACGATGCCCAGAACCGCGTCTATATCAACTCCGAACTTTTATCTATTGAAGCAAATTAAATAGTACATCACGTATAAATATTTTCAGAATGAATCGTCTTCTTGCGATCCTCGCATTTGTAGTTATCTCGTCTGCCGCAATGGCAAAAACGGGCGACGATAAATATATTTCGCACGGTGATCTTATTGCGCGCTTTCCGATGCATTTCAAGAACGGGTTTCTCTTCGTGAGCGTCCCGGTCGCCGATACGCTCCTCGACGGCACACCCGATACTGTCGCAAAAAGTTTTCTCATCGATCCGCGCGCCTCGAACGACGGGAGCTACCTTCCGAACGATTCCGCGGAGACGCGGCTTGGCACACAGTCGTTCTATATTCCTGCAACCCCGCAGCGAACGCTCGTCTGGAAACTTGCGCCAAGTTTAGCAAAAGGCAATTTCAAAAAAGCGGACGAATCGTTCTTCGGCGTCATTGGCTATGGTGTGCTCAGGCAATATGTAACCGTCATTAATTTTGCCGCCAACACATTCTCATTATATGCGCTCGATCCTGCGCCGACATATACGAAAAAAATAGAGACTTCCGAAGTGATCCATGTACCCTACTTCGACGACGTCATACTCAACTATTGCCACTGCCAATTTCCAACGATCTGGCTCGAAGCTGATGCCGCGCCACTCAAAGCAGGCCGTTGGCATCTTTCGCTTGCCGACCGGCAATCGGTTGTCTATGAGCAAGCGATCCCCGGTGAGATCAAGCGCAAGATCAATCAAGCACTATATGACGATTCGGTTCACGGTAAGATCGATCCGTATGCCGGCATTAAGCTGACAAAATTCGAACTCGGCGGCACCGATCTTGCGAAACTCGTGCCGGGCCGCCCGATCGATAATCTCCCTGCCATTTTCAAAGATCTTTCAGTCACGGTTATGGGTACGGTCGCGATGGATTTTATTAGCAGATTCCGTGCTGTCATTATCGACCCGACGCAATCGAAACTGATGCTCTGTAACTACTAAGCACGATTTGTGTTTTAAAGGCTGTACATTAATATAGCAATGCGACACATCATTCTCATTCTCTGTGTTCTTGTTTTTGCATCCGTCAATGCTCTCGGACAGATATTTTCGACGCCGATCAGAGTCAATTTCGAAAAAACGCTGAACGCGAACCGCTCGCCGATGATGCACCTCGATCGCAGCGGAAATATCTATATCGCCTGGGTCCTAGGCGGCTCGGGAAATACGAACGGCGCAATTTATATAAATGTCTCGACCGATGGCGGAATGACATTCGAGCCTGAAGTTTCTGTTTGCGCAGATGCACATGCAAATTCCGATTTTCAGAGAACCGCGCAATTCGTCATTGATACCAAAGGCACGCTGCACATGGTCTGGGTCGGCAATCGCGTAAATAATCAGCCGGATGTTTGGTATGTTCGCTCGAGCGACGCAGGAAAAACCTGGACGCAGCCGGTCACACTTTGCGACGCTGACGATTCATCGAAATACGCTCAGGATTTTGCAGCCATCGCCTGCGATTCGTCCGATAATCTCTACGCATCGTGGCTCGACTCCCGCGAAGTGCAGAGAAAAACTTCTACGAATGTTCACCTCTATTTTTCAAGATCAAGCGACGGCGGCAAGACGTGGTCGACAAATAAAAAAACCGATATGCTTCCCGGCGGCATCGGCGGGACGTGCGAATGCTGCTCGCAAAAGATCGCTGCTTCGCCCAACGGCCATGTATATATCGTCTTTCGCTCAGATATTCCGAACGGTGTAAACGACATCCGCGATATGTGGCTCGAACGTTCGAACGATGGCGGCACGACGTTCGAACCTGCCCTGAAAATTATGACCGGCGATTGGAACATCAACGCCTGCCCCGTTTCCGGACCGAACCTGACGCTCGATGACAGCGAAGGCGCGCACATAGTTTGGCGTGATGCGCGAGACGATTCGAATGGCGTCTCACATACATATTACGCGTACGTACCGAACGGCTCGACCGTCACACCCCAAAATATCGCGTTCGACGCCGACGGATCGCAGATGTCGAATTATCCTGACATCGCATTATTCGATCATGGAACATATCGCGCCATTGTCTATCAATCGACGAACTACGGCTTGCGATATATTCTCTCGAACGATCTTACAGCAACCCGGCTCGTCAATAATCGTCCGGCGCCGACAGGCGGCGGTGCGGGGTTTGGTACGGTTCTCTTTGCAAACGACGGCACACGGTATTTATCGTGGCAAGCACAGAACGGCAGCGATCCGGCAGATATTTTTTTCTCACGAGAAACAATGCCGCTCACTTCGGCAAGTGTTTCGACTGTTCATAGCACTCTGACGTTCTCCTTGTATCCGAACCCTGCATCGGGCGAGATCAGAATTTCATATTCGATAACAGCACCGTCGCTCGTTCGGATGATCGATTTGCTCGGACGCGAAGTGTATAGAACTATTCTTTTGCCAAATGCAAAAGAGATGAATATCTCATCGGAGAATTTGCCGTCCGGCGTATATCATTGTCTTCTCGCAGCCGAAGAACGAGTGCTGATCGTTCAACATTAACGGCATTTTCTGGAGTGTGATCTGTTGAGAGCCGAGAAAATTGTAGATCGTCGTGAATGAGTTGATGCCGCCCTTCATCCCGATAAGCTATGGAGGCAGAATCAAAGCAGGACGAGTCCGAGTAATCTTTTTTTTCATAGTCTTACATTCGACGAGACACTATTAAAGACACAACCGGAACCGGGGAAATTACAACTTGCACTCCAGATAATCATTGAGGGAAAATAAGTGCTTTATTTTTAAAACAATTTTTTTCGGTGAGCTGAGGTACGCTATTACTAATATTTAACTCGGAAGCTATTCGGACATCTTCCTCATAGCCGCGCTCGATTAACTCGCGGCCTGAGATTGAATTAAATAAAATTTCAAATAGATTTTCTCGACTACTAGTAAATGCGTTTTTTGCCATCTCTGCTTCAGGAGAAAGGAATCCGCTAAGCGAATGAATGACTGCACCTGCACCAAGAAAGTCCTCGATGGCAGGTCGTAATGAATTGTCTTCCCAACGTTCACCTGCCGCGACAATACCAATTCGACCATACATCTCTCTTACACCTTGCGCAACAGAAGCGGCATTACGCAGACATGCTGTGTAAACAGGAATACTTGACTGTAATAATGACAACTCAGCGCCATTTGGTGACGCAAGCACTATTCGTTCGCTTGCTTTCAATTTGAACATCGATTGCGGCGAAAGTGAAAATTGTGCTAAAGGATTTCTTACAACGGCGAGGTATCCTTCAATTTTCTGTGCATATGTATTGGCGCTGTCGTCTTTCCATCGATATGGGTAAACTGAAGCACCTTGCGAAACTGCAATATCAACACATGTCGAGAATGAAAGAACATCTACTATAATAATTACATCGCTTTGTGGCAACAGATGTATAAGCCCACGACTTCCCCACTCGAATGCTACTTGATGTTCGGACTCTTTTGACATTGCGAACAAATTACTTACCAAAACATCGGATAGCGCTTCGGATCGGATTCGCTCATCAGTTCGTAGACGGCTTGAAAAATGTCGTCGGCATTAGGCTTCGAGAAATAATCGCCGTCGGAGCCGTATGCCGGGCGGTGCGCTTTTGCAGTGATCGCGAGCGGAGCAGAATCGAGAGACCGGTAGCCGGATTGTTTTTCCAACACTTCTTGCATCATATACGCCGTTGCACCGCCTGGTACATCTTCATCGAGAAAGACAATGCGATTTGTTTTTGCAAGCGACTTGCCGATGATGCCGTTAATATCAAATGGCATAAGACTCTGCACATCGATCAGCTCTACGGAGATACCGAATTTTTGCAACTCACTCACGGCATCTTGCGCGATCCGGCAGCATGCCCCGTACGTAACGAGCGTTACATCACTGCCCTCTTGTAAGATTTCCGGGACGCCGAGTGGCACGGTGAACTCGCCGATGTTATCCGGCAATTTTTCTTTGAGCCGATAACCGTTGAGCACTTCGATGATGAGTGCCGGATCGTCGGAGCGAAGCATCGTATTATAAAATCCGGCAGCTTGCGTCATATTGCGCGGAGTGAGAATATACATCCCGCGCAGCGAACCGAGGATCATTGACATAGGCGAACCGCTATGCCAAACACCTTCGAGCCGATGCCCGCGCGTGCGAATGATCACCGGCGCTTTCTGCCCGCCGAACGTGCGCCAGCGAAGCGTTGCAAGATCGTCGGATAACGTTTGCAATGCAAAGAGCAGATAATCGAGATACTGAATTTCTGCGATCGGGCGCAGTCCGCGCATTGCTGCGCCGATCGCTTGTCCGGCGATCGTTGCTTCGCGAATTCCGGTATCGGTGATGCGAATCTCTCCGTATTTTTCCTGAATGCCGTCGAGGCCTTTGTTCACATCGCCGATCTTGCCGATGTCTTCGCCGATCGCAAATATTTTAAGATCGCGTGCGAACGCTGCATCGAAACAAGCACGCATGATCTCACTGCCATTCAACAGTGTCGACGAATCAGAAAATTTCGGCTTGACCTCTTTTACGGTTAATGCCGATTCTGCCGATTCGCTATACAAATGCGAGCTGTACTCACGGTCGGCGCGGGCGACGCGTTCAGCGACCCAGCTGCCAAGTTTTTCTTTTGCTTGCGCGTGCTCGATATTTGCAAAGCGGATCCCTTTGCGCGCGGCTTCGATCACATCTCTGTGTAATGGTTCGCGAATCGCTTCGAGTTCTTGTTTCGTTTTTTCCACATCGGCGCCAAGCGAGCACTCGGAAGAAAGTTCAGCAAGAACGCCGGCGACATACACTCTGTCTTTTTCGATCGGCGCAAGAAATGCTTCCCACGCTTTTGCTTTTGCTTCAGAGACGATCTCGTCGTCTTCTTTGTCGATCGCATCGAGCTTGGAGCTCGGTGCGATGTTCGAAGCGATCATCCACTCGCGCATTTTGCGCACACAATCAAATTCTTCTTCCCATTTCAACCGCTCTTTCGATTTGTAGCGTTCATGCGAGCCCGACGTCGAGTGCCCAAGCGGTTGTGTGAGTTCGGTGATATGCAAGAGCGCCGGAATATGCCGCTTGCGAACATCGCTGACAACGTCGGAATATGCAGTGCAGAGTGCAGGATAATCCCAGCCGTTGACTACGCGAATAATATATCCGTCGCCGTGTTCTTCGCGGAAACCGTCGAGAATTTTCGAAATAGATTGTTTTGTCGTCTGATACAATGCCGGCACTGAAATACCGTACCCATCGTCCCACACCGAAAGCACCATCGGAATTTTCAGTACGCCGGCGGCATTGACGGCTTCAAAAAATAATCCTTCCGATGTACTTGCATTGCCGATCGTACCGAAGGCGACTTCGTCGCCGTGATGTGTGAAGTTCGAGAGCTTCGAAAGCTCCTTATTTTGTCTAAAGAGTTTTGAAGCGTATGCCAAACCAACCAAACGGGGCATTTGCCCTGACGTCGGTGAAATATCGGCAGACGAATTTTTTATCTGCATCAGATCTTTCCACGACCCGTCTTCATTCAACGAACGTGTTGCAAAATGTCCGTTCATCATTCGACCCGCCGACGCAGGTTCTGCATTCACATCGGGATGTGCATAGAGCTGTGCGAAAAATTCTTGGATGCTGCTTGTACCCGTCGCAAACATAAATGTCTGATCGCGGTAATAACCCGAGCGCCAGTCGCCATTTCGAAATGCGTGTGCCATTGCAAGCTGCGGGACTTCTTTACCATCGCCAAAAATGCCGAACTTTGCTTTGCCTGTCAGCACTTCGCGTCGCCCAAGCACGCTCGCAAGTCGCGACTGATGCGCGATCCGATAATCTGCGATGATCTCTTCTTTCGAAAATGGCAGCGCCGAACCGTTCTTCGTCGTCGAAGTAGTCGCTGCTACAGATTGTTTTGTGATCTTTACTGTCGTCGTCTTTTTTGCCATTCTACGAGATCATACAATTCGAGAATGACAATAACAATAGCGAAAGGCATTCCGTCTCACCACCTCACACCAACCCCGTCACTGCCCAGAGCGAGACCGAACCGATCACGATCCACAACAGAATGCCTTCGATGAACGGCTTGACTCCGACAGAGCGAAGCGTCGAGCGCGACAACCCTGCGCCGATCAGAAACAGTGTCAGGACAAGGCCTGTTTTTGCGATCGTTGTTAATCCATTGTAAATGTTGACGTCGAGCGGAACATACGTTCGAATGACCGATGCGATGACGAACAAAAAAATAAAATACGGAATATTGATCTTTTTCGATTTGCTCTTAAAGACGAATGACGTCGCAAGAGCCAGCGGAATGATCCACAGCGCTCGGGCAAGCTTGACGGTTGTTGCAATCTTGAGGGCTTCATCACCATATTTTGCCGCCGCACCGACGACTGAACTCGTATCGTGGATCGCGATCGCCGCCCAAATGCCGAACTGTGTTTGTGATAAATGCAGCAGCGAACCGATCAACGGAAAAATAAAGAGTGCGACCGAATTTAAAATAAAAACCGTACCGAGTGCGACGGACATTTCTTTTTCGTCGGCTTCGATCACCGGGCCGACCGCAGCGATCGCACTGCCGCCGCAGATCGCCGTGCCGCTTGAAATCAGATGCGAAATTTTTCGCTCAATGCCAAGCCACCTGCCAATGAAATATCCGAGCGTGAGCGTACCGAAGATCGTGGCGATCGTGAAGAGAATTCCGGAGCGGCCTGCTTCGAGCACAGAAGCAAGATTCATCCCGAACCCTAATCCGACGACTGACACTTGTAATAATATCTTTGTCGCTTTGCTGTTGTACTTCGGGAACGGATGCCCGAGCGTCAGCGCGATCACAAGGCCGAGCGCCAGTGAAACCGGTGGCGAAGCGAACGGCGTAAAACAAAAAATAACGGCAAGAACGAAGAGCGTCTGTCGGATCGGCATTGATATCTTTTCAGCCATCAGAACGTACTTATTTTGATAGAGATAAGGCTAACGCAGATTAGTCAGTAAATGTAACCTTCATTTTTTCGCGGACGAATTCGAGCAATTTCCCGAATGGTCCGCCCTGGGTTTCCGCAAAGAGCTTATAATACTGAGCGCGCTTATCTTTGACGCGTTTGTGCTGCAGCTTCTGCTGCATGAACGCTTCGAGCACCAGATAATAGTAGCCGCCGGCATATTTTTTTAGTGGAAGATCTTTCGTTCTCAGCAGTTGAATGCTTCTGACGATCACTGCGCGCACGAGGTCGTATTCGCCTCGAAGCAAATGCGTTGCGCATTCAAGATAGCGGCAGTGCAGATCGAGCTCGAACGTATAGTTGCGGCCTCCGTTTTGCACGTGAGCGAGTTCGCTTTGATGCAGCGCCCGGTCGAGATCGCCTGAAAAGATTGCGCTCAGGCCGCGGACGATCGCGGCTTGTACGGCATCGTGGGTCGGCTGAATATGGTATAAATAATTTGCGTATCGGTCGAGTATGATATTCACATCGTCGTACTTCCCGATCATCAGTGCACACTCCGCCATTCGGATCCGGTAATATGTCAATCGTCCGACGGGGCTATCGGCAGAATGTTTTTCATAGACTTTTAGAAACTCCGAATATGCTTTTGCATATTCTTTTCGTTCGGCAAATACGACGGCGATCCGAAGGCGCATCAGATCGCGTTCCGACCGGTGCACGGTCTCATTGAGTGAACCGATATATTCGGATGCCTGTGCTAGCCGAAGCTCGACCATATCGAGGCCGGTCGTTTCGTATTGTTTGAACGTTGCCCACGCCAGCGCCAGGTGAAATCGGCAGCGGTCGTCGCCGTAGCGGCCGACTTCTGTCTCCAAATGCAGCAGCTTCTCGAACATTCCGCGCGTGACGAGCGACCGATCGACCACGTCGTCTGCTTTGATGCGCATCTGAAAGGGAACCGTCATAATATTCATGAGCAGCTTCGCACATTTATGATCGGTCGATGCCGCGATAAATTCCTTGGCGCAATGATCGAGCAGCGGTTCGTCAACCAGATGCGAGTCGAAGCGGCTGGCAACCATCCAAGCGCCATAATAATGGTCGGCGCGCTCGCGCGGTGTGAGCGTCGAGATATAGGAATTTTCTTGGCGGCGAACTTCTTCGCGAACAAGTACCGGCAGTTGTTTGGCGCCGAGAAAATCAATAAGCGAAATGCCGCCTTCCGGCACGAGTGCAGCATAACAGCGCTCGAGCATGACCGAGCATATCTCATAGAAATGTTCGCGGCTGACGCTCGGAAGAAAATTTTCTTCCGACGCTTTCCCCGGATCCGAGCGATAATGCTCAAGAACAAAGCCCAGCACCAACCCTTGTTTGCCGGTTGCCCGGATCGCCTTGATCTTTTTTAATTCATCAGCCGAAAGACTATCAACCAGCTGAAATATTTTTTGTGACAATGTATCCCGTGAAACGTGAGAAAAACTACTTATATTTCAAAATTACGACATTATTTTTGTGGAATTTTCAAAACGAAAAACGGAGGGTGCTCAGCGCCAAATAATCTCGGTTATCTCGTCGGACTCTGTAAAGCTATGAATTTTTTGCAATATCTCGCGGGTGCGCATCGTCAGTTCGTATTTCCAGACCGAAGACTCAACGCGAACGATGAGCGCCGTACCCTTGATGCGCTCCGGTACGGCAACTGCCGCGACCTGATCGCCGACGATCTCTGCCCAATGCGTCAGCGCCTCGTAACGCTCGGCATTCTCCTTCAAGCCGTACACATGTAGCGTACGCTCAAGAACAGATGATATCGTCTTTGGGAATTTCATTTTATTTACAAAAATACAACGCTTGGTGTGCGGGGAGTGCTGAATGTTAAGTTTTGAATTGAAAACGCTACACGGAATTTGACGGAATAAGACGGATTTTTTGTGGAACAGTCAAATAACTTCTAAGAACCTATCCCCAAAGATGAACAGATGTTCCATAGCATTCCGTTGGCGTGCGTCAAATTCCGCGTTCCGTTTTTATTTTCCCTTTGCCTGCCCGCCACCGAATGATTCTGCTGTTCCATTTTCAATAATAAACATAGCATCATCTGCACGTGCTTCGGCAAACAATCCTGCAAACGATTCTCTGGTCGTCGAAGTGATAAACGTTTGCCCGTATTCGCTCGAAGAAAGTAATTCGAGCAGCCGTGCGGCGCGGTTTGCGTCGAGTTCGCTGAACACATCGTCGAGCAAGAGGATCGGTGTTTCGCCGGTTGCATCGCGCAGATAATGATACTCGGCAAGTTTCATCGACACGAGCAGTGTTTTATGCTGTCCTTGCGAAGCGAATCGGCGAGCTTCGCGTTTGTCATCTATTAATATCATTAACTCGTCGCGATGCGATCCGACAAGCGTTGTGCCGCGGCGAAGTTCTTCTGCTTCACGGCGCTCGAATGCACGTTCGAGCATTTCACGAAATGCGTTCGGTACGTATGGTTCTTCTTGCCCAATCGGACAATACCAGAGCGACGGATGTTCGTTACCGCCGGAAAGTTCGGCGTAACGCGCTTCGAGGAAGGGGCGGAATTCTTCGACGAATGCGGCGCGGCGAGCCATAATTCGCGCCGAGCGCTCGATCACGACTTCGGTCCATGGCGCAAGGGAAGCTCTTGCCGATACAAGCGACGCTCCGCGCTGTTTCATATCGAGCAGCAGCGAATTCCGATGCTTCAATGCTTTACGAAGTTCGAGTTCGTCTTCGAGATATAGCCGCGATGCCTGCGAGAGCACGATCGAAAGGAACCGGCGGCGCTCATCCGGCGAACCCGATGTAATAATTTTATCATCCGGCGTTAGCGCAACGATAGGAATGCGGCCGACAAGATCAGACGAGCGGCGAAGCTTGTCATTATTAACGGTAATATTTTTTTTTGCCGGCGGACCCAAAGCATATTCGACACTTACATTCAACGGCACATTATTATCCGACAAAAAACGAGCATCGATCGAATATGTATTGGCGCCGGTCTGGACGAGAACTGCATCGGGCGCATCTGTAAAGCTTTTCGTCAGCGCAGCGACCGAGAGCGCTTCGATGATCGATGTCTTTCCTGCTCCATTGCTTCCGCTGATGACATTGAAACGCGAGCCGAGCTCTCTGAGCTGAGAACGCGAGTGGTTTCTGAAAGAACGTATCTCTACTGAAGTGCAGCGCATTCGCCCCGCCTATGCGGATAGGCGCACCGGCATCACGAGCATCAGGGTCTCGAAATTACCGCTATCTCTGGGTTCGATAATGGCAGCGCGGGTCGGAGTAGAGAACTTCATCGTGATCTCGTCGGTATCAATATGGCTGAGCGCTTCGTCGATGAATTTTCCGTTGAAGCCGATGAGCAATTCGTCGCCGGAATAATCACACGGGACGAATTCTTCACCGTTGGCGCCTTCGTCGGCATCGTCGGCAAGGATCGTGAGTTTGTTCGGGCGAAGTTCGAGCCGCACTTGGCTCGTATCCGGGCTCGCAAAAATAAGGACACGTTTATTTGACGACGCAAGTGACGACCGTGAGATCGTCATCGTCTTTTCGTTCTCGCGCGGAATGACCGCTTCGTAGTTCGGATATTGTTCGTCGATCAGCCGTGAGAGGATCGACGTCGAATCGTTCTTGAACTCGATCTGTGTCGGGCTGAAACTGATCGTCACGGTATCGCTGTCGCTAAACGATTTAGCGACAAGATTAACGGCTTTTGCAGGAATGATGACGTCGCGCTCGGTGTCGCTCTTGAGTTCGGGATTGGTGATCTTTACCAAACGATGGCCGTCGGTCGCAACACACGTCGTGCCGTCGGGTGAAAATTGAAAGAGCAACCCCATCATCGCGGCGCGAAACTCGTTCGAGCTGGCGGCAAACACTGCCGTAGAGATCATTTTTTTCAGATCGCCGCCGTTTGCCGTGATCGTGCCTTCGGGTTTGAACTCTTTCATCATATCCGGCAGATCGCTCTCGGCGAACGTCGCCATCGTATAATTTCCCTGCGCGCTTTGCAGCTGCAAGCGGCGCGTTGTTTTGTCGAGTGTTGCGTTAAGATCGCCATCGGGGAGCGACTTGATGAAATCGCCGAGGCGTTTGGCGTTCGCGGCGATAACACCGTCGGTCTTCGCCGCGACTTCAATCGACGAACGGACGCTCACTTCGAGATCCGTCGCCATCATCGTCAGGCGTTTCGATTTGAGTTCGAGCTGAATGTTCTCCAACTGCTGGAGCGTCGAACGGCTTGGCACGGCTGCCGAGACGATCGGCAGAATTGTTTTGAGGTCGGCGATGCTGGCTGAAAATTTCATTGGGGCTTGTTCGGTTACTTCAAGAAGTTTGAACTGCAAATTTACAAATTTTTTGGAGCCGTTGAATCAGAATCAAAAGTCCGGTTTTAATGCGCGAGAAAACGCAACACGGAATTCGACGGACGAAGACAGATTTTTGGAACCGTCTGCAACCGTTCAGATACAGAGAAGACATTGATGAGTTATGAATGTTCCATAGAATTCCGTCCTACTTCCGTCAAATTCCGTGTTCCGATTTTGCGTGGGTACCGAACGAACCGAATACCATTCCCAGCGGTTGTTCATTCTCGTTCATCACCCCGATCGAAACGCAGACGTTTCTTCTGTATCACTGTGTTGTGTTTATCCTATCCAGTATGAAAAAATTACTCACTCTTTTCGCAATTCTTTTTTGTGCGGCCAGCGCGCGGGCGCAGCTTAAATTATACATCGCTCCGACGACCGTTTCATTCACCAATACCACCGTCGGCGACTCGGTCGATCGCGGAATGACGATCCAGGTCAGCTCCAGTTGGGGCAAAGATGTGAACTGTACGTTCACGCTGCCGAAAACTCCGGAGTTTCGACTGCTCGGGCCGGCGTCGTTCACCGTCAAAAGCGGAACGACCGATACGTTGTTCTTCCGGTTCAAACCCGACGGCGTCACGACGTTTCACGATACCGTCTATCTGACGCACAACGGCGATACGTCATTTTACAAAAGCCCCGTTCGCATCAGGATGATCGGCACGGGTGTTGCCGCCGATACATTTCCGAAGATAACTGTATCGGCAATGTCGCTCGCGTTCGGACCGGATACTATCGGCCAAGTGAGCACAAAAACATTCTCGGTAAAAAATACTTCATCTGACGCATCAAAAATTCTCACGGGTTCGATCGGCTCGCCATCGTCAAGTAATTATTCGATCACTTCCGGCGGCGGTGCGTTCTCGCTTCATCCGGGGGATTCGGTGACAGTGGCAGTGAAATTCACAGCGCCGGCGTTCGGCGGCACGTTTCTCGATACGATCGCGATCACGAGCAACGCGAACCCGAGCCTTGCACAAGCAAGCGTGACACTTTCGGCGATCGTCCATGGACCGGATACGATCGCACAAGTGACGATCTCGCCGCAGTTCGCAAACTTTGGCAGCGTATTGCTATTTAAAACGAAGATGATGAACGTGTATATCATCAATTCGACGAATATACCGCTGACGCTTACCGGAACAGCGACGATCCCTCATGCCGGAACAGGCGCGTATTATAGCATCGTCTCCGGCGGCGGAGCGTTCTCGCTTGCAAAAGGCGATACGCAAACGGTCGTTGTTGCATTCACACCGCTGAAGGTTGCATCCAATGTGCTTGACTCAATGATCATCACGACAAATTCCGACCCATCGCACCAGCGCATCCGCGAAGTGCTCTTCGGTCAGGTGGTCGCACCCGATACGCTGCCTCGGATCGGCATCGGCGGCATCGGTAATTTCGGAGGCTATCGAATGAACTTCGCGTCGAGTCCCATCGGCATACCTATCACTCACTCGTTCACGATCACCAACACGACCGACGGCAAACAGAATACGCTCAGCGGCACGATCAGCACGCCAAAGCTGCCGCAGTTTGTCGTCACACCGAGCAATACCTTCTTGCTTGATTCGGGAAAGACGGCAACGGTGAATGTGACGTTCACGCCGACGACTACGGCGCCACTTACTGATACGATCACTCTGAACTCGAACGACTCGACGAATGCCGCTGTAAAAATTATTCTCACCGGTTCCGGACGCATCGATACATTGCCGAAGATCACGATCGCACCAACGACGATCGACTTCGGAACAGTCACAGCCGGATCTACGATGTTGATGAAAACATTTACCGTTACGAACACGTCCGACTCGGCAAAGACGCTTAACTTTCAGATGACCTACCCAGCGGTACCGTTCCATCTGACGAGTTCGAGCGTGACAAGTTCGTTCAGCCTTGCCAAAGGTGCATCGCTCAACGATACGGTGACGTTCAATCCGGTTATTTCCGGAACGTATAACGATTCGATCGTTGTCACGTCAAATTCTGATGCTTCAACAGCGCGTCTGGTGATCCATATTGTCGGAGTCGTTGCAAAGAGCGGTGTTCGCGAAAGTAATTCCGTCGAGCGTATCATGCTTGTCCCGAATCCGTCGGCAACGAGCACGACACTGCGTTTTTCGCTGGTGCAAGCCGAAGAAGTTCGTGCAGCACTCTATGATTCAAGAGGAACAGCGCTGAAAACTTTCGAACAAAAAATATATGATCAGGGAGAGAACGAACTCGCGCTCGATGTTGCAAACCTTCCGAACGGAGTATATTATCTGCGACTCGAACTTGCCGACGGAGTGAAGGCTGTTACGCTTGTCGTCGCAAAGTAATTTAAGAAAAGATCGTAAGGGCACGCCGTGCGTGCCCTTTTTATTTTAAAGACCGAGATCGGCTAACTCGCCTTCGGTAAAAAAGAACGCGATCTCACGCAGACCATTCTCGACCGAGTCGGAGCCATGCACGGCATTTTCGCCTTTGCTTGTCGCATAGAGTTTGCGGATCGTACCGGCAGCCGCTTCGGCGGGATCGGTCGCGCCGATGACGCGGCGCCACTCACTGATCGCATTTTCTTTTTCAAGGGCGATCGGCACACATGCGCCGCTCGACATAAATTCGACAAGCCCGCCATAGAACGGACGCTCTTTGTGGACTTCATAGAACTTCCCCGCTGAGCGACCGCTCATACGAGTCATCTTCATCGCCAAAATCTTGAATCCTTCTTTTTGAATATGCGCAATGATATTTCCGATGTTGCCGGACTTGACGCCATCGGGCTTGATAATGCAGAGTGTACGTTCGATCGCCATAAGTAATTAGATAATATTTGTAAAAAACAATTAAAAATATCAATGTCCAATTGTACATTCTATACGCCTGAACCATTAACGCCTATATCTCTATAGCCCTACCGTCTCTTCTTTGCAGCTTTCTTTTTGGCAGGAGCCTTCTTCTTTGCGACAACTTTCTTTTTAGCAACAACTTTCTTCTTTGACGAAGCCGCTCTCTTTTTTGCAAGCACTTTTGCAACCGTCTCGCCGAGCAGTGCGGGGCTTTCCACAACGGTGATAGCGCACGCACGCATTGTTTTCATTTTTTCATCGGCAGTGCCTTTGCCGCCACTGATGATCGCGCCGGCGTGCCCCATTCTGCGTCCCGGAGGTGCTGTGCGGCCTGCGATGAAGCCAACAACAGGCTTCGTCACGTGCTTCTTGATATAACGCGCGGCTTCTTCTTCTGCCGTTCCGCCGATCTCGCCGATCATAATGACGGCGTCGGTATCCGGATCGTCCTGAAATAATTTTATCGCATCGATGAATCTCGTGCCGATGATCGGATCGCCGCCGATGCCAATTGCGGTTGACTGCCCCATTCCCGCATCGACGATCTGCTTGACTGCTTCATACGTCAGCGTGCCGGAACGCGAGATGATACCGATACGACCGGGCTTATGAATGAAGCCGGGCATAATGCCGATCTTCGCTTTGCCTGGCGAGATAACGCCCGGGCAATTCGGGCCGACGAGCACAGTTTTCGAATTGCGGATCACTTCATAGACACTCACCATATCGCGGATCGGAATGCCTTCGGTGATGCAGACGACGAGCGCAATGCCCGCGGCTTCGGCTTCCAAGATCGCATCGGCAGCAAATGCGGGCGGGACGAAAATGCAGGTCGCATTTGCTTTTGTTGCGGCGACTGCTTCGGCAACACTATTAAAGACCGGAACGCCGATGTGCGTCGTGCCGCCTTTTCCGGGCGTGACACCGCCGACAACCTTCGTGCCGTACTCGATCATTTGCTGCGCATGAAATGTTCCTTCGCCACCCGTAATGCCTTGCACGAGCAGGCGTGTTTTCTTATCGACTAAAA